>NZ_LWQU01000207.1 GCF_001650635.1 Magnetospirillum moscoviense | reverse complement strand
AGGGGGGCATGATGGATGAGTCATTCCATCTTGAATCACGCTCACGCCCGCCTGTCCAGGCTATGTTAACGCCTATGCCCCTTACCCCTTCTTGGCCAGCGAGGCCTTCCGGTCCTCGACCACCTTGTCGGCGGCGCGGCCGGTCAGTTCCTGCAAGTGGTCGAACCGCCACGAGAAGGTGCCGACGCCCATGGTCAGCGAGCGCAGTTCGACGATCAGGTCGCCCATTTCCGCCTGGGGCAGATAGGCCGACACCTGATCCCAGCCGGCCCAGCCTTCCTTGCCGTCATAGCCCAGGATCTGGCCGCGCCGGCCGGAAATGATGCGCTGCGCCTTCGAGGTGCAGTCCGACGGCACCGAAATCTCGACCTGCAGGATCGGTTCCAGCAGCACCGGCTCGCATTGGGGCATGCCCTCGACCATGGCGATGCGGGCCGCCGTCTTGAAGGCCATGTCGGAACTGTCGACGGCGTGGAAGCTGCCGTCCTTCAAGGTCACCGCGATGTCCACCACCGGGAAGCCCAGCGCGCCCTGCTTCAGGAACTCGACCACGCCGTCTTCCACCGCCGGGATGTAGTTGCGCGGAATGGCGCCGCCGACGATCTTGTCCTCGAAGGCGAAGCCGGCCCCACGCGGCTGCGGCCGGATGTCGATATGGACGTCGCCGAACTGGCCATGCCCGCCCGATTGCTTCTTGTGGCGGCCATGCACGCTGGTCGCCTTCTTGATGGTCTCCTTATAGGGAACCGTCGGCTTGTGGGTCACCACCGCCATGCCGAACCGGCTTTTCAGCCGCTCGAAGGCCACCAGCAGGTGAATCTCGCCCTGACCCCACAGCACCAGCTCCGAGAACTCGGCGTTGTTTTCCAGGCGATAGGACGGGTCTTCCTCGCACAATTTCACCAGGGCACCCGACAGCTTGACGTCGTCGCCCTTCTTCTCGGCCTCGACCGCCAGCCCGGCCAGCGGCTCCAGCGGAGCCGGCCACGCCGCCCCGCCATGGGCCTCGCCGCCCAGCACGTCGCCGGTATTGACGGTATCCAGACGGCCGAACGCCGCCACTTCGCCCAAGGCCACCTTGGCCGCCTTGGCCGGGCCGCCGACGGCGGGCAGGTACAGGCCGGAAACGCGGGAACCATCGACCTGTTGGCCGTCGGCGAACTCGCCCCTGAGGATGCGGGCATAGGACAGCTTGCCGGTATGGGCGGCATGGACGGTCTTGAACACCCGGGCGATGGAAGGGCCGCCATTGGCGAAGCCGACCCGGGCGGCGGTGGCGGTGGGGGCCGGCACCTCGTGGCGCAGCGCCTTCCACAGCCGGGTGATGCCGCCGTCGGTCTCGGCCGAGCCGAAGAACACCGGCACGATCAGATCGTCGGCCAGGTCCTTGGCGAGGTCGTCATAGACCTCGTCCTTGGGCGGCTGGACGTCTTCCAGCAACTCTTCCATCAGATGGTCGTCGAAATCGGCCAGATGCTCCAGCATTTCCTGGCGGGCCAATTGCTCCTCGTCCTTGATGGCATCGGGGATCTTGATCAGGTCCGAGGCCTGGCCGGGCTGGTACTTATAGGCCCGCTCGCTGACCAGATCGATGAAGCCGGTGACCTTGTCGCCCTCGCGGATCGGCACCTCGCGCAGCACCAGCGGGCGTTCCGACACGCCCTGCAGCGCTTCCAGCGTTTCCTTCAGGCGGGTGCCGGCGCTATCGACCTTGTTGATGAACAGCATGTGCGGGATGCGCCGCTCGTCCAGGAACTTCAACAGCGGCGCCACCATCACCGCGCGGGCGGGATCGGGCTCGCACACCACCAATGCGGCATCGACGATGGCCAGGGCGTTGAAGGTGTCTTGCTGGAACTCGACCGAGCCGGGGCAATCGATCAGGGTCCATTTCTCGCCCAGATAGTCGGTGGCGACGATGGTCGGGTCCACGCTCATCAGGCGGGCGCGGGCTTCGGCGCTGGCATCGCCGACGGTGTTGCCGTCCTTGATGCGGCCCTGGCGGGCGATGGCGCCGGCGCGCAGCAGCAAGGCCTCGAGCAGGCTGGTCTTGCCGGCGGCGAACGGGCCGACCAGAGCGGCGCAACGGGGAAGCGAAGGTGTCTTGCCGGTCATCGAGGCCCTCCCAAGCATCTTTACCGAATAAGGCACCATGCTTTCAGGTGTCGGCGCGGCTGGCAAGGGGGGAAACGGGCAGGGCTGGGGTGCAATCTCTTGACGATTGACGCCCCGCTGTCTAAACCCGCCCCAAAGCTTTTTCTCGCCCGGAGGATTCCATGGCCAGCTACCAATACATCTATGTGATGAAGAACCTGACCAAGGCCTATCCCGGCGGCAAGGACATCATGAAGGGTCTGACCCTGTCGTTCCTGCCAGGCGCCAAGATCGGCGTGCTGGGCGCCAACGGCGCAGGTAAGTCGACCTTGCTGAAGATCATGGCCGGCATCGACAAGGAATATGGCGGCGAGGCCTGGGCGGCCGAAGGGGTCAAGATCGGCTATCTGGCGCAAGAGCCGCAGCTGGACCCGGCCAAGGACGTGCTGGGCAACGTCATGGAAGCGGTGGCCGAGACCAAGGCCCTGCTGGATCGCTTCGACGAGGTCTCGGCCAAGTTCGCCGAGGAACTGTCCGACGACGAAATGAACGACCTAATCGCCGAACAGGGCGAGCTGCAGGAAAAGATCGACCATCTCGACGCCTGGGACCTGACCCGCAAGATCGAGATCGCCATGGACGCCCTGCGCTGCCCGCCGGGCGATTCGTCCGTCGCCACGCTGTCGGGCGGCGAAAAGCGCCGCATCGCCCTGTGCCGGCTGCTGCTGTCCCACCCCGACATGCTGCTGCTGGACGAACCGACCAACCACCTGGACGCCGAATCGGTGGCCTGGCTGGAACGCTATCTGGAATCCTATTCCGGGACCGTGGTGATGATCACCCACGACCGCTACTTCCTGGACAACGTCACCGGCTGGATCCTGGAACTGGAGCGCGGCCACGGCATCCCCTACGAGGGCAATTACACCAGCTGGCTGGAGCAGAAGCAAAAGCGCCTGGCCCAGGAAGAACGCGAGGAAACCGCCCGCCAGCGCGCCATCCGCGACGAACTGGAATGGGTGCGCGCCTCGCCCAAGGCCCGCCAGACCAAGAGCAAGGCCCGCATCAACGCCTTCGAGGATCTGGTCGCCAAGAGCCAGGAAAAGGCCACCGGCCCGGCCGTCATCACCGTGCCGCCGGGTCCGCGCCTGGGCGGCAAGGTCATCGAGGCCGACAACGTCTCGAAGGCCTTCGGCGACAATCTGTTGTACGAGAACCTGTCGTTCAAGCTGCCGCCGGGCGGCATCGTCGGCATCATCGGCCCCAACGGCGCCGGCAAGACCACCCTGTTCCGCATGATCACCGGCGCCGAGCAGCCGACCAGCGGCACCTTCACCGTCGGCGAGACGGTGGTGCTGGGCTATGTCGACCAAAGCCGCGACAGCCTGGACCCCGACAAGACGGTGTTCGAGGAAATTTCCGACGGCCAGGAAGAGATCGACCTGGGCAAGCGCAAGATCAATTCGCGCGCCTATGCCGGCCTGTTCAACTTCAAGGGCGCCGACCAGCAAAAGAAGGTCGGCGTGCTGTCCGGTGGCGAACGCAACCGCGTCCATCTGGCCAAGATGCTGTCACGGCCGGCCAACGTCATCCTGCTGGACGAACCGACCAACGACCTGGACGTCGAGACCCTGTCGGCGCTGGAAGACGCCCTGGCCGAGTTCCCCGGCTGCGCCGTGGTCATCAGCCACGATCGCTTCTTCCTGGACCGCATCGCCACCCACATCCTGGCCTTCGAGGGCGATTCCCAGGTGGTGTGGTTCGAGGGCAATTACCAAGATTACGAGGCTGACCGTCACCGCCGCCTGGGCAACGACGCCGACCAGCCGCACCGCATCAAGTACAAGCCGCTGGTCCGCTAGCGTCCATAAGGGGCATTCCCCACTTACCGAGAAGGCGCTTCCCCGTTAAGACCAACGGGAAGCCCTTCTTCGGAGCCTGACGTGCATCACGGGATCATCGAGGATATCCTGGTTTTCCTGGCCGTCGCGGTGGTGATCTCGCCGCTGTGCCAGCGTCTGCGCGTCAGCCCGGTGCTGGGCTATCTGGTGGCGGGCTCGGTGGTCGGCCCGGTCGGGCTGGGTCTGATCGCCGACAATGACGGCACCCGCGGCCTGGCCGAGCTGGGCATCGTCTTCCTGCTGTTCATGATCGGCCTGGAATTGTCGTGGGAACGCCTGAAGGTGATCCGCCACTACATTTTCGGGCTGGGCAGCGCCCAGGTGATGCTGACCGGCCTGGCCGCCACGCTGGCCCTGACCCTGGTCGGCACCGATTTCCGCCCGGCCCTGGTGATCGGCTTCGCCCTGGCCTTTTCCTCGACCGCCTTCGTCCTGCAGATCCTGTCGGATCAGGGCAGCATGAACAGCCAGGGCGGCCGCGTCGCCGTGGCGGTGCTGATCTTGCAGGACCTGGCGGTGGTGCCGCTGTTGGTGCTGATCCCGCTTTTGGCCACCAGCCACGATTTCCTGTCGGGCGCGGCCGCCTTGGGCCTGTCGGTGGGCAAGGCCGCCATCGCCATGACGCTGATCTTCGCCGCCGCCCGCCTGGCGCTGCGTCCGCTGTTCCAGGCGGTCGCCAGCACCCATTCGCCGGAAGTGTTCGTCGCCGCCGCCCTGCTGGCGGTGATCGGCACCAGCTTCGCCACCGAGGCCGCCGGCCTGTCCCATTCCCTGGGCGCCTTCCTGGCCGGCGTGCTGCTGGCCAGTACCGAGTTCCGCCATCAGGTCGAAGCCGACCTGCAACCCATTCGCGGCCTGCTGATGGGCCTGTTCTTCCTGACGGTCGGCATGGTGGTCGATCCGCATCAGGTGCTGGCCCGCCTGCCTGAAATGGCGACCATGGTCGGCGCCCTGCTGGCCGGCAAGGCGCTGATCCTGACCGGGCTGGCCTTGGCCTTCCGCTTTCCGCTGGCCACCGCCTTGAACCTTGGCCTGCTGCTGGCCCAGGGCGGCGAGTTCGCCTTCGTGGTGCTGGCCAAGGCCGGCCAGGTCGGCCTGACCAACGCCGCCACCGTCGAGATCATTACGGCGGTGGTCGCCATCAGCATGGCGCTGACCCCGATCCTGGCGGCGATCGGCGATTGGGTGATCCGGCGCCACCGCCGCCAGCAAGGGGCCGCGCACGTCCCCGACGAGGATGCCAAGGACCTCAAGGACCATGTGGTCCTGGTGGGCTGCGGCCGGTCGGGCCAGATCGTCGCCACCATCCTGGCCGAGAAATCGATCCCCTTCGTCGCCCTGGACCGCGACCCGCACATGGTCGAATTACTGCGCGCCAAGGGCCAGCCGGTTTATTTCGGCGACGTCCGCAAGGTCGATGTGCTGAAGGCGGTCGGCGCCGCCCGCGCCCGCCTGGTGGTGATGACCATCAATTCCGGCTCGGGGCGCGAGAAGCTGGTGCCACGCCTCAAGCGCGCCTTCCCCGATCTGCGTCTGCTGGTGCGCGCCCGCGACCGCCGCCAGGCCCGGGTGCTGGAAGCGCTGGGCGCCCATGTGGTGGTGCCGGAAATCCTGGAAGGCAGCCTGCACCTCGCCGGCCACGCCCTGACCACCGTCGGCGTACCGCCCGCCGACGTCCACGATTTGATCGAGAGCTATCGCAAGAACGACTACGCCCGCCTGGCCCTGACCCACGAGGTGGAATAGTCACTCAAACCATCAAAGCCGGGGCAAAAAACATAGACATAAAATCAAAGCGAACGGCAAATACGATTAATTTAGTGCACTGTCACCGCAATCGGGGGCTTGGATGAAACCCTGGCGTTCTGTGCCGTTGCCGGCTCAAAGCTGTTGACTGCGGGCCCGAAGAAGGTATGGGTTTGCGAAGGGGGTATTGAGTGCACTGTCACCGGAACCCCGGCTCAAAGCTGTTGACTGCGGGCCCGAAGAAGGTATGGGTTTGCGAAGGGGGTATTGAGTGCACTGTCACCGGAACCCCGGCTCAAAGCTGTTGACTGCGGGCCCGAAGAAGGTATGGGTTTGCGAAGGGGGTATTGAGTGCACTGTCACCGGAACAAACGACAGGCAAAGTGCGCCAGCCACGTTGCAAAATGGGCTGGAATCGCGCCGCTGGGGCCGGTCAAGGCAGTAGAGATGGCGATTATGATGCGATGGAAGCAACCGTTGCGCCATTCTGCCTTCTGGTTCGGCTGGATTTTGGTTATTCTGCCGTCAGCAGGGGGCGAACGTGTGCCTCAAATGGGAAATGTCGGCTTAATTCTATCGTACCCTTTTTGCAAAAAGAATAAGGGCCAATTCCTCACATTCTTTGTTATCAGTGCAGTCATCTGGGCCACACATGAGCGCTGATATTGCAGCCTCTTCTTCATTTATACCATCAAACGCCCCTCGTGATATCGCTTTGTGGAGAAGTACATTATTTTGGCATGGTTTTTTATCACCTTCAGTCATTCCATCCTCCTAACAGACATGGCCGCCCCAGGGCCGACATCTTAAGATAGAATATTGTGCTTTAGACATGCTGTTAAAATGTTTTTTTGCGGCATCTACATGACCCTGAGTCGCGTTCTGAGGCCGATTCCAGGCGGATTCGGTTGGAGGGTCGGTTTTAGCCGGGTCTCCTGAATACGTGGCGGCGGCGGCGCTGTATGAATGCGGCCATTTTGTTCGTCCAATACCCCGCGCGCTTGCCATATGGCATGCGGCGGGGATCTGCCGTGCCGTCGGGTTGCGGGTTCCGGTGACAGAAGTGCACTTCATCGACTCTGCCCGCTCTTCCCGCGGGTTCCGGTGACAGTGCTCTTAATCGACTCTGCCCGCTCTTTCCGGGCAAGTCCGCAAGCCTCATGGTGGGAAAATATGAAAGTACCGCGCGGAAGGCTTGCTTGAGCGCGAACTTGCCTCACGAAGACCAGGTGAAAGGCCCCCCAGGCGAAACCGTGGGACTCCTCACGAGTGACTGCGTCACCCCTGGTGGATCGGCCACGGGCTGTGCTTGTGGACGAATTCGGCGAACTGGTCGGCCGGCAGCGCCTTCGAGAACAAGAAGCCCTGCGCCTCGTCGACCTTGTGAGCGATCAGGAAATCCAGCTGCTCGCGGGTCTCGACGCCCTCGACATTGACGCGGGTGCCCAAGCTGTGACCCAGGTTGACGATGGCCTGCACCACCGCCGCATTGTCGGGGTGCAGCCCGATATCGACCACGAACGAGCGGTCGATCTTCAGCTTGTCCACCGGGAAGCGCTTCAGGTAGTTCAGCGACGAATAGCCGGTGCCGAAATCGTCGATCGAGATCAGCGCCCCCATCTCGCGCAATTGACGCAGCACCTCGAGGGTGGCGTCGATATTGTGCATGGCGATGCCTTCGGTGATTTCCAGCTGCAACTGGTCGGCCGGCAGCCCGGTCTGGGCCAGGATGTCGGCCACCATCGCCACCAATCCCTGGTGATGCTTGAACTGGGCCGGCGACAAATTGACGGCGATCTTCATCGGCGGCAGCCCTTCGCGCGCCCAGTCGCGGCCCTGCAGGCAGGCCTGGTGCAAGATCCAGCGGCCCAAGGGCGCGATCAGGTCGGTGCGTTCGGCGATGGGGATGAACTCGGCCGGGCTGACCCAGCCCCGGGTCGGATGCTTCCAGCGGATCAGCGCCTCGCAGCCGACCACCTGGCCGGTCGCCACCTCGACCAGGGGCTGGTAATGCAGTTCCAGTTGCTCGGTCCCCAGCGCCAGGCGCAGGTCGCGCTCGACCACCTTGCGGGCCTGCACCTCGGCGTCCATTTCCGAGATGTAGAAATGGTAGTTGTTGCGCCCTTCCGCCTTCGACCGAAACATCGCCAGATCGGCGTTCTTCAACAAGGTGTCGGAATCGGTGGCGTCGTCGGGGTAAAGGGTGATGCCGATCGAGGTCGAGGTCAGAACCTCGTGCTCGTCCAGGCCGAACGGGTCGCTGATGGCGGAAATGATGCTTTCGGCGACGTTGGACGCCCCTTCCGGATCGACCAGATTGGTCAGCACCACGGCGAATTCGTCGCCGCCCAGCCGGGCCACGGTGTCGGTCTCGCGCACGCAGCGCTGCAGCCGCTTGGCCACCGCCTTCAGCAACATGTCGCCGACATGGTGGCCCAGCGTGTCGTTGATGTCCTTGAACTTGTCGAGGTCCAGGAACATCAGCGCCACCCGGAAATCATTGCGCTTGGCCTGACCCAGGGCGCTGCGCAGCCGTTCCTGGAACAGCACGCGGTTGGGCAGGCTGGTCAGGCTGTCGTGATGGGCCAGGTGCTCGATGCGGGCGGCGGCCAGCTTGCGCTCGGTGACGTCGCGCCCGACCAGGACCATGCCGCGCCGGCTGCCGTCGCCATGAAACAGCGGGATCTTGACCACGTCGAAAATCTTGGGCGTCCCGCCCGGGCTTTTGATTTCCTTTTCATAGCCGATGGGGGCGCGTTCCTTCCACGCCCGCTCGTCCGAGGTCAAGGTGCCCAGCAGAAAATCGCTGTCGCCCTTGCACACCCGCGCCAGCTCGATGGCGGAACGGCCCTGATAATCGATCCCGGTCAGCCCGGCGACATCCAGATAGAACTGGTTGGCCACCAGCCAACGGCCCTTGCCGTCCTTGAAGCAGACCAGATCGGGCATGGCGTTGATCAGGGTCGACAGCCATTCCTTCTGGGTGCGCAGGTCTTCCTCGGCCTGCTTTCTTTCGGTGATGTCGTGGGCGATGGCGACGTACAATTGCTGGCCGCCCAGTTCCATCTCGCTGACCGACAATTCCAGCGGGAAGGTGGCGCCGATCTTGCGCAGGCCCGACCGCTCGCGGTGTTCGCCCGACAAGGCGGTGGGGTCGATCCCGTCATGATCGGTGACCAGCTCCGGAATCAGCACCGAGATCGGCTTGCCGACGATTTCATAGGGGTCATAGCCGAAAATCCGCTCGGCCGCCGGGTTGTACGTGCCGATGGCGCCGTCGGCCCCGAAGGTGATGATGGCATCGGCGGTATTGTCGACGATGGCGCGGTTGTGCAACTCGGACAGACGGTAATTCTCGGCCAGCGCCTCGGTGGTGCGGGCCTGCTGGCGCAGCAATGCCTCGCGATGCGCCATGCTGGTGACGTCGAAGACCTGGACCAGGCAGACCTGCTGACCACCATCGTCATTGACCGGCTTGACCACCACGATCTGATGCATCGGTTCCGGCTTGCCGGGGATCCGTCCGTCGTGCCACAGCGGAAACAGCGTCCGGTTCAAGGACGAGGTCAGCACCGCCGACAACCCCTTGCCGACCGCGTCGTCAATGGCCGCGACCACCCGCTTGCCGTCGAGCTGGGGGAAGATTTCGTCCAGCCGGCGTCCCTTGGCGTCGCTTTCGGTGATGCGGGACGCCTTGGCCATCCAGTCGTTCCACAACATCACCCGCCCGTGACCGTCGGTCAGGACAAGACCGATTTCCGCGGCATCGGACAGGGCATGCAGTAAACGAGGCTGGACCGGTTCCTTCATTCTAGATCCGGCCGTCCAGATAGGCGCGGACGGCATCGACGAACCGTTCGGCCGAGGCGATATCCATGATGAAGGCGAGGTAGCCGTCGATATCCTTGTTCAGCAGGGCGAAGTCGACGTGCAGGAACATCGCCAGCCCCTGGCTGTCCGGCGTCGCGTCACGGCCACCGGCGACACTGCCGCCGGCCAGGATGCGCGCGCCCGGCCCGCGCAGATAGGTCGGCAGCGAGCTTTCCACCCGCATGTTCAACTGGTTCGCCAGGCTGCCCAGGCAGCCGTTGAGGATGATGTTGCCGACCTCTTGCAGGGCTTCTTGCTCCAGCTCGGTCAACTGGCTGAGCGGCACCTCGTCGCCCAGCATGTGGCGAACCAGATCCAGGCTGCGCCGTTCCGGGAACAGCAGCAAGATGTCGCCGGCGAACGGGCCGTTGAAATGCTGGCGCACCGCCACGGCGTCGCCGCCCTTGGTTTCGATGTCCAGCCGTCGGGCGGCCTGGTCCGGGGTCAGGAAATCGACGAACGGCACCGACAGGCGCACCTCGTCCTCGACCAATTGCGACAGGCCGGCGGCGGCCTGTCCGATGGCGATGTTCAGCAGTTCCGTGATGGCATCGCGTTCGAGGTCACCGATGAGGAAGGTCATGGCGCCTCTTCGACCAGGAAAGCCAGCAGGGCTTCGACACGCAACGGCTTGTTGATGAAGCCGATGCCGATCTCTTCGGCATGGTGGCGGATCGGGTCCTGGATGTTGGCGGTCAACAAGGTGATCACCGCCGCCCGTTCAATGGCGCGAATGCGCCGGCTGGCCTCCAGCCCGTCGATGCCGGGCATGTTGACGTCCATCAATGTGAAGTCCGGCAGCACTTCCTGGAAGCGCTCGACCGCCTGCTCGCCGGTCTCGGCCTCGACGATGATCCAGCCCGGTCGGTTCTGCTCGATCAGGTGACGGGTCATCATGCGGGCGACGCGACTGTCGTCCACTACTAATACGGTTTTAGCGGCCATCCCTGCCTTCTCCTGTCACCCGTACGGGCAAACGCGACCCCGCTGGAATTCTATGCTTGACGGAACGTGAGGCCGCAAGCCTAAAGTCCTTGGAAATCTGTTGTTTGCCGTTTTCAAGGATAAGTCATGCTCAGCCATCACGCAGGTCTGGTTTACGTCATGGTGATGGTTTCCGCGTGTGACGGTGACATGACCGACGCCGAACTGGAAACCATTGGTGAAATCGTCCGCTTTCTGCCGATCTTTCGCGAGTACGATCCGGCGCTGCTGATCAAGACCACGGCGGCCTGCGCCGAGTTGCTGGATTCGGAAGCCGGGATGGCCGGGGCGCTGGACGTCATCAAGGCGTCGCTGCCGGCCTGGCTGCGCGAAACCGCCTATGCGCTGGCCTGCGACGTGGCCGCCTCGGACGGCGAAGCCCATCCCGAGGTGATGCGCTTGCTGGAACTGATCCGCCACAAGCTGGAGGTCGACCGCCTGGTTGCCGCGGCCATCGAGCGAGGCGCCCGGGCCCGGTTCGTCCGTCCCTGACCCCTTGCTTTTGTCTTTGGCTGCGGATAACTTCCGGGCCTTCGCGGTGCCTGAACTTGGGCGCCGCCCTTGATGCCGGCGTAGCTCAGTTGGTAGAGCAGGGCTTTCGTAAAGCCAAGGTCGGGGGTTCGAGTCCCTCCGCCGGCACCATCTATCCCATAGGAATTAACCCGTTTTTCTGAACTGAGGCGCACCTAAGCGCACTCGGGAGAGCCGGCTTGTGACATTCGCGAATGCAATAGGAATGCCAAGAACGCCGCCGCGACTGTCGCTCCCCGTCCGATTGGGAGGCGGCGCCGCTGAAAGCGTTCAGGTACCATCCATCGCCCGCTTTCTGTTGATCGCCTCATCAGAGGGTTGATTGGCCAAATTCAGTGCCCGCCGCCACCCGCCGACGGGTGGCCGACCTTGTGGACCAGCGGCATCAGCAGCAACCCGGCAACGAATACCAGGCTCATGCCCAGCAAGACGTCGCCGAAGGCCATGGTCATGGCCTGCTGCTTGGTCAGGTTGACCAGCACCTTCAGGGCCGCCTGATCGGGATCACCGGGAACCATCGCCGCCATGCGGGCGGAAATCTCGCCCAGGCGGGTCACCGCTTCCAGATTGTCCCAGGTCACCTTTTCCGCCAGCCGGGCATAGTGGAAATCGACGCGATCGCCCAAGGTGGTGGTGATGGCGGCCAGGCCGATGGCGCCGCCCAGATTGCGCATCAGATTGTAAAGCCCGGACGCGTTCTGCACCGCCGCCGGGGCCAGATGGCCCAAGGCCACCGCGTTGATCGGCACGAAGCAGAACATCAAGGACAGGCCGCGGACGGCCTGGGGCAGGAACATTTCCCAATAGCCCCATTCGCTGGTCAGCACATGGTTCAGCCACAGGCCGGCCCCGAACAGGCCCAGGCCCAACCCCAGCATGGCGCGCAGGTCGATGTGGCGGGCCAGATTGCCGGCCAACGGCGCCGACAGGAACTGAAAGGCGCCGGTGACCATCATGGTCAGGCCGATTTCCAGGGCGGAATAGCCGCGCACCCGGCCCAGGAACAGCGGGATCACATAGACCGAGCCGTAAAGGCCGATGCCGATGATGAAGCTGTACAGGCATCCCACGGCGAAATTGCGGTCGGCGAAGGCCTTCAACTCGACCACCGGCTGGGCGCAGGTCAGCTCGCGCCACAGGAAGGCCAGGCCGGCGACGGCGCACAAAGCCGACATCACCACGATCTTCGGCTCGTCGAACCAATCGTCGCCGGGGCCTTCCTCCAGGATGTATTGCAGCGAGCCCAGGAACAGGGCGACCAGCACGATGCCGGCCATGTCGAAGCCCTTCAGCATCGACAGGCGCGGCCGATCGACATCGACGAAGGTCCAGACCAGGGTCGCCACAGCCAGGCCGGGGACGATGTTGATCAGGAACAGCCAGTGCCAACTGAACGCCTCGGTCAGCCAGCCGCCCAGGGTCGGCCCCAGCGTCGGCGCCATGGTCGCCACCAGCCCGATCAGCACCGAGATGCCGGCCTGGCTGCGGGGCGGGAACATCAGGTACGAGGTGGCGAACACCGTGGGGATCATCGCCCCGCCCAGGAAACCCTGGATGGCGCGAAAGACGATCATCGATTCGATGCTCCAGGCCATGGCGCAGGCCACCGAGGCGAGTGTGAAGGTGACGCACGAGGCCAGGAACAGCCAGCGGGTCGAGAACACCTTGGCCGCCCAGCCCGACAGCGGGATCATCACCACCTCGGCGATCAGATAGGCGGTCTGGACCCAGCTGATCTCGTCCGCCGAGGCCGACAGGCCGGCCTGGATCTGGGCGATCGAGCTGGCGACGATCTGGATGTCCAGGATCGCCATGAACATGCCCAGCACCATGGCCATGAAGCCGATCCAGTCGCGGACCGACACCACCCGGTCCTCGGGGCGGACCGAAAGGCGCGGATCGGCCGGGCTCATGGCCCGGTCCGCACCGTCGCCACCACCGACAGACCCGGCGCCAGGCGCCCGATCAGCGGATGGTCGGCCGCCAGTTCGATGCGCACCGGCACCCGTTGCACCACCTTGGTGAAGTTGCCGGTGGCGTTTTCCGGCGGCAGCAGGCTGAACTTGGCGCCCGAGGCCGGCGAGAAGCTGGCGACCCGGCCGATCAATTCCACATCGGGAAAGGCATCGACCTTCAGGTGCGCGACTTGGCCGGGACGGATGCGGGTCAGCTGGGTTTCCTTGAAATTGGCCTCGACCCACAGGCCGACGACCGGCACCACCGTCAGCAGATGCTGGCCGGGCCGCACATAGGACCCGACCCGGGCCGCCCGGTTGCCGACGATGCCGTCGATGGGGGCGCGGATGATGGTGGCGTCAACGTCGCTTTCGGCCAGGGCCAATTGCGCCTTGGCCTGATCCAACTGGGCGATGGCGATGGCGCGGTCGCTTTCCAGCACCGCCACCTGCCGCTTGGCGGCGTTGGCCCCGGCCGCCGAGCCCTTCAGCCCGGCCTCGGCCTTGGCGGCGTCGGCGGTTTCCTTGTCGAAGCGCTGGCGGCTGACATAATCGTCGCGCACCAGGGCGCGGGTGCGTTCCAGATCGGCGCGGCTGCGCACCAGATCGGCCTGGGCCGCCGAGATGCCGGCCCCGGCCTGGGTCAGCAGCGCCAGTTGCACCGCGACCTTGTCGTCCAATTGCTCGAGTTGCGCCGCCCGCGCCGCCACCAGGGCCGCCGCCTCGTCGCGCCTGGCCCGCTGGTCGCGGTCGTCGAGCCTCAGCAGCATCTCGCCCGCCTTGACCGCCTGATTGTCGGCGGCCAGCACCGCCGCGACATGGCCGGCCACCTTGGCCGACAGGTGGGTGATGTCGCCTTCGACATAGGCATCGTCGGTCGTCTGCTCGAAACGCAGATCGGTCCACCACCGCCAGCCGAAGAAGGCGCTGACAAGGACCAGGACGGCCAACAGGGGGAACAGGCGCTTTTTCATGGCAGACTCTGAACTGAACGGTTCAGTTTTATAGACCGTGCGCGGCGGCACGGTCAAGGCTTGCGCCGCCCCCGGCATATCAGGATAAACTGAACCTTATCCGCCGCCCCACTGGATCAAGGAAGACAGGCTTTGGCTCACCCCCGTGCACATGGCGCCACGCCGCAGGAACATCCCTTCGCGCAATATGTCCGCATTCTCGGCAAGGGCCCCAACCTGTCGCGGCCGCTGACCATGGACGAGGCCCGCGCCGCCATGACCATGATCATGAAGGGCGAGGTCGAACAGGCGCAGCTGGGCGCCTTCCTGTGCCTGCTGCGGGTCAAGACCGAACTGCCCGAGGAAGCGGCCGGCCTGGCCTTGGCCATCAAGGACTCCATCCAACTGCCGGCCGACGCCCCCAAGGTGGACGTGGACTGGGCGTCCTATGCCGGCAAGTCGCGGCAATTGCCGCATTACCTGCTGGCGGCGCTGACCCTGGCCCAGCACGGCATTTCGGTGTTCATGCACGGGGCCGAGAACCACACCGCCGGCCGGGTCTATTCGTCCGAGGCCCTGGCCTCGCTGGGGGTGCCGGCCGCCACCAGCGCCGAGCAGGCCTGCGCCCAGCTGCGCGCCCACAATTTCGCCTACATGACCCTGGAGAACTTGTCGCCCCGCCTGCATCAGGTGATGGGGCTGCGCCAGTTGCTGGGGCTGCGCTCGCCGATCCACACGGTGGCACGCATGGTCAACCCGTTTGGCGCCGCCTTCACCATCAACGGCGTCACCCACCCGCCCTATATGCCGGTGCACCAGGAAGGCTCGCGCCTGATGGGCGAGCGTTTCGCGGCGGTGTTCAAGGGCGATGGCGGCGAGGTCGAGCGCCGGCCCGAGAAGGATTGCACGGTGGCCTTCCTGGCCGACGGCCAGCCCGGCACCGAGGAATGGCCGGCCCTGATCGCCGGCACCCGCGACAAGGAGGACGGGCTGGAGCTGCCGCGCCTGAAGGCGCTGTGGACCGGCGAGGACAAGGACGAGGTGGCGGCGGCCGCCATCGCCGGCACCATCGCCATCGTGCTGCGCTATTCCGGCCGTGCCGCCTCGGTGGCCGAGGCCGAAGGGGCGGCCCAGGCGATGTGGCGCGACCGCATCAAGACCCGCATCCCGGGGGCGGTGTGAACTTGGTTTGCCCTCGCCGGGCGGGCGCATCCGCGCCCTTGGCCGCCGCCTCAATGGCGGCCGCATGCCCGTGGGAAGGCCCACGGGCATGAACACTCGCCACGCCCCGCGCCTGCTGATCTCGGCGGCGCATAAATCCTCGGGCAAGACCACCGTCACCGTCGGGCTGGCCGCCGCCTTGGCCGCCCGGGGGCTGGCGGTCCAGCCGTTCAAGAAGGGACCGGACTATATCGACCCCTTGTGGCTGTCGGCCGCCTGCGGTCGCACCTGCCGCAATCTGGACTTCCACACCCAGCCGCCCAAGCTGATCCGCGAAAGCTTCGAGCGTTACAGCCGCGGCGCCGACATCAGCCTGATCGAGGGCAATAAGGGCCTGTTCGACGGCATGGATCTGGAAGGGTCCAATTCCAGCGCCAGCCTGGCCGCCTGGCTGGAGGCGCCGGTGGTGCTGGTGGTCGATACCACCGGCATGACCCGGGGCATCGCGCCCCTGTTGAAGGGCTATCAGGCCTTCGACGATTCCATCCGCATCGCAGGCGTGATCCTCAACAAGGTCGGCGGCCCCCGGCACGAGAGGAAGCTGCGCGACGTGGTCGCCCATTACACCGGCATTCCGGTGGTCGGCGCCGTCCATCGTTCGCCCGAGATGGAGATCATGGAACGCCATCTGGGCCTGGTCCCGGCCAACGAGGCGGCCGAGGCCGCCGCCGCCATCGCCAGTTTGCAGGCCTGCGTCGCCGCCCAGGTCGATCTGGACGCCATCATCGCCCTGGCCGCCACCGCGCCCGAGACGGAAGTGTTCCCCTCGCCCGCCGCGTGGCCGGCGCCGGATTTGCGGATCGGCGTGCTGAAGGATCCCGCCTTCGGCTTCTATTATCCCGACGATTTCGATGCCCTGAAGGCGGCCGGCGCCGAACTGGTGTTCCTGAACGCGCTGTCCGATTCCACCCTGCCCGACGATCTGGACGGTTTGTTCATCGGCGGCGGCTTCCCCGAGACCTCGGCCGAACGGCTCGAGGCCAACCGATCCTTCCGCGCCGACCTGCTGAACAAGGCCCAGGCCGGCCTGCCGATCTATGCCGAGTGCGGCGGCCTGATGTATCTGTCGCGCGCCATCGTCTGGCACGGCACGCGGCGCGAAATGGTCGGACTGGTGCCGGGCGACGCCGTGATGCATGCACGGCCGCAAGGGCGCGGCTATGTCCGCCTGCGCGAGACCGCCGATTTCCCCTGGCCGCGCCTGGAGCAAGGCCCCGCCGTGGTCCCGGCCCACGAATTCCACCATTCCCGCATCGAGAATCTGGATGCCGAGGCCCGCTTCGCCTATGAGGTGGTGCGCGGCGCCGGCATCGGCCAGAACCGCGACGGGCTGATCGTCAGGAACGCCCTGGCCACCTATGCCCACCTGCGCAGCGTCGGCGCCAGCCCATGGGCGCCCCGCTTCGCCGCCTTCTGCCGTTCCTTGCGCAAAGTTTAAAATGATTATAAAACTACCGCGCTTGACCGGGGTGCTTGCGCCCGCCCGCCACCTGAAGTAAGCAGCACCTCATGATCCGCATCGACCAGCTTCGCCACGTCTATCCCGCCGGCCGCAAACAGCCCGAGCGAACCGCCCTGTTCGACCTGACGCTCGACGTGCCGGAAGGACAGTTCACCATTCTGTCGGGACCGAACGGGTCGGGCAAATCGACCCTGTTTCGCATCCTGTGCGGGCTGGCCACCCCCAGCCGGGGAACCGTGACCATCGGCGGCTTCGACTTGGGCCTCCAGGGCGCCGAGGTGCGGCGCATCATGGGGGTGGTGTTCCAAAGCCCTGCGGTCGACAAGCATCTGACGGTGGCGGAAAACATCCGCATCCATGCCGACCTTTACGGCATCGGCGGGCCCGAGTTCCAGGCGCGCAAGGATGACGCGCTGGCCTGGACCGACCTCAAGGATCGCCAAGCCGACAAGGTCGAGACCCTGTCGGGCGGCCTGGCCCGCCAGGTCGAGTTGGCCAAGGTGATGATGACCCGGCCCAAGGTCCTGCTGCTGGACGAGCCGACCACCGGGCTGGACCCGGGCTCGCGCCGGGCTTTCCTGGACGCCCTGCACCGGCTGCAGAAGGAACGGGGCATGACGGTGCTGATGACCAGCCACGTCTTCGCCGAGGCCGAGAATGTCGACCGCGTCGCCATCATGCGCGAAGGCCGCCTGCTGGCCTATGACAGCCCGGCGGCGCTGAGGGCCCTGATCGGCACCGAGATGGTGGTGGTCCGCGCCAAGGACCCCGATTATCTGGGTGACGAATTGCGCGCCCATCTGGGTCTGGCGATCCGCCGCCATGGCGACGAGTTGCGCCTGGAAGAGACCGAGAACGGCGAGGGTTTGCCCTTGCTGGAACGGATCCTGGATCGCTGGCGGGGCGACATCTTGTCGATTTCCATCAAACAGCCGGATCTTGAGGACGTGTTCGTCCACGTCACCGGCCGGGCCATGCCCGAACAGGCCGACCACCCGGGAGAACCCCGATGATCCGCGTCGCCGTCTCGCTGGCCAAGCGCGAGTTCACCCGCTTCGCCCGCCAGCCGCAAAGGGTCATCGGCGCCATCGCCCAGCCCCTGATGTTCTGGGCCTTCCTGGGCGCCGGCATGGGCACCAGCTTCAAGCCGGCCGGCATGGAGCAGATGACCTATCTGGAATATTTCTATCCCGGCGTGATGGTGATGATGCTGCTGTTCGCCAGCATCTTCTCGTGCATCACCATCATCGAGGACCGCGACGCCGGCTTCCTGCAAGGCGTGCTGGTCGCCCCGGTGTCGCGTCTGGGCATCGTGCTGGGCAAGGTGATGGGATCGGTGCTGATCGCCCTGGTCCAGGTGCTGCTGTTCACCATCGCCGCCCCCTTCCTGGGATTGTCCTTCAGCGTCGGCGGCTTCCTGCTGCTGCTGGCCGGCTTCGTGCTGACCGGCACCGGCTTCGCCGCCCTGGGCTTCCTGATCGCCTGGGGCATGAAATCGACTTCGGGCTTCCATGCGGTGATGATGGTGTTCCTGATGCCCTTGTGGATGCTGTCGGGCGCCCTGTTCCCGGTCTCGGGGGCGGCCGGCTGGATCAATGTGGTGATGGCGATCAACCCGGTGCACCACGCGCTGAACATCATCCGCGCCCCCTTCTATGGCGACGCCATGTCCATGCTGGCCTCGCCCGCCTATCTGTTGTCGCTGGCGGTCACCGTCGCCTGGGCCTTGATCTGCCTGGTGCTGTCGATGAAGCGGGTGGAAAAGCGCGAGAACGGGGCCTAATCGGCCAATTCGGCGGCAACAACGCCCTTTAGGCGCGGCAATTCGTCCTGGATCACCCGCCAGACCAGCGAATTGTCGATCCCGCCAAGATAGTCGTGCACCAGGATGTTGCGAAAACCGGCAATTCTTTGCCATGGAATCTCGGGGTGCCGTGCCTTGACGTCGTCGGGCAGACGCTGCGCCGCTAAAGGCGGGGGTCCTTCATGGCAGCGGGCGGGCTTCCGCCAGAATCTTGTCGCGAACATACCAGTGCAACGAAGCCTCGGAGACGACATCGACCCTCGTCCCCAGGACCCGCTCGGCTTCCTGTTGGAACCCGACCCAATCGGTCAGGCTGGCCTGATCACTCCACTCGACCAGCAAATCGATGTCGCTGGACGGATTGTCCTCGTCCCGGGCGACCGAGCCGAAGACGCGCAAGTTACGAGCGCCGAACCTGGAGGCCAGGGACAGGATTTCGTCGCGATGCGCGCGCAGTCGGTCCAGATTGCCCATGAGATCATTCCAAAACACCCGAAGGATGATCGCATGGCGCGCCTGTCGGCGGCAATCGGCGAAATCTTGCCTACTTCACCCGGTCCAGCGACTGGTAAGCCTCGGCCCGATCCTTGTCGGACTGATCGAGCGCGGCCACCGCGCTGTTGAGCCAGGTTTCGATGGTCGCCTTCATTTCCTCGTGGGTGCCGGAAAGGGCCGGCTCGCGCTTGGCGCGCTTGGCCATCGCCTCGATCACCCAGCCTTGCGCGTGCGCGCCCAGCACCTGGCGATAGCGGGTCGGCCCGAAGCAGGCATAGGTGGTGAACAGGTACAGCGTGAACTTGCGGATGTCGTCGCCCAGCACCGGCAGGAACGCCTTCAGCGCCACCGGGCTGGTCGCCGCGATCATCGCCACCGCCTTGCGCATTTCGGTGGCGTTGAAATTGGGGAACAGGGCGCCCAGGCGCATCTTCTGGCACACGCTCCACAGCATCTCGGCGTCGATGTTGTCGGAATTGATCATCTTGCCGGCATCGGACAGCAGCAGCGGGGTCTTCCCCTCGACCAAGGCATGGCCGATATTTTCGTCGGCCAGCAATTGCAGCTTCAGCGGATCGCGGAATTCCAAGATGCGCGGCCCCAGCCCGACCACCGTGGCCGGCGACAAAGCCACATAGGCCGGGATCAGCGGCACCTGCCAGTCGTAGAGCAGGAAATCGCGGATCGCCAGATACAGCTTCTCGCCGGGCGTCGGCTGAGCCTTGCGTTTGGGCTGACGCGGCGGATCGACCAGGCCCAGGGCCAACCCGATCTGGAACAGCAACGGCGGCTTGGCCGGGGCCAGCGTCAGCTTCGGCGCCTTGAGACGGCGGCGGAAATAGCGCCGAGCGCAGGCCCGCACCACCAAGGCCACCGCGTCGGCCAAGGTGCGGCCGCACCACAAGGGATCGGTATCCGACGAAGGCAGCGTCCGCTCGCGGGTGCGCACCACCTCCTTGAACAATTCGGGCTTGGTCCTGAGTAGGCGGAAGCCCTGATCCAGCAGGATCGGGTCGTCCATCACCTTGTCATAGACCTTGTCCTCGGCCACCAGCTTCAGGGCCGGCAGGTTCTTGTGCAAGATGGCGGCGATGTCGTGACGTAACAAAGTGCGCACGGTTTCGATCGGGTCGGCCGTTGGCAGGATCGGAGCGCAGACTGGGGTACCCATGGCTTTTGTCCCAACGAGGAACTCTTGAACAAAATATAACCCAGGCGCGATGGGACTACAACAAATGGTGTTGTTGGTATATTTACTACACAACCAATATTAATTTGAGTAAAATTGTGCACACATGCAAACGGCGCGGGACCCTTGGCCCGCGCCGTCGGCACGATGGATTTTCTGGATGCTTAGTCGGCCGCCAGGCTGTCCGGCAGGATGCGCAGGAAGGTGGCGCCGACCAAGGTGATCAGGCCGGCGACGGCGAAACCGCCGATGCCCAGCAGCACTTCGGGCAGGCTGGGGGCATAGGTCCCGACCACCCCATCCTGGAACGAGGACGACACCTCCATCCCCGGGAACAGGTTCAACGGGAAGGCCTGACCGCCGATCAGGATGACATAGACCTGGGCGAAGCCGCCGATCATCACCAGGATGGCGGCGAAACGCACGGTGCAGCGGGTGGCGTTCTTCGAGAACAAGATGGCCATCGGCACCAGCCCGCCCAGGGCGACCTGAACGCCCCAGAACAGCAGGGTGTAGATGCCGCCATCGGCCAGGATGAAGGCTTCCACCGCGCCGCGGTCGGCCATGTACAGGGCGGTCAGATGCTGGACCGCGACGAAATACAGATTGGCGGCGCAGAACAGGCCGAGCAGCCGGCCCATGCGGGTCACCAACTCGGGCGCCACCGGCCGGCCGCTTCCCGCATAGGCGCCCATCACCACCAGGATGAAGGCGGCCAGGCCGAAGGCGAAGGACATGGCGATGAACAACGGCGCCATCACCGCCGAATTATAGGCGTCGCGGGCCATCAGGAAGCCGAAGATCGAGCCGGTACCGGTGGTCAGCACCAGGCGCCAGACGAAGGCGGTGACGGCGGCGCCCTTGTAATAGCCCTTCATCTTCCAATCCATCATCGTCCACAGATAGGCGCCGACGATGGCGAAGAAGCCGGAATACAGAATGACGTTCCAGGCGAAGATGGATTTGAAATTGAAGTGGGTCATGGCGACGATCAGCCGGTCGGGCCGACCGAGATCAAGCACCAGCACCGCCAGGCCGCCGGCCAGCAGGGCGATGGCCAACAGGCCCGACAGCCGGCCCAGCGGCTGATAGGGCTCGCGCCCGAACACCGAGCCGATCGAGGCGACGTTCAACGCCCCCGAGGCGGCGACGATCAGGAAGATGGCGAAGACGTGCGGCGTGCCCCAGACGACCTGGTTGGTCATGCCGGTGACCCAATGGCCCTGATGTTCCATGTACAGCACGGCGGCGCCGGCGATGGCGGCCACGACCAGCAGGGCGCCCATCAGGGCCAGCCAGCCGGTGGTCATCGGGGTCAGTTCCCGGAAGGTGATGCGCTTCATGGTCAGATCCCCTGATAGCGCACGGCCGGACCGGTGCCCAGATCGGCGCGGATGCGGGTGCTGGCCTCGGCCGCGACGCGGCGGGACAATTCGGAATTGGGGTCGGCCAGATCGCCGAACAGGATCGCCGCCTTGCCGGTGGCTGCGCAGGCCTCGACGCAGGCCGGCTTGGCCCCGGCATCGATGCGGTGGGCGCACAGCGTGCAGGCCTCGACGCAGCCCTTGCCGCGCGGATTGGCTTCGCGCTGATTGGTTTGGTCCTCGTGGGCGAACGAACGCGCCTTGTAGGGGCAGGCCATCATGCAATAGCGACAGCCGATGCAGATGTGGCGATCGACCAAAACGATGCCGTCGGCCCGCTTCATGCTGGCCCCGGTCGGGCAGACATCGACGCAAGGCGGCTTGGCGCAATGCTGGCACATCACCGGCACCGAATGAGCCGCACCGGTGGCCGGGTCCTTGACGTTGACCTTGCGGATATATTGGACGTCGGTGGCCGGACGGTCGTGGCCGGTCAGCCCCATCTCGGTCTTGCAGGCATCGACGCAGGCGGTGCAGCCGGAATCGCACTTCCCGGTGTCGATCAGCAGCCCGAAGCGGTTGGCGGCGCTGGCGGCGGAACCAGGGGCGCGGGCCTGGGCCTTTGCAGCGATCAGGGTCAGGCCGGGGGCCAGGACGACGGCCCCGGCGGCTCCCTTCAGCAGGTCACGGCGAGTGGTCTCGGTCATTGGGTCACTCCGGCCGTTTTCGGCGCCTTGTCCGGCACGGTGGCGTGGCAGGTGAAGCAATCGATCGACACCGCGGCATAGGAATGGCACGACTGGCAGAACTGGCCCTCGGCATTGACCGGGACCGCCTTGCCGTCATGGCCGCGCAGGGCATGGCACGACACGCATTCCTTCAAGGAATACTTGGCGCCCCGGATGCCCGACCGCAGCGTGTCGTCGCGCTGGTGCTTCAGATAGTCGAAATGATGGCGTCGCATGGCCTGCGGCTCATCGACGCAGGCCCCTTGCGCCTTGGGGATGACGGGCGAAATATCGCCCGCCCAGGCCTGACCGGTCAGCCAGACCAACCCCATCAGCAATGACAGCACCCAAGCGCGCATGGCCGTCGATCCTTACTCGCCCAGGCCCATCTGGATGTACCCGGTCGGGCACACGTCGAAGCAGATATGGCAACCGATGCACTTCGAGTAATCGGTTTCCACATAGCGACCGGTGGTGCGTTCCTTCTTCGAGACGCGGCTGACCGCGCCCTGCGGGCAGAACACCACGCAATTGTCGCACTCGAAGCACAGGCCGCACGACATGCAGCGCTTGGCCTCATCGACGACGGTCTTTTCCGACAGCGGCATCAGACGCTCGGCGAAATTGCCGATCACCTCGTCGGCGCCGATATGCACCTCGTCGCGGTGGTTGCGCGCGACCTGGGTGAAGTGGCCCAGGAACAGCTGGTCGTGCGGGATGATCTCGGCCGAAGCGCGGTCCTCGAAATTGTGGACGGCGAACTTGGCGGTCGAGGTGCCCCGGGTGGCGGTGCCGTCATAGGGTTCGGGGCTCAGGTTGGTCTCGCGCAGCTTGTTCAGCAGGTTGAACTGGTGAACATCGACCTTGGGACGCTTGGCTATCTCGCCCGATTCCAGGAAGTCCTCGATCGAGGCGGCGGCGATGCGGCCATGGCCGACGGCGGTGGTCAACAGATGCGGACGGACCACGTCGCCACCGACGAAATGCTTCGGCTTGCCCGGCACCCGCATGGTCTTGTCGGCATTGATGAAGCCGTTGCCATTGTCCATTTCCGGCAGATCGACCAGATCGCCCTTCTGGCCGATGGCGGCGACGATCAGGTCGCCTTCGACGATGAATTCGGTGCCGGCGATGGGCTCGGGGACCATGCCGTTCATGGTGCACTTGCACATCTTGAGGCCGGTGGCGCGGCCGTCGGCACCCTTCAGCACCTCGAGGGGCATCACGCCGCCCTTGATGTCGATGCCTTCACGCTTGGCGTCTTCCACCTCGCGCTCGGCCGCCATCATCTTCTCGACCGGGAACAGGCTGGTCAGCGTGGTGGTGCAGCCCTCGCGCTGGGCGGTGGCGGCGACGTCGTGGGCGGTCTGGCCCAGGATGATGTGCTCGATGCGGTCCTGGCTCGACACTTCCTTGATGTGGCCCAGGCGACGGGCCACCGAGGCGACGTCGATCGAGGTGTCGCCACCGCCGACGACGATGATGCGGCCGGTGACGGCCTGCAGACGCCCCTCGTTGAAGGCCTTCAGGAAGGCGACGCCCGAGACGCAATTGGGCGTATCGGCCCAGCCGGGGAGCGGCAGGCCGCGGCCGGCATGGGTGCCGACGCCCCAGAAGATGGCGTCGAAATCGCGCTCGAGGTCGGCAACCTTGAGATCACGGCCGACACGGCAATTGGTCTTGACGGTGATGCCGGTGTCGATGATGCGCTTGATCTCGGCGTCCAGCTTGTCGCGCGGCGTGCGGTAGCCGGGAATGCCATAGCGCATGAAGCCGCCCAGTTCCGGCTTGTCCTCGAACAAGGTGACCGCGTGGCCCTTCTTGCGCAGCTGGTAGGCCGCCGACAGGCCGGCCGGGCCGCCGCCGATGACGGCGATCTTCTTGCCGGTTTCATGATCCGGCTTGGCGAAGGTCATGTTGTTTTCGATGGCCCAATCGCCGACGAAATGCTCGACCGAATTGATGCCGACGTGCTCTTCCACCATGTTGCGATTGCAGCCCTGCTCGCAGGGCGCCGGGCAGACGCGGCCCATCACCGACGGGAACGGGTTGGCCTCGGTCATGCGGCGGAAGGCGTATTCCTGCCAGCTCTGGCCCTCGGCGGGCTTTTCGATGCCGCGCACGATGTCCAGCCAGCCGCGGATGTCGTGACCCGACGGGCACGAGCCCGAGCAGGGCGGCGTGCGCAGCACGTAGGTCGGGCACTTGTGCGACCATCCGGCCTTGAAGATCTCGTCCTGCCAGGCCGACGGCTCGTAATCGCCGTCTTTGTAACGGCGGTAATTCTTGCCCTCGGTGATGGCCTTGGCGGTGGTCTTAGCCATGGTGGTCTCCCTTGAACTTATCTTAATCGTTGTTGCCGAGAAGGATGGAATTGCTCACCAGCTGGTGAACCGAAACCACCATCTCTCTGTCGTAGCCGTAAATCGGCAGGATCTTGGTAAACTGGGCCTTGCAGATCGCGCACATGGCGGCCATGTGGGTGACGCCTTCGCGGTCGATCACGTCCTTCAGGGCTTCCATGCGGGGCTTGGCGCCCTTGACGCGCAAATCCAGCAACTCGTCGGTCAGCAAGCCGCCACCGCCGCCACAGCAGAAGGTCTTCTCGTGGGTGGTGTCGGGATGCATGTCGACGAATTTCGGCACGCTGGCCTTGATGACGTCGCGCGGAATGGTGAACTGGCCGCCGGGACAATCGCCCATCCGGCTGGCACGCGCCACGTTGCACGAATCGTGCACGGTCAGCACCATGCCGTCATTGCCGGACTTGTCGAGCTTGATGCCGCCCTTCTTGATCAGCCCGTCGGTGACTTCCAGGATGTGCTGCGGCACCGGATAGCGCGGGTCCAGGAAGTCCCACGGGCCGGCCAGGGTGTTGAGGAAGGAATAGGCGACGCGCCAGGCATGGCCGCACTCGCCGAAGACGATGCGCTTGACCTTCAGTTCCTGGGCCGCCTCGCGGATACGCATGGAAATCTTGCGCATCTGCTCGTAATTGCCGATGAACATGCCGAAATTGCCGGCTTCCGAGGCCTTGGTGGACAAGGTCCACGAAATGCCCGCGGCATGGAACACCTTGGCATAGCCGATCAGGCCCAAAACATGCGGCTCGGCGAAGAAGTCGGCCGAGGGGGTGACCAGCAGGACCTCGGCGCCCTCGACATCGATCGGGAACTTGACGTCCTGGCCGGTCTCGTCCTTGACGTCCTCTTCCAGCCCTTCCAGCGTATCGAGCAAGGCCGGAGCCGGCAGGCCCAGATTGTTGCCGATCTTGTGGACCTTGCCGATGATCTCGTTGGCGTACTTATGGCCCATGCCGATGTGGTTCATCACGTCGCGCGCGGCCATCGACACCTCGGCGGTATCGATGCCGTAGGGGCAGAACACCGAACAGCGCCGGCACTGCGAGCACTGGTGGAAGTAGTTGAACCACTCGTCCAGCAGCTCGCGGGTGAATTCCTTGGCGCCGACCAGGCTGCCCAGGCCGATGGCCCCCAGGGCGCGGCCGGCCGGAGTGAAATAGCGGCGATAGACCGAGCGGAACAGGTCCTGACGGGCCACCGGCATGTTCTTGGGGTCGCCGGTGCCGATGAAGTAATGGCACTTGTCGGTGCAGGCGCCGCACTTGACGCAGATGTCCATGAACACCTGCAGCGAGCGGTAGCGGCCCAGCAGGTCGCCCATGCGGCCCAGCGCCTTGGCCTGCCAATCCTCGGGCAGTTCGCCGGCGAAGCCCAGGGGCTCCTGGTGGACGGCTTGGGCGACATAGGGCTTCGAGCCGGCCATCGCACCGGGATGGATCGCCGGAATCTCGCGCTCGGCGGGATCACCCAGGACAGGAACGTCGATATCGGCCATGGGTCAGTTCCTTCCCGCTTCAAGCTTAGCCGCCCAGTCGGACAAATGGCGGCGCTCGCGCGGGTCGTCTTTCTGATTGCGGGTCGGGCTGAAGAACAGTCCGGGCGCATGCAAAAGCTTCGAGAACGGGAAGACGATCATCAGAACCGCCACCAGCGCCAGATGCACCAGCAAGGCGGGATCAGTCGGCAGCGGCTGGATGGAAAAGCGCATCAGCCCCAGGAAGAACGCCTTGACCGCGATGATGTCCGTATGGGCCAGCGTGGTCATGCCCAGGCCGGTAATCCCGATGCCCAGCAGCAGCAGCAGCATCAAGATGTCGGACGGGCTGGTGACATAGACGACGCGGTCGATCACGAAACGGCGGAGCAACAGCAGGCCCAGGCCGGCGACCATCGCCAGGCCGGCATACAGGCCGAACGGCTGGACCAGACCGACCCAAAACCACACCGGTTCCTGGAAATAGCGCAAGTGACGGGCCAGCACCACGAACAGGCCGAAGTGGAAGATGATGGCGAAGATCCACAAGGGCTTGTTGGACTTGAACAGGCTTTCGAACAGCACCGCCTCGCGTCCCAGACGGAAGGCGATTCCGGGGGTGGTGATCGGCCCGGGGGTGGTGGGGATCTTCAACGGCGCGGGCGTGCGGGCGAACTGGGCGATCTTGAAGCCCAGGCCGGCCAGCAGCACGGCAAAGGCCGTGTAGAACAGGATGGCGAATAGGGTTGTCACGTCTTCCTCGCTCCCGCCGAAGCAGTCCCTTCACGCACGCAAAGTCCCGTCATGTCCGCGCGAGCGCGGACATCCAGCTTCAAACTGGGCCCCCGCTTGCGCGGGGGCGACGCCAACGAAAACCTTAGACGCAGCCGGTCGGCTTGGGCAGACCGGCGATCTTGCACGCCTGCTTGCCGGGGCCGTACGGGAACAGCTCGTACAGGTACTTGTTGCTGCCCTTTTCCGGGCCCATCTTCTTGGCGATGGCCTTGGTGAGCACGCGCACGGCCGGAGCAATCTGGTACTCGGCATAATATTCGCGCAGGAAGTTGACGACTTCCCAATGCTCGGGGCTCATGGTGATGCCCTCGTCCTTGGCGATCAGATCGGCCAGCTCTTCGTTCCACTGGTTGATGTCAACCAGGTAACCCTCTTCATCGGCCTCGATGCTCTTGCCCGAAACAGAATAAGCCATGTCTCCACTCTCCCTATTTATTTGGGTACCCCGAGATTATAACCAGGCATGGACCGCGTTGTTGGCGGCGGCCATGTCGACGAAGGCGGCGTAATCGACAACGGCGACGCCGTCGATGACCTTGGCCGGATCAAGCCCACGCGCCTTGAGATCGGCGCCCAGCACGCACAGCTTGACCATCTTGGCCGCGTCGGTCAGACGGGCGGCGAAGGCGGTGCCGGCGATGGCGGCGACCACGGCGTCTTCCAGCAACAGCACCGAATCGCCCTGATTGGCGTGCTTCAGGCAGCTATCCAGGTTCGAACGCTCGAAGGGGCTCTTGTTGACGGTGTGCAGAATGCTCATCGGATTTGCCCCTTTACGCGGTCAGGATCACGTCCATCTCGCCCATCAGCTTGGCCATTTCGGCGCGGCTGATGACCTCGACGGGAACCAGAAGGTCGGCTTCGGTCAGGCCGCGTTCGTCCAGGCTTTCCTGTTCGACATACAGCTTCTCGATGTCATAGCCTTCCAGCGCCCGATAGGTCGGCGAGAAGTTCTTGTGGCCAAGTTCCTTGGTGTCCTGGCCCTTCTTGATCTGGTAGATGCCGTCATCCAGGAACGCGACATGCACATCCTGGTCGAAGGCCGCCGAAATCAGCACCATTTCCAGCACTTCCAGCGCATAGACGGTGCCATAGGGGGCCTTGCGGTTCACATACATGAACTTCTTGACGATTCCGCCCTCGAAATCCTCTTCCATCTTAGGCCTCCCTTAATCGCCGAAGGTGACCATACGGTCACACTGAATGCCCGACTCGATCAGCTGACCCAGGCCCGAAATACGGAAACCCGGGGCCAGGCTGCTCTCGACGATGCCGCGGCGCAAGCCGGCGGCGACGCAGACGACCAGATCGACCTTGTGATCCTCGGCCAGCTTCTGCCAGTTCTTGATCACGTTGCGGTCATCCGACGGCGGCTCGGAATGCTTCGTCGCGTTCAAGACGCCGTCGTAATAGAAGAAGACCCGGAAGATCTCGTGACCCTTTTCCAGCGCCGCCTTGGCGAACTGGTAAGCGGAGTCCGAAGCCTGATGGTTGTAAGGGCCTTCGTTGACCAAAATGCCGAACTTCATGTGCTTTCTTCCCCAAGCCTAGAAGTGCAGATGGGCGGACTGGTTCAGGTTCGAACGACCACCGCGCCAGCTATCCACATGGTACTTGGTGAACGGCAGACCGGTCAGTTCGAAGAAGCGCGGCCAACCGATGCGCTCGATCCACTCGCCCATGCGTTCCCAGGCCCGGGCGTCCTTCTTGTAGGCGCCCAGGATCGACTTGACGATCTCGGCGGCTTCCGGCCAGCGGGGCGCGTTGTTCGGGATGCCGGCGGCGACCAGCTTGTGGAACATCGGCTTCGAGCGGGTCGAGGAATGCTTGCCGCCGACCCAGATGGCGATCTTCGAGTTTTGCGGATCGTTGATCTGCATGGGCGGGCACGGCGGATAGCAGGCGCCGCAGCACACGCACTTCTTTTCGTCGACTTCCAGGGTCGGCTTGCCGTTGACCAGGGCCGGCCGGATGGCCGCCACCGGGCAGCGGGCGATGACCGCCGGACGCTCGCAGACGCCGGCCACCAGGTCGTGGTTGATCACCGGCGGCTTGGTGTGCTGGATGTTGATGGCGATGTCACCCTGGCCGCCGCAATTGATCTGGCAGCAGCTGGTGGTGATCTTGACGCGGTTGGGCATCTCTTCGTTGCGGAACTCTTCCGACAACTCGTCCATCAGCGACTTGACCACGCCCGAGGCGTCGGTGCCGGGGATGTCGCAGTGCAGCCAGCCCTGGGTGTGGCTGATGAAGCCCACCGAGTTGCCGGTGCCGCCGACCGGATAGCCGGCCTTTTCCAGGGCGTCGATCAGCGGCTGCACCTTGGCTTCGTCGGGGGTCATGAACTCGACCGCCGAACGGATGGTGAAGCGGATATAGCCGTCGCAGAACTGGTCGGCGATGTCGCACAGATTGCGGATGGTATAGACGTCCATCTGGCGCTGGGTGCCGGCCTTGACGGTGAACACCTGTTCGCCGGAATTGGACACGTGGCGCAGAACGCCCGGGCGGGGCCGGTCGTGATAGGCCCACTGTCCATAATTCTTCTTCAGGACCGGATGCATAAACTGGGTGGCCTCGGGCACACCACATTCGTCGGGACGGCGCAACTGGCTCATCGTCCTAGCTCCCTCTATTTCTGAATTGGTTGTCCCGATTACTCGGCCGCGGCGGTCTTACGATCGTTCCACTTGCGCACTTCGTCGTCCCACCCGTCGGTGCGGATGTACGAATTGGTGCGCGGTTGGGCGATCATGTTGACGTCCAGGTCGAGACCCAGGCCTTCCAGGAAATTGACCAGGCCGATGCGCTCGATCATCTCGCCGGTGCGCTCGTGTTCCAGGGCGTTCTCGGCGAAGAAATCCAGGATGTTGTGGGCCAGTTCGACGAGCTTCTCGTAATCCTCGTCGTTTTCCAGCTTCATGAAGGGGATCACCACCGAGCCGAACAGGTCGCCGATCTTCAGCGTGCGCTTGCCGCCGACCAGGATGCAGATGCCACGATCCTTGCCGGGCTTCAGCGCCTTGGTGCAGACGTTGATGCAATGCATGCAGCGCACGCAGCTCTTGTTGTCGACGTCCAAGGTGTCGTCGTCGTTGAGCGCCAGCGCCTGGGTCGGGCACATGCGGATCACCTGATTGATGAATTCCTTGCGCCCCAGATGCTTGACCTTGGCCTTGACCTCTTCCTGGTTGACGACCATGTCGTCGCGCCAGGTGCCGAGGATGGCGACATCGGCACGCTGGGTGGCGTTGGCGCAGTCGTTGGCGCAGCCCGAGAACTTGAACTTCATCTTGTAGGGCAGGCTGGGCCGGTGAATGTCGTCGGTGAAGTCATTGATGATAACGCGGTGCGCTTTCAGGGTGTCGTAGCAGGCCTGCTCGCAGCGGGCCGGACCGATGCACGAGGCGGCGGTACGCACGCCGGCGCCAGCGCCGCCCATGTCGAAGCCCATCTCGTTGATCTTGTCCCAGGCCGGCTGCACCTGGTCGGTGCGGGCACCCTGCAGCATGATGTCACCCGACTGGCCGTGCAGGGCGATCAGGCCCGAGCCGTGCTCGGCCCAGATGTCGCACATCTGACGCAGCGTCTTGGTGTCGTAGAAGAAGCCCGGCGCCGGCATGATGCGCAGCGTATGGAACTCCGAGGATTCCGGGAACTGGTCGGCGACTTCCGAGAAGCGCGGGATGACACCGGCGCCATAACCGAACACACCGACCGTGCCGCCCTTCCAGTAGCCCTTGCGGGTCACGTAGCTCTTTTCGAGCTGACCCAGCAAGCTCTTCATGTAGTCGGCATAGGGCTTGCCCTCGTCGGTGGCCAGCCGCTTCAGGCCGGTCACGAAGCTCGGCCACGGACCGCTTTCCAGCTGATCCAGAAGCGGGGTCTCGGGCATCTTCTTCGACATAGTCCTCATCTCCCTGACCGTCATTAGTCCTAGGCGAGGTCGCGCACGCCGCGCATCCCTCATCCTGCTCCCGCCGCCGGCCCACCCGGTGCGGGGTTCATCGCATTCATACACTTATGTCCAGGTGTCGCTTTCGCAGACCTTGGAACCGTCCCTTGATCGGGCCATTCTCGTGGGTGGCCCTTTACATTAATTGATTATAATATTGTGCAGCAGCCCGTTCCAAGCGGATTCTTTCATCCAACGGCAATTCGTTCAGAAGGCGCTGAAATGCGAGGTAAAATGATTCCAATAACGGCCCAAGAGCAGCAGAATTCTGCGCTTTCTCTCGCCCCTCAATTTGATCTTTCCAACAAGGGTGCGTATCAAAAGTGGCGGGATTCGCGCCTGGAATCGGCACCAGACCGGGTCGAGGACCTGCTGGTCGAGGTCGGCGACATCGCCAAGCCCACCCCATCCGAGCACGCCAAGCTGGTGGCGCTGGTGGCCGCCTGCAACATGGCGGTGACGGTCGAAAAGTCGGTCCCGCCCGACCGCGACGACAAGAATGCGCTGCGCGCCCTGGGCCGAACCCTGGGCCTGGAATCGCTGGACGGCAACCACCTGGCCGACGATGACGGCATCACCCCGCTGGCGGTGCACCGTGACGGAACCCGGTCGCGCTACATCCCCTATACCGAGCGGCCCATCGCCTGGCACACCGACGGCTATTACAACGCCCCATCCCACCGGGTGCGCGGCCTGCTGCTATATTGCGCCCGGCCGGCGGCCGAGGGCGGCGCCAACAAGCTGATGGACCCCGAGGCCTTGTATATCGCGTTGCGCGACGAGGACCCGGCCCTGGTGGCGGCCCTGATGCGACCCGACGCCATGACCATTCCGCCCAACGAGGACGAAGGCATGACGCGGCCGGCCATGGGCGGCCCGGTCTTCTTCGTGGAACAGGGCCGCCTGCAGATGCGCTATACCGCGCGGACCCGCTCGATCGAGTGGCATGCCGATCCCGAGGTCCAGGCGGCGGCCGCCGCCATCCGCCGCCATCTCGACGGCCCCGCCCCCACCTTGTTCCAGGCCCGCCTGGAAAGCGGCTGGGGCCTGGTCAGCAACAACGTCTTGCACACCCGCGAGCCGTTCAAGGACGATCCCGCCCATCCACGGCTCTTGTACCGGGCGCGCTATCACGACAGGATCAGCGGGACTTGAGCCCAGAGGACAACATGACCACCGACGCCCCCGAATTCGCCACCGAGACCGCCACCCCCATCGCGACGCTGGAAGCGCCGTGGAGCCGCGAGATCAGCCTGTCGGCGATCGACCATGAAAGCGGCCTGCGCATGCTGAAGATGCGCATCAAGGAAGGCCGCGCGCGCTTCACCATCATCGATCTGGACGAGAAGACCGCCCGCGAGCTCGCCCGCCTGCTGGGCGAGTGGGCCGGGCCCGAACGTTAAGCCCCGGTCACACCGCCCCGTGGCAATGCTTGTACTTCTTGCCCGATCCGCACGGGCAGGGCGCATTGCGCGGCGTGTCGCCCCAGGTCGAGGGATCGCCGGCCACCGCCACCTGCTTGCGCACCTGCTGGGGCGGCCCGGCCATGACGGCGGCATCGGATTCCGGGTCGCGGCCGAAGGCCGGGTCGATGCGGCTTTCATGCATCTCGCGCGGGGCCGGCGTCAGGGCTTCCTGGACATCGTTCTCGTTGGGGCCGACCCTCAGCTCGACATGGGCCAGGACGCTGGTGACGCGCTCGCGCAGGTCGTTCAGCAGGGTTTCGAACAGGTTGAAGGCTTCGCGCTTGTATTCGTTCAAGGGGTCGCGCTGGCCATAGGCGCGCAGACCGATGCCCTGGCGCAGATGATCCAGCTGCAGCAGGTGCTCCTTCCACGACTGGTCGAGGATCTGCAGCAGCAGGCTTTTTTCCACCATGCGCATGATGTCGGGGCCGTATTCGGCCGCCTTGGCCGCCATCTTGCGATCGGCATGGTCGGTGATGCGGGCCTTGATCTCCTGGTCGGCGATGCCTTCTTCCTTGGCCCACTCGACCACCGGCAGGTCCAGGTTGAAGACGCGCAGCACCTCTTCGTGCAACAGCGCGGTGTTCCATTCCTCGGCATAGGCGCGCTCGGGGATGCAGCGGCCGACCATCTCGTCGATGACCTCGTGGCGCATGCCGACGATCTCGTCCGAGACGTCATCGACCTGCATCAACTCCTTGCGCTGCTCATAGATGACCTTGCGCTGGTCGTTCATGACGTCGTCGAACTTCAACAGGTTCTTGCGAACGTCGAAATTACGGGCCTCGACCTTCTGCTGGGCCTTTTCCAGGGCCTTGTTGATCCACGGATGGATGATCGCCTCGCCATCCTTCAGACCCAGCTTCTGCAGCATGCCGTCCATGCGCTGCGAGCCGAAGATGCGCATCAGGTCGTCTTCCAGCGACAGGAAGAACTTCGAGCCGCCGGGATCGCCCTGGCGACCCGAACGGCCGCGCAGCTGATTGTCGATGCGGCGCGATTCGTGGCGTTCGGTGCCGACCACGTACAGGCCGCCGGCCGCCAGCGCCTCGGCCTTGCCGGCCGCGACTTCGTCCTTGATGGTCTGGATGCGCTTGGCCCGCTCGGCCTCATCGGTGATGTCGGCCAGTTCCAGGCGGATGCGCATATCGACATTGCCGCCCAGCTGGATGTCGGTGCCGCGGCCGGCCATGTTGGTGGCGATGGTCACCGCGCCGGGCACGCCGGCCTGGGCGACGATGCTCGCCTCCTGCTCGTGGTGGCGGGCGTTCAGCACCTGGTGGGGGATCTTCTTCTTTTTCAGCATGTCGGACAGCAATTCCGACTTCTCGATCGAGGTGGTGCCGACCAGCACCGGCTGCTTACGTTCGCGGCATTCCTCGATCAGCGTGACGATGGCTTCGTACTTCTCGCGGGCGGTGCGATAGACCTCATCGTCGGCATCGACGCGGCTGACCGGCATGTTGGTCGGCATATCGACGACTTCGAGATTATAGATCTCCTGGAACTCGCCGGCCTCGGTCATCGCCGTGCCGGTCATGCCCGACAGTTTCGGATAGAGCCGGAACAGGTTCTGGAAGGTGATCGAGGCCAGGGTCTGGTTCTCGTTCTGGATGGTGACGTCTTCCTTGGCCTCCAGCGCCTGGTGCAGGCCTTCCGAGAAGCGCCTGCCTTCCATCATGCGGCCGGTGAACTCGTCGATGATCATCACCTTGCCGTCCTTGACGATGTAATCGACATCGCGGGTGAACAGCTTGTGCGCCTTCAGGGCCTGGTTGACGTGATGGACCAGGCTGACATTCTGAATGTCGTAAAGGTTGCCGCCTTCCTTCAACAGGCCGGCGCCGATCAGCAATTCCTCGATCCGCTCGGTGCCCACTTCGGTCAGGGTCACGGCGCGGGTCTTCTCGTCCTTCTCGAAGTCGGCCTCGCCCAGTTCGGGGATCAGGCGATCGACGAAACGGTACAGTTCGGAATTGTCCTCGGTCGGGCCCGAGATGATCAGCGGCGTGCGGGCCTCGTCGATCAGGATCGAATCGACCTCGTCGACGATGGCGTAGTTGAACGGCCGGTGGACCATTTCCTCCAGCCGGAACTTCATGTTGTCGCGCAGATAGTCGAAGCCCAGCTCGTTGTTGGTGCCGTAGGTGACGTCGCAGCCATAGGCCTCGCGCCGCTGCTCGTCGTCCAGGCCGTGATGAATGCAGCCGACGGTCAGGCCCAGGAATTTGTAGACCTGGCCCATCCATTCGGCGTCGCGGCTCGCCAGGTAATCGTTGACGGTGACCACATGGACGCCGGCACCGGAAATGGCGTTCAGATAGACCGGCAGCGTGGCCACCAGGGTCTTGCCTTCACCGGTGCGCATCTCGGCGATCTTGCCCATGTGCAGCACCATGCCGCCCATCAGCTGGACGTCGAAATGGCGCTGGCCCAGGGTCCGCTTGGCGGCCTCGCGCACGGTGGCGAAGGCTTCTTCCAGCAGATCGTCCAGGTCGGTGCCGTCGGCCAGGCGGGCACGGAATTCGTCGGTCTTGGCGCGCAGGTCCTGGTCGGACAAGGCCGCCATTTGCGGCTCGAGCGCGTTGATCGCGTCCACCTTCTTCTTCAGACCCTTGACGATGCGGTCGTTGGCGGTTCCAAAAAGGCGGCGGGCAATGGCGCCAAACATGGGCGGTACCTCGGTATTCAAGACGGCGGGACGGCCCCGGGGCGCCGGGCCTTGGTGCGACCGGCAAGAGATAGAGGCCTAACGGGGGCCTGTCAACGTCGGGGGACGTTGCACGGCCGGGCGCCATCCCTTAAGGTGCGCGCCCGACCGTCCCTTTCCGGCAGGATCGAAGACACAGAAGCGATGAAGATCAACGGCACCCCCACCCGCACCATCTGGCCCGCCGCCGATGGTCAAGCGGTCGAGATCATCGACCAGACCCGCCTGCCCCACGAATTCGTCACCGTCCGGCTGGAAACGCTGGCCGACGCGGCGCACGCCATCAAGGCGATGCTGGTCCGGGGTGCCCCCTTGATCGGCGCCACCGCCGCCTATGGCATGGCGCTGGCCGCCAAGGCCAACCCGTCCGACCTGGCGCTGACGGTGTCCTATAACGTTCTGCACTCGACCCGTCCGACCGCCATCAACCTGAAATGGGCGCTGGACGAGATGATCAAGGCGCTGGGCGGCATCCCCGAATCCGATCGCGTCGCCGTCGCCTGGCAGCGCGCGGCCGAGATCGCCGACGAGGACGTCGCCATCAATTCCGCCATCGGCGACAACGGCGCGAAACTGATCAAGGCCGCCTGGGACCAGGCCAAGGCCCGCGGCGCGACCCAAGTCAACGTTTTGACCCATTGCAATGCCGGCTGGCTGGCCACCGTCGATTGGGGCACCGCGCTGGCCCCGGTCTATAAGGCGTTCGATGCCGGCATCCCGGTGCATGTGTGGGTCGATGAGACCCGGCCGCGCAACCAGGGTGCGTCCTTGACCGCGCGCGAATTGAACTGGCACGGCGTGCCGCACACGGTGATCGCCGACAATACCGGCGGCCATCTGATGCAGCATGGCATGGTCGATCTGTGCATCGTCGGCACCGACCGCACCACCCGGCTGGGCGACGTCTGCAACAAGATCGGCACCTATCTGAAGGCGCTGGCCGCCAAGGACAACAACGTGCCGTTCTATGTGGCCCTGCCCAGCCCGACCATCGACTGGACAGTCGCCGACGGGGTGAAAGAAATCCCCATCGAGGAACGCGACGTCACCGAACAGACCCACATGACCGGCAAGAATGCCGACGGCGCCATCGTCACCGTGCAGGTGACCCCCGACGGCAGCCCGGCCGGCAATTGGGGCTTCGACGTCACCCCGGCCCGCCTGGTCACCGGCCTGATCACCGAACGGGGCGTCTGCCCCGCCAGTCCCGAGGGGCTGGCCACCCTGTTTCCCGAACATGCGTGAGGTCACCCGATGAAGTCCCTGTGGTCCGATTCCGACGCCCAAGCCTTCGTCGCCAAGTACAAGGACCAGGGCCACAACGAAGATGTGGCCTTACGCGTCTACACCACCCGGCTGCTGGGCGGTGATCCTCGCCTGGTCCTGCATGGCGGCGGCAACACCTCGGTCAAGACCCGCGCCACCGACCTGTTGGGCGAAAGCGTCGACGTGCTGTGCGTCAAGGGCTCGGGCTGGGACATGGGCAACATCGAGCCGGCCGGCCTGCCCGCCGTGCGCATGGACCCTTTGTTGAGGCTGCGCCGGTTGGACAAGCTGTCCGACGAGGACATGGTCAATTATCAGCGCGCCAACCTGATGGACCAGACCAGCCCCAACCCTTCGGTCGAGACCCTGCTGCACGCCTTCCTGCCGCATAAGTTCATCGACCACACCCACTCGACCGCCGTGCTGTCGGTCACCGACCAGCCCGACGGCGAGGAACAGTGCCGCGCCCTGTACGGCAAGCGCATGGGCTATGTCCCCTATATCATGCCCGGCTTCGCCCTGGCCAAGAAGGCGGCGGAAGTGTTCGAGCAGGACCCCACCGTCGAGGGCCTGATCCTTTTGAAGCACGGCATCTTCACTTTTGGTGACAGCGCGCGTTCGGCCTATGAGCTGATGATCGAGATGGTCACCCTGGCCGAGGACCGCCTGAAGAAGAACCGCAAGACGGTGTTCGTGCCGGCCAAGCTGCCGGCCAAGACCGCAAGCGTCGCCGAAGTGGCGCCGATCCTGCGCGGCTTGCTGTCGCTGGACCAGGGCGACGGCGCCTATAAGCGCTGGGTGCTGGATTTCCGCACCTCGGACGCCATCCGCAATTATGTCGATGGCAAGGATGTCGAGCGCTATTCCCAGGTCGGCGTGGTCACCCCCGACCACACCATCCGCACCAAGAACTGGCCGGTGGTGCTGCCCGCCCCCGAGGCCGGCAAGCTGGACGAATGGACGCAAGGCGCCAAGACCGCCATCGGCGCCTTCGAGGCGCTGTATCACGATTATTTCACCCGCAACAACGAACGCTTCCATCCGGCCAAGACCGAGCTGGACCCGATGCCCCGCGTCGTCCTGGTGCCGGGGCTGGGCCTGTTCGGCGTGGGTGCCAGCAAGAAGGACGCGATGATCGCCGCCGACATCGCCGTCAATACCGTGGAAAGCGTCACCGACGCCGAGGCCATCGGCACCTACAGCCCGGTGACCGAAGCCGACATGTTCGATTGCGAATATTGGAGCCTGGAACAGGCCAAGCTGGGCAAGGGCGCCGAGAAGGCGCTGGCCCGCCAGGTGGCGGTGATCACCGGCGGTGGTTCGGGCATCGGCGCCGCCGCCGCCCGCGCCTTTGCCAAGGAAGGCTGCGAAGTGGCGGTGCTGGACCGCAACGAAGCCGCCGCCAAGGACACCGCCCGCCAGGTCGGCGGCAAGGCCCTGGGCTTGGCCTGCGACGTCACCGATCCGGCTTCGGTCAAGGCGGCGTTCGCGGCGGTGGCCGCCCATTTCGGCGGCATCGACATCGTGGTGTCCAATGCCGGCGCCGCCTGGCAGGGCCAGGTCGGCATCGTCGACGATTCGGTGGTGCGGCAAAGCTTCGAATTGAATTTCTTCGCCCACCAAAGCGTCGCCCAGGCGGCGGTGGCGGTGATGAAGGCGCAAGGGACCGGCGGCTGCCTGCTGTTCAACACCTCGAAGCAGGCGCTGAACCCGGGCAAGAATTTCGGCCCCTACGGCATGCCCAAGGCGGCGACCTTGTTCCTGATGAAACAATACGCCCTGGACCATGGCGGCGACGGCATCCGCTCGAACGCGGTCAATGCCGACCGCATCCGTTCGGGCCTGCTGACGCCCGAGATGATCGCGGCCCGTTCCAAGGCCCGCGGCGTCACGGAAAAGGACTACATGGCCGGCAACCTGCTGGGCTGCGAAGTCACGGCGGAAGACGTCGCCGACGCCTTCGTCTGGTTGGCGCGCGCCACCAAGACCACCGCCTGCACCGTCACGGTCGATGGCGGCAATATCGAGGCCAGCCTGAGGTAATCGCGCTTCGCGCCAAAAGCCCGAGCGGCAACTGAGCCGCCCGGGACCGGGCGCGCCAAAAGCAGACTCTGATCCGTCGGCCGGCAACGCCGGCCGACGGATCAGAAGTTCAGCGCGTCCTCGATGGCCTTGATGCCGGCCTTGGCGCAGACATCGTCGGCGTCGCCGCCCGGCGCGCCCGAGACACCGATGCCGGCGACGATCGAGCCGGCCGATTCGATCTTCAGCCCGCCGCCCAGGATGGTGGCACCCGGCACATTGCGCAGGCCGGCCTGCGGCATGCCCGGCCCGGTCATGCCGACCAGTTCGGTGGTGTTGGTGCGGAAGCTGACCGCCGTCCACGCCTTGCCGGTGGCCACACCCGGCGTATGCGGGCCGGCATAACGGTCGCGCAACAGCGCCTGGACGTTGCCGCCGCGATCGACCACCGCGATCGCCGCCTGCCAGCCATTCTTGCGGCAGCTTTCCAGCGCCGCCTGGGCGGCCTTCAGCGCCACCTCGGGAGTCAGCATCGTCTGGCTGAAGGTACCCTCGGCGGCATGGGCCGCAGGGGCCAGCGGGGCACAGGCCACCAAAGCGGCCAGCAGCATCTTACGCATGGTATGTCCCTCCCGTTTAGATCGTGATGCAGAACATCTGCATCACTATAAGCCCTCTGCCTTAGCGGGCGCATCCGCGCCCTTGGCCGCCGCCGCAATGGCGGCTGGCGTGATGCACGTTTCGCGCATCACGCTAACAGCTCTTGGACTTCAAGTTTCGCAGTATGGCGGACAATTCGCCCCAGAAAAAATCGTCGCCGCCATAGCCGACGATGCGCCCGGCTTCGCGGCCACATTGCATGACCAGGAAGGTGGGGGCATAGCGCAGGTTCTTGACCGAGCGAAGATCGGCCGGCAAGGCGCGCAACGACACCCGGCGCAACGGCGCCCGGATTCCTTCTTCGGTCTTGGGATAAATCGGGCCGATCTCGCGGTGCCAGCGCACGCAGAACGGACAGCCCTCGGATTCGACCATCACCAGCTCGGCGGCAAGGGCGGTCCCGGCGCCCAACGACACCAGGACCGCCACCAGCGCGGCGAGGGCTCGCCTCACGACAGGCTTACGCCTTGCGTTCGATCTTGAAGGTATAGGTGCCGCCGGCATCCTTGGTCTCGAGCAGAACATTGCCGGTCTGCTTGCAGAAGGCTTCCATGTCCTTGACCGAACCGGGATCGGTGGCGATCACTTCCAGGACCGAGCCCACCGCGATGTCCTTAATGGCCTTCTTGGTGCGCAGGATCGGCAGCGGGCAGTTGAGGCCCTTGACGTCGAGAACCGTGCTCATAACAGATACTCCCCTTCTAAGTTGGTTTCCTCAGGCCGCGCACCGCTTACGCGACGAGATTGATGTATTTCAGGCAAACAACCCGCAGACATGATGCCAGATTCTTATCGTTGTTGATAAGACAATGATCATGTACGCGGGCAATTAGGGCGTTGGCGGTGACGCCCTCGTCCCGGGCCATTTCCTCCAGCACCGACCAGAAGGCACGCTCGAGGCGGATGGTGGTGGAATGGCCATGGATGCGGATCGAGCGTTTCTCGGGCGCGTATTCACGCGCCTGCTCGGAATTGCACAGCCCGAACAGGCGGGCCAGCGGACCGGTGCCGGTCCGGTCGCTCAGGAAGGCCGGCTCGGGGGCGCCTAGATGAACAGATTGATGTCGCACTGGGTTGCCGTCTCGATATAGGTGGCCGCTCCGGCATACTCGATGCCGTCGATCAAGTCGGAAGGCTGGTACTCGAACAGGTCCATGGTCATCTGGCAGGCGATCATCCGCACGCCGGCTTCCTGGCAGGCATCGCGCAATTCTTCGATGCTGGCGACGCCCTTCTTCTTGATCAGGTCCTTCATCATCATGGTGGTCAGGCCGGGAGCGCCGGGCATGGCGGCCAACAGGTTGGGCATGGCCATGTGCATGCCCATCATCGGCATCTCCATCGCCTCGTTGCCCAGCGTCGTCACCTTGAGATCCAGCTTCTTCTTCAACAGCGTCAACCCATAGAACGTGAAGAACAGCGTGACGTTCAGATCCATCGCTACGGCCGTACTGGCCAGGATCAGCGGCGGATAGGCCCAATCAAGCGTCCCCTTGGTGACGATGATCGACATCGACTTGCCGGTTTCGGCCATCACTCGAACTCCATTGACATGATTGCATCAGATTTTGCTAATATGCAACCACCGTCATGGGGGCCGGGTAGTAGCCTTTGCCTACGCCTGAAAGTTTTCCCCAAGACAGTTTTCGGGGAGGGACGAAAATCGCCCCACTTGCCCGCTTGTGCGGACACTCGGGTCGATGCTAATTTAGACTGAAGAAATATATATGGGTTCGGTCCCGCCGCCAAGCACCTTCGCCAACGAAGCGACGGACCAGACATCCATCCAGGGAGGATGACCGTGAGCGAACTTCCAATTTCCACCATTGTCGGCCTGGGTGCCTTCATCACCGGCCTGATTTTCGGCGCTGTCGCCAACCGTACCCATTTCTGCACCATGGGTGCGCTGTCCGACATCGTCTTCATGGGCGATTGGAAGCGTTTCCGCTCGTGGATGCTGGCCCTGGCCGTCGGCCTGATCGGCACTCAGGCGATGCAATCGGCCGGCATGATCGACCTGTCCAAAAGCATCTATCTGCAGGGCGCCATCGGCTGGGCCGGCGCCGTCATCGGCGGCCTGCTGTTCGGTTTCGGCATGACCATGGCCGGCGGCTGCGGCAACAAGACCCTGGTCCGCCTGGGCGCCGGCAACCTGAAAAGCCTGGTCACCTTCATGGTCATCGCGCTGTTCGCCTATATGACGCTGAAGGGCTTCATCGGCCTCGCCCGCGTCCAGATGGATGCGACGACCGCCATTGCCGTGGCCGGCAAGGCGGCCAACCAGGGCATTCCGGCGCTGCTGGCGATGATCGGCATCCCGGCTTCCGTCGCCCAGTGGGGCACGGTGGCGGTGATCGGCGGCGGCCTGTTGGTGTTCTGCCTGAAGGATGGCGAGTTCCGTTCCAGCCCGGCAGACCTGTTCGGCGGCCTGGTCATCGGCCTGCTGATCGTGGCCGGCTGGTGGGTGACCGGCGTCCTGGGCAACGACGAGTTCGAGCCCACCGCCATCGCCAGCTTCACCTTCGTCGCCCCCATCGGCGATACCATGCAGTACCTGATGACCTTCACCGGCTCGACCATCAATTTCGGCATCGCCGCGGTCGGCGGCGTGATCGTCGGCTCGTTCCTGGCGGCGATCGCCAGCAAGACCTTCGCCTTCGAGGCCTTCGCCGGCACCGAGGACATGGGCCGCCACCTGATCGGCGCCGCCATGATGGGCGTCGGCGGCGTGCTCAGCATGGGCTGCACCATCGGCCAGGGCCTGACCGGCATGAGCACCTTGTCGATCACCTCGCTGATCGCGCTGGGCTCGGTGATCTTCGGCGGTGTGTGGGGCCTGAAGTACATGGAGGAAGGCGAGATCGGCGCCGCCCTGAAGGCGGTGTTCGCCCGCGGTTAGGGTTGCGCGGACTCACGGCAGCGGTCATGATGGGAACGTCACTTATTCCTTAAGGATGCTTCCTCATCATGGCCGATCGTGAGCGCGACCGCTTCGTCGCCCTGGCCTTTTGCCGCGCCGATATCTTGCTGGAGTTGGACGACGAGCACGACGTCGTCTTCGCCGCCGGCGCCACCCAGTTCCTGCTGGGCCTGGGGCCGGATCAATTGCGGCACAAATCATTCCTGGACCTGGTCGCCGAGCCGGATCGCGCCCTGGCGGCCGAAATGCTGGACGCGGCCCGGGCGCAAGGCCGTATCGACGACGTGGTGGTGCGCCTGTCCGGTGTCGGCACCCGGCGCCCCAACGTGGCGATGGCCGGCTATCGGGTTCCCGATTTCGACAACCATTTCTTCCTGGCCCTGAAGGTCGAGCCGGCACTGCAAGCCGAGCGCCTGTCGGAAACCCAGTTGAAGCGCGACGACGAGACCGGCCTTCTGGACGAGGCCTCGTTCGCCTCGCAGGCGGCCGAACGGGCCTTGGCCTTCAAACGGGCCGGCGGCCGGCCGCAGATCACCGTCATCAAGGTCGAGAACTTCGCCGAGATGACCACCGCGCTGGGCACCAGCGAGCGGCGCGAGGTGATGAACACCGTCGGCGACATTCTGGCAAAGCATTCGCTGGGCGGCGGCACCGCCGGGCGCATCTCGGACGACAGCTTCTCGTATCTGCATCGCGACGACGTCGATCCCGAGGAAGTGTCGTCGATGATTTCCGACGCGGCCAAGCGGCTGTTCAACGGCGATGTCAAGACCACCGGACAGACCCTGGACGCCGATGGCGCCGGCCTGGCCGAGCATCAGGTCGCCAAGGCCATCGCCCACACCATCCGCCGCTTCTCGGAAGAAGGCCATCTGGACAAGAAGAAAAGCATCTCGCAGGTGCTGACCGGCATGGTGTCCGACACCATCGAGAACGTCGCTTTCATCCGCCGTGTGGTGGCCGGGCGCGATTTCGACATGGCCTTCATGCCGATCTGCGATCTTAGGGTCGAGCGCATCCACCATTTCGAGGCGCTGACCCGCTATCGCGACGCCAAGCCCGGAACCTCGCCCTATCACCTGTTCTGCCTGGCCGAGGAAGTGGGCATCGTCCACGAGCTGGATCTGGCGGTGGTCGATACCACCATCCGCACCATCGGCGAAATGGTGGCCAAGCGCGGCTTGATGCCGTCGGTGGCCATCAACCTGTCGGGCCAATCGCTGTCGAACCCGCGCTTCGTCGAAGATTTGCGCATGCTGCTGCGCCGGTCGGGCATCCAGCCGCGCAAGCTGATGTTCGAACTGACCGAATCGGTGCGGATCGACCATCTGACCGAGGTCAACAACGTCATCCAAAGCTTCCGCAACCTGGGCTTCCGCTTCTGCCTGGACGATTTCGGCTCGGGCGCGGCCAGCTTCGACTATCTGAACGCGCTGGATATCGACGTGGTCAAGTTCGACGGCCCGGTGATCAAGCGGGCGGCGGCCAGCCAGAAGGGCTCGGACCTGTTGGCTTCGATGGCCCGCATGTGCGCCTCGATGGGGGTGCGCACGGCGGCCGAGATGGTGGAAGACAAGCGCATGGCCGGCCGGGTCTATCAATGCGGCGTCGATTTCGGCCAGGGCTATTATTTCGGCAAGCCGGAATTCGACCCCTATGTCTTCGCCGACCGCTTCATGACCGGGGCGTAAGAGTCAGCTCCTCGACCGCCTGCCATACCCGATCCGGCGTGACTTCGGCGACGCACGGAAAGGCATCCTGGTCACTGGCCCGCTTGGGGCAACGCCACAGGCAGTGATAGCACTCCATCTCGTGGGCCAGGAAGCGGGTGTTGGGCGGGCTGATTTCGTCCGGGTACGGCACGAAGCAGCCGAAATGGCCGCCGCCAGCGATCAGAATGGTCGGCGCCCCCACGCCCAGGGCCAGATGGCCGGGTCCGGTGTCGTTGGTGACCACGCAGGCGGCGTGCTTCAAGACATCGACCAACTCGCCCAGCTTCAGCGCGCCGATGGTGTCGATCACCCCCGGATGGTTCAGTTGGGCGATCAGCGGCTTGGCGAAGGCTTCCTGGCCAGCTCCGACGAACACCACCCTGAGGCCCGCATCCAGGCAGCGCCTGGCGACGTCGAGGAATTGCCCGAACGGCCAGCGCCTTCCCGGCTCGTTCGAGCCGAAATTCATCACCACATAGGGCCCGCCCTCGGGCAGCTTGGGCTCGTGGTCGCGCCACGGAATGGCCGGCACCTCGGGGGCCATGGTCCGCCCGGCCAGTTCCGACAGGAAGGTGAAATGGCGCAGGCCTTCATGGGTCGGATAGGGGCCGGTGTCGATGACCCGGGTGGCACGGTCGAGGTACCAGCCATATTCCGCCCGCGTGCGGTCGGTGATGAAGGGCTGGCAGACGATGCGCTGGGGGGCGCGGCTCATCCACACCAGCGAATCGGCGGTCAGGACCTTGCGCATGAACATGTCGCAGATCGCGGTCTGGAAGCCCTGGCGGCGGACCCACAGGGCGATCTTGGCGCGGTACCACCATTTCTTTTCGAAGGCGTGTTCGTCGATGGTGACCAGATTGAAGCCGGCGAACACCTCGGGCCCCAGGCCCTTCCACGAATGGCAGCCCAGGACCGTGATGTCGGACTTGGCCACCCCCAGCAAAGCCGGCAAATGTTCCAGGGCGCGGCGATACATCACCATGTCGCCGATGCCGTCCATCCGCACCACCACCACGCCCTTGCGGGCCTTGGGGGCCGGCGTCAGGGCGACCAGGGCGTCGATGGGGCGAAACAGCCACCACCGCCGGCGCATGCCGCGCGGGAACAAGCTCGACAGCAGCCCCATCAGCAGCCCCTGGCGATGATGTCGTCGACGGCGCCCAGCACCGTGTCGAGGTCAAGCGCGGCGACGCACGGATACATGCCGTCCTCCAGCGGGAAATAGCAGTTGCCCAGGCAGCCCTGGCACTCCACCGGGGCATAAAGCACATGCATGTTGGCCGGCGTGACCTGGGCGGCGTAGGGGACGATCTCGCCGACATAGGCGGCCGAGGCCAGGCACAGGGTCGGCGCGCCCAAGGCCACCGCCAGATGCATGCAGGCGGTATCGACGCTGACCACCATGCGGCAGCCGCGGATCAGGGCGGCCAGGCGGTCGAACGGCGCGCCTTCGAAACTGACGTTGGGCAGGTCCAGCAGGGCCTTGAATTCGGGGTTCTTTTCCAGGTCCGACGGGTGGCCGGCCAGCCGCACCTGCCAGCCATGCGGCAGACGGGCGGCAATCAGCTTCCAGACTTCCGGCGGGCTTTGCTTGGCCTTGACCGCCGAGAACGGCTGGAACAGCACGGTGGCGGCCGGCAGAAGCTCGCGGCTTTCGAACTGGCCCAGATGGACCACCGGCGGATCGAAATGCTTGCCGGTCAGGAAATCGGCGAAGGCCGACCAGCGCACCACCTTGTCGGTCTTGGGCGGTCCGGACGCGTACAGGCGGGAATAAAGACAGCGATTGGCGGCCAGCCGCTCGCCGTGCTTGTCCGACGGCCGAGGCTCCATCGCCACCGCTTCCCTTGCAGCGCAGGCCTCGACCAGCGCCTCATCCAGGTCGGGATGACGCAGATAGTCGGTGTGGATCACCAGCCGGTAATGGGCGGCGTGCAGCTCGCCGAAAATGCGGCGGCGATAGCCGATGTCGCGCAGGCGCTTGAAATCCACCGCCTTGACCCGAACCCCCGGCGGCATGACAAAGCCCATCCGGGCGGCATCGGACCGCAGCAGCACCGTTACCGGTTCGCCCGGTTGGGCCAACGCCAGGAAACGCGGCAGAACCACCGCCAGCAAGACGGTGTCGCCCAGCCCGCCGGCACTGATCAGCAGCACGCCATTGGCCTTGCTATCGCGACGCTTCAGCGACAGTTCCAGCTTCAGCAGCGGATCAAGCAGGCGATGGGCGCGCACCCGTCACACTCCGTCAGGCATAGGGGGCGTAGGACTTTTCCTCGACCAGGGCCGAGCCCAGCAGGTCGTTGACCTTGCGCTTGACCAAGGCGCGTTCGTCATTGGTGAAATAGACGGCGCGGGCCAGTTCGACGAAGGTCTGGCCGAAATCCTTGGCGCGCTCGCAATCGCGGATGTCGTCCTCGATCACCCACAGCTTCTCGTTGATGGCCTTCAGCTCGGCGGCCAGCGCCGCCAGGCCGGCATGACCCGGGAACTCGCGCTCACGCACGGCCACCAGCTCGTCCAGCTCCTTGTTGACGTTGGCAAGCTTGCCCGCGTCGGTCAGGCGCTCGGCCTTGATTTCCAGAATGGTGATCTTGTCGATCACCTCGCCCCACGACACCGGAACCAATACGGACATACCACGAACCGCCTTGTTCTTAACCCGAAAGGCGCGTTCTAGCAGATTTCTCGGCCGGCTAGAAGGGAGCCAACGCGATCAGTTCGGGATCGTCGGCATGGTCGAGCAGAATCCTGCGCACGCGGTCTTGCCACAATTCGGCGAAGGCCGCCCCCGACCGATCGTCGCCATCCCCGGACAACAAGGCCTGCAGGTGGCCACGCATCATCGGATCGGCTGGCACCAATTCCGGTCGATACCGTGCCGCCACGCCAGCCCCGCTGTCGGTGCGACGAAATCCCAGCGTGGCCGGCACCGGCGTATCGAAGGCCAGCAGGTCCAGACGGGAGAACCGCCCGGCGATGCCCTTGAAGCCGCCCGGGCCGGCGGCACCGGTCACCAGGCCGGCCACAGCGGCGATCACCCCGGCCACCCCTTCGTGCTGCGCCTCAGGCAACAAGACCTGAATGGCGCCGCGCTTAGGGATCTGGCCCGGCCATAGGGCGACCAAGGCCGCGCGCGTCATCAGCCAGGCCCCGGCAACGGTGGGACAGGAATGCCCGGCCAGTCGCACGGCATCGCCGTAGCCATAGGTGAAGCATCCGTCTGCCGGCGCCCCCACAAAGGCGGCCAGCGGGTCGTAGACGGTGATGCGGGGGGCCTGGTCGAAGAAATCCGGCAGTTTCATGACATCGGGGTCCTGGGGTGACGAGAGACCGACAAACGACCACAAAACCACGCGCCATAACATTGAGCCCGATCAAGCCCCTTTCGCGCCCCATTTCCTTATCCTATATTTGATCTGGTGCCCGCGAACGCTGCAATTTTATTCAATTATGCGCACACGCGCCGGAGTCACTGATGAAGTGGATCGCCCTTGTTGCATTCCTGGCCCTGATCGCCGGCCCCGCCAAGGCCGAGGAGATCGGCTCGGTGTCGACGGTGTTCAAGATGCTGGGCCCCAACGACAAGATCGTGGTCGAAGCGTTCGACGACCCCAAGATCAGCGGCGTCACCTGTTATCTGTCGCGGGCCAAGAAGGGCGGCGTCAGCGGCGGGCTGGGCGTCGCCGAGGACCCGTCCGACGCCTCGATCGCCTGCCGCCAGGTCGGCCCCATGGCCTTCAAGGCGAAGTTCAAGGAAGGCGAGACAGTGTTCGAGAAGGACACCTCGTTGCTGTTCAAGACCATTCAGGTGGTGCGCTTCCATGACAAGGAGCGCAACGTCCTGGTCTATCTGGTCTATTCCGACCGCATCATCGAGGGCTCGCCCAAGAATTCCATTTCGGTGGTGCCGGTGCCGCCCGGACAGGGAGGCTGACGCCCATGGCCCTGCCGATCGACCAGCAACGTCTGCTGCACGATCTGTGCGCCAAGCTGAAAGGCGTCACCGACCAGGCCCAGTTGATCGCCTTCATGGCCGAGGTGATGCGCTCACTGCTTCGCCGGGCCGGCGATGCCGAATTTCGCGCCCAGGTGCAAGACAGCTTCATCACCGGCCTGGCCGGCCGCGACTGGCCCGATCAGGTCATGCTGGCGCGCGGCGTGCTGGCGGTGGTGATCGCCAAGCGGCCCGAGATCGCCAAGGCCTGGCAGTCCCTGCACGACGCCGTCGCCCCCGGCCAGGCCCGCCGCGCCGCCGACCGCGGCGAGACCTTGCCGGCCGACGACGACGACCTGCCCGACCTGGACGGCATCGAGATCGAGCTGCTGGAAGAGGCGCAAGAACAGGTGGCGATGGCCGCCCCGCCGCCGCCGCCCTATGACTTCGCCGATGCCGAATCCCTGGTCGCCGCCTGGATCGCCGATGTCCTGGAACGCCGCCTGGGCATCTTCCGGCTGCCGACGACCCCGTTCCCCTCGGTGGCCTATAGCCACGAACGCACTTTCTTCCTGTTCGAGCCGGATTTCGCCCCGGTGGCCCGGCGCTTCCTGACCGAAGTGCTGATCCCGGCCTGTCGCGCGCCGCTGGAACGTCACGTCTACCGCACCGCCGACGCCCAGACCCTGGTCAGCCCGAAGCTCTTGGACGCCTTCCTGACCGAAAAGCGCCCGACGATCTGGAAGATTCTGATCGAGCGCCTGGGCAAGCTGGCCGCCCAGCACCGCCAGGCCGAGGCCAAGATCGAGGCGGCAAGCACGCCCGCGACCGGCGGCCCCGAATTCGAGGAGGTCAATATCCCGGTCTCGAAGCCGCGGGTCGTCACCGTGCTGGGGGTGTCGTTCCGCCTGGGCAAGCAGACGGTCAGCCAGCGCATGAAGGTGCGGCTGCGGGCCTCGACCGAACTCGAGGAATCCGAGCGCGAGGCGCTGACCCTGCTGGCGCGCTTTTCCGATCTGGCCGGCGAGGCCGGGCTGGAACTGCCGCCCGGTTGCGACTTCCAGTTCCTGCGCATCTTGCTGGAATTCGACGCCAAGGCCTTCGCCCACACCGCCCGCGAGATCGTCGCCCTGGCCGGTCACAAGGAAACCACCCGGGCCTATCTGTTCGAGCGACTGAAGGCGCTGGACGAGACCTATGCCAATTATCTGTCCGACGCCCTGATCCTGCTGCTGTTCCTGGGCGGCACCAACGATCACGCCTTCGGCTTCAAGGAGCTTTACGACGTCTGCATCGGCGAGGCGCGCGACAACAGCGCGCTGGCCTCGCGCCGGCCGTTCCTGCCGGCCGAGATCGGGCGCCGGCCGACCGAGCTGGTGTTCCAATTGCGCGAGGTGCTGAAGCGCCGCTATGACGAGGCCACCTTGACCCAGGCGGTCACCGCCTTGTTCCAGGTGTGGACCACCATGTCCAAGACCCGCTTCGGCGACAGCCTGGAAGCCGGCCTGACCGTGCTGCGCACCTTCCCGGTCACCTTCGCCGGCGACCTGGACGAGCCGGTCTTTTCCGGGATCGGCCACACGCTTTATCGGGTGCTGACCTCGGCCGAGCCCAATCTCGAGGGGGCCACCCAGTCCATCCAGGCCCAGTACGCACCGATCCTGGCCCGGCTGCGCCTGCACAAGCTTCACTGAACCTTCACCCGCGCAGGCCGGCGGGATTCGTAAAGTCCCCGCGAGACTGGGGCCTGCGCGGAGACACAGGTGATGGGGCAACCCGCCACCGAGGCGGATGGAAGCTTGGCGCTGTGGGTGTGCAATCGTTGCGGCTGGGTCTACGCCCCGGCCGAGGGCGATCCGACCCGACGCATTCCACCACTGACCGCGTTCGAACGCCTGCCCCCCGACTGGAGCTGCCCGTCCTGCGGGGCTGACCGCGATTATTTCTTCCATTGAGGAGTTCTTGATGCGCCGCCTGGATTCGACCGAGATCGTGCTGAGCCGCCGCCAAATCCTTGCCGCCTCGGCCGCCGCCGGCGCCGTGGCCGCCCTGCCCGGCCAGGCCTCGGCAGCCAAGGAAGGCGCTTCCGACCCCTCCAGCCTGGCCTTCCGCCAGCCCGAGCACACCATCGCCGACACCCACCGGGTCGCCGCCGGCCATCAGGCCCAGGTGCTGATCCGCTGGGGCGACGGCGTCGCGGTCGATGCGCCCGCCTTCGACGTCTTCGCGCAAAGTGCTGCCGCCCAGGATCGCCAGTTCGGCTACAACAACGATTTCGTCGCCTTCATGCCGCTGCCGGTGGGTTCGTTGGCGTCGGAACACGGACTGCTGTGCGTCAACCACGAATACACCAACGCCGAGTTGATGTTTCCCGGCCTGACCTTGAAGGACAAGACCGAGAAACTGTGCCGCGAGCAGGTCGATGTCGAGATCGCCGCCCATGGCCACTCGGTGATCGAGGTCAGGAAGAACGGGCAAAGCTGGCAGGTGGTCGCCGCCAGCCCGTTCGCCCGGCGCCTGTCGGCCCTGACCACCGAATTCCAGATGTCCGGCCCCGCCGCCGGCCATGACCGACTGAAGACCAAGGCCGACCCGTCGGGCCGGACGGTGATCGGCACCCTCAACAACTGCGCCGGCGGCGTCACGCCTTGGGGCACCGTGCTGATCGCCGAGGAGAATTTCGACACCTATTTCTCGGGCGACCCCAAGAAGACCCCCGAATCGGTCAACCACATCCGTCTGGGGATCAAGGGCAAAAGCCGCTATGCCTGGTCGCGCTTCCACGACCGCTTCGACATCGAGAAGGAACCGAACGAGCCCAACCGTTTCGGCTGGGTGGTCGAGTTCGACCCCTACGACCCCACCTCGGTCCCGGTCAAGCGCACCGCGCTGGGCCGCTTCAAGCACGAGGCGGCGACCTGCGTGACCCTGGCCGACGGCCGCGTCGTGGTCTATTCCGGCGATGACGAGATGTTCGAGTACCTGTACCGCTTCGTCAGCCGCGACCCCATCGACCGCAAGAACCGCCGCGCCAATGTCGGCCTGCTGGATCACGGCACGCTTTCGGTGGCCCGCTTCGACAAGGACGGCACCATGACCTGGCTGCCGCTGGTGTGGGGCCAGGGCAAGCTGACCGCCGCCAACGGCTTCGCCAGCCAGGCCGATGTGCTGATCGACGCGCGCCGCGCCGCCGATCTGGTCGGCGCCACCCCCATGGACCGGCCCGAGGATGTCGAGACCAATCCGGCCAACGGCCGCGTCTACGTCATGCTGACCAACAACAGCCAGCGAAAGCCCGAGCAGGTGAACGGGGCCAATCCCCGCGCCGACAACCGCCATGGCCATGTGCTGGAACTGACCCCGCCCGGCGCCGGCAAGGGCCGGATCGGCCGCCACGATGCCGAGCGCTTCCGCTGGGAAATCCTGTTCCTGGCCGGCCAGCGCGCCGACGGCGCCACCTATCACCCGGCCACCGACAAGTACGGCGCCTGGCTGTCGGCTCCGGACAACTGCACCTTCGACAATCGCGGCCGGCTGTGGATATCGACCGACCAGGGATCGAACCAGCGCAAGAACGCCATCCCCGACGGCATGTATGCCTGCGATGTCGATGGCCCCGGCCGGTCGCTGGTCAAGTTCTTCTATGGCGTTCCGCGCGACGCCGAGATGTGCGGCCCGGCCTTCACCCCCGACAACCGCACCCTGTTCGTCGCCGTCCAGCATCCCGGCGAGGACAAGGATTCCACCTTCGACCGGCCATCGACCCGCTGGCCGGATTTCCGGCCCGACCTGCCGCCCCGGCCGGCCATCGTCGCCATCACCAAGGATGATGGCGGCCCGGTCGGTTCTTGACCATCAATCCCCGCAGACGGCCTTGTCGCCGTCGCGGGTGCACGGCGCGCGGGTGCGCATCACCATTTCGTGGCCGCCTTCATAGCGGCAGACGACGCGGGTGATCGCCCCGGCCTTGCCGACGCCGATATCGTCCAGCTTGGCCGCCTTCAGGGATTCTGGCGGGGCGGTGCAGGACAGATAGCCCTGGAACGGGCCGGCTTCCCATAGCGAGACGTTCTTGGCCTCTTTGTAGCGCTCGATGTCGGTGCAGATGTCCTTGCCGTCCTTGTCGTACATGCGGGCATTGTCGGCGCAATAGCCGGAAAATCCCCAGCGCATCTCAGGTTCAGTCGGGCACGAGCCCACCTGGACGATATCGGCCATGCTGGGGCAGGTGAAGTCGGCGGCGGCGGCGGAACCGGCGGCAAAAACGGCAAAGGCTAGGGCAAGGGCAGTGCGAGACATGGGGGGTCCTTCCAGGGGGGCCTTCCGGGTTTCGCGCGAAAGCCTACTGCGAATGAACCGGCCCCGACCTGACAAAGGTCAAGCGATGCCGACTTGCCTTTTCAGCCGCCCATAACCAGTTCACACTGGTCGGAACAATTCAATCCTGGGGAGGATGTCCGCATGCTGGCCGATCTGAAGAGTCTTAATCCCGATTTCAGCCGTCGCGGTTTCGTCGGCACCGCCCTGGCCGCCACCGGCTTCGCGCTTGCCGCCGGGCCGGCCCGGGCCGAGGCCATCGTCACCGACACCGCCGGCCTGGAGACGGCCGACGTGCTGATCCCGGCCCGCGACCGTTCGCTGCCGGCCTATGCGGCGCGCCCGGCCAAGGCCACCGGCCCGCTGCCCACGGTGATGGTGGTGCAGGAAATCTTCGGCGTGCACGAACATATCCGCGACGTCTGCCGCCGCCTGGCCAAGCTGGGCTATCTGGCCGTCGCCCCCGAGCTTTACGTCCGCCAGGGCGATCCCTCGAAGATCACCGACATCCCGACCCTGTTGAAGACCATCGTCGCCTCGGTTCCCGACGAGCAGGTGCTGGCCGACCTGGATTCCGTCGCCGCCTGGGCCGCCAAAAGCGCCGGCGGCGACCCCAGGAAGCTGGCCATCACCGGCTTTTGCTGGGGCGGCCGCATCGTCTGGCTGTACGCCGCCCACAATCCCTCCCTCAAGGCCGGCGTGGCGTGGTATGGCCGTCTGGTCGGCGATCCCTCGGCCAACAGCCCGAAGCATCCGGTCGATATCGCCGCCGAAATCAAGGCCCCGGTGCTGGGACTTTACGGCGGCGCCGACCAGGGCATCTCGCTGGACTCGGTCGAGAAGATGCGCGCCGCCCTGAAGGCGGCCAAGGTCAAGACCGAGATCAAGGTCTATGACGGCGCCCCCCACGCCTTCCACGCCGATTACCGCCCCAGCTATCGGGCCGAGCCGGCCAAGGATGGCTGGATACAGTTGCAGGCCTGGCTGAAGGCCAATGGCGTCGGGTGATTGCAGTGCAGCAAAGGGTATATTAGAATTGGGCAAGTTTTTTCGTTACGGGGAGTGTGGGTGATGGCTTTCGTTAAGATTCTGGCGGTGTTTGCGGTCGGAGCGGCGGTTCTGGGCGGTGCCCCCGCCTTTGCCGCCGACCTGGTGCCCGAACCGGCCAAGGCCGAGGCTCCGCGCCACAGCTTCGAGCAGGCCAAGGCCCTGGTCGAGGAAGGCATCGCCCATATCAAGGCGGTCGGCCCCGACAAGGCCTTTGCCGATTTCAACGCCCCGGCCGGCAAGTGGATCCGGGGCGAGCTTTATTTGTTCGCCTTCGACAAGAAGGGGGTCTACCGGGCCACCGGCTACCGGCCGGAACGCACCGGCCAGAACGCCTGGGAGATGACCGATGCCGCCGGCCTGAAGGTGGTGCAGGAAATCGTCAAGAAGGCCAAGCGCGACGGCACCGCCACGGTCGATTATCTGTGGAAGAACCCGACCACCGGCAAGCTGGAGAACAAGACCTCGTATGTCGTCCAGGTCGGCGACCACGTGATCGGGGCCGGTTTCTATCACAAGTGACCGTAAGCTGGTAAAAGAGGGAGGCATCGACCTCGGCCAAAGGAGCCAAACCGGGTGATCGAAAGTCTGAACATCACCTTGCTGGTTCTTTCGGGTCTGGTGACCCTTTCCATCTTTTCCAGCCTGCTGTCCTTTCGGGTCGGCGCGCCGCTGCTGTTGGTGTTCCTGGCCGTCGGCCTGCTGGCCGGCGAGGACGGGCTGGGCGGCATCCGCTTCGACGATGTCGGCACCGCCTATGCCATCGGCACCGTGGCGCTGGCCATCGTGCTGTTCGACGCCGGCTTCCATACCCCTTTTAAAAGCGTGCGCCAGGCGGCGCTGCCCTCGTTGTCGCTGGCCTCGGTCGGCGTGGTGCTGACCGCCGCCCTGGTGGCGGTGCCCGGCCATTACCTGCTGGGGCTGGATTGGCCGCAGGGATTGCTGCTGGGCGCCATCGTCGCCTCGACCGACGCGGCGGCGGTGTTCTTCCTGCTGCGCGTCGGCGGCATCCATGTGCGCGACCGTGTGCGTTCGATCCTGGAAGTGGAATCGGGCTCGAACGACCCCATGGCCATCTTCCTGACCATCGTCATGATCCGGGTCCTGACCGGCGGCGGCGGCGACGATCTGGTCACCTTCATTCTGGGCCACCTGGCCATGGAAGTGGTGATCGGGCTGATCGCCGGCCTGGGCGGCGGCACTCTGATCATCGCCGCCGTCAACCGCTTGGGCATCGAGCGCGGCCTGTTGCCGGTCGCCGCCCTGTCGATGGCGCTGATGCTGATGGCCGCCACCGCCCTGATCGGCGGCTCGGGCTTCCTGGCCGTCTATGTGGCCGGCCTGCTGGCCGGCAATGCCCGCCTGGCGGCCCCCGACACCATGCGCCGCTTCCAGGACGCCGCCTCGTGGCTGGCGCAGATCGCCATGTTCCTGGCGCTGGGCCTGTTGGCGACGCCGTCGCAATTCCCGCCGCTGATCCTGCCCAGCCTGGGCGTGGCCTTCGTGCTGATGTTCGTCGCCCGCCCGGTGGCGGTGTGGGTCGGCTTGCTGCCCTTTCGCATGAACCGCAACGAAACCGCCTTCGTCGCCTGGATCGGCCTGCGCGGAGCGGTGTCGATCCTGCTGTCGATCCTGCCGATGGTGGCGGGCATGGAGAACGGCCGGCTGTTCTTCAACGTCACCTTCATGGTGGTGCTGGTCTCGCTGGCCCTGCAGGGCTGGACCATCGCCCCGGTGGCCCGCTGGCTGGGCCAGGTGGTGCCGCGCCGGATCGGCCCGGTCGAGCGCGTCGAGCTGGAAATCCCCGGCACCCGCCACGAATTGGTGTCGTACCGCATCGTCCCCGATTCGCTGGTGGCGCGCGGCCACAAGCTGCCCAGCTGGGCGCGCCCGTCACTGGTAGTGCGCGACGGCCATTCCTTCCTTGGGGCGTCGATGCACGCCTTGAAGCCGGGCGATCTGGTGTGGCTGTTCGCCCGTCCCGAACGCCTGTCCCAGTTGGACCGCCTGTTTGCCAGCCATGCCGACGCCGCCGAGGCCGACCGCCAGTTCTTCGGCGACTTCCCCATCGACCCGCACGCCCGCATGTCGGATCTGGGCCTGCTGTACGGGCTGGCCATGCCGCCCGATTCGCAAGACGTCACCGTGGCGCAGTGGATGCGCGAGACCCTGGGCAGCTATCCCGGCATCGGCGACCGCGTCGGCCTGGGCGAGGTGGAACTGATCGTGCGCGCGCTGGGTCCTCACGATGCCATCACCGAGATCGGCCTGGCCACCGAGCCGACCGAGATCGACAAGCCGAAACTGCCGCTATTCCCCTCGGGCCGCGAGGTCCGCGCCCGCATCCGTCGCTGGCTCAGGCGCTGATCCGCCGCGAAAGCGGGCCGGGATCAAACGCCGCATCGCACCGCCTGCGGCCCCGCGAAAGCGCGGGCTGTGCAGGGCGATGCCGCCCAGCAATCCGACGAACGAGCCCAGCACGGTGTCGAACAGCCGCGCCTGCATCAAATCCGCCGCCGGGCCTTGCCCCATGGTGGTGGCCTCGGCCAGCAGGATGGTCAGCGGCGTGATGAACATGACGGCAAGGCCGTAATGGCGGACCACCATGGTCTCGATGACCAAGATCAGGACGGTCATGGTCAGCGCGATGGTCCACGGCCCCAGCGGCAGCAGGAACAGGCCCCAGGTCAGCAGCAGGCCGGCCAAGGTCCCCAGGATGCGCTGCAGCTTCTTGGTCCACACCGCCCGCAACGATGCGCCCTGGATCACCGCCAGGCAGCTGACCGGCACCCAATAGGCCTGCTCGGCGCCCAGTCCCTTGGCCACGGCCGTCGACAACCCGACGCACAGTCCGATCACCACCGAATCGAACACCACGAAATCGAACGAGGCGGTCGGCGGCGGCGGCTGTTGCGGCGCCCGGCGGCGCAGGACGTGGATGCTGTAAAGAAAGCCGATCAGGCAGGCCAGCACCGCCCCCATGGCCACCAGGCCGACACGGGCCGGCACCTCCAGCACGGTGACCGGCAGATCGGCGCCGATGGCCGCGACCATCACGAAGAACAGGCTGCCGGGCATGCCGACCCCGTAGAACCGGCAGACCATGGTGACCAGGATGGCTGAGAAGGTCAGCACCGGCACCGCCATCAATGGCACGAACTGGCTCATCACCCCCAGGGCGTAGCAGGCGATCAGGCCGAAGGCGCAGGCCATCTGCATCACCATCCGATGCGACAAGGCCGTCGCCGGCAGATACATGAAGCACAATCCGCCCAGCGACGAGGCCAGACCGAAATCCAGCCGGTCGAAGAAGGCGCCGATGAACAAGGGCAGGCCGATGGCGATGGCGGCGCCGACCGGCAATTCCCACGGCCGGTCGGTGGGGTGGATCATGGTCAGATGGCCAAGCTCGGTCCGGCAGGCGGCGGCCAGACGCATCCACAGGCTGGGTCGGGATTCCATGATCCCTAGGGTCCAAACTCAATTAGGGCATGGAGTGCGTTGGGTTTCCAAGGGCGCAATGGCAGGCGGCGACGCGATGGCGATGCGGCGCATCGCCGAGCGGCGACAACGAACCAGGGCGCCCTTGGAAACCCAACCCTCCGGGCCGGACGAATTTGCTCTCCCGGGGCGTCAGACCGCTTGCGCGATGCGCCGCATCGCGCAGCGCGCTCTTCCTGCCAGGAAAGCAAATTCGTCACGGCGCACTCCATGCCCTAACTGAGTTTGGACCCTACAACAGGGCGTACTGGCCGGCGGAATCCTTCAGCTTCGAGCGGGTCTTGCGCGGCTTCTTGCCTTCCAGCTCCTGGCGGACTTCGTGGGCGACCAGTTGGGCGGCGGCATGGTGGCGCTGGGCCAGCAACTCGTCCAGCTCGACCTTCAGGGCATGGTTGGCGTGCGACAAGCGACGGTTCTCGGCCTCGAGGCGCATGCGCCGGCTTTCCGCCTCGGACAGGCGCACGCCCAACTTGCCGGCCTCGGCCAGCGCCTCGCGGAACTGGTCGTGCATGGTCGCCTCGTGGGATTTCAGGCGCAGCATCTCGGTGCGGGCGACTTCAAGCTCTTCCGTCATCCGGGCCAGTTCGGCCCTGAGGCGGATGCCGGCGGCGGCCTCGCGCGCGGCGTCCTGGAAGCCTTGCGGCTCGGCCTTGGATTCGGGCTGCGCTGTGCCGGGGCCGATCTGGCGCAGGCGCTCGTTCTCGGCCCGCAGGCGGCGCACCTCGTTGCGCAAGTCGAACACCGCGTCTTCCAGCGCCTCGGCGGTGCCGCCCTTGGGATCGGCGACGCGGCGCGCCAGTTCGACGAAATCGGCCCCCTGGCTTTCCAGCAGGCGCTTGGCCGTCCGCAACGCGTGCAGCGCCTCGGAATCGTTGTCCGAGGCGGCCAGCGCCAGCACCTTGGCAAGCTTCTGGGCGTCCATAACCGATATCTCGTGGGTCCAGGGTGGAATCAACCCCGAGATACTGAGTCTCGCGCCCTGTGAAATCAATAGAATTGTTTTACCCGAGGCCAGCGCTCAAGATTGAGTTGCTTTCCTGTGCCCGAGACGCTATCTCCCCCGCAACGACCGCCGCACTTTTCCTTGGGATTTTTGTCATGATGAAGGTCATTCGTGCCAAGCTGCACGGTATCCGCGTCACCAGCGCCGACCTGAACTATCACGGTTCCATCACCCTGGATCCCGAGCAGTGCGCGCTGGCCGGCATCTATCCCATGGAATTCGTCGATATCTGGAACAAGAATTCCGGGGCCCGGCTGTCGACCTACGTGATCTTCGGCCAGCCGGGTTCGCGCTGCTGCATCCTGAACGGCGCCGCCGCCCGCACCTGCCAGACCGGCGACGAGGTGATCATCGCCGCCACCGAGTTCATCAAGGGCCCGGAAGAGCTTTACACCCTGAAGCCGCGCATCCTGACCTACCTGCCGGACAACGCCGTCGATCAGGTGCTGTATTACGACGTCTTCCAAAGCGAAAGCCGGCCTTACGATTTCCGCATCATGGACGCCGACAAGCACACGGTGGACAGCTGCCACACCTGGCCCAACATCGACGTCGCCGCCGTGCGCGCCGACCTGGCAGCCAAGGGCTGGGCCGAGGCCGAGATCGACGCCTTCGTGCAGTCGCATTTCTCGCTGTAACCGATGACACGGCGCGCCGTCGTCTTGCTGTCGGGCGGGCTGGATTCCGCCACCGTGCTGGCCATGGCCCAGAAGGCCGGCTTCGAATGCTGGGCGCTGTCGTTTCGTTATGGCCAGCGCCACGCGGTCGAGCTGGCCGCCGCCGCCCGGGTCGCCGCCGCCCTGGGCGCGGCACGCCACCGGGTCGCCGAGATCGACCTGCGCGCCTTCGGCGGCTCGGCGTTGACCGCCGACATCGACGTGCCCAAGGACCGCGACGACGCGGCCATCGCCGGCGGCATCCCGGTGACCTATGTGCCGGCGCGCAACACCATCATGCTGTCCTTCGCCCTGGCCTGGGCCGAGGTGCTGGAAGCCTTCGACATCTTCGTCGGCGTCAACGCCGTCGATTATTCCGGCTATCCCGATTGCCGCCCGGAATATGTCGCCGCCTTCGAGCGCATGGCCAACCTGGCGACCAAGGCCGGGGTGGAAGGCCACAAGCTGACCATCCACACCCCGTTGATCGATCTGACCAAGGCCCAGATCATCGCCAAGGGGGTCGAACTGGGGGTCGATTACGCCCTGACGTCGTCCTGCTACGACCCCGACCACCAGGGCCGCGCCTGCGGCCGCTGCGATTCCTGCCGGCTGCGCCGCAAGGGCTTTGAACAGGCCGGTATTCCCGACCCCACCAGCTATACGGACTGACCCTGGATTGACGGGGCATGGCCGCCTCGCCCATCATGCCGGCGTGGTCGCCCCGGGAGGAAGCCCAGATGTTGGTTCGCGTCTTCGTCGCAATTCTGGCCTTGGCCGCCCTGGCGCGCCCGGTTGCCGCCCAGACCCTGTTGCCGCTGTCGTCGCTGGTGACGGAAGAACTGGGCTTCGACGCCCGCGACGACGGCATCCGCCTGGCGCTGCGCAACAAGCATCCCGCCGATTATTACGCGCCGCATCAGGCCGACCGCACCGTGTTGTTCCTGCACGGCGCCACCTTCCCCGGCGGCGCCACCTTCGACGTGCCGCTGGAAAACGGTAGCTGGATGGATTTCCTGGCCCAGCGCGGCTATGACGTCTATGCCCTGGACATCCGCGGCTACGGCAAATCCACCCGCCCGCCCAGCTTCGACCAGCCGGCCGAGGCCAACCCGCCGGCGATCGACACCCAGATGGCGCTGCGCGACGTCGATAAGGCGGTCGAGTACATCCTGTCGCGCCGGGGCCTGGACAAGCTGGTGCTGGTCGGCTGGTCGTGGGGCGCCACCCTGGCCGGGTCCTATACGGTACGGGCCGGGGCCAAGGTCGACCGGCTGGTGCTGTATTCGCCGCAATGGCTGTCCGACACCCCGCCGCCTGCGGGGGCGCCGGACAATTTGGGGGCGTGGCGCGACGTCTCCTTGTCCACCGTCAAGGAAAGGTGGCGGCAATCGGCGCCAGAAAAGGAGCGGCGGGACCTGATCCCCGAGGCGGTCGGCAAGGCCTGGCTGAACGCCCTGGAGGAGGTGGACCCGCTGCCCGGAGCCTTGCGGGTTCCCAATGGGCCGGTTGCCGATTTCTATCGGTTCTGGTCCGCCGGAAAGCCGATGTGGGAGCCGGGCCGCGTCTCGGTGCCGACCTTGGTGATCCAGGGCGAATGGGATGTGGAAACGCCGCCCGACATGGGGTTGTCGGTGTTCGCCTTGCTGACCAGCGCGCCGCAGCGGCGCTACATCCTGGTCGGCGAGGGAACCCACAGCCTGTTGATGGAAAAGAATCGCCGCCAATTGTTCAGCGCCGTGCAGTCCTTCCTGGCCGAGCGGTTCTGACCAGCCCAAGGACCAGCCGATGCGTATTGCCCGCCTTGCCGTCGCACTTTTCCTGCTGGCCGGGCCAGCCGCCCTTGCCGCCGAGCAGCCCTTGCCGGTACCGCCGCCGACCGACTGGCTGAAACAGGCCGACCTGTACGGCCAAGTCGCACGCATGGGCCCAGCCCAGGATGCCCAGGTGATCGACTGGACCCTGGCCCACCAGCGCCTGGTGTCGTCGGGGTTCCTGTTCGATCTTTCACGGCGGCTGCTGGCGGCCGGGCGGACCCAGGACGCGCTGGAATGGTATGCGATCGCCCTGTTGCGCGGCCATTACGATGCCGGACGCTGCCAGGACCGCTCTGCCAAGCGCGCCGTCGGCGGCCTGGCCCGCCAGGCGGCGGTGGTGGCGCGCTATGGCAACACCCATGCGCAGGAATTCGGCGATGCGGGAATGAAGGCGCTGGCCAGGAATGACCTGTTCGGCCACACGGTGAGCCCGGATTGGGTCTGCGCGCAAGGGCTGACGGGCATGGGCGGGCAAAGTGCCGGAACCATCCCCCCCAATCTCTGGGACGCGGTCGCCCTGTCGGTCCGCGAAGAATTCACCAAACAATTCGGCCAGATGAGCGGCCGGAACTAACCTTTCTCCGACGGTGCGGCGGGCTTGCGCGACGCCCGCAGCACCATTTCCAACGCTTTCTCGCTGCAATCGACGCAGTCGCCGCAGCCACGCCGGCTGGCGCATACCAAAATGTCGTGCAGTCCCTCGAGGTCGTTCTCGCCCCCCTTGCCAATTTGCCAACCACAGCGGACGGATTGCATGTTCATTGTCCGCCTCCTTTCTTATTCTTAAAAATGAAGGCGCCTCCCGGATGGGGGCGCCTTTCGTATTCATCAGACTAGCCCCCGCCGCAGGCCGGAGCCAGGGCGCAAAGGCATAGCGGCAAGGCCGCTTTCAACCCTTTTGCTTGTAGGGCTTCTGTGACGTAGTTCGTTGGAACTAGGCCGGCACCCGCGGAATGGTGAAGGAAAACACCGAACCGCCGCCAACCGCCGGATCGGCCCAGATTCGTCCGCCCAACGCCTCGGTCAGTTTGCGGGCCAGGGCCAGCCCGCTGCCGTTGCCGGGAATGCGGTCGCGGGTGTGCAGGCGGCGGAACAAGGCGAAGATGTCCTCGCCCAGGCCGGCTTCGACGCCGATCCCGTTGTCGGTGACGCGGAAGATGTATTCGGCCTCGCCCTGTTCGGCGGAAACGCTGATGCGACACGGCCTGTCGCCGGCGCGAAACTTGAGGGCGTTTTCCAAAAGGGCATGGAAGATCACCGCCAACTTGCCGGGATCGGCCTGGATCACCGGCAGATCCCCGATCTGGATATCGGCGGCGGCACGATCGACCAACAGCCGCAAATCCCGGATGGTCTGATCGACCACGGTTCGAACCGACACGGTCTGGCGGATCGTCGACGACGGCTCGACGAACCGCTCGAAATCGCCGATCAGGCTTTTCAGCCGCTTCACACCCTCGACGGCGTAGGCGATGAATTGCCGGGCCTCGTCGTCCAGACGCTCGGAATAGCGGCGGTCGAGCAATTGGACGAAACTGCTGACCTGACGCAGCGGCTCTTGCAGGTCGTGCGACACCGCATGGCCCAACTCGCGCAGGCGGTCGTTGCCGGCGGCGACTTCGCCCAGGGCGCGGATCAGCTCCCGCTCGGAACGCAGACGGGCGGTGACGTCCGAGATGCGGACCAGCCGCAACAGACGGCCTTTGATGAAGACCCCCTGCCCGTGCGAGGCCACCTCGAACAACGAACCGTCCTTGCGCACCACCTGCCAGATCGATTCGTCCGACGACGATTCGCGCAACCGCTCGACCTCGCGGGAAAATCGCTCGCGCTCGGACAGCGGCAACAAGGTGTTGACCGGGGTTCCCCGCATCTCGTCGACGCCATAGCCGAACAAGCGGCCGAATGCCGGATTGACCTCGACCACCAGGGCGGTCACCGGGTCATAGAGCAACATCGCTTCGGGATTGCCGTCGAACATCAGCCGATAGCGGCCTTCGGATTCCTCGACGGCACGCAACAACCGGTTGCCGACCGCCAGAATCAATCCCGAGCTGATGGCGACGAACAGCCAGCCCTTCCAGGTCTGGATCAGGGTCATGCGCGCGGGGTCGCTGACCATCAGCGCCAGGATGGTGTCGGACGACACCACCCACAGCACGCCAAAGACCGCGTAGATCAGCGCCAGCAATACCGCCAGCGATAGGCTTTTCCTTATCGGATCGGTCATGAATCGGCCATCACTTTTGCAACCATAAGCATAGCATACCACACCGAGCGCGCGCCCCCCTCTTGTGCGAGGGAGTGTTTCTGTGGTTCAACCGCCCTGTCGCCGGCCGTTGCCGTCCGTTTCGCAAGGAAGTTCGAACATGAAGACCACTTTTGCCCGCCTGTTTGTCCTGAGCCTGTGTGTTCCGGGTCTGGCCGCCGCCGCCGACAAGGAGGCCGTGGTGGCCGAAATCAATGGGGCCAAGCTGCATACCAGCGACGTCGTCGCCTATCAGCGCTCGCTGCCGCCGCAGATGGCGGCCCAAGCTCCCTATCCTGTGCTTCTGGACATGACGGTCAACAATTATCTTGTCGCCGAGCAGGCACGCAAGGACGGCCTGGAGAAGGACCCCCAGGTCCGCCAGGCCCTGAAGGAGCTGGAATCCCAATTGCTGGTCAAGGCGTGGATGAACCGCAAGCTGAAGGCCGCCATCACCGACGGCGCGGTCAAGCAGGCCTATGACCGCTACCTCGCCGAGTTCAAGCCGGAAGAGGAAGTTCGTGCCCGCCACATCCTGACCGAGGGCGAGGATGCCGCCAAGGCAGTGCTGGCCGACCTGAAAAAGGGCGCCGACTTCACCGAAACCGCCAAGGCCAAGTCCAAGGACCCGTCGGCCAAGACCAATGGCGGCGATCTCGGCTTCTTCACCAAGGACGAGATGGTCAAGGAATTCGCCGATGCCGCCTTCGCCATGAAGCCGGGTGAACTGTCGGCCGCCCCGGTGAAAAGCCAATTCGGCTGGCACGTCATCAAGGTCGATGACCGCCGCATGGCCGGCGCGCCGTCGCTGGAACAGGCCGCCCCGGCCATCCGCGAGCAACTGGCCGAGGAAACCGCCCAGAAGATGGTCGCCGACATGCGGGGCAAGGCCAAGGTCAAGCTGTTCACCCCGGACGGCCAGCCGCTGGAAGCCAACCCGCCCGCCAAGAAGTAGGATAGGAGAAGCCACCGTGTCCGACGCCGTTTCGCCGCTGGCTCCCGCCCAGTTTCCCAGCCTGCCTCCGCTGGCCGGCATCCGTCTGGCGAGCCATGCCTGCGGCATCCGCTATCAGGGCCGCACCGACCTGTTGGTGGTCGAAATGGCGCCGGGCACCGCGGTGGCCGGGGTCTATACACGGTCGCTGACCCGCTCGGCCCCGGTCGATTGGTGCCGCCAGGCCCAGATCGGCGGCCGCGCGCGGGTGCTGATCGTCAATTCCGGCAATGCCAACGCCTTCACCGGCAAGGCCGGCATCGCCTCGGTCGAACGCACCGTCGCCGGCGCGGTCAAGACCTTCGGCTGCGCCGAGAACGAGGTGTTCGTCGCCTCGACCGGCACCATCGGCGTGACCTTGCCCGACGACAAGATCACCGCCGTCCTGGATCAGGTGAAGCCCAAGCTGGCCGACGATTGCTGGGCCGAAGCGGCGCGGGCCATCATGACCACCGACACCTTCCCCAAGGGCGCCACCCGCACCGCCCGCATCGACGGAATCACCGTCACCATCAACGGCTTCGCCAAGGGCGCCGGCATGATCGCGCCGGACATGGCGACCATGCTGTCCTATGTCTTCACCGACGCCGCCCTGCCGGCCGACCTGCTGCAGACCCTGCTGTCCAAGGGGGTCGAGGGCTCGTTCAACGCCATCACGGTCGATAGCGACACCTCGACCTCGGACACGCTTATGCTGTTCGCCACCGGCCAGGCCAAGCACGCCCCGGTGACCGATCCGGCCGACCCGCGCCTCAAGGACTTCCGCGCCAAGCTGTTCGACCTGCTGAAGGATCTGGCCCACCAGGTGGTCAAGGACGGCGAAGGGGCGACCAAGTTCGTCGAGGTCACGGTGACCGGCGCCGCCAGCACGCGCGCGGCCAAGCGCATCGCGCTGTCCATCGCCAACTCGCCGCTGGTCAAGACCGCCATCGCCGGCGAGGACGCCAATTGGGGCCGGGTGGTGATGGCCGTCGGCAAGTCGGGCGAAAAGGCCGATCGCGACAAGCTGTCGATCCGTATCGGTGGAATCGAGGTCGCCCATGACGGCGAGGTGGTGCCCGGCTATGACGAGGCTCCGGTGACCGCCCACATGAAGGGCAGCCACATCGTCATCGAGACCGACGTGGGCGTCGGCCGGTCGAAGGCCACGGTGTGGACCTGTGACCTGACCCACGCCTATATCGACATCAACGGGTCATACCGGACGTGACCGAGGAAGCGGGCTGCTGGTCGGCCGGGACGGTGTGGGCCGGCACGGCGCTGGCCACCGCCCGGCTGCGCCTGCGCCCGTTCACCCATACCGACGCGCCCCGGCTGGCGGCGGTACTTGACGATTGGGACATGGCGAAATACACCGCCAACATCCCGCATCCCTATCACGAGACCGACGCCCACGCCTTCATCTTGCTGCAGGAACAGCGCCGCCAATTGGGCCAGGGCGCCGGCCTGGCGCTGGAGCGGACCACCGACAAACAGGTGATCGGCGCCATCGGCTTCACCATGGACCCCGACGGTTCGGCCGAATTGGGCTATTGGGTCGCCCGCGAGGCCTGGGGTCAGGGTTACGCCACCGAGGCGTTGCGCCGGCTGATCCGCCACCTGTTCGCCGATCTGGGTATCGCCCGGCTGTGGGCGATGGTCCATCCCGACAATCCGGCGTCCAAGACCGTCCTGGGCAAGGCCGGCTTCCTGCCCGACGGCCACAGCCAATGCGCCGTGGCCTCGCGCGGGTGCTCGGTGGTGTCGCCCCGCTTCGCCTTGACCGCCGACCAGTGGAAGGCCACCCACGCGGCACGGCCGATGCTGCTGGTCGCGGCGGCCGCGCTGATCGACACCGACGGCCGGGTGCTGATGGCCAGCCGGCCGCCCGGCAAGATGATGGCCGGCCTATGGGAATTCCCCGGCGGCAAGGTCCATGACGGCGAAACCCCGGAAGCCGCCCTGATCCGCGAACTGCACGAAGAGCTGGGAATCGACGTCGGCGAGAGCTGTCTGGCGCCCTTGGCCTTCGCGTCCTACGATTACGACACCTTCCACCTGTTGATGCCGCTCTATGCCGTGCGCACATGGAAAGGAAGCCCGATCGCCAAGGAAGGCCAGGGACTGAAATGGGTGCGGCCCGCGCGCATGGGCGAGATGCCGATGCCGCCCGCCGACATCCCCCTGGTGGCCATCCTGCGCGAATGGGTGTGAGATCACCCGTAAGAAAGTCCCTCGCTTCGCTCGGTGTACTTTCTCACGTTGATTCATGGTGAGAAAAACAGGCTTGGGGCGGCCCTGCGCCTATTTTTCGCGTTATTTCTCTTGCCGCCATGAAACGAGCAAGGCTCGCTTCATGGCGGGAAAATGACGGAACCCGCGCGGAAAGCTTGCTTGAGCACGGGTTCGCCGAACAAGGTTCGGGGAAAAGTACACCGAGGCGAAGCCGAGGGACTTTTCCCCGCGGGCGATAAGGACCATGCCATGCCGCTTGATCGCAAGGCGAAGGAAGCCCTGACCTACCTGGCCACCCATCTGGTCTATGGACTGGCCGCCGGAGCCGCCTTCGGCATCGGCACCCTGGCCATCGACCTGGGCCATCTGCGCACGCTGGCGCTGTCGTCCAGCCATCCGATCCTGGTCCTGGTGCTGTTCTTCTTCGGCCTGTTCGTCACCTTCGGCAGCGTCGGCATGGGCGTCGGCATCATGAACATGGCCAAGGACGACGAGTCCGATCCGGATTGAGCCGCATGCCGCCCATTGGCGGCGTACGGCTCCGGCGAGCGTTGAGCGAGCGGCCAAGCGGCCGGATGGCCGCGCTTAGGCAGAGGGGCGGTTCAACGACGCACCCGGCAATCCCTGCCCCCTCCCGGCAAGATTTTCCCGGTCGGCGCCATGCCAACGGCGGCTCGTGAAATTTTTTATCGTGATATTTCCGCGCACTAGGTCAATTGGCATGGTCTGGCACGCCTATTGCTCCGGAAATGCTGCCAAAGGCTCCATTTACGGGGAACCGGACCATGACGGTATATTCGATCAACAAGCGCGCGTTCGACCAGGCCAATATGACCCCTGCCTCGGGTTCCAAGGCCCAGACCGCCGCCGACGCCTTCGCCGCCGCCCTGCAATCGTCGGGTGGCCGTTATTCGGTCGCGGCGACGCAGCCCAACGCCGAAAGCGCCATGAAGGCCAGCTTCGACCGTCCGGCCCCCGAGGCCCGCCCGGCCAAGGCCCCGGAAAAGGCCGAACGGCCCGCGCCCAAGGAAGCCAGCCGCCCGGCGCCCCGCAAGGAAGCCGAGGCTTCAAGCCGCCCCGAGCCGACCACCACCAAGCCGGAAGCCAAGGCCGACACCGCCCCGGCCCCGGAAGAGCAGGCCAAGCTCGACACCAGCGCCGACGACGATCTGACCCAGGCCGCCCCGGAAGAGGTCGTCGCGGTCGAGACCGAGACCGTCGATGTCATCGAGGCCCCGGTGGTCGCCGTGGCGATCCAGCCGGTGGCTCAGGACGTCGTGGACGTCGAAGAGGTCGAAGTGGCCGCCGCCGCCCAGGTGGTGGTGCAAGACGATGATGCCGACCTGACCGGCCCGATCGTCAACAACGCCGCCGCCGACACCGACGATACCGCCCAGTCCGACGCCGATGCCGCCGGCCAGGCAGAATTTGCCGCCCTGGCCGCGACCGCCGCCAAGACCGGCAAGAGCAAGGCCAAGGACGGCGCCGAGGATGTGTCGATCGACCAGGCCGCCCAGGACCAGGCCGACCAACTGGCCGACATGCTGGCCGGCACGGCCGCCCGCGTCGCCGTCAAGGTCCAGGTCCAGACCGCCGCCGCCACCACCGATGCCGCTTCGTCGCTGGACCTGTTGATGGCCCAGGATGTCGGCCTGACCCCGGAACAGCTGGCCTTGGCCCAGACCCCAGCCGGCAACAACGGCGCCTCGGGCCAGGGCACCAACAATGCCGGCCAGCAGATCGCCGCCAATCCGGCGCTGGACAATGCGTTGGCCGCCCAGGGCAAGGCCGCCGAGGCCAAGCCCTTCATCGCCGCCCTGGCCGCCCAGATCGAAGCCTCAAACCAGCCGCAGGCCCCGCAGGGCCAGCAATCGGGCCAGGCCGTCGCCGGCCTGAACGGCCCGGCCGGCACCCAGGCCACCTCGAAGGCCCAGGCCCCGCAGGCCCCCCATGCGCCGCGCCAGCAGCAGCAATTGCAGCAGCAGGTGATGGATCAGGTCAACGTGCAGATCGCCAAGCAGGCCAAGGACGGTGTCGACACCATCAAGATCCAGCTGAAGCCGGTCGAGATGGGCGCCATCGAGGTCAAGCTGGACCTGGCCCAGGACGGCCGCGTCTCGGGCACCGTCACCGCCGACAACAAGGAAACCCTGGCCATCCTGCAAAAGGACTCCCGCGGGTTGGAAAAGGCTCTCGAGGACGCCGGTTACAAGACCGAGGCGGGCTCGCTGACCTTCAACCTGCGCGAAGGCTCGCAGCAGAGCGCCCAGGAAGGTAATGCCCAGGGTCGCGGCCGCGGCCGCCGCCAGGGCGCCCCCACCGGAATCGACGCCACCGCCTCGGGCGCCGCGCAGCAGGCGCAAGGGCGCTTCGCCGGCAACCGTTCCGGCGTCGACATCCAGGTCTAAGGAGCACCCCGATGACCACCGCCATCGACACCACCGGCACAGCCGCCGCCGACACCAGCAAGTCGCTGGCATCCGGCAAGAAGCTGGCCGAGAATTTCGACACCTTCCTGACCATGCTGACCGTCCAGTTGAAGAACCAGGACCCGCTGTCGCCGATGGACTCGAACGAGTTCACCAACCAGTTGGTCCAGTTCGCCAACGTCGAGCAGCAGATCGCAGCCAACACCAATCTGGAAAAGCTGATCGGTGTCGGCCAGGTCAATTTGAAGGCCCAGGCCATCGCCTATATCGGCCAGACCATCGAGACCGAGAGCAGCCAGGTTCCGCTGCAGGACGGCAAGGCCAACTTCAGCTACACCCTGGGCGAGGAAGCCCGCAGCGCCGCGGTGGTCATCAAGGACGCCTCGGGCAAGGTTGTCGCCAACCTGCCGGCCGAGACCACCTCGGGCCGCCACGAGGCGAGCTGGGATGGTCGCGACACCAACGGCAACAAGCTGACCGACGGCGCCTACACCGTGCAGGTGGTGGCGATGAACGGCGAAGGCGAGTCGCTGGACAGCGCCATCACGGTTTACGGCAAGGTCACCGACGTTGCCTCGGATAGCAAAGAAACGCTCCTTGCCATGGGCAAGGTGGTCACCACCATCGACAAGGTGCTGACCGTGCGCGACACCGCCAGCCTTCAATAAGACTGGCCGGGATTAGGAGGGTACCATGAGCTTGTACGGCGCTTTGTTCGCGGGTGTGTCTGGTCTGGCGGCTCAGTCGTCGGCCATGGGCGCGATCTCCGACAACATCACCAACGTCAACACCATCGGCTATAAGGGCACGAAGGTGAACTTCCAGACGCTGGTGACCAAGCAGACGTCACTCACCGCCTACTCGCCCGGTGGCGTGCAATCGAAGCCGCGCGCCGGCGTCGACATCCAGGGCCTGCTGCAGGCGACCAGTTCGGCGACCGACATCGGCCTGTCCGGCCAGGGCTTCTTCGTGGTCAACGAAGCCGCCCACCCGGAAGACGGCGACATGTTCGCCTATACCCGCGCCGGCTCGTTCAAGGTCGATAGCGAAGGCTATCTGCAGAACGTGTCGGGCTGGTTCATGCAAGGCTGGACCCTGATGGGCTGGGACAATTCGACCCAGGCCTCGAAGGTCACCGTCGGCGACGACATCTACATGAAGGCCTATAAGGACGATAGCGGCGACACCTCGTACATCAACGACAACATCGTGTCGGCGACCCACCTGCGGCCGCTGAACATGAACGAAGTCGGCGGCACCGCCTCGCAGACCCGCAACCTGCGCATGGGCGCCAACCTGCCCAACGGCGCCGATGTCGGCGACCTGTTCAAGCAGCCGGTGACCATCTATGACAGCCTGGGCGGCGACGCCACCGTGCAGTTCACCTGGGAAAAGATCGCGCAGAACCGCTGGGACGTCGAAGGCATCCCGCCGGAAGGCGCCAAAAGCATGCACCTCAAGAAGGACTCGAGCACGATTTATTCGGCGATGGGGCGGTTGGACTTCAACGGCCTACCGCAGACCACCGGCTCGATGTCCATGACCATCAACGGGGCGACCTACACCTTCGAGACTGACACCGGCACCGACGGCGCCACCTCGAACGTCATGTACACCAACCCGTCCTCGGCGGCGAATACCGGTGCTTTCGTCGACAGTCTGGCCGCCGACGTCAACAAGGCGTTCAACCTGGAATACAACTCGCTCTACGCCGCCGGCGGCGCCATCGCGGCCGCCGATGACCTGGAAGTGGTGGTCGACGGCACCTCCTACACCTTCTCGAACGTCGGTGCCTCGGTGACCGCGGCGGTGACGGCGCTGAACTCCACCTCCAGCTTCACCTCGCTGGGGCTGAAGGCGACCTTCAATGCCAACGACATCCACATCTATTCCGAAACCGCGATGAGCTTCTCGATCGGCACCGGCAGCTCGGGCGTGTTCGCCCAGGGTGGCTGGACCGATCCCAAGACCGCGGCCCTGGCCGATACCAAGACCACCGACGGCATCACCTATGCCGAGCGTCTGGCCGGCACCAACTCGATGATCTTCCGCCAGCGCGACGCCACCGACGACCTGGTCGTCGCCGGCCTCGACACCCTGGACCTGTCCGACGGCAACCCGGCCACCAAGCAGGGCCAGGACATCACCAATTCCGACACCTTCACGGTGTCGGCCATCAACATCACCGGCGGCACCTCGGAAGACGCCATCGAATTCAACGGCGACGGCACGCCCAAGGAAATCAACGTCGCCTATGCCGACGTCGACTGGGCCAATGGTTCGGAAGACATGTCGGGCACCGACTCGGTCGGCGTGTTCCTGGGCAATTTGAACCTGTCGGACGGCATGACCCAGCTGAACGGCGCCTATCAGCTGGCCTATTGGAGCCAGAACGGCGCCAAGTTCGGCAACTTCGCCGGCGTCTCGATCGGCACCGACGGCATCGTCACCGCCCTGTTCGACAACGGCGTGACCCGCCCGGTGTTCCAGATCCCGGTGGCGACCTTCGTCAACCCCAACGGCATGGACAGCCTGAGCGGCAACGTCTTCATCTCGACCGACAATTCCGGCGAGCCGACGCTGCGCACCGCCGGTTCGGCCGGCGCCGGCTCGGTCAACGCGGCCTCGCTGGAAGCCTCGACCGTCGATATCGGGACCGAATTCACCACCATGATCGTCACTCAGCGCGCCTATTCGGCGGCGGCCAAGATCATCACCACCGCCGACGAGATGCTGGACGAACTGGTCAACATCAAGCGCTAAACCTTCTTCGCGCACCCTTGCGGCCGGCCCCCAGAATGGGGGCCGGCCTTTTCTTTGGTTGGCGACGATGGCGGGATCGGGCATCCTTGTGCGTGTGGGCAACGACCGATTCCGGGGGGCGGACATGGCCAGGGAACCCGATCATATCGCCGCCCTTCGCCGGGCCGCCCAGGAAGGCGATGGTGCCGCCGCCTTCCAATTGGGCGAAGCCTTCCGCCTGGGTCTGAAGGTCCCCCGCGACCCGCGCGAGGCGGCCGGCTGGCTGAACGCCGCCGCCGATGGCGGCCATGCCGGCGCCCGCCATTCCTTGGCGCTTATGGCCCAGGACGGGGCCGACATCACCATCCGCCTGCCCGAGGCCGCAGCCCCGGTGCGGCGCGCAGCCCCCAGCCTCGAGGAATTGCTGGACGGATTGAAACCGGCCGGCACCAATGACGGCGGCTTCGACGCCCCGGTCCGGCTGCCCGACCCCGACCCCGATCCGCTGGACCTGGAAGCGGTCGGCGACCTTGACGCGGTGCGGGCGGCGGCGACTGCCGGCAATGCGGCTGCGCAGGTGCTGCTGGGCAATGTCTATCGCCAGGGACTGGGGATCGAGGCCGACGAGGTGGAAGCGGTGGCCTGGTACACCAAGGCGGCCAACCAGGGCGACGTGCGCGGCGCCTTTTCGTTGGCGGTGATGTATGACCTGGGGCTGGGCACCCGCAAGAACGACAAGGAAGCGCTGCGCTGGTATCTGGCCGCCGCCCACAAGGGCGACGGTCCGGCCGAGTTCAACCTGGGCAACATGATCCGCACGGGACGCGGCTGCCCGGCCGACGCGGCGGTGGCGGCGCAATGGTACGCCAAGGCCGCCGCCCATGGTGAGGTGGCGGCCCTGTTCGCCCTGGGCACCCTGTACGAGGCCGGCCAGGGCGTCGGGGCCGATCCGGCCAAGGCCATGGCCTATTACCGCCAGGGCGCCGAATTGGGCGATTCCGATTGCGCCTTCAACCTGTCCAACATGCTGCGCCAAGGCGTGGGCGGCCAGCCTGACCCCGAGCAGGCGGCCGAATGGTGCCGCCAGGCCGCCGAGCAGGGACTGGCGGCGGCCCAGTTGAATTACGGCCTGATGCTGCTGGCCGGCTTCGGCCAACCGGTGGACCCGACCTCGGCGGCCTATTGGCTGAACCGGGCCGCCGGTTCCGACGACCAGGCGGTGGTGGCCAAGGCCCGTGCCCTGGCCCAGCGCCTAGCCACGGGGGGCGGCCGATGAGCAACCCCCGCGTCTCGTTCGAAGTCCAGGTCCTGGAGGACAAGAATTGGGTGGTCACCCAGTTCATGGCCGACGAGGGCCAGGCCAAGGCCTTCGCCGAAAGCCTGCTGCAAAAGGGCAACCATGCGGCGGTCCGCGTGGTCAAGGACTGGCAGCGCCTGGACGGCAGCCATTCCGAGACCGTGGTCCTGGAAAAGACCGGCGAGGTCAAGAACCAGGGGCCGGACCTGGCGTTAGGGGCCATTTCCGACGCGCCGATCTGCCGCGAGCTGGGCGACTTCTACCTGCCCGAGGCGCGCCAGACCATCGGCCGGCTGGTGCGCAAATATCTGGACGAGCTGCAGGTGACGCCGTCCGAACTGTTGCATTCCGGGGCCGAGCTGAAGCGGTTCGGCGACAAGGGCAATCTGCTGTTTTCCGCCATCGACCGCGTCGCCACCTTGCAGGCGGCGGCCGCCGGCGAGGAATCCAAGGCCCGGCGCGACTTTTTGTCCAAGGCGTGGGACGACATCCTGGCCAGGGCGCGGGCCTTCGCCGCCAAGAAGCCGCCGCTGTGCAAGACTTTCGCCGAGATCATGGCCGAGGTGGCCAAGGGCGGCGAGCATGCCGGCTATGCCACCCAAAGCCTGATGGCGGTCCGCCTGCTGGACGTGCGCTCGTACCAGGCCAAGATCGACATCCTGCTGGCCTGGGCCGCCGAGCCCCAGGCGGCGACGGCGCTGGAATTCATCGACCTGTTCATCGCCGACACCTTGCTGTCGGCCCAGTTGATCCAGGACCTGCTGGGCTATCAGGCCAATCTGGGCGCCGCCCTGACCCAATTGTGCGACCTGGCCGAGGGCAAGGCCAGCCCGGCCAAATTCGCCCCCGAGGCGACATTTTCCGCCCTGAACGCGCTGTTCGCCAAGGGCAGCCTGCCCCAGTCCAAGGCGGTGCTGCTGGCCCGGGTCATGCGCGAGCTGGGCGGGGCCAACCCGCTGTCGCGCAACGAACCCAAGCAGGAAACCGAAGTGTTCACCCGCCTGGCCCATCGGCTGGTCGGCCACCGTTGCGTGCTGGCGCAAGGTGCGGCCGCCGAGGCGCTGCTGCACCGGGTGACCCGCATCCACGCCCATCTGGGCACCGTCACCGCCAGCCAGGCCATCGACCTGATGCTGCGATTGCTGTCCGACAAGGTCCTGAAGGTCCAGTACCTGCTGGCCCTGGCCCAGTCGAACCTGGCGCAAGGCATGGCCGACGCCCTGGCCGAGTTGATCATCGCCCGCGTCAGCGAGACCGAGCATATCGACAAGTGGGTGCCGTTGCGCCTGCCGCCGCCGGAACGGATGGCCGCCCTGGCCGGCCTGAACGCCGCCCTGGTCGTCTGTCAGATCCTGGCGCCAGAAACCCGCGCCGAGCTGGGCAGCAAGGTCGATGACGTGCTGGCGACCTATCTGCTGGCGGAAGAAGTCATCGAGAAGATCGACAAGCCCGACGACCCGTTGGCGATGCGGGCGATCCGTTTGATCAAGTTCTGCGGCTCGGGCGTGCTGATCGAGGGGCGCTCGTTGAACCTGGCCCGCGCCCGGGTGATCGAGCATCTGAAGCAGCCGCAATTTGAAGAAAAATTTCTTGCAAGTGTGCCGGAACCCGGGAAGGCCGAGGCCCATCTGCGGGAATTTCACCGTTTGCTGGTGCAAACCGGCTTTCGGTGACGATTCTCGTCATTTCCGCATTGACGCGGAGCGGGGGCTCTGGCATTGGGGAAGTTACGGATTTCAATCACCAGCAGGGGAATCACTGTCCATGAACAAGGCTGACCTGGTTTCGCGCGTCGCCGAACTCTCTGGCCTGACCAAGGCCGACTCGGAAAAGGCCGTCGACGGCGTGTTTGCCGCCATCACCACCGCCCTGAAGGGCGGCGACGAAGTGCGCCTGGTGGGCTTCGGCAGCTTCTCGGTCGCGACCCGCGCGGCCTCTGAAGGCCGCAATCCCCGCACCGGCGAGAAGATCAAGATCCCGGCCTCGAAGCAGCCGAAGTTCTCGGCCGGCAAGGGCCTCAAGGACGCCGTCAACGGCAAGTAATCGTCGTCACCGACGATCGGCAAAAACCCGCAAGGCCTGGCCTTGCGGGTTTTTTCGTGCGCCATCTTGCGTCAGAAGGTTTCCGAGTTGGTGACCTCGACGGCGGCCCATACCCCCGACAGAACATCGTCGATCTGTTCCTGGGTGGCGTCGGCCGGCAGGTTGGGCAGCGGCATCTCGATGCCTTCGGCTTCCAGCAGCGCGCGCGCCCGGGCGAAATAGAAATCGCGATATTCCAGCGTAGTGCGAAACCGGGTGTTCAAGGCGTCGTCGATCCGGCCGCGCAAGGCGGACAATTCCTCGGCCTCGTCCGCCGTCAGGTCCTTGCGACCGCCCAAGACACGATAGCGCATCGCCAGATCGTTGACCTTGTCGCGCCAGTCCGGGTCGTAACCCGGCATCAACCGTAGATTCGCCACCATGGCCGCACCGCCCACTTTGCCTTCCCGCCGCCAATCATAGCCAAGCCGGCGGCCGGCTCAATCCCCGTCTTCATCGGGATCGACACCACCGCGTGCAATGACGTCCGACAGCCGCCGGGCGCCGAAGCGGTCGGCCGGGTCCAGTTGGGCCACCTTGGCCAGGCTTTCCTGCCCGTCTTCCACCTGCCCCAGGCGGGCCTGGCAATAGCCGATGGCGATGACGATCTGCAGCCACAGGCGCGGCATCGGGTCCAGGCCGGTGAAGTCGGCGTGGCGGGGCTGAACCTCGCGCCAGTCGCGCGGCATCTGCAGCCGTTCGGCCACCCAGTCCAGGCAGGACCAGGCATGAACCAGCGCCTCGGCCAGGCGGTGGCGGTAGAAATAGAACTTATAGGCGCCGACCCGCGCGGCCAGGGTGTCGGGGGCCAGTTCCAGCGCTTGCAGGACCAGGCGCTCGGCCGCCGCCTCGTCGCCCCAGCAGGCGCCGACCTGTTTCAGGGCCGCCTCGGCGGCGGGCGGCAGAAAGCTTGGTCCGTCGTCCAGCTCGATCATGGTTAAAGAATTTCCAGCACCGCCTCGGGCGGGCGCCCCAGGGCGGCCTTGGTGGCGGTGATGACGATCGGGCGTTCGATCGCCGCCGGATGGGCGCACAAGGCGGCGATCAGGGCGTCGTCGGCAAGCCCGGCGACATCGATGCCGGCCTCGGCCGCTTCCTTCTTGCGGACGATGTCGCGCGGCCCCTTGCCCAACAGGCCCAACACCCGCTTCAACTCGGCCGGGCTGGGCGGAGTCTTCAGATATTCGACGATGACCGGAGCGATGCCCTTGCCCTCGACCAGGGCCAGGGTCTCGCGGCTTTTGCTGCAGCGGGGATTGTGCCAGATGGTGGTGCTCATTGATCCTCCTCGGTCAGGGTTTCGGGGCTGGCGGCGTCGATGATGGCCCGCGCGGTCTCGAAATCGAAGCCGTTGCGGCCCATCACCGCCAGATCGCGGGCACGGTTCTCGGCCCGGCCGCTGACCCGGAACGGCCCCAGCCGGCGGCGCCTGGCCAGGGTGATGGCGGCGGCACGGTCGGGCTGGGCTTGGTCCTCGGCCAGGGCGGCCAGGGCCTGGTCGGCATCGGCGGCGCCCACCCCCTTGGCGGCCAGGCTGGCGCGGATAGCGCGCGTGCCCTTGCCGCGCCGGTGCAGCGCCCCGGTCTTTTGCTCGGCATAGGCGGAATCGTTCAGATAGCCCAACTGGGTCAGCTTGGCGATCACCGTCTCGATGTGGGCCAGGGCCTGGTCGGCATCGTCGCCCCAATGGGCCACCGAGCGCACCACCTTGCGCTTCAACACCCGGCGCAACGAAGCGGTGGACGCCGAGAAGCGTTCCAGGTAATGCAACGCGGCATTTTCCAGGTAGGATGGGGTGATGCGCGGGGGCACGCTTGTCTTCGCCATGCTTTCAAGCCTAACCGAAGCTTCGCCAGGACACCATGACCGAGAACGCCATCCCCCGCCCGCCCGTCCCCCGGTCCTACGGCGCCGTCAACTGGCTGGGCTTTCGCACCCTGCTGGGCAAGGAAGTCCGCCGCTTCCTGAAGGTGCATTTCCAGACCATCACCGCCCCGGTGGTGACGACGCTTTTGTTCCTGGCGGTGTTCTCGCTGGCCCTGGGACGGGTCGCGGCCGACGTCCACGGCGTCGCCTTCTCGGAATTCCTGGCCCCGGGCCTGATCATGATGGCGATGGTGCAGAACGCCTTCGCCAACACCTCGTCGTCGCTGATCATCGCCAAGGTCCAGGGCAACATCGTCGATATGCTGATGCCGCCCTTGTCTCCCATCGAGCAGACGGTGGCGGTGGCCCTGGGCGGCGTCGCGCGCGGCCTGCTGGTCGGCCTGGTGGTCACCGCGGCGATGTCGCTGTTCGTGCGCATCCACATCAGCTCGCTGGGTCTGATTGCCTTCCACGCGGTGATGGGATCGCTGATGCTGTCGCTGCTGGGCATGATCGGCGGCATCTGGGCCGACAAGTTCGACCACATGGCGGCGGTGACCAATTTCATCGTCACGCCGTTATCGTTCCTGTCGGGCACCTTCTATTCCATCGACCGCCTGCCCGAGACCTTCCAACTGCTGGCCAAGCTGAACCCGTTCTTCTACATGATCGACGGCTTCCGGGCCGGCTTCATCGGCCAGGCCGACGGCTCGGTCGCGCTGGGGATCGTCATGGTCACCCTGGTCGATGCCGGGCTGATGCTGCTGACCTGGCGGATGCTGGCGACCGGCTACAAGCTGAAAGCTTGATTGGATTACGAACGGCTAAGGACGAACAAGCCCTGGTCGGCCAGCAGGTTGGCCAGCACGCCTTGGCCGTCGAACGGCAGCACGCGGCCCTCGCGGTCAAGGGCGATGCCCTTCTCGACGGTGATCCCCAGGTCGCGGCACAGCACCAGGAAGTCGCGGATGGTGCAGAAATGGATATTGGGGGTGTCGTACCATTCATAGGCCAAGGTGTCGGTCACCGGCATGCGCCCACCCAGCGCCAGACCGACGCGCACCCGCCAATGGCCGAAATTGGGAAAGGACACGATGGCGCGCCGCCCGATCCGCAGCATGTTGGCCAACACGTCGCGCGGCGCATAGGTCGCCTGCAGGGTCTGGCTGAGGATCACCGTGTCGAAGGCGCCGGTGGGATAATCCTTGAGATCGGTATCGGCGTCGCCCTGGATCACCGACAGACCCTGCGACACCGCCGCCGACACTCCGCTCATCGACAATTCGATACCGCGGCCGTCGACATTCTTGTGCCGGCCCAGCCACGACAGCAGCGAGCCGTCGGAACAGCCGACATCCAGCACCCGCGAGCCGGGCTCGACCATGTCGGCGATCAGCTTCAGATCGACGCGCAGATTGCCGTTGGCGATCACCATCATGGCTGGCTGTTCCCCTTGCGCCGCAGGCCCCGATGCTCGGCCGCGCCTTCCAGGAAGCCGGTCAGGGTGGCGTGGAACTCGGGCTCGTCCAGCAAGAAGGCGTCGTGGCCCTTGTCGGACTGGACCTCGACGAAGCTGACATTGGCCGCCACCGCGTTCAGGGCGTGGACGACGGCGCGGCTTTCCGGGGTCGGGAACAGCCAGTCCGACGAGAACGACACCACGCAAAAGCGGGTGCGCGTGCCCTTGAAGGCGTTGGCCAGCACGCCATCGCGCTCGGCCGCCAGGTCGAAATAATCCATCGCCCGGGTGATATACAGGTACGAATTGGCGTCGAAGCGATCGACGAAGGTCGAGCCCTGGTGGCGCAGGTAACTTTCCACCTGGAAATCGGCGCCGAAGCCATAGGACACCTGATCGCGGTCTTGCAGGTTGCGGCCGAACTTCCGGTGCAGCGCGGTTTCCGACAGATAGGTGATGTGCGCCGCCATGCGCGCCACCGCCAGGCCGCGATGGGGCCTAAGGCCGGCTTCCTGGTAATTGCCGCCCATCCAGTCCGGATCGGCGATGATCGCCTGGCGCCCGACCTCGTGGAAGGCGATGTTCTGGGCCGAATGGCGCGCCGCCGTGGCGATGGGAATGGCCGAGAACACCTTGTCCGGATAACTGGCCGCCCATTCCAGCACCTGCATGCCGCCCATCGAGCCGCCGATGACGCAAAACAGGTCGTCGATGCCCAGATATTCGACCAGCCGGGCCTGGACCCGGACCATGTCGCCGATGGTGATGACCGGGAAGGTCTGGCCCCACGGCTTGCCCGTCGCGGGATTGATGTCCCGGGGGCCGGTGGTGCCCATGCAGCCGCCCAAAACGTTCGAGCAGATCAGGAAATAGCGGTCGGTGTCGAACACCTTGCCCGGCCCGACCAGATCGATCCACCAGCCCGGCTTGCCGGTGATCGGGTGGGGGTCGGCGACGTAATGGTCGCCGGTCAAGGCGTGGCACAGCAAGATGGCGTTGGTCTTGTCGGCGTTCAGCCGGCCATAGGTCTGATAGGCCACCGTCACCGGCGCCATCTCGATGCCGCAATCCAGCCGGATCGGCCGGTCGCGCCCCAGCTCGACGGTATGGCCGAGCGGGTTGTGCGGCGGGCAGGTTCCCAGGGGTTCGACGGCACTCATGGACGCGGGGCAAACCAGGATCAGACGAAAGAACACGTCTAGCTATGGACGCAGGGACTGACTGTCAATGTTTTCTTTGATTTCGTGGGGGGGACGCACTAAACCTATCCGGCTTCGCCTTCCCTTTTTCAGCATCAGCCATGGCCGACGATTCCGCTTCCCTCGATTCCTTGCGCCAACAGATCGACGCCATCGACGACCGTCTGCACGACCTCGTCATGGAGCGCGCGGCGCTGGTCGGACGCATCGCCGCGGCCAAGGCCGGCACCCCGGGTGCCGCGTTGCGCCCCGGCCGCGAGGCGCAAATCATCCGCCGCCTGGTCGGGCGCCATTCCGGCACCTTCCCGCGCCCGGCCCTGGTCCGCATCTGGCGCGAGATCATGGGCGCGCTGGTCGGGCTGCAGCGGCCGTTCTCGGTGGCCGTCGCCCAGCCCAAGCGCGGCGCCGGCTATATCGACCTGGCCCGTGACCATTTCGGCGTGGTGTGGCCGCTCAACGTCCTACCCGGGTCCAGCCACGTGGTGCGCGAGGTGGCCAACGCCCGGGCCTCGGTTGGCGTGGTTGCCGCCCCCGAAGCCGCCGGCGGCGAGAATTGGTGGCTGGCGCTGGTGTCCGAGATGACCAACACGCCGCGCGTCATCGGCCGCCTGCCGATGCTGATGCCCGAGATCCCGCCCGACCATCCCGAGCCCCTGCACGCCTTCGTGCTGGCCACCAGCGAGCCCGAGGAAACCGGCAACGACCGCACCCTTCTGGTGGTCGAGACCGTGCCCGACGTCAGCCGCGACCGGCTGCGCACGCTGCAGACCGGTGTCGGGCTGGAATGCGTGTCGATGCTGGCCAGCCACCGCGACGACGATCGCTGGCTGCATCTTGCCGAGGTCACCGGCTTCGTCGCCCAGAACGATGCCCGCCTGATCGCCCTGGTGCTGGCCAATACCGGCACCATCCGCTCGACCCGCGTCATCGGCGGCTATCCCGTGCCCCTGTCCGCCTGATCCGCCGCCTGACCCGCCACCTTATCCGCCCAAGGAGTTTCCCGTCATGACCGCTCCCACTCCCCGCCCCGGTATCATGGACATCCGCCCCTATGTCGGCGGCGAATCGGCGATCGAGGGGGTCTCGCGGATCATGAAGCTGTCGTCCAACGAAGGCGCGCTGGGGCCAAGCCCCAAGGCGGTCGCCGCGTTGAAGGCGATGGCCGGTGAAATCCACCGCTATCCCGACGGCGGTGCCACCGCCCTTCGCAAGGCCTTGGCCGCCCGCTGGGGCATCGATGCCGAGCGCATCGTCTGCGGCGCCGGCTCGGACGAGTTGCTGGGCATCCTGTGCCGCGCCTATGCCGGCCCGGGCGACGAGGTGCTGTATTCGGCGCACGGCTTCCTGATGTACGCCATCGCCGCTAAGGCCTGCGGCGCCACCCCGGTCACCGCGCCGGAAACCGACCTGCATGCCGATGTCGACAATCTGCTGAAGGCGGTCACGCCGAAGACCCGGATCGTCTTCCTGGCCAATCCCAACAACCCGACCGGCACCTACCTGCCGGCCGAGGAGGTCAAGCGCCTGCGCAAGGGCCTGCGCGACGACATCTTGCTGGTGATCGACGCCGCCTATGCCGAGTTCGTGTCCAAGAACGACTATTCCGCCGGGGTTGAACTGGTCGAGGCCGGCAACAACACCGTGATGTGCCGCACCTTCTCGAAGATCTACGCCCTGGGCGGCCTGCGCCTGGGCTGGGCCTATTGCCCGGCCGACATCGCCGGCGTGCTGAACCGGGTGCGCAACCCCTTCAATGTCGGCTCGGCGGCTCTGGAAGCCGGCCTGGCGGCGCTGGAAGACGGCCCCTACATGGAGCTGTGCCGCAGCCATAACGATTACTGGCTGCCGTGGATGCTGTCCGAGATCAAGGGCCTGGGCCTGCCGGTGACGCCGTCGGTGTGCAATTTCGTGCTGATCCAGTTCCCGCTGACCGAGGGCAGAAACGCCCAGGCCGCCGATGCCTTCCTGCGCGCCAAGGGCATCATCACCCGCGCCATGGGCGGCTATGGCCTGCCCGACTGGCTGCGCATCACCATCGGTTCCGGCGAGGAAAATCAGGCGGTGATCCAGGCCCTGGCCGAGTTCACCGCCCGGTGGAAATGACATGAGCCAGCCTCTGTTCAACACCATCTGTCTGGTCGGCATCGGCCTGATCAATTCCTCGATCGCCCGGGCGGTGCGCAAGCACGGCCTGGCGGCGCGCATCGTCACCCTGGACAGCTCGGACCAGGCCTGCCAGACCGCGCTTGAGCTGGGCATCGTCGATGCCGCCTCGACCGACCCAGCCCAGATGATCCCGGGCGCCGATCTGGTGATGATCGGCACGCCGGTCGGCGCGGTCGAGAAAGTGGCCCAGGCCATCGGCCCGCACCTCGCCGCCGGCACCATCGTCAGCGATGTCGGCTCGGTCAAGATCGCGGTGATCCGCGACCTGACCCCCAGCCTGCCGGAAGGCGTTCATTTCGTCCCCGGCCATCCCATCGCCGGCACCGAACATTCCGGCCCCGCCGCCGGCTTCGCCGAATTGTTCGAGGGACGCTGGTGCATCCTGACGCCGCTGCCCGGCACCGACGACAAGGCGATCGCCAAGGTTTCGGATTTGTGGTCGGCCATGGGCTCGATGATCGAGACCATGGACCCCAGCCACCACGATCAGGTGCTGGCCGTCACCTCGCACCTGCCCCACCTGATCGCCTATACCATCGTCGGCACCGCCAACGATCTGGAAGGCCATCTGCAGCAGGAAGTGATCAAGTTTTCGGCCTCGGGCTTTCGCGATTTCACCCGCATCGCCGCCTCGGATCCGATCATGTGGCGCGACATCTTCCTGTCCAACAAGGAAGCGGTGCTGGAAATGATCCAGCGCTTCACCGAGGACCTGACCGCCCTGCAGCGCGCCATCCGCTGGGGCGAGGGCGAGGTGCTGGAAAAGCGCTTCACCGAGACCCGCGCCATCCGCCGCGCCATCGTCGACGCCAAGCAGGCTTAGGCGCGAGATTTAGGCGCGAGGCGCAGCCCGTGCCGGGCCGGCTCAAGCGCCGCCGGGCTTTGTATTGTGCCAGACCTTGGCGCTCGGCCAAAAACGACTGAGCCGCCCGGGATCGGGCTACTAATCCCCCACCCGCGTCAACCGGCCGGCCTCGGCCAGGTCGGGTCGGGCGGCCATGGCGGCCAGGGTGGCGGCCACCGCGCGGGGCTCGCCGTTCAGCAGCTTGATCGGGCCGGCCTTGATGGCGGCGCCATGACCGGCGGCCACGCCCTTTTCCACCGCTTCCGGCGGCAACAGGAACACCAGTTCGCGCGCATTGGCCCGCAGCAGCAGCACGATGCGGCGCTCCGCCTGATAATCGGCCACATACAGCCCGTTGGCGGCCGGCGCCAGCCGGACCATGCCACCGGCGCCGACACGGTAGGCCCCTGCCGCCTCGTCCCAGGCCAGCGTGACATCGGTGCCGTCGGTGCGCCGCCAGGTGCCGTCGGCGATGCCCGCCGCCCGGACGCCCTTGTCCACCACCGGGCCTTGCACCTCGTAGCAGGCCGCCAGCGTCGCCGCCGCCAGTACGGCCACCACCCATCCGCGCATGACATCCGTCCTTGTTGCCCTGATCGACCGGCGCAACATTAGGGAATGCTGGAGGCCTCCTCCTTGACCTCCGGCAAGTGCTTGCCCCGCCCCCGCCGCATCGCTAAAGTCCGCCCATTCCCAATCCTTCGCCCAAGGCGCGCCATGTCCGACCGCATCCTGATCCTCGATTTCGGCTCCCAGGTTACCCAGCTGATCGCCCGGCGGGTGCGCGAAAGCGGCGTCTATTGCGAAATCCATCCGTTCAACAAGGTCACCGCCGACAGCCTGGCGGCGTTCGGCGCCAAGGGCATCATCCTGTCGGGCGGTCCGTCCTCGGTGACGGAAGACGGCAGCCCGCGCGCACCTCAGGCGGTGTTCGACACCAAGCTGCCGGTGCTGGGCATCTGCTACGGCCAGCAGACCCTGTGCGAGCAGCTGGGCGGCAAGGTCGAGCCGGGCGACCACCGCGAGTTCGGCCGCGCCTATGTCGATATCGTCGCCGATTGCGCCTTGTTCACCGGGGTCTGGGCCAAGGGCGGCCGCGAGCAGGTGTGGATGAGCCACGGCGACCGCGTCACCCGCCTGCCCGAGGGGTTCCGGGTGGTCGGCACCTCGGACGGCGCGCCCTATGCCGCCATCGCCAATGACGAGCGTCATATCTATGCCGTGCAGTTCCACCCCGAGGTGGTGCACACCCCGCACGGCGCCCAATTGCTGAAGAACTTCACCCACGGCGTCTGCGGCTGCTTGGGCGATTGGACCATGGCCGCCTTCAAGGCCCAGGCCATCGCGCGGATCCGCGATCAGGTGGGCAAGGGCCGGGTGATCTGCGGCCTGTCGGGCGGCGTCGATTCCTCGGTGGTGGCGGCGCTGCTGCACGAAGCCATCGGCGACCAGCTGACCTGCGTCTATGTCGATCACGGCCTGATGCGGCTGGGCGAGTCGGAACAGGTGGTCAGCGTCTTCCGCGACCGCTTCAACATCAACCTGGTCCATTGCGACGCGTCCGAGCTGTTCCTGGGCCGGCTGGCCGGCATGACCGACCCCGAGGCCAAGCGCAAGACCATCGGCGCCCTGTTCATCGACGTGTTCGAGGCCGAGGCCAAGAAGGTCGGCGGCGCCGACTTCCTGGCCCAGGGCACGCTGTACCCCGACGTCATCGAATCGGTCAGCGTGATCGGCGGCCCCAGCGTCACCATCAAGAGCCACCACAATGTCGGCGGCCTGCCCGAGCGCATGAACATGAAGCTGGTCGAGCCGTTGCGCGAATTGTTCAAGGACGAGGTGCGGGCCTTGGGCCGCGAACTGGGCCTGCCCGACGACATGGTCGGCCGCCACCCCTTCCCCGGCCCGGGCCTGGCCATCCGCATCCCGGGTCAAGAGATCACCCGCGAGAAGCTGGAGATCCTGAAGAAGGCCGACGCGATCTATCTGGAAGAGATCCGCGCCGCCGGTCTGTACGATGCCATCTGGCAGGCCTTCACCGTTCTGCTGCCGGTGCGCACGGTCGGCGTGATGGGGGATTCGCGGTCATACGACTATGCCTGCGCCATCCGCGCGGTGACCTCGACCGACGGCATGACGGCGGATTTCTACCCCTTCGACATGGCCTTCATCGGCCGCGTCGCCAACCGCATCATCAACGAGGTCAAGGGCATCAACCGGGTGACGTATGACGTGACGTCCAAGCCGCCGGGGACGATTGAGTGGGAGTGAGGTTTCAATAGGTTAATTGGTTTCGGAAGGCCCCTGCGGGGGCCTTCTTGCTGTGGGAAATCTGTGTGGGCTAAGGTGGCTGCGGGGAGTTTTGTGGGGACTTCCCGGCATCCAAGGGGGTAGCTCTCATCACGGTCTATAAGCGGGAAGGCTCCCCGCACTGGCAGATTGAGTTCTAGACCAGGATCTTAGAGTCCGTCCGCGAAGTTCCCTATTATTTCCTGTGCCTTGCGATTCTGCGCAGCATGAGGCGGATCATGGCCAGGCGCAGGAACGCCAGCGCCATTCTGGCGAGGTTCTCGAAGTCCTTGGCGAGGCGTCGGCA
>NZ_LWQU01000206.1 GCF_001650635.1 Magnetospirillum moscoviense | reverse complement strand
GACATCCGCATCATTCAGGTGCTGCTCGGCCACAGCAATCTGTCGACCACGGCCCGCTACACCCAGGTGTCCACCGCGATGATCGCCAGGACGGCCAGCCCGCTCGACGGCCTCGACCTGATGGTAGTGCCGCCGGCCTGAGATGGCGGCCATGGCCGGGGGACTGGAGGTCGCGGACGTGTTCCGCCGCTTCGGCGCCGCCTGGCGGGCTGCCCAGCCTGTTCGGCGACGATGCCGAGAAGGCGGTGGGCAAGCTGGCCGATACCGTCCGCGCCATCACCGGCACCGACGATCCCGACAAGGCCCGCGAAGTGCTGGCCGATCCCAATCTGGTGTTCCAACTGCGCTCCCAGGCACAAACTTTCGCCCACGAGGAGCGGATGCAGCAGATGGCCGGCGCGCTCACCACGCTCACCGCCACCCTGGCCGACCGTCAGAATGCCCGCGCCCGCGACAGCGAGTTCATCAAGTCTGGGCGCAGCAACACCCGCGCCAACGTGCTGCTGGTCACCGCCGGCATGGGCATCATCGGCGGCATCGGCTTCATGGTGTTCGGCCAGGTTGACGGCAACACCGCCGTCGGCGGCTGCATCATTTCGGTGGTGACCCTGCTGGCCGGCAAGTTCGCCACCGCCTTCGACTTCGAGTTCGGTGGTTCGGCGGATTCCGAGCAGACCCGAAACTTGCTGGCGCAGGCGCCGCCTATCGGCAAATAGATCAGATCGGATTGCACACGACGCGGCCGACCGGGAGAAACCCTGGTCGGCCGCTTTTCGTGTTTATGGCCTGCGATGAGGCAGGCCAGTGGTGGGCTCCGAATGGGATCGCCATCATCCCCACCGCCACGCTTGATCCGCCTATCGCGACGGCGTCTCCTGTGGTCCCCGCGCTTCAAGGGTCCGGGTCCCCATACCCTGAAAAGCTATATTTCAGCCGCGCTAGGGGTCTCTTCGCTCGTGGTTTCGACCACCCTCCGCAATTCGACCGCCAAATCACCGTGGTGCTTGTCCAGATGTGCCGCAATTTCGGGATTGGCCAGCAGTTTGCCCATAAATCCCTTTGCCACCACCAGGGTCAGCATGGTTTCGCCGTAATTATCTTCGATCAGCCGGTAGTCCCGCTGAAGCTTCTCCATCTCCCGTTCCATCCGGGCCATGTCTGCAGGAGCCACGCCTCTGGTGGGTTTAACCTTGGCGGGTTCGACCAGATCCTCGGGTTTGGATGTCGCCAGAATCATGCGGGCATAGTTTTCGGTACAGTGGTTGGCCGAGATCATCATTCCGGCCGCCGCGATCTGGCGCATGGGCTTCATCCTACGCAGGAATGCAAAAATCTTTTGCCCGACCAAGCGGTCCTTCAACATTTCCACCACTTCGGGGGCAATGCCCACGAGTAGACGTTGGCGTTGACGGATTCTCTCCACATTTACGTTTAATGCTTGGGCGATACGTTCCGGGGCCAGCCCCTTCTCGATGGCCCTGATGATCATCTTGTGTTCTTGCACGGCAGATAGACGGTTGATCCGCTTGTTATAGGTGAAGCCCTCGTCATCCGTGGAGACAAGGCAAACAGCTTCCGTACCGCCCAGTTCCTTCAATGCCTCCAATCGCAGATGACCATCGAGCAGTACGTAAAGGCCATCGTTGCCCGCCTCGGATTTTTCGGGGTGGACCGCCAACGGTTCGATGATACCGACTTCGTGGATCGACGCGAGAATGGTGCGGTATTTTGGGGTTTGGCGCACGTTCACGCTGATTTGGCGGGTGGGCAGGATGCGATCGAGGGCCAGGAGTATGGTCTCCCCCTCAAAACCGCTGCTGACCCCGCTCATGGCCGTATCTCGGTGGGCAGCCGGTCGGCCAGAGTCTTGGGCATGTCATTGATGCCCTCGGCCCTCAGCAGCGTGCGGAAATGGTCATCGGCCAGCAGCTTTCGCAGCGCGCTCAGCACGAACATCAGTCGTTGCTCGCTGGCCTCGGCCTTCTTCACCATCAATGTCTGCCGCCGAACCTCGGTCTGATAGGTTTGCACCAGCCTCTTGGCGGTGAGTTCCTTTGGGACTTTATTGTCTGCCCGCCCATATCCTTTGCCCAAGGCACGGCGGGTATCGATCAATTTGCGAACCCGCATGAATTGCTCGCCGCGCAGACTCCCGTCCTCATAGGCATTTAACAGTTCGCTCTGAACGTCCTGATCTCCGGCCTTGGCAATCTCTGTCGCGATATAGATCGGCAGCCAGCCCTGTTCGACGGCGTTGATCAGTCGGGTTTCACCCGCCTTCAGCAGGGTGAGGATGCCGTAGATGTAGCCGCTATCCAGGCCGATCTTTTTGCCGATCTTGGACGCGGTATACCCTCGCTCATCCAGAACGCGCACCGCATGCAGCAGATCCCGGCTGGAATGTTGGCGGCGCGCCAGATTCTCGACCAGGCTCATCAGATAGAGGTCTGCTTCCGAGGCCGTGACGACCGAGGCCGGGATCTCCGTTTCCCCCAATGCCTGGAAGGCTTCGATCCGCCCTTGGCCGCAAACGAGGAGGTAAGTCGGGCCATCGCCATCTTCCTCGGCCAGAGTGACCGTGATGGGGCGCTTCAACCCAACCCTGGCGATGTTCTCGACGATATCGGCGAAGACCTTCTTCGCCCGGCTGCGCGGGTTCGGGATGCGAATGCGGTCGATGGGAATGGAACGGATTTTTCCAGGCCCGGCCAAATGATGAATGGGGGGCATCAGGCAAGCTCCTTAAGGCTGACGCGCCGGGCCAAGCCGTCGAGTGCGTCGAGGGTGTCGTGGCGATAGGCGTCAAGCCCGGCGGCATTGCGTTCGGCCAAGCGCATGCGGGCCATGGTCATGTCCAGGGCGGGGAGCAGGTAGTAATCGAGCGCGGTTTCGTTATTGGAATCCATGCGGACCGCGACAGTAATATCGGAGCGGAGGGCGGTATCGAAGCGGATCACCCACCGCCGTGCCCCAGCTGGGGTTTCCTGGCAGCGGCTCAGCACCAGAGATGCCGTGAATTCTCCGTTGACCGTCATCAGGTCGGTTGCGGGGTCAAGCTCAATCGTTCCACCGATGTCACGGATGCGAGCCATGGTCTCGGCAACGATCCGGGGATGCAAGTCGCGCAGGTAGCGATTGATTTCCAGATTGAGGTAATCCCGCTCGGGCCGGTAGCCGATCAGGACATAGGCGCGTGTCAGGCTGCCAAATCGGCTGCGGAAAGCGCCACTCGACGGCATGTTTTCGCACTCGTCGATGATCATGCCGGAAAGGCTTCCCCGCTGCTGGAGCAGGGTGTTGAGGTCGGCCAGCATTTCTTCGTCGGAGAGGCGGATGGAGCGCTTCTGGATAATGGCTTGGGCTGCATCGAACAGGGACAGGTCGATGATCGGCTGGAATGCGCCATTAGCCCGAACCCAATCATCCGGGCCATTGACAACCCGCTTTTGCTTCAGCTTGAACGACTGGCGGTTCCAGACGTTATTGCCGACATACTTTTCATTGATGAGAACCTGATGGACCGTGGCTCGGCTCCAGAGCCGGCCAAAATCGGTGCGGATTCCACGGCCATTGAGGAGTGCAGCGATTTCACCTTCGCGGCATCCCCCTTCCACGAACGTCCGATAAATCCAGCCGACGACCTCGATTTCTTCCGCAGGCCCAGGGACCAGCACGACACGGTCGGTGTGGATGCTTTTCTGCTCGCCGCGGACCAATTCATTCTTGGCGGCGCCGGTATGGTCAATCAACTGGCGGCGCAATCCGAAGCCTGCCGGGCCGCCCTGGCGGTATCCCAGCCCGATCAGTCGCCTTTGCCCAGTGAAGACCTTCACCGACAGTTCTCGGGGATATTCTCCCGCCATCATCCGCTTTAAGGCCTTGATGATATGGGAGAAGGGGCTGCCGTCATTTCCGAATTGCTCGGCGCAGTAATGGACCTTGATCCCCGCGATATCGCAGCAAAGCTCGTAATAGGCACCCTCGTCGGGATTCTGAAATCGTCCCCATCGGCTGACGTCGTAGACCAGCACCGCCGCAAAGTCCGCCTGACCGGTTTTGACGTCATGCAGGAGTTGCTGCAGCCCCTTGCGGCCATCCAGTCGCAGGCCGCTTTTGCCCTCATCGGCATAGGTTTGGATGATTTCAAAGCCATGCTTGGTGGCGTATTCCCGAATGGCGTCGCCCTGATTCTCGGTTGAATACTGCTGATGCTCCGTCGACATCCGCACATATTCGGCGGCGCGGATCAATGGCGCAGCTTCCGATATTTCTCTATCCGATGGATGATTATTCTCAGCCAAGCAATTCGGCTCCATCTCAACTTGTTTGTCGCCCGTGACTTCTCGGCAGACGACTACTTCAACCATACGGATGGAGGCTGCCGATGTCTCGGCTGGAAAAGGGCACAATTGTGCCCCTTTCAGGAGTTGACAATTCGGCAGAAGCTGAATTTGCACGGGCTTTGGCGGTCGCATTGCGACGCGAATTGAAGGGCCGTCGATCAATTGTGAAAATTATCGGTCGCTGGACGGAAGCCAGCGACCGCGCCATCAAGAACTGGCTTGCAGGAAGATCGGTCCCCAGCGGCTTTCATCTGGTCGTCTTGATGATGAAGTCGGACGCGGTGCTGAAGGTGGTGATGGCGGCCGCTGGGAGGGAGAGCTATTCTGCAGCGACCATCTGTGCTGGTTCGGAAGCTGCGGGCATTGTGACGCCGAGTGCCATGGCGATGTCCGAAGATATTTGATCCGCTGCTGCCCGCACCGGATCGGCGACGAGATGGGCGAACGGGCCGCAGTCTGCTCTTGGGCGGGACAAAAACGCTGATCAACGACCATCTGCACGAGATGATAGGCTTGGACGCGGACCGGCTGAAACAATCATAACGCCAGCGACGACATCAGGAAAAAGCTTCTCCCCGGCGCCCGTTGGGGCAGTGTCGTGGTGCTTTTCCCCCCTGAGTCCAAGACAGCCGTGCCCGCGCTCCCAGCCCATCGAGCACCTGCCACAATGTGTGGACGGCCCCCTGAACGCAAGGTGTTTCAGCCTGACGAAAGCAACGAGAGCGATCATGTGTCCGGCCTTTCAATGCGGTACTATGGCCGGTCAGGAGATGCCGGTTCAGCATCTTCTGATGGTCGCCGCATTCCAGACAGACGATATGGCTGGACGGGGTGATCGACCGTATCCGGGTCAAGCCCAACGAGACGGTGAGCGAAGGCCAGCCCTTGTTCGATCTGGACGCCACCATGCTCTCGGGCAAGCTGGAAGTGGCGCGTCAGCAGCAGGCGACGGCGGAAGCCGAATACCGCCAGGCCGCCCAGGCCATGGTGTTCGACCCCAAGGCCAAAGCCCAGATCGCCATTCTGGCCGGAAGGACCGAGGAGAAGGCCGCCGAGACCCGCCTTCTGGAAAGCCAGTTGGCCCGCATCGGCGTCAAATCACCCAAGGCCGGCATCGCGGTGTTTGACGACGCCTCGGACTGGATCGGCAAGCCGGTGGTGGTGGGCGAAAAGGTGATGGTGGTCACCGACGAGACCGATACCGAGATCGAGGCCTGGGCCTCGGCCGCCGATGTGGGTGAGGTCAGGCCGGGGGGCAAACTGACCCTGTTCCTCAATACCAATCCGCTCTCGCCGGTCCATGCGGTGGTGAGAACGGTGGCCTATGATTCCACTGTCCGGCCCGACGCCAGCATCGCCCATCGAGTGCGGGCCACCCTGGCCGAGGGCGAGGCCAAGCCCCGCCTTGGTCTCAAGGGCACCGCGCGAATCGACGGCGGCACCGTGCCCCTGGTGTGGTGGCTGTTCCGCCGTCCGCTGGGCACCATTCGCCAGTTCGTAGGGGTCTGATCATGATGGGGGCGATGGCCGTCGGCGATATGGCGTTGCCCCAATTGCGGGACGAATTGACATTGCATCCGGGGGCTTCCGCTCCCGACGGTGCCCCCACCTGGACACTTCACGATCCACTGCGCAATCAGTTCTACCGCCTGACCTGGGCCGCCTTCGAAGTACTGTCACGCTGGCATCTTGGTTCCCCGCAGTGGGAGTCCTTCGCCACCACCTTCGTCGATCATTTCTCCCTGACTGGTCTGGCGGCGTTTGGCATCGCGCTGGGGGTTGCCAAGATCATCCATGAGATGGGCCACGCCTTGGTCGCCAAGTCGTTCGGTTGCCGGGTGCCGACCATGGGCGTGGCCTTCCTGGTGATGATGCCCATGCTTTACACCGACGTGAACGAAGCCTGGAAGCTGACCGACCGTCGCCAGAAGCTGCTGGTGGGCGGTGCCGGCATCATCGCCGAACTGACCCTGGCGGCCTGGGCGACGCTGGCCTGGGGGCTGCTGCCCGAGGGCACCGCGCGCGCCATGGCCTTTACGCTCGCCGCCACCACCTGGATTTCCTCGCTGGCCATCAATCTGTCGCCGTTCATGCGCTTTGACGGCTATTTCCTGGCCATGGACGCATTGGATGTCCCCAATTTGCATCCGCGCAGCTTTGCCCTGGCCCGCTGGCATCTGCGCGAGGTTCTCTTTCGGCTGGGCGAACCAGTGCCGGAACACTTGCCGTCCCGGACCCGGTTGGGGCTGATCGCCTTCGGCTGGGCGGTGTGGATCTACCGCCTGACCCTGTTCCTCGGCATCGCCGCGCTGGTCTATCACTTCTTCATCAAGATCGTCGGCGTGTTCCTGTTCGTGGTCGAGATCGGCTGGTTCGTGGTCAAGCCCATCGCCGCCGAAATGGCGGAATGGGCCAAGCGGTGGGACGGCATCAAGATCAGCCGCCACTCGCGCCTCACCTTTGGCCTGCTGGCTGGTTTGATCCTGCTGGCAGTGGTGCCGTGGAGCGGGCGGATTTCGGCGCCAGCGATCCTCAAGGCCGCCGAGCATGTCCAGCTTTACGCGCCCTCGCCCGCCATACTGACTGCGCTGGAGGCAACCGAGGGGCAAGCCGTTAGCGCCGGCACCAATCTTGCCCGGCTGGAGAACCCCGATCTGGCCGCTCGTCTGGAGCAGACGGGGCGACGTATCGGCGTGCTGAAATACGAACTGTCCTCCATGGGCATCGACGACACCTTTCGCAGCCGCGCCCAATCCATCGCCAAGGAATTGGAAGCCGCCATGGCGGAACAGGCCGGACTGGTGTCGGAACTCCGCCGCCTTGACCTGACCGCCTCCATGGATGGCGTGGTCACCGATCTCAGCCCCAACCTCCAGCCGGGCCAGTGGATCAACGGCAAGGAACCCATCTTGGGTTTGCGGCGGGGCGCCGTGCTGGAAGCCTATGTCACCGAGGAGGACCTGCCTCGCATCCAAACCGGTGCCAAGGCCAGCTTCATCCCCGAGAGTGCAGGCACCGCCCGCCCGGCCACCATCGCCACCATTGACCGCATGGCAGTCAGATCCTTGACCGAACCGGAACTGGCGGTTCCGTTCGGGGGGACGATCCCGGCCCGTATCGACAGGCAAAGCCTGATCCCCGATGGCAGCATCTATCGTGTAAGATTGTTGCTGGTCGAAGCTGGCGAAACCCCCGTGCCCCAGCGGGGCGAGGTCCACATGCAGGGCGAGCGCCGTTCCGCCCTGGGTCGCGCCCTGCGCGCCGTCGCCGCCGTCCTGATCCGCGAATGGGGCGCATGACTCGCCACAAGGAGAGCACCATGAAGCTGAAATCCCTGGTCCTGGCCATCCTGTTGCTGGCCGCTCCGGCCCTGGCCCAGCCCACCGTCGTCGATCGGAACTACGAAGCCGAGAAGGCCGCCGAAATCTCCACCGCCAAACTGCAACTGGCCACCCAGCCGGGATCGACGGCGGTGCAGGAACTCAACGAGGCCGAAAACACGCTGCGCCACCTCAAGGAAACCAAGGCCACCGATCAACGCCGCAAACTCGCAGCCGAATTGGAAATGGCCATCAGCCGCCTGAAAATCGCCGCCGGGGCGGGTGCGATGCGTCCATGACATTGAGAGTCGTGCAACCGCTTGATATTTCAGAAGAGAAGGTTCATCCCCAGGCTCCGCCCCTCCGCCACTTATTACAAATGAAAAATTCTCTGACGCATAGAGCCTTGGGCGAAAGCCCAAGGTTCTGCGCCGTTTATGGCCAGTAGCTGTTGACCTTCTGGTCTTGTTGCTGCGCATTCTTAACCAATTTTCTCTTCTCTCCCGCCCTGTTTCTCTGAAGGCTGTTGACTGCCGCCAAACGGTACGGGTTTTAAAGTTGCAAGAAATTCAGAGAGTTGCGGTGCCAAAAGCTGTTGACCTTTTCGCTGTTTTTATTGGCGCGGGCTGGAGTCTGGGAGTGGAACGGGCGGTCAACAGCCGTCTTGGCGCCCCGCAGAGTTGAGCGGCGCCAAGGGCCTCGACAACCGCCATTCGGCGGGAACGTTCCCTATGCCGGGTCAGTGCCAGGAAGAGCCATGCGTCCAAACTCGGAAATCAGGATGATTTCCCCCCTCGCCGGAGCTGATCTGATGACATTCGGTTGGATGATCAAGGGCACCCATTTTGGTGTCGGCTGAAGATCAGAGGGGGCGACGGGGGATGAGGCCGCTTTCGGCATGCACCAGTATCGTCGGCATCGCGGACACCGGACTGCGCATGGTCATTCGGGAACTGCTGATTACCCTGAAATTGCGTGACATCGAATACGTCTCGGATACGGACACCTTGCTTCAGACCTTCCAGCATAAACCCGGCGTCGATCTGATCATAATGCAACACGACCTTCCCCCTGGAGGCGGATGCCTTGATGTCGCCAAATCCGTGCGTTGGGGCAAGATGTCGCCAAACCGGAACGTGCCCATCGTCACCGTCGGTCGGGACTGGACGCCGCAAAAGCTCGTCGATGTCCGCGAAGCCGGCATCAATGAAGTGATTGCCATGCCGACGGCAATGCAGACCGTTCAGCGCAAGCTCACCTCGGCCTTGGATCCCGAGCGGCCCTTCGTTTCAGTTGACGATTATCGCGGCCCAAGCAGGAGACGGCGCACGACCGGGCATCAGGGGCCGTTCCGCCGCGCCGCCGACCGCATCGCCGAACAACTCCATGACGTCGAGGACAAGTCGGCACGCCGGACCGAGAAGTTGGAAAAGTTGGCGGCAGCCCGTCCCCCGGAAGAGCGTCCGCCATTAACCGCCTCCCCATCTTCCCTGCCTTCACGGCGGCCGGAGCCTGCCGTGGAGATTCCATCGGAGGCCAAATTCCTCGCGCAGGCCCGCCTCCATCACGTGCTGTTCGTCGCGGTACGGGAGTTGGCTGGCAAGGAAGCCAGCCCGACAGCGGCGATCA
>NZ_LWQU01000205.1 GCF_001650635.1 Magnetospirillum moscoviense | reverse complement strand
TCGCCGACAGCGACAGGGTCAAAAGCCTCTGCTATCAGCCCTGGGTCCAGCAGGTCATTTCGTAGGTTCGCCGGTATTATTTCGGAACCAGCATGGAAAGCGCTCCGGGCAGAATGTCGAAGCGGAAGGGACCTTCCATTTTCTCCACCTCGCCATCAATGGAAATCAGCGGCTTGCGCTGTTCGGTTTGAACCTCCAGCCAGTGCATCTCACCCTGGAACAGGGCCTCGTTGCTGGCCCACCGCCCCATAGCGGCCTGAAGTCCCAGTTCCATGAGCCCGACCGGTCCGGTGCTGCGCCCCACATAAACCCCCAGGGTTCCGCCATCCATCCGTTCACGCTCCAGCAGGAACGGGTCGGAATCCCGGCACAGATTGTTGGAAATCATCAGGAAGCTTGTGGCGATCCGGGCGCGCCCCCCTGGGCTGGACAATTCCGCCTCCACAATCCGATAGCGCCGCGCCACTCCGCTCAATCCGGCCAGGGCGCCTTCAAGAAAGCTTCCCTCCTTGCGCCGGACCCGGTCGCGCGACTGAATGAATTCGGGAAAGGCGCCGAAACAGGCTCGGATAAGGAAATAACGATCATTGACCCGTCCCACATCCATGGGAGTCTGGACGGCTCCCGCCAAGGTCACCGCCGCCTGGGCCAGATCCAACGGCATTCCGATCTGACGCGCCATGTAGTTCATGGTGCCCAGGGGCAGGACACCCAGCGTTTTGCCGCTTGCGAGCACATGTTCGAGAGCCCGTGACAGAGATCCGTCACCGCCGCCGATGATGATCGCCCGTATGTCGGGATCGCGGCAAGCCTTCCGGACCATCCGCCCCATGTCCTTACCTTCGGCAAGAATGATCGCGGCATCTTGCCCAAGCGAGCCCCAAACGGCCGATAGTCGCTCCGTCATGGCGGAGGGCGACATCCGAAGCACGGTTCCGGCACGCGCATTGATGATTGCGGCGATCCGCATCTTCCACACAGCCCCTGTTCAGCGGAGGACGACACCGGCGCTTACAACAGCCATTTAATGCCGGACTTCTTTTCCACGGGCACCTTGACCACAATGTCATGGCACTTGATGCAGCGCCCGGCAGGCGGATGCGGCTGGCGCGTCGTGGGAAGAATGGGAGGCCCCAGTTTGTGGACACGCGACAGGTTTTCCAGTACGGCGCCATAGGGCGTCTTGAACTGTGATCCGGCAGCGGGGCCACCGACCATCAGATGGCATTGGATGCAATCCCCCACATAGGGATGGGGCATGCCTGTCCCCGGCATTACCGGCGGGATATGACGAATGGTCATCAGCTTGTACTGAAGCGGCGGCTCAATGAGTTGCTCCAGCGGCGACAGGATCGAAGGCTCCATGGGCAAGGGCAGCCGCCCCAACAAAAGCCCCTCCGCCCGACGGGGCGATGTGGCGGGGGAGATGCCGGCGGAGAGGGACAGCTTATCCCAATAGAGTCCCAGTCCGACCACCATCAGCAAGGTGATCGAGATCAAGGTCATCCAGCGACGGCCGCCCCCTGGCGCACCCATTCTCACCCTCTCTGTCCCATATGGCTCACTGCACGGTCATCCACAGCGCCAAACCCTCGTCATCGCGCAACTTGCATGTCCGCCCCCCCACCAGAACGGACTTGGCGTAAAGCTCGGCATTGGGACGTCCCGAATCGAACAAGAAACCAATGCCGCTGATCCGCGCCCCGTCAAAGGACGGGCAGCCGATCTGGTTGAGATAGGATTGCGGCGCCACCGAAATTTCCTGCAAGGCCCCTGTACCGTTGTCGATCCAGACATGGACCTGCCCCCAGCCCACATCATTGCCGATGCTGGCGACCTGGGTGACGCGCCCGCTGAACTGCAGGGGCTTGGCTGGCGTGAAGGGGGATAACCCGGGCAAGGCGGCGGGAAGGGCCTGCGCGGCGCCAGAGGACACGGCGGTGGCGGTCTTGCCTCCCCCACGGGTAAAGCGATCGGGAAGCAGGGCTATAACAACCAGAATCAAGACTAGGGCGCCCCCGATTCCAAGCACGGATTGAGCGGTCAAAGCGCCTTCCACCGCGCCCCGGATCCGGGCTACCACTTGATCTGGCCGAAAGTCCATGATGCCCCTCTCCTGATCAGACCCGGACCGTCACGGCGGCGGGAGCCGGGCTGACGAACAGGCGGATATCGCGGGCGTGAGGGATTTCTTCCTGGATGCGCTGGCGTACCGCCTCGGCCACCATCGAGCTGTCCTTGATCCGCAAATTGGGATCGACGCGCAGACGGATATCGAACTGCACGTCCTCGCCCACATGGCGTCCACGCAGGAAATAGATGCTGTGGACCAGCGGCGTATCCGTGGCGATCTGCCAGGCCGTCTGCAACAGTTCGGTATCCACGGAACTGTCCATCAGGCCGTGAACCGCCTTTCCGATCAATTCCAGACCGATGCGGCCGACCAGGGCCGACACACCGATCGCAGCGATGGTGTCGGCGATGGGAAAACCGATCACCGAGGCGATCACTCCCACCATCACCGCCGCTGAGGAAATGGCGTCCGAACGGTTGTCCCAAGCATTGGCGATGATGGCCGGGCTGTTATTCTCGTTGCCGACACAGATCTGGTAGCGATACATCAGTTCGTTGACGATCACCGTCACCGACGCGCCCAAGGCTGCGAAAATGCTGGGCGCCTCGTATGTGCCAGAAATCAACTTAACAACCGACCCATACATCAGGAAGCTGGCGCCGATCAGCAGCAGCGACCCCACAATGGCCGACGAGATGTACTGGATATTTCCGTATCCGAACGGATAGCGCTCATCCGCAGGCTTATTCGATATCTTCAGGCTCAGCTGGGTCACGCCGCTGGCGACCACATCGGCACCCGAATGCAGCGAATCGGCCACCAGAGCGACGCTGCCGCTCATCAGCCCCAAGATGCCTTTGAAAAGGGTCATGCAGATATCGGCGGTGAACGCCCACCACACGACCTCTTCCCGGCAGTCTCTGCAGTTTTCGAACTTCATCGGTTCATGTATTCCACAAGATTAGAGCCCAGAATTCGATAATTATCACCAACCTTCTTCGCCTTGATCGTCCCCGCCCGGACCAGCTCAAGCACCTGCAGCCGTTCCATTCCCAGCAACTGGGCGGCTTCACCGCTGCTATAGATGCGGTGCGGCAGAATTTCCTCGCCAAATACCTTGTCCACCAGAGCCATGGCGCCCTGCACAAAGGTTACCAAGGCACTTCCCTTGATCACTGCTGTCCAAATCATTTCTTGGACTCCTGGGAATGGGTGAGAGGCAGTAGTTCCTGGAAAATCTGCGGCGTAATGATCGGCGTGTCGCCCGCAGGCTTTTCGTGGAAATACTCCACGCGCTTGAACCCGGTGATCCTTGCCAGATAATCCCACGGCCACTTGGTGATTTCCACATTATAGGTCGCGGCAGCTGCGTTATATTCCTCCCTCTTGCTGGCGATCCGGTCTTCCATATCCACCAGCGAGGTCATCATATGCTTGTAGGTTTCCGCCGACTGAACATTGGGATACTGCTCGACAATGGCCATCAGCCGCCCCAGCGCGTTGCCGAAACCACCATCGGCCCCCAACAGGGCCTTGCCGGCCCCGCCATCGCCCAGCAATTTTCCGATTCCGCCCTGCTTCATCAATTGCTCGATGGCCGAACCCACCGGGCCGCCCTTGCCCGCTTCCACGGACTCCATACGCTTGTTGGAAGTGTGAGAGAAGATGGAGTGTTCCAAAGCGGCATGATTCAGCGTCAACTTGACCAAATTGCCAAACAGATTGTCGCGGCGTTGAATCATGACCTCGAAATTGGAGCGCTTGGCCTGGGCATCCTCGTAGATGATGACAAAGGCGTTATAGCGCATCAGCAAGGTGGTGATGAAGGCAACCAGCGACAGCACCGAGACTGCCAGCATGAGTTGCACCGGTCCCCGTCCCATGCGCCGGGGCGATTCCTCAACCACATACAATTGGGCCAGCAGTTCCTCCGACTGCTTGACCCGCTGTAGGGTACTGAATTCGACCTTATCGACCGAACCGGCATCCGCATCGCTTACTGCCATATCCGCCTCGTTGCTATCGTCATCTCGATGAGACCTTCTACATCGACCGCTTAGACGGCCGAACGCTCATCGAGTTCATTGGCCTTCTTAAAATGCGGCAGGGCCTCTTCGTGCGAGCCCATCTGCTCGTAGCTGTACGCGATTGCGCGATGCACCTTGCCTTCATTGGGACGCAGCCCCAAAGCGATCTTGAAACTGTCGATGGCTTCGTCAAAGCGGCCCAGATTATCCAGCGCCACCCCGAGACGGAAGCGGACATTGAAATTCACCGGATTGGCTTCCGCCACCTTGACCAGTAGAGGCACGGCCAAATCATATTTTTGCACCTGCACATAGGTCAGGCCAAGGACGGTCGCGACCTTGATGTTGTCCGGCGCATCGGCGAGGGAGCGCTCGAGCAACTCGGTGCCACGATCCACGGTCCCGGTCTTAACGTAGGCGATCCCCAAATGCAGCGCCACTTCCACGTCGAAGGCATCGGCATCGTAAACCTGCTCGAGCATCACCACGGCCTCGGAATAACGGCCGGCCTTGGCGTGAGAGATGCCCTTATCGCGGTAATACACCTGACGAATGTCGTCATTGACCGAAAAGGCCGACCGGAAAGCGTCGACCATATTCGCACCGAGCTTCTTCGCCACGGATAGGCCGTAGTGAGCATACAGGGTAACTTCATCAAGGATATCCGACGGCTTGCTAGACATACTGTTCTCCAAAATCCTAATCAGGTGGCTCTGACTAATTTATCACGTGGCAAGCTTCGCACGGGCCACGAACTTCGTGGGAACTGACGCCCCGGGTAACCGCATCACGCGTTATGGCCGGAGGCGGCAGGCTGATGAGATCGGGATCTGGCGACAATTCGAATCCCTGGCCTACCGGATGGCAATCGGTGCAGGCGCCGCGATATCCATGGGGCCGAGGATCGCCCGGAAGGATCATGGGTGCGCCTTCCAACTGGGCAAAGCCCAAACCGCCTTCGGCCGCGCGCAAAACAACGGTCAGTTTGCGCAAGACCGGGGCGCCGGGACGGTTGTCCTTACGGATCACGCTGATCCGCGCCTCGGACCGGTTCGCCACATTGCGGCTAGCTGCCTGGAAATCTTCCATATTCGTGACTGGAGTGTCATCGATCCGAACGACGACATCGCCCCCCAAAAGGCCGCTGAACGCCGCGTTCAAAGTAACCTCGCCCAACAGAACGCCCTGCACTCCGCGAGGATAGTTCAGCTTTCGGGCCAGTTCCTCGGTCATCAGCCGTCCGTCCATGCCCTGCCAATGGCCTTCGAACACCTTGAGATTGCGCGGAACGAAATTGGGCAAGGGCGACTCCATGGCAGCCACGGCACCACCCGCCGCGGCCATGGGCTCCACCGCCATGGCCACATTGGTCGCCTGCGGAAAAGCAATCGGGGCAGCGACCGGAGCCGCAGCCGACATCTGAGGCGAAACGCTGGTCGACTGAGGAGCGACGACGCCCCCCTGCCGCCCAATGACAAGCACCAGTGCAGCAACGACTCCCACCGCCAGCAGGACGAGTTTGCTATTCATTCCCTGCCAATCCCAAAACCATGTTCATCACACCGATGTCAGCATCTTGATGGCGATAGCGGCCATGGTCGCCGCATAGATGCCCTTAAGCACCCGGACAGGCAACACCCGCATCAACCGAGCGCCGAGAATGCCGCCAACATAAGCACCTGGGATCATCACCAGCGCCAATGTTACCGGAGCCTCCCAATGGATAAGACCGGTGGTGCCGCCATGAATAAAGGCTACCACCGAACCGGCGACCGAGGCCCAGAACACCAGGACCGAACTGTTGGCAATGGCGTTCTGCAGACTGATCCGCCCGATATAACGCTGCAACGGAACCTCGATGACGCCGCCGCTGATCCCGAGAATGCCGCTGAACAGGCCCATGGGCAGCCCCAGCACCGCTGAACGGGTCGGCCCCTCCGGCAAGGCAATGCCGCTGGTCTTGGGCCTGGTTGTACCTTCCGCCAGAGCCATCAGTTCGTCCATCTCATCGCCAGCCTCGGCGGCAGCAATGGCTTCAGCCGTATCCTCCCCCGCATTGGGTTGCAGAATTTCCAACACCGCCTTGCCTGCCATGATCAGGGCGAAGAGACCAAGCAGCACGCCCACCACGGAATCTCCGATGGCGTTACCGATGAAATAACCGATGACCACGCCAGCGACGCCCCAAGGGATCAGCGGTTTCACCTTGTCCCACTGAACCAGTTGGGCCTTATCATTGCGAAGCGCCGCTGCGCCATAGACCACAACATTGGTCAGGAAGACCACCGGCCGGATCAGATACATGCCATAGCCGAAGAAGACCATCATGCCAGCGACCTGAAGCACTCCGCCGCCCATGGTCATCATGCCACCCGTGACACCGGCCGCCAGGGCAAGCATGCCTAGGCCGAGAATATCGGCGATGGAATATCCCCCGATCTTGGCCCCCCCCACATGGTCGGTATCGATAAACGGCATGCCCGAGGGAATCCCGGTCGTCACCGTCCCTTGCACCACATTCATGCCCATTCCCGGTACGGCGGTCGGCCCTCCGACCACCGCCTTGGCCTTAGACCACCAGCTAGAGGATCCCATGGCCACAGTTTGGGCCGCGGGAGGAGCAACTCCCGCGGCGGCACCGGTCTTGAATCGCACGACGTCCTGAAGATGGGAGACGATCACCTGAGCAGGAACGGTAAAGCCCTCGACCTTGCCGGTGGGACCGGTTGCGGCAATGTTGATACCGACCAGATCACCCCGAGCATTGACCAGAGGCCCGCCGGTCTGCTCCCAGCTATAGACCGCGTCGGAACGCAGCAGATGGGTGATCTGAGTGGTCCCCACCGCCAGCGGAGCATCGGAGGATTGCACCATGCCCTGCCGTACCAGTGGCGCACCGGCCATGTTGCGACCGAAGGCGAAAACCTGCTGGCCGGGGACCACGGTTTGAATGTTTGCCATGCGGAAATGCAAGAACTTCTCGGTCGTCTGCATCTTCAGCAGCGCGAGATTATGGCCCGGAATGGTCTTGACCACCTGGGCGGGAAACCGACGGATTCCAGCAGAGGTGGCAACCTGGACCGTGATGTCCGGAACATTGGCGACGGAATGCAGGGTCGTAATGACATAGCCATTGGCGCCAACGATGGCACCCGAAGCGATGGGACCGGCATTGACGCCGCCGCCGCCCACACCGACCACCGCCGGCGGTACTGTATAGTACAGCCGCTGCACATCAGGCATGGCAACGTTGCGGACCAGGAATTGGCCAACCGACATATCGTCGCTACCACGGAAGTAGTCGTCCTCGTCGTAGTTGTCGAGGAGATAGGCCCCCCAGGCGAAAGTCACTAGGATCAGGAACGCCAGGATGGAGACAGGCGTTTTCCACGACCGCTCGCAAAAGACGATTTTGTTGGTGGGCTGATCACCCATGGTCTCGCCAATTTCAATCATGGCCGCTTTCCACGTTCATTCGAGTTCCTGTCGTCATCGGTCATCCTGCGAGAACGGCGATGTACACGGTCGACAACACCAAAAAAATCCCCATCAGCGGCAATCCCCAACGGACATATTCCCGATGGGTGAATTGCAATCCCGCGGCGGCAGCCGAAGCCAATTCCGGGTGCCGCTTCACGAAGCCGGAATACTGGTTCATGGCCAACGCACCGGCGGTGGCGCCCGATAGCGCAGCACACGAGCCGGCCATGATGCCGAGGGCCAGCGCCCACCAAGCCGCCTGCCCATCGCCGTCCAGGCGAAGCGTCGCCGCCACCGGGGCGAAAACCGCGGCGGAAGTGCCGCCGCCGACGAAAATGGTCACGCCCGCCGCCATCCACATCAGCAGAATGGCTCTTACGCGGTCATGCCCGGCGGTAACGCCTTCAAGCCAAGCCACGGCCCAATCGAGAATCCCGACCGAGGTCAACGCTCCCACCATCACGAACAATCCGCCAAAGAACAAGATATCGCTGCCGCCGCAGGCGGAAAAGAATTCCTCGTCCTTGAAGCGCCCCAGCGCTAGCGCCGTGAGACCGGCGACAAAGGCGATCCAGCCCGGCCGAACCTTCAGCGGTCCCGCCAGAACCAACCCAACGACGGTAATGAAAAAAATGATCAGCCCATAGCGCAGGAGCCGATGGTCGATATCGCTGTGCCGTAGCTGCTCGCCTCTAACCCAGGCTAAATCCACGGGAATTTCCGCCTTCTTCCAGTCGCCCAGGCGGTACTCGAAAAACAAGAACGTCACCGCCAGCAAGATCAGACAGGCCGGCATCATTCCACCGATGAAATCATTGAAATGAAGCTTGCCTGCCGAGGCCAGGATCATATTGGGAAAATCGCCAATCATGGTCGAGGAACCACCCAGATTGGCGGCGATAATCTCAGCAATGATCACCGGTACCGGATCAATTCCAGTGCGGAAACATACGGTCAGCGTAACCGGAACGACTACGGCCACTGTGACAAGACTGTTACTGGCCAAAGAAATCCCGTAGGTCACCAAAGCCATCATCACCAGAATCCAGCGCCCCTGGCCCTGCGACAATTCCGCCGTCCCGGCCGCCAAATAGGCATAGACGCCGGATCGGGCCAAAAGAGCGGAGATGGCGGCCATGCCGAAGATCAACGCAAGGGTCTCGAAATAAATCGACTGCGCGGCCATACGCGGGGTGTAGGTGCCGCTGATGGTTCCAATCACCACCAACACCGCTGCTCCGGCCAAAACGGCCAGATGGCTGCCCTCCGCCCACCGATAGATTACGGCGAACGTCGCGATGAACACGGCGAGGGTGAAAAATCCAACCACCTAGTTATCCACCTTGGACAGCATGACCTCGTCGAAACTCAGAGGCTCCTCGGAGAAACTCGGCTTGCTGGTATCACCGGCTTCCCGCGCCTCCGCGCTGACATGCAAGGATTCGATGCGGCGTATCTTTCCGCAGACGGCGGCCTGCACCGCCTCGCAAATTTCATGCGCCTGTTCCACGGTGTTCTCGGGATCGACGCCGATGATCATGTCGGCCCAGATGTCTTGGCCCACATAGCGGGCCCGCAGATGGATGACGCCCCTGACCCCGGGAACGCGCTCCGCCACCTCAACAATCCGGTTTTGAACCGCCTGACCCGCGGTGTGATCCATTAGCCCACGATAGGCATCCATGAAGACGACCTTACCCAGCAGAAGCAGGTCGATGGTCTCCCACAG
>NZ_LWQU01000204.1 GCF_001650635.1 Magnetospirillum moscoviense | reverse complement strand
TCGCCGACAGCGACAGGGTCAAAAGCCTCTGCTATCAGCCCTGGGTCCAGCAGGTCATTTCGTAGGTTCGCCGGTATCAGCCTTCGAACACCTGGGCCGCTTCGGCTGGCGAAAGCATCCGCCATTGGCCTTCGGCCAGATCGCCCAGGTCCAGGCCGCCGATGCGGACGCGCTGCAGGCTTTCGACATGGTTGCCGACGGCCGCGAACATCCGCTTGGCCTGATGGTAGCGGCCTTCCGAAATGGTCAGCCGTGCGGTCGTCGGCCCCAGAACTTCCAGCTCGGCCGGGGCCAGCGGCGTCTTTTCCGACCGCAGCATCAAGGTGCCGGCGGCGAAGATGGCCGCCTCGTCACCGTTCAGGGGCCGCGCCAGTTGCACCAGATAGGTCTTGGCGATCTTGGCCTTGGGCGCGGTGACCCGGTGCGAGAAATCGCCGTCGTCGGTCAGCAGCAGCAGGCCGGTGGTGTCGCGGTCGAGCCGGCCGACCGGGGCGACGATCGGCTTTCTGCGCATGAAGCGCCAGGGCAGCAATTCATAGACGATCTTGCCGGGATCGCTGGTCGAGCAGGTATAGCCGGCCGGCTTGTTCAAGATCGCCACCAGCCCGGCCGGCGGGTCCAACGTTTGTCCGTCGATACGGATGTCGTCATGGTCGGCGGTGGAATTCTCGCCCAGTTGGGTTCCATCGGCCAGGCGGACCCGGCCAGCCCGCAGCATGGCCTTGACGTCCTTCTGGCTGCCATAGCCCAAATTGGCGATCAGACGAACCAATCTCATCTTCTGGCCTCGATGCGGTCGCTGGCCAGCAGCACCTTGTAGCCGGCCTGGTCGGTCAGGCATTCGACCTCGCGGAACAGGCGCTTCAATTCGGCTTCGTAGGGCAGGTGGCGGTTGGCGACCAGCACCAGCTTGCCGCGCCGGCGGATCGACTTCCAGGCCGCTTTGATGAAGGCCTGACCGATGGTCGGGTCGGGCTTGGCCCCTTCATGGAAGGGCGGGTTGGTGACGATCCAGTCATAGGGATCGGTCGGCGGCAGGCCGGCGGTGACGTCGTGCCAGCGGGCCGACACGCACGCGGCCCGCTCGGGCACCAGCGCCGCCAGGTTGGTGGCGCAATCCTCCAGCGAGCCGGTCTCGGCCTCGAACAGGTCGATGGCGGTGATTGCGGGGAAGCGCCGCAGCAGCTCGACCGCCAGATAGCCCCAGCCGCCGCCCAGATCGGCGACCCGTCCGGCCAGATTGGCCGGCAATGTGTCCATCAGCAGGCGCGAGCCGGGATCGACATGGTCGGGGCTGAAACCGCCGGCCCGGGCGACGAAGCCGGAATCTGCCACCGCGCGCGGGCGTCCGCCCTGGTGCCACTCGGCCAGGATGGCCGGGGCTGCGCCATCGGCCTTATGGCACCAGAAGGTGCGGGCATTGTGCTTGGACAGGTTGCCGTCCAGGCCGAAGGCGGCTTCGAATTCGCGCTGGGTGCTGGCGGCGCCCAGGGCATTGGCCCCGCACACCATCAACAGGCCGCCCGGTTCCAGCAGGTCCCAGGCCCGGGCGATGTTGGCGCGGTTCTCGCCCTTATGCTTGGTCAGCAACACCAGGCCGGCGGGGAAGGCCCCGTCCAGCCGCGCCACCGGCTTCAGGCCGGCGGCGGTCAGGCGGTCGAATTCGGGCTTGAAGCCCTGTTCGCACACCAGGATGTCGCGCCAATCGCCGGCCAGCGCGTCGTCGGCGGTGGCGCGCATCAGGAAGGCGCGTTGGGGGATCGCAAGCAGGCCCTTGTCGAACGGCAGCAACAGGGCGCGGATCAATGGATCAGACATGGCGCCGGATGTAGCACGCCCATCCCCGCCCTGTCACCCCCGCCAGGGGATCAAGGCGGTGCGGCCGGGCGAAAGCTGGGTGACCCGGTCGATGAAGGCGGTCTCGGCGGCGCCCTTCCTGGCCAGCACCGGGTCGGTGGTGCCGCTGGCCAGCAGGCTTTGGTTGATGACCCAGGCGAACGGGGTGATGCCGGCGCGGATCAGGTCGGTTTGCAGCCGTTCGGCCTCGTGCACCGGGGTCGCCTCGGGCAGGGTGACGATGATGGCGCGGGTGAATTGGCCGTCGCGCAGGCGCGGCAGCAGGGCGCGCACCGCCTCGGGCATTTCGGTCTGGGTGCGAAGCACGTCGCGGTGATAGGCCTCGGCGGCATCCAGCAGCAAGATGGTGTGGCCGGTCGGCGCGGTGTCAAGGATGACGAACTGGTCGCGGCCCAGCTCGACGGTGCGCGAGAAGGCGCGGAACACGGCGATTTCCTCGGTGCAGGGCGAGCGCAGATCCTCGTCCAGCATGGCGCGGCCGGCCGGGTCCAGATTTGCGCCGGCCTTGGCCAGCACCTCGGCGCGGTAAAGCTCGACCTCGGCGGCGGGGTCGATGCGGGTCACCGTCAGGCCGGGCAAGGCTTCGGTGACCGCCTCGGCGACATGGGCGGCGGGGTCGGTGGTCGACAGCGTCACCATGTGGCCGCGCCGGGCCAGGGCGGTGGCGATGGCGGCGGCGATGGTGGTCTTGCCGACGCCGCCCTTGCCCATGGTCATCACCACGCCGCGCCGGGCGGCGGCGATTTCATCGATCAAGGGCGCAAGCCCGGCCGGCAGGGCGGCGTTCGGCGCGGCCCCGCCCAGGCCGCGCAAGGCATCCAGCCCGACGGTGCCGGTCGCCAGCAAGGCGGTGTCGGTGCGGGGCAGGGTGCCAAGGACCGCCGGCATCGCGGCCAGCGCTTCGCGGCCCCGCTGTTCCAGGGCGCGGGCGATGGGATCATCGGGGACGGCGGCAACGAACAATCCGTTGATGGCCAGGCACAGATTGCTCACCCCCAGCTCGGCCAGTTCGCCGCGGGTGCGCTCGGCCTCGCGCAGGGCGGCGCGTTCGGGCCGGCTGACCAGGATGATGGTGGTGGCGGCCGGATCGGACAAGCTTGCCACGGTGGCCGCGTACAGCGCCTTCTGCTTCTCGAGCCCGGCCAGCGGCCCCAGGCACGAGGCGCCGCCGGTCGCCGATTCGATGAAATCGGTCCAGGCCGACGGCAGGGTCAGCAGACGCAAGGTGTGGCCGGTCGGCGCGGTATCGAACAGGACATGGTCGAAGCCGGCGGTCGCCGCCGGGTCGCCCAGCAGGGCGGCGAACTGGTCGAAGGCGGCGATTTCCACCGTGCAGGCGCCCGAGAATTGTTCCTCCATGCTGGCGATGGCGGCGGCCGGCAGGATGCCCCGATAGGGGCCGACCATGCGCTCGCGGTAATCGCGGGCGGCGGCCTCGGGGTCGATGTTCAGGGCGAACAGGTTGGCAGCGCCCGCGATGGCGGTTGGCGTGGCCTTCAAGTCGGTCCCCAGCACCTCGTCCAGGTTAGAGGCCGGGTCGGTGCTGACGATCAACACCCGCTTGCCGGCATCGGCCAGGGCCAGGCCGACAGCACAAGACAGCGAGGTCTTGCCGACGCCGCCCTTGCCGGTGAAGAAGGCGTGACGGGTGGTGATCTGCGGCAGCATGGGCTTATCCTTAGCAGCACCCGGATTTGGGCGTGCAGCACGGCGACGCGGGGTCCTTGATTCCCAGCTTGGCGGCCAGTTGCGCCCGGGTCGGATAGATGCCGATCGAGACGATATGCCCGTCGATGGCGATGATCGGCAGGCGGTCCATGCCGATTTCCATCTCGCGGACCACCTCGGGGTTGGCGACGAAGGCCTGGGGCTCCTGGCCCAGATTGTAGCGGGTGACGCTAACACCTTGTTCGGCCAGCCATTTCAGGTCGGCGGCAAAGGTGACCAGGGCGGGATCGACCTCGGGCCCGCACACGCCGGTCGAGCAGCACATGGCGGGATCATAGACTTCGAGCTTCTTCATGGCGGCGACTCCTTCGCTGGTTCCGGGCTTGCGGGCGGTGATGACGGCCGAGACGACATGGTCCTCGACCCCTTGGCCCGGCGCCCAATCCTTGATCAATTCGCGGCTTTCCGGCGTTTCCTCGATGCGGATATCGACGAAGCCGGCCTGGCGCATCCATGCTTCCAGTTCGGCGGGCCGTGCCGCACCGCCGACGCAGCCGCACAGCAGGCCGGCATCGCTGACCATGGCGGCGGGCAGCGGCTTCAGGCCGACCACGTCCGACACCGCCAGGCGGCCGCCGGGTTTCAGCACGCGGAAGGCCTCGGCGAAGACCTGGGCCTTGGCCGGGGACAGGTTGATGACGCAATTGGACATCACCACGTCGGCCGAATTGTCGGCGACGGGCAGATGCTCGATCTCGCCCAGGCGGAACTCGACGTTGGCATGGCCGACCGTGGCGGCGTTGGCGCGGGCCTTGGCCAGCATCTCGTGGGTCATGTCGATGCCGATGACCCGGCCGCCGGGGCCGACCTGAGCGGCGGCCAGGAAACAATCGAAACCGGCGCCGCTGCCCAGATCGATCACCACCTCGCCCGGCTGAAGGGCGCCGATCGCCTGCGGGTTACCGCAGCCCAGGCCCAGATTGGCGCCGTCGGGCACGGCCGCCAGTTCGGCCTCGCCATAGCCCATGCGCCGAGCCATGTCGTCGGGCTTCGGGGTGCCGCAGCACGATTGCGCGGCCGCCCCGGCGGCGATGGCGCCGTAACGGTCGCGCACCAGGGCGCGCTGGTCGTTCTCGTTCATATAGGCTTTCCTTCGTACCAGGCTTTCGAGGAATTGACGATCCTGACCACCGACAGCATCACCGGCACCTCGATCAGCACGCCGACCACGGTGGCCAGCGCCGCGCCCGACTGGAAGCCGAACAGGCTGATGGCGGCGGCGACCGCCAGTTCGAAGAAGTTCGACGCCCCGATCAGGGCCGACGGGCCGGCGACGCAATGGGCGACGCCCAGCTTCTTGTTGAGCAGATAGGCCAGGCCGGAATTCAGATAGACCTGGATGGTGATCGGCACCGCCAGCAGGACGATCACCAGCGGCTGGGCGATGATCTGCTCGCCCTGGAAGGCGAACAACAGCACCAGGGTCGCCAGCAACGCCGCCAGCGACAGCGGCCCCAGCCGGGCCAAGGTGACGGCCAGGGAATCGGGGCCGCGGACCAGCAGCAGCTTGCGCCATGCCTGGGCGATGATCACCGGCACGACGATATACAGCACCACCGACAGGAACAGGGTGTCCCACGGCACGGTGATGGCCGACAGGCCCAACAACAGGCCGACCAGCGGGGCGAAGGCCACCACCATGATGGCATCGTTCAAGGCCACCTGCGACAGGGTGAAATGGGGCTCACCGTTGGTCAGGTTGGACCACACGAACACCATGGCGGTGCAGGGTGCTGCGGCCAGCAGGATCAGGCCGGCGATGTAGCTGTCGATCTGCTCGGCCGGCAGGAACGGGCGGAACAGGGTCGAGATGAACAGCCAGCCCAGCAATGCCATCGAGAACGGCTTGACCGCCCAATTGATGAACAAGGTGACGCCGATGCCCTTCCAATGCTCGCGCACCTGATGCAGGGCGCCGAAATCGATCTTCAGCAGCATCGGGATGATCATCAGCCAGATCAGCAGGGCGACCGGCAGGTTGACCTGGGCGAGCTCCAGCCGGCCGATGGCCTGGAACGGCGCCGGCCACAGATGGCCCAGCGCCACGCCGGCTACGATGCACAGGCCCACCCACAGGGTCAGATAGCGTTCGAACAGGTTCATCTCAGACCTCGGCGGCCCGGTCGGGCCCGACTTCGATCAGCTTGCGAATCTTGGCCTCGATCATGGCGTAAACCTCGCGGAACACCGCCAGGCGCTCGTCATGGCTGCCCTCGGCCGCCGCCGGGTCGGGAAAGCCGATATGGACCTTGGACGGCGTGCCCGGCCAGATCGGGCAGATTTCACCGGCGGCGTTGTCGCAGACGGTGATCACCAGATCCATCCTGGGCGCGTCGGCCAGGGCGAATTCGTCCCATGATTTCGAGCGCAGGCCTTCGGTGGCGTGACCCTTTTCCCGCAAGACCTCGATCGACAGCGGGTTGACCTTACCGGTCGGCTTCGAGCCGGCGCTGAAGGCCCGCCACTTGCCGCCGCCCAGATCGTTGATCAGGCATTCGGCCAGCACCGAGCGGGCGGAATTGCCGGTGCACAGAACCAGGACATTGATGGGTTTGTCGGTCATGGGGATGTTCCGCAGCAGTTTGAGCCAGAAATGGGAAGGGCCAGTGCCGCCCGGCCCTGGTCGCACAGCGTCTGCACCGCGACGGCATTGACCCGGAGCAATATTGCGCGGTCGGCGGCAACGGTCGGGTCGTCGTCCATCGCCTTGGCGACCAGATCCAGGAAGGCGCGGGTGTAGGCGTTGAAGTCGCGTTCGGCCAGGCGGTAATAGATCCACTTGCCGTCGCGCCGCTGCTGCACCAGGCCGGCGGTCTTCAGCGCCGCCAGGTGCTTGGACACGGTGGCGGCGGCCAGGTCCAGGACGGCGGTGATCTGGCACACGCACAGCTCGCCGCCTTCCAGCAGCTTCAGGATGCGCACCCGGCTGGGGTCGGCCACGGCCTTGGCGACGGTTTCGAAAGTCTCGATCATGGCGACACGCTAATATCAATTCGCTGTATAGCGAAATGATATATTTATTACGGCCCGGCCGCAAGCCCGTTCGCCGCCACCAGAGATTGACCGGCGCCTAGCACGCTCGTAAGCTTTTTCGGTGCCGCTGCCGCCGGTCCTGGCAGCCCGAAAGGTCCAGCCGATGACCAGTCCCGTTCATGTGATCGTTGTCGACGACGAGGCGGAGATCAGGGCGGTGCTGACCGCCACCTTGGAGCGCGAGGGCTATCGGGTCACCGCCTGCGCCGACGGCGAGGCCTTTTGGCGAGCCGTCGCCGCCGACCAGCCCGACATCGTCCTGCTGGACCTGAAGCTGCCCGGCGAGAACGGTTTTTCCATCGCCCGCAGGCTGCGCGGTCAGTCGAATGCCGGCATCATCATCGTGTCGGGAATGGGCGACGTGGTCGATAAGGTGGTCGGCCTTGAAGTCGGCGCCGACGATTTCGTCACCAAGCCGTTCGACGGCCGCGAACTGGTGGCGCGCATCCACTCTGTCCTGCGCCGTAAGGTCGAGGCGCCCGGGGCCACACCGGTCGAAAAACGCATCGCCGAATTGGCGGAGAAGTTGGAGTTGGTGTCTGGCCAGATCGCCGAGGTCGGGGTCGAGGCCCATCACATTGAGGAAATCGTCGAAAAGGCCGCCGCCGTCAAAAGTCCCAAGTCGGTCGGCGGCGTCACCTGGCAGCCCCAGGGCGAGGATTGGCGCAAGGACTGAGCTCGAGAGCCGCTTCCGATCAAACGGAATCGGCTCTCGATCTTTGTCTGGCCCTTGCGGAATCCGGCCTTGTAGTCGAGGTCGGGAAAAAGCCGGGGACGTGGATCGTCTCCGATACCGCCGGCAAGCTGGTCGGATCGGTGGACAGACTCGTGGGCGTGCCGAAATCCGAGGTTTCGGCCCGCCTTGCGGGGACACCCGACCCCACGCCGCCGACGAGGCGCCGCAGAGCGTCAGCCGAGGGAGATGTACACACAAGGAGGGAGATAGGCATGCAGTCAGCCGAGGCAAATGTACCCACACAGTCCGCACAGACTGGAAAAGTGATTCCCTTCGCCCCCGCACAACAGGGGCAGGGACAGGCATCCATGCTCCGTCGGATCACCGAAGCCATCATGGCCCTTGTACGCAAGCTCTTTGGCCTCGCGGGACAGTACGAGTCCCGCGCCGTCAGGCCCGAAGACCCTCAAGCCATCGTCCAAGCCCTGACAAAGGCCGTCAGGGAGGCCGTCCGCGACGCAATGCGGGAGCACAGGCAATCGGAAGAGCGTCTCCGCGAGCATGATGCCGCCCGCCCCGACGGCCTCAAGGCTCGTCTGACAGGCAAGCGTAGCCGTTGGGAGCGGGATCGCCGCCCCCTTGCCGACGACGAGGCACGCACCGCCGCCACGGTGGACAAGGCACAGGATGCCCTCGCCAAGGCAGAGGCCAAGGCCCTGCCCAAGGCCCAAAAGGAGGCTTCGGACAACGTCCAAGCCAACGCCGCCGACCTCGCCAAGGCCGCCGCCCTGCGGCACACCGCGGAGGCCCTCATTGCCGGTGATCCCGCCACCATTGTCGCCGCCGAGCGTGGCGCCGACATCAAGGATGTGGTCGCCGTCGCCAAGGGGTGGACTCCCCCACTCCAAAGAACTCGATGCGCTCGTCGGTGTGGCGGTTCAGCCAGTCGAGGGCTTCACGGTGCTCCTCGCGGACCTCGGGGCTGATCCAGATGATGACCGCGGAGTCCAAGCCCGAGGCGTAGGTGATGAGCTGGCCGAGGTGGCGATGGTCCGTCGGCTCGAGCTGGTTCTCGATGATGACGGGCCGGTCGCGGCCTGTGTCGTGTGCCTGGATGTCGCAGGAGAAGGAGCCGACCGATTTCTCGGTCTGAATCAGCTCCAGGTCGAGACTCAGTGCCTCGCCCAGCAGTCCAAGGTGTTCGGCCAGCCAGGGGGTGAAGTCGCCCGCTTCCCTTTCCCAAAGTTTTCGCGGATCGACATGCTCGAGTTTTCCGAGGTGAATGGTCATTTGCCCCCCTGATGCCATCCGCCGTCGGTCAGCGAAGGCGTGCACGCAGTGTGTGTAGGGTCTTCATCGGCCCAATGCCTCATGGTCAATACCTAATTCTAGAAAGTTCGGCGTAGTGCCGTTCGTTGATGATTCCGGCCTGTAGCGCCTTGAGTCTCCAATGGGCCAGCTCACTGTTGGCGAGGATGAGCTTGTTGCGCAGGTCCGACACTTCTAGCGATAGGAGCTCGTGATCGGCTGCTTTTGCGGCAAGCTCAACTACCTTTAGTGATGTTCTGGTCATCGACGGTGCTTGCTGGCGTACTTGCTGACCAGCCCCTTCCACTCGCGCGGGGTCGCACTGCCCACCGCAGCCTTCTTGATCATTCTCGCCAAGTCCGCCCGACACTGCTCGTCATACCTCTGAGCCTGATTGAGAAGGCTCCATCCATCGGCACCGATGATTTCAAAAACCTTCTGGGATTCTGCTTGAATAGCCGCTCCGATCAGTTCGGCCGCAGAACCCGCTTCACCAAGTCATGAAAAACGCTATTCTGATGCCGCACGGTGTTGCTCCAATTCGTGTCCAGGAGACGCGCCAAACGTCTGAACACGAGTAGAATCAACGCCGTGCACTCAGTCCACTAAATTAAACCGGACAGCAGTGTGCTTGACGCGGGCATGCTCAAGCGCTGGCCCGCCTTCACCCGCTTCCTCGACGACGGCCGCATCTGTCTGTCGAACAATGCCGCCGAACGCGCCCTGCGCGGCATCGCCTTGGGCCGGAA
>NZ_LWQU01000203.1 GCF_001650635.1 Magnetospirillum moscoviense | reverse complement strand
CGGACCCGACCGCGCGATATTGCCTCGCCGCCGCCATGGGGGCGTGACCGTCAATACGATTCACGAATAGAGCCTTTATTTATGCGGCGATCAGCTGTGCGCGCCGGGTTGTTGCCGGGCCGCGCCGCCGCTATAACCAAGCTGGAACCCTGCCAGGAGATCGCCCGTGACCGTCGCCAGCATGACCGGCTATGCCCGCGCCGAAGGGCGCGACGCCCAAGGTTCGTGGGTGTGGGAAGCCAAAAGCGTCAACGGGCGGGGGCTTGAATTGCGGCTGCGCCTGCCGCCGGGCCTGGACGCGCTGGATCCCATCGCCCGCGAGGCTGCGGCGCGCGTGCTCAAGCGCGGCAACATCCAGCTGTCCTTGAACCTGACGGCGGCCAGCGAGGCGCCGATGGTGCGGATCAACGCCCCCTTGGTGCGGCAACTGGCCGGTCTGGCCGCCGAACTGGCACCGCTTTATCCCCATGTGCAGCCGGCCAGCTGGGACGGCTTGCTGGCGATCAAGGGCGTGCTGGAGCCGGTCGGCGTCGAGGAAGAGGAAAGCCCGGACAAGCGCCAGGCGCGCGAGGCGGCGATCAAGGACAGCCTGATCCAGGCCCTGGATCAACTGGCCTTGATGCGGCTGTCCGAAGGCCAGCGCATCAAGGCGGTGCTGCTGGATCAGTTGGCCGAGATTTCCACCCTGTCCGAGCGGGCCGGCGGCACCGCCGCGCTGCGGCCCGAGGCGGTCAAGGAACGATTGCGGACCCAATTGGCGGCGATCCTAGAGGCCCAGCCATCCCTGATCGACGAGCGGATCGCCCAGGAAGTGGCGCTGCTGGCGGTCAAGGCCGACATCCGCGAGGAACTCGACCGGCTGCGCGCCCATGTCGGCGCCGCCCGCGAGCTGTTGGCCGCCGGTGGCGCGGTCGGCCGCAAGCTCGATTTCCTGTCGCAGGAATTCAACCGCGAAGCCAACACCTTGTGCTCGAAGGCGCAAGACGTCGAACTGACCCGCATCGGCCTGGATCTGAAGGCGGTGATCGACCAGTTCCGCGAGCAGGTTCAGAACATCGAATAGGGGGAGACCATGACCGCCACGCCGCCCGCCAACCTTCCCACCGTCGCCCGTCGCGGCCTGATGCTGGTGCTGTCGTCGCCGTCGGGCGCCGGCAAGAGCACCATCGCCCGCGCCCTGCTGGATCGCGATCCCGATATCGCCATGTCGGTTTCGTGCACCACCCGGGCGCCGCGCCCGGGCGAGGTCGACGGCAAGGATTATCATTTCGTCACCGTCGAGACATTCCAGCAGATGGTCGCTGCCGGCCAGTTCCTGGAACATGCCAGGGTGTTCGACAATTATTACGGCACGCCGCGCCAGCCGGTCGAGGACGCCCTGGCCTCGGGCCGCGACGTGCTGTTCGACATCGACTGGCAGGGCACCCAGCAATTGGGGCAGAACGCCCGCTCGGATCTGGTCACCGTGTTCATCCTGCCGCCCTCGGTCGAGGAGTTGGAGCGCCGCCTGCGCGGCCGGGCCCAGGATACCGAAGAGGTGGTCAGGAAGCGCATGGCCAAGGCCGGCGACGAGATGAGCCACTGGTTCGAGTACGATTACATCTTGCTCAATACCGAGGTCGACCGCTCGATCGCCCGCGTCCAGGCCATCTTGGATTCCGAGCGTTTGAAGCGCGACCGCCAGGTCGGCATGGCCGCCTTCGTCAACAATCTGCGCGGCGAGGGATGAGCGCCGGTCCCGCCACCATCCTGGTTTATGTCGGGCTGGACGCCGTCGGCGACGGGCTGATGAAGCTTGCGTTCCTGCGGGCGCTGAAGGCCGCCTTCCCCCAGGCGCGCATCACCTGGATGGCCGGCAAGGGCCACACCGTCTATGCCGGCATCCTGGCCCCCCTGGTCGAAGGCCTGGTTTCCGAGGTGCTGGACCAGGCGGGGATCGGATCGCGCGCAAGCGAATTGTTCGGCCGTCGCCCGTTGGCCGGGCGGACATTCGACCTGATCGTTGATACCCAACGCCGTCTGCTGACCAGCCTGATCCTGCGGCGGATCGGCCATGAACGTTTCATTTCCGCCGCCGCCGGGTTTCTTTTGTCCGACGCCCGCCCGCCGGCCGGCTATCGCCGGCCGGCCTCGATGGTGGCGCAATTGATGGATCTGGTCCAACTGGCCAGCGGACAGCCGGCCGATGCCTGCGCGCCCTTGCCGAACGACGCGGCGATCGCGGCGGCAGCCGCCGCGCTGTTGCCCGACGGGGCGTGCTATGTCGGGCTGGCCCCGGGGGCGGGCGGGCGGATCAAGTGCTGGCCGCTGGAACGCTTCATCGCCGTCGCACGCCGGCAAGCCGAGCTTGGGCGGGTGCCGGTGTTCCTGCTGGGTCCGGCCGAGGCCGACTGGGCCGGCGCGATCCGCGAGCAGGTGCCCAATGCCCGCTTTCCGTTGCAGGAAGCGGCGGCGGTCACGCCGATGCTGACCATCGCCCTGGGGCGGCGGATGGGGGCGGCCATCGCCAACGATTCGGGTACGGGTCATATGCTGGCCCTGGCCGACATTCCACTGGTGTCGTTGTTCGGTCCGACGCCGGCCGACAAATTCGCCCCGGCGGCGCGGACGCTGACGGTTTTACGGGCCGACAACTGGGGAAGCGACAAGATGGATGCCATCCCCGAGACCGCCGTCCTGGCCGCGCTCGACAAGTGTTTGCTTTGACCGCGCGTGAGGCCAAGGGTACCATCTGCGCCAAACTTGTTCGACCAGAGGATGGAGACGTCACCAGCATGGATATCAAGGATCACATCAGGGGCATTCCGGATTTTCCCAAGCCGGGCATCCTGTTCTACGACATCTCGACCCTGTTGGCCCGTCCCGACGCCTGGCAGGTGGCGATGGGGCGCATGTCGCGTGAGGTCCGCAAGTTCCAGCCCGATCTGCTGGCCGGCGTCGAATCGCGCGGCTTCCTGGCCGCGGCGCCGCTGGCGCTGAAGCTGGGCTGCGGCTTCGTCATGCTGCGCAAGAAGGGCAAGCTGCCCGGCAAGACCATCAAGCACGAATACAGCCTGGAATACGGCACCGACACCATCGAGATCCAGGAAGACGCCGTCCAACCCGGCCAGCGCGTGGTGGTCATCGACGATCTGCTGGCTACCGGCGGCACCATGACGGCCGGCGTGGACCTGCTACGCAAGGTCGGTGCCAATGTGGTCGGCGCAGCCGCGATCATCGAGCTGACCTTCCTGCCCGGCCGCAAGCGTCTGGCCGAGATGGACGTTCCGTTCACCGCGTTGGTGTCGTACGACGACTGAGTTGTAGGGCCTGAAGACCTAGAAGGGCCGCACAGGGATGGATTTTGCGTTACAGGCCGCTCTCTTGGGCGCGGTGATGGGCTCGGCGGTTCTCGCCGTGTCCACCATCTATGGCTGGACGCTGCCCGGTGCGCCCAAGGCCTTCGGATGGTGGGCAGGCGCCTTCATTCTGGAAGCGGCCAGCAAGGCCGTGCTGCTGGGCGGCGGCGATTCCTTCATGATCGAGGCCTCGGATTTCTTCCACGGCATGGCGACCGGGTTGTCGCTGTGCGGTGCACTTTCGTTCATGGGGCGGCCGATCACTCCAGTGATCCTGGGGGTCGGGCTGTTGATGGCCGGCGGCTGGGCGGTGGTGGTCCACGCCTTCCGCGAGGCGGCCGGGCTGTCGGGCCTGCCGCTGTTCGGCGTCGGCGGCCTGCCCATGCTGGTCGGTGCCTGGGCTTTCCTCGATCGCGGCCAGCCGGTCGATCGCAGGCAGCCCAACTTGCTGGCGTCGATGTCGTTCGCCGCCAGCGGCATCCATCAGCTGTCGGCGCCGTTGTTGCATGCCCATCCGACCTCGGCGACGCTGTCCTTCGTGGTGTCGCAGTTCCTGTCGATGGTGATGGCCGTCGCATTGCTGCTGGTGGTGCTGCGCAGCCAGCAGGCCAGGGCTGAAAGCGAAGGCCAACGGGCCAGCCTGCTGCAAAGCCGCCTGCTCGACGCGCTGGACGGCGTGCAGGACGGCATCGCCCTGTTCGATTCCTCGGGGACCTTGGTCACCTCGAACGATCTCTACCGCGAGTTCCTGGCTCCGGCCGCCAACGCGATCCGCCAGGGCCAGAACATCCACGACATCTTGAAGGCCGAGGCCGAGTTCTGCCTGGTCTCCGATTCGGTCGGGATCGAGGACGGCCACGAAGTCCAATTGTGGGATGGGCGCTGGGTCGCGGCAAACGTCTATGGCACCGCCGATGGCGGCCAACTGCGCATCCTGCGCGACGTCACCGCCCGTAAGCAGACCGATCTGGCCTTACAGGAAAGCGTCAACTGGCTGCGCGGCATCATGGACACCGTGGTCGATGGCATCATCACCATCGACGACACCGCCACGCTGCTGTCCTACAACCAGGCTGCCGCCCGCATCTTCGGCTATAGCCCCGATGAAGTGGTCGGCCGCAACGTCCACATGCTGATGCCCGAACCCTATCGCGCCGAGCATGACGGCTACATGGCCCGCTATCGCCGCACCGGCGAGGCCAGGGTGATCGGCATCGGCCGCGAGGTGCACGGCCAGCGCAAGGACGGCAGCACCTTCCCGCTGGAGCTGTCGGTGACCGAGATGCGCCAGGGCGAGCTGGTCACCTTCATCGGCCTGGTGCGCGACATCACCGATCGCAAGCAGGTCGAGAACGCGCTGGTGCAAAGCGAACAGCGCTTCCGCGATCTGGCCGAATCGGCATCGGACTGGTTCTGGGAACTGGATGGTCAGTTGACCTTCTCGTTCGTCTCGGGCCGGGTGCGTCAGGTCCTGGGTGTCGGGCCGGCCCATTTCATCGGGCGGTCGTTCCTGGAACTGGGCGACGCCGCCGAAAACCCGGTGGATTGGCATGCGCAACTGGGCCTGATCCACGCCCGGCGGCCCTTCCGTGGCTTCGTCTTCCTGAACCGCATGCCGTCCGGCGCCATCAAGTTCGTCGAAATGGCCGGCCGGCCGGTGTTCGACGCCGACAATTCCTTCGCCGGCTATCGCGGCACCGCCAGCGACGTGACGCCCTTGAAGCGTCACGAACAGGAACTGGCGGCGCAATCCAGCCTGCGCCAGGCGATCATCGACAACATGGCCCAGGGCGTCGCGGTGTTCGACGGGTCGGAACGGTTGGTGGCGCTCAACAAGCACGCCCGCCTGATGCTGGACCTGGCCGAGGGTGACGTCGATCCCGGCCAGTCGAATCTGGAAGGCATGTTGCTGCATCTGGCGGTCCAGGGCGAGTTCGGCCGCGGCAACGCCATGCGCAAGGCCGGCAACCGACTGGCCCGCTTGCGCCAGCAGCCCAATCTGGTGTTCGAGCATGCCAGGCCCATGGGCGCGGTGATCGAGGTGCGTGCCTCAGGCATGCCGGGCGGCGGTCTGATCTTGACCTTCACCGACATCACCGACCGCAAGAAGGTCGAGGACACCCTGCGCGAGGCCAAGAACGCAGCCGAGCGCGGCAATCGAGCCAAGGCCACCTTCCTGGCCAATATCAGCCACGAATTGCGCACGCCGTTGAACGCCATCATCGGTTTCTCGGAATTGATCAAGCACGAGATTTTCGGACCGCTCGAGCCGGTGTCCTATCGCACCTATGTCGACGACATTCACGAAAGCGGCATGCACCTGCTGGAGCTGATCAACGACATCCTGGACATGTCGAAGGCCGAGGCCGGCATGACCGATCTGGTCGACAGCCTGGTCGATGTCGTCTCGGTGATGCGCGGCTCGATCCGCATGATGGCCCGGCGCGCCCAGGCCAACGGCGTCGATCTGATCGAGGATTACCCGGCCGATCTACCCTTCCTGCGCGGCGACGAGCGACGGATTCGCCAGATCGTCCTTAACTTGCTGTCCAACGCCGTCAAGTTCACCGAGGAAGGGGGCTCGGTCACCCTGTCGGCGGTGGCCGACGAACAGGGCTATTGCATCCGGGTCGCCGACACCGGCATCGGCATGAGCCCCGAGGATCTGGAACGGGTGATGGAGCCCTTCGTCCAGGCCGACACAAGATTGTCGCGCAAATATGAAGGCACCGGCCTGGGATTGCCCTTGACCCGCGCCCTGACCATGGCCCATGGCGGCACCTTGGTCATCGAGTCCGAACCCGACAAGGGCACCACCGCCACCGCCTGTTTCCCGGCAAGCCGTATCGTCAACAATCCGGCCGAGGCGATCGCCATCGAGGAAAGCCTGCGGCGAGGGTAGCAGGCTGCGGAAAGAACGCCGATTGAGCGTTCCATGCCCTTTTCCGTCACCCTCGGGCTTGACCCGAGGGTCCACGCGTCGGGCGGCAAAAGTCATTGGAAACAATTGGAGTGGTGGGGCCGCGTAGATGCCCGTGTCAAGCACGGGCATGACGGAGTGTGGGCGACGGCTCTATTCCTGGCGCAGCACCCGGGCCGGCGGAATGCCGATCGACACGGTGGTGCCGGCCCCCGGGCGGCTGGAAATATGGAACGTGCCGTCATGCAGCAGCACCAGGCGCCGCGCCAGCGGCAGTCCTAGCCCGTTGCCTTCCTGTTTGGTGACATGCGGGCTGGAGCCGCGGCCGAATGGCTGCAACACCACATCCATGTCCTTCGAATCGATGCCGATGCCGGTGTCGTGAATCATGATCCGCACCCATCCGTCGGGCGTCGCCTCGACATCGACGGTGACCATGCCGCCGGCCGGCGTGAACTTGATGGCGTTGTTGATCAGATTGACCAGGATCTGGCTGAAGCGCAGCGAATCGACCCTGACCTTGGGGACCTGCGTGTCGGTCGGGCTGGCGAAATCCAGCCGCAGCGACCGGCTGGTGGCCAGCGGCGTCAGGGTCCCGACGCAGCTTTTGATCAACTCGCAAATATCGATCTCGTCATCGACCAGCGCGACTTTGCCGGTCTCGATCTGGGCCATGTCCAGCATGTCGTCGATGCTTCCCTTCAGCAGCATGCCGGCATGGTGGACGCTGCGCAGGGCTTCCTTCTGCTTCGGGGTCTGCAAAGGGCCGAAGATTTCCAATTGCAGCGCCTCGGTGAAGCCCAGGATGGCGTTCAGCGGCGTGCGCAATTCATGGCTCATGTTGGCCAGGAAGTCGGTCTTGGCCTGACTAGTCTCCTCGGCGTGCTGCTTGGCCAGTTGCAGCATGCGATATTCCTGCTCCTCGGTTTCCTGCGCGGCGGCGACTGCGCGCGCTTCGGATTCCCGGCGGCGCTGGTCGGCGCGGATGAATAAGGTGACCAGCAGCACGCTGGCCAACAGGGCGACGATGCCGGCCGGGATCAGGATGCGGTCGGCTTCCTCGAACGGGGCCTGCATCACCGCCTTGGGAACGCCGTAAAGGATGGTCCATCCCAGCCCTGGAATGCGATGGAAGGTGGTGACCAGCTCGTTGCCTTCCTGGGTCACGGCCACGAAGCGGCCGCGCTGGGCGGTGGTCGCGGCAAGCTTGGACCCGGCCGAATCGGTGATGCGGGCGCCGATGAAGCTGTCGGGATCGCGCGAGCGGGCGGCGATACGCCCATTGGCGTCGATCACCGCGACGACATGGGTGGCGGGAAAGTTCTGCCGCGTCAGCACCGCGCTCAGGGCTGCCGGAAAGAAGGTGCCGTTCAGGATGTAGCGGATATCGGAGCCGTCCATCACCGGCACCCCCATGATGATCAACGGCTTTGACTGGATGCTGCCGCTGGGCACCACTCCGAAGATCTGGGGCGCTTTGGTCTCGACGATCTGGGCGATGTTGCCGGGCGCGCTGGTATAGGGCAGGGGCGCGCCAAAGGGGCGCAAGGTGTTGGTCACCATGGTTTTGTTGGCGGGGTCGAGCAACGCCATGGTGAACCAGTGCTGCTCGGGGCGTCGGACGACGTTGGTCAGTTCGCGGTGGAAGGCGCCGATATCATTGCGGACGATGTCGGTCGATGACGCCAATACCGTCAGCACCTGGAAGCGGGCCTCGATGTCACGCTCGATGGCGGTGGACAGCGCGGTGATGATGCCGTCGATTTCCGACTCGATCAGCTTGCGGCGGTCGTCGGCATAGAAAAATCCCAGGACCAGGGCGAATGCGGCGATGGGCAGCGCGGTGGCGCAGCAGATGGCCACCAGGCGCCATGATTGCGGCCATTCCTTCGCCCAACCGATCCGGACGGGTCGGGGGCGCTTGTCGTTGCTACCGTCGAAACGAGCCGTGGGCGCCATCCTGTCCCCAGCCATCGTGGTTGGTCGTTGATTGGATACCAGTTCAGGCGTTTTGTCGATGGGGCCGATTGCCGAGGCGGGCCTTCATCCAGAAATACGGAATGTCGCGCATTTGCAGGTCTTTCCGCTCGGCGGGCAGGGCTTTGATGGCGGGGGCTGGAAGCTGGCGGTCTCGCGCGCCGCCTTCGCCAAGGGGGCGCCCCTACCTCGACAAATGCGCGGTGCGGAACCGGCCCAGAACCCGCTTGGACAGCCGGGCCAGGGTGCCGACATCGCCGGAAGCCAGCATCCGCAGCCCCAACACGATACGCCTGCCCCACACCAGGACGGGATTGTGGCGGACGTTATACTGATAAAACAGGAAGGCGGCCACGTCGAGAACCAGTCCGGCCAGCGGTGCCCGGCCGGCGCGCACCTTCAGTGTCATGCGCCGCAGCAGGGGCGAATTCAGGCTGAACAGATAAAGAGCGTTCTGCAACTGGTTGCGCCGGGTCCAATTCATGTGCGGCTTGAAGTTCCAGTTGTACATCGTGGACTGTGCCACCGCCTCGTCGGTCAGCATGGCCTGGGTGATGTAGCCCTCCTTCAGCGCCGCCTCGGTGAAGGGGTAGCCGGGGAAATACTGCATCTTGTAGGTGAACAGCTGCAAGGGCTGCGGAAAGCGCAGCAGCAGGTCGATGGATTCCTCAAGGTCCTGCTCGCTCTCGAACGGGTTGTCGAGGATCAGGTCATAGCGGCCGTGGACGCCATGGTCGTGGAGCACCCGGGCCTTGGCCACCAACTCGTCGTTGCCACCGGGGCGCTTCATCACCACGGTACGGACGTGCTTGTCGCCGGATTGGATGCCGAAGCCCATCTCGGTCAGGCCGGCATCGACCAGCAGGCGGACGTTCTCCTCGCGGATCAGCTTGGGCACCAACTCGCATTCGAACGGCAGGCCGACTGCGTCCTTGTACTTGTCGCGGAAGTCGGCCAGCCACTCGCCGTACATGGCGAACACCTCGTCGTGGAAGCAGACGTGACGGGCGTTGGGCGTGCGCCGGTGTGCCTCGACCAGTTCAGCGACCACGTTATCCACCGAGCGCAGACGCACCGGCTTGCCGTTGCCCCGGTGCATGGGGGTCAGCAGGGCGTTGACGCAATAGGTGCACTGATAGACACAGCCGCGCCCGGCCATGATGTGGATGACCTCACCCGCGGCCTCATAGGCGTTAACATAGCCTGGACAGGCGGGCGTGAGCGTGATTCAAGATGGAATGACTCATCCATCATGCCCCCCT
>NZ_LWQU01000202.1 GCF_001650635.1 Magnetospirillum moscoviense | reverse complement strand
TGCCGACGCCTCGCCAAGGACTTCGAGAACCTCGCCAGAATGGCGCTGGCGTTCCTGCGCCTGGCCATGATCCGCCTCATGCTGCGCAGAATCGCAAGGCACAGGAAATAATAGGGAACTTCGCGGACGGACTCTTACGGAAAAGTGCGGATCGGCAGTATTCGGATAGCGCGCGGGAGGAGGGCATATGTAGTTTCCGTATCTTTATTGGCGTTACCATCACGAGATAAATTTTGATGATTGATGGTGGGGCCGGTGACGTCAAGCAACCGGAACAGAACGTCTTCCAAAAAAATGATTCTATCGTACAGTCACATCTGGTCCATGGGGCCAGCGGGGCGCTTCAGCCCTGACTGAGCGGGCTTCTGTCGGCGGTCACGCGGCGAATCGCGTCGAAGAGGGTGCTGCGGCTATAGGGCTTGACCACGACGTCGGTCATGCCGGCGGCCAGGCAGGTCTGCAGTTCCTCGTCCAGGGCCATGCCGGTGACGGCGAGCACCGGGGTTTGCGCCGCCGGTCCTGATAGCGCGCGAATGCGACGAGTAGCCTCGAGGCCGTCAATCACCGGCATGCGGACATCCATCAGCACCACGTCGAAGCGACCCTGGGCCACCGCCTTGACCGCGGCTTCGCCATCGGAGGCCAGATGAACCACGTGATTGTGCTGGGTCAGGATGACCTTCGCCAGGCGCTGGTTCACCGGATTGTCGTCGGCCACCAGGATGGTCAGGGGCGCGTCGTCCGCCCGGGGCGTCTCGGGCGACGGGGCGGTGGCCGCCGGCGCCATGGGCATCGGCAGACGGACCCTGAAGGTGCTGCCGACTCCAGGGGTGCTTTCGACCTGGATATCGCCCTCCATCAGGGTGACCAGCTTCTTGCAGATCGACAATCCCAGGCCGGTCCCGCCGAAACGGCGGGCGATCGAGGCATCCTGTTGCACGAAATCGGCGAATAAACCGGGCAGCGCCTTGGGATCGATGCCGATACCGGTATCGGTGACGCTGAACGTGATCATGCCATTCGCCGAGGCGGCGACCGAAACCGTGACCCGGCCCGCTTCGGTGAACTTGATGGCATTGCCGACCAGGTTCAGCAGCACCTGCTTGAGCCGTATCGGGTCGCCGATCACCGCTCCCGGCAGGCCCGGGGCCACATCCAGCACCAGATCGACGGCTTTCTCGCGGGCCCGCGATTCCATCAACGCCACGACGCTTTCCACGGCTTCGGCCAGTTCGAACCGCACGGGGTCGATGGCCAGCTTGCCGGCCTCCAGCTTGGCCAGGTCCAGGGCGTCGTTGAGGATGGCCAGCAACGCCTCGCCCGAGGAATGCACGATCTTCAGGGTGTTGGTCTGTTCCGTGTCCAGGCGGCTGTCCATCAGCAGGCGGACGGTCCCCAGGATGCCGTGCAGCGGCGTGCGGATTTCGTGGCTCATCATCGCCAGCATGTCGGCCTTGATGCGGGCGCTTCGTTCGGCCTGGCGCCGCTGCTGCATGAGCTTGACATGGGTGGCGACGCGGGCGCGGACCAGCGGCGGACTGATCGGTTTGGTGATGTAGTCGACCGCACCGACCGCGAAGCCCAGTTCCTCGTCCTCCACCTCGTCCATCGATGTGATGAAGATCACCGGAATGTCGGCCAGTTGGGGATCCTGCTTCAGCAGGCGGCAAACCTGATAGCCGTCCATTTCCGGCATCATCACGTCCAGCAGCACGATGTCCGGCGGGGCCTGGCGGGCCAGCTTCAAGGCGGGGCCGCCGCCGATCGCTACCCGCACCTTGTAGTCGCCCCCAAGCACTTCGCGCAGCAGATCCAGCATTTCCGGGCTGTCGTCGACCACCAGGACGCTGGGATTTTGTTCGGTCATGGCAGCGCCCCCTCAATGGCTGCGGCGAGTGTGTCGGCGGCAGTGGCGGTGTCGCCGACGCTTAGCAGCTCCACCGCTGTCGCGACGTCGGCCAGCAGGCCGCGATAGGCCAGGTGGGTGCGCACCCGGGTCAGAACCACCGGACCGCTGACCGGCTTGGTGATGTAGTCGCAGGCTCCGGCCGCGAAGCCCTTGCCGTCGTCCATGGCCTCGGCGATGGCGGTCACCAGAACCACCGGCACATGGCGGCGAGCCGGGTCGGCCTTGATGCGGCGACAGACCTCGTATCCGTCCAGGCCGGGCATCATCACGTCGAGCAAGATGATGTCGGGAGCCGACGCTGCCAGCAGCTTAAGCGCCGCTTCGCCGCTGATCGCCACCTTGACCTTGTAGTGCGGGGCCAGGATGGCTTTCATCAGATCGAGGTTCTCGGGGGTGTCGTCCACCACCAGCACGGTTTGCGGGGCGGCGGTCACAGCGTCACCCCCCAGGCCCTAGCCTGTGTCGCAAGCTCCTCGTGAGCGCCGAAGAAATCATAACCTTCCGCCTTCTGGCGTACCGCTGCCAATGGTCCGCTCAGTTCGGGATAGTCCTCGAGAACCGAGTCCAGGACTTCCGTTGCGTCCGAATCGCCGTCGCTCAGCAAGGCAGCCACCTGGGACAGGCGGCCCAGCGCTTCGTCCGACAGCGTCGTGTCCCCGCCAGCGCGGCCGCCCGGTTCGGCGACCGGCTGATTGTCGTCACCGAACAGCACCGTCAGTTCGGCCAGGGCCGGACGCAGGCGGTCCATCAAAACCGCCAGCCGGGCCATGATTTCCTCGCGGGGCAGGCCATCGCGGCAGCCATGCTCTAACGCAGCGGCGGCCTGGGCGACCTCGGCCGTCTCGATGGTCGCAGCCAGGCCCTTGAGGGTGTGGGCGCAACGTTCGGCGGCACGGGGGTCCGCATCGGCCAACGCCGCGTGGAACGCAGCCTCAAAATCGCGGTTGCCGTCGCGGAACTTGCGCAACAGGCGGCCATAAAGCTTGGCGTTACCCTGGGCGCGGCGCAGGCCGGCCCCGGAATCGAACAAGGTCAGGGAACTGAAATCCATGTCGTCTCCGATGTCCTCGGCGGCGGTCTGAAACGCCTCGAAAGCGGCGGGGCGGCTGGGCTTGATCCAGCGGGCCATGGTCGCCAGCAGATTGGGGGTGTCGATGGGTTTGGTGACGTGGTCGTTCATACCGGCCGCCAGGCATTTCTGGCGGTCGCCATCCATGGCGTTGGCGGTCATGGCGATCACCGGAAGGTTGGCCCATGCTGCGTTCCGGCGGATGGCCCGAGTCGCCTCGTAGCCGTCCATGACCGGCATCTGGCAATCCATCAGCACGCCATCATAGCGGCTGCGTTCCAGCATGAGGATCGCCTCGCTACCGTCGGCGGCGGTGTCCACCGACACGCCGACCGTCGACAGGATCTCGATGGCGAGTTCGCGGTTGATGTCGTTGTCTTCAGCCAACAGCACGCGCGCCCCGCGCAAGCTGGACACCGATACTGGCGTCGAAGCCTGGTGGTGGTCCACCGGCTGGAAGGGTATGGGTTCGCGCCCCAGCAGACCCAGCACGGTCTCGAGCAAGGCCGACGGGCTGACCGGCTTGACCAGGAATCCGGACAGTCCGGCTTCGGCGGCCTGGGTCATGACCTCCTCGCGGCCATAGGCGGTGACCATGGCCATGATCGGCGCCTGGATCACCCGATCGTCGGATGCGATGCGCCGCGCAGCCTCGATGCCGTCCATGCCTGGCATCATGTAATCCATGAGCACCACGTCGTAGCCGGGCTCGCCGGCCCGCACCACACGCCGCAACTCGGCGATAGCCTCTTCGCCGCTGGCCGCCTGAGCCACCGTGCAGCCGAAACCCTGAAGCAGCACATCCAGCAAGTCGCGCGACGCCTCGTTGTCGTCCACCACCAGGATACGCACCCCGGCCAGGGCGGTACCTTGCTCGCCATAGGTGGCCGCGTTGGCCGGCTTGCGAATCACCGCCGAGAAATGAAAGGTGCTGCCCACCCCCAACTGCGATTCGACGGTGATGTCGCCGCCCATCAACTGAGCGATCTGCTTCGAAATTGCCAGCCCCAGCCCGGTGCCGCCGAACTGGCGGGTGGTCGAGGCATCGGCCTGCGAGAAGGCGCCGAACAGCCGCCCCAATTGTTCCGGGGTCATGCCGATTCCGGTGTCGCGGACATGGACGCACAAGGCCATGCGGTCGTCCCAATCGCGCACCATCTCGACCGAGACGAGCACCTCGCCCAACTGGGTGAATTTCAGGGCGTTGCCGATCAGGTTGATCAGGACCTGGCCAAGCCGCAAAGGGTCGCCGATCAACCGCTTGGCCACGCGCGGATCGACGCCGAACAGCAATTCCAGTCCCTTTTCCTGGGCCTTGACCATGGAAATGTCGGCGACGTGGGTGATGACGTCGTCCAGGGCGAATTCGACTTCCTCGATGGTCAGCTTGCCGGCCTCGATCTTCGAGAAATCAAGGATGTCGTTGATGATCCGCAGCAGCGCCCGCGCCGAGTTATGTGACTTTTGCAGGTAATTGCGTTGCTTGGCAGTCAGTTCGGTCTTCAGGGCCAGTTCGGTCATGCCCAGCACCGCGTTCATCGGGGTGCGGATCTCGTGGCTCATATTGGCCAGAAAGTCGCCTTTGGCCCGGGTGGCGGCCTCGGCCACGGCGCGGGCCTCGGTCAGTTCGGCGGTTCGCGCGGTGATCTGGGCGCTCATGTCGTTGAACGCGGCGATGGACAGGCCCATCTCATCGCGGGTCGGCCAGTCCACCACCACCTGTCCGCCCCCTTGCTCGGTCTGGCGGATGGCCGTCAGCAGGCGGTCCAACGGCCGCCCGATGGTCAGCTTGAAGGCCAGCAGCGCCGCCACCGCCGTCACCACCACAATGACCGCGGTCAGCAGCAGCAGGCGCAGCATCTCGCGGGCCAATTCCGCCTCGCCGCCGACCGCGCTGTAGCCGATATGGAGAGTGCCGACCTTGGTCCCGTCATAGTGGACCGGCACCGAAACAGAACCGTCGTCGGCAGCCGACCAGCCCTGACACCCAGCCGGCGGCCAGGCCAGGCGGCTGCCGGTCAGGTCCACGGTGACCTCGGCACAGACCAGTTCGGGGGTGACCGACATCGCCTCGATCAGGGCCTGGGCAACCTCGGCTTCGACATTGTAAAGGGGGCGCGCCAGCACGGCCGCATTGCGCCCGGCCACGTCGATCATGCGGGACTCGAGGGCGGCGCGGAGTTCCGCCCCCTTCAAGAAATACAGGCTGACGCTGAAGACCGCCCCGCAGGCAATCAGCAACGGGACGACAACAACCAGGAATTTTACCGCAAGGCTCGGAATCGCACCCCATAGATGCAGCGGATAGGGCGCCCCCCCTTCCGATCGCACATGCATTGCTAACCCCCCCCCGCTGAGGAGATATGAGTATGCTGTCCAGGAGTTTTATGGTCAATATACCCTAACGGTTTCATTCGGGCGGAGGTGCGGAATGGGTATGCTCAAGGCTATAGCTGCGATTTGCATCTTCATCGCAGCCCCCGCCGCCGCTGCGACCAAGCTTCAGTTCCTGGTTCCCTCTGCGGCCACCGGCGACGCCAACCGGCTGTTCCACGAATTGGCCCGCAATTTCCAGCAGGGTGCGCCGAGCATCGAGATCGAAGTGGTCAGCCTGTCCAACTACGATGAGGTGGTGGGGCGGGTGATGGCCGAGGCGGCGGCCAAGCGCAGCGCCGGCCTTTTCGTCGCTGAACTGTCCACCACGCTGGAACTGCAGGAAGCCGGCGCTATCCAGCCTCTGGACCAGGCGCTGGGGAGCCGCTTAGCCTCTTTCCACGCCGCGCTTCTGCCCAGTTTCCTTGGCAATAGCGGCGGCCAGCGCTTTTTGTCGGCGCCGCTGTTCCGCAGCATGCCGGTGGCCTATTACAATGTCGAGGCCATGGCGGCGGCAGGCGTGTCCACCGAGGCATTGCCAACGACCTGGGCCGAGTTCGAATCCCTGCTGGAAACGCTGACCGCAAAGACCGGCCGCCCGTCCTTCGCGCTGGGCGGCGACTGGTACGACTGGCTGTTCGAGGCAATGGCCGCCACCACCGGAACCGGCCTGCGCAGCGACGCCGCCGGCATCGGCCTGGGCTCGCCGGGCGCCGTCGAGGCGCTGGCCTTCCTGCAGCGACTGCACAAGAAGGGATTGCTGGCTCGCTCGCCGGCCTGGAAGGGGACCATCAACGCCTTTTCCCTGGGGGCCTTCCCGGTGGTGTTCTATTCCAGCGGCGGGGCCGGTTTGGTGGAAAAAAACGCCAAGTTTCCCTGGACGGTCACCTTCATCCCCCGGCACTCGACCCGCAGCGTGCCGGTCGGCGGCGGCAACCTGTTCATGTCGGCCCACATGGCCGAGGCCGAGAGGGCGGCCGCCCTCAGGTTCATCGAGTATCTGTACACGCCGGCCGCCCAGGCCTCGCTGAGCGAGCAGACCGGCTATTTTCCCGTCACCCAGTCAGCGTTCAACGAACCGTCGATGGTTCGGCGCTATGGCGAATCCGGCCCCTATCGCCGGCTGCACGCCAACCTGCCCAATGCGACAGCAAAGCTGATGACCGCCAACAACCTGAAAATCCGCGGTGTCGTCAAGGCTGCGGTGGATCGCTGCCTGGACCAGGGCATGGCACCGCAAGACTCGCTGGCGATCGCCCAACGGGATGCCAGCCAGTTGCTGGGTCGGTAGCTCCCCGCGATGGCGCAGGATCCGCGACAAACCGTCCTGGTGGTGGACGACACCCCCGAGAACATCGACGTCATCACGTCGGTCCTGCGGGGACGGTATCGGCTGAAGGTGGCCAATAGCGGCGAACGGGCGCTGCACTTGGCAGCGGCCGATGGCGGTCGCCCCGACCTGATCTTGTTGGACGTAATGATGGCGGGGATGGACGGCTACGAGGTCTGCCGCCGCCTCAAGGCCGACCCTGCCACCGCCGCCATCCCGGTGATCTTCCTGACCGCGCTGACCGACGTCGACGCGGAGGCGCAGGGCTTCGCGGTCGGCGCGGTGGACTACATTCATAAGCCGTTCAGCGCTCCCATCGTTTCTGCCCGTGTCCAGACCCACCTGGCGCTGCGGGACGCCACGCACCAGGCCGACCTTGCCCGCCACAAGGCCGACGCGCTGCTGGAGGTGGTGCTGCCGTCGGCGGCTGCCGAAGAGATCCGCGCCACCGGCCAGGTGGCGCCGCGCCGGTACGAGGATGTGGCGGTGTTGTTTTGCGACATCGCCAACTTCACCGCCTATTGCGACCGTCACCAGCCCGAGGACGTGCTGAAGCGGCTGAACGCCGTGTTCATGCGGCTCGAGGAAATCGCCGAGGCCCACGGCATCGAGAAGATCAAGACCATAGGCGACTGCTTCATGGGTGCCGGCAACCTGCTCATCCGCCATTCCGACCCGGCGTCGGCTGCCGTGCGCTGCGGATTGGAGATGGTGGCAGCGGTGACCGAGGTCGCCGAAGATTGGGCGACACGGGTGGGTATCCATCTGGGGCCTGTGGTGGGGGGTGTGGCGGGCACGGCCCGCTATCAGTTCGACATCTGGGGAGACACCGTCAACCTCGCTTCGCGCATGGGGGCTGTGGGTGCGCCCGGCCACGTGGTGGTCACCAGGGCCGCGTGGTCCGCACTCATTGACCGCTTCGACGGATTCTCGCTAGACCTTCGCCAGATCAAGGGCAAAGGCTTGGTCGCCGCCTATCAGGTCACCGGCCTCAAGCCATCGCCCCCCGAGACTGCGCAACCGAGTCCGTACTGAAGGTCCACTTTCCAGTTATCAGTTTCGACCGCTACGCCACGCCATTCTCACCAGACAAACTGGCTCTACCGCTAAGACGCGGCCTTGGATATCACAAGGTTCCGCGTGGGTTTGCGTTGTATAGCCGCTGACTTCGTTCTGGGCGAATGTGCGGTAATTCTCTCTCTAACGCCCATTTCTCTCCAAACCTGTTGACTGCCCATTTTTAGTCAACAGGTTGCCAAGTGTGTGTCCTGGAACGATATTCCGAGAATTCCCGCTTCGTGTAGTTTCCGAATTTTCTTGGGGATGTGCTGGATTCTGGCATCGGAATCGTCTACGCCAATCCCAGGAAAATCAAGATCGCCCGGTTGAGGCGGACGATATCCTCGTCGCCCAGATAACCAATCTGCTCTCCCAGCTTGTCCTTGGGGACTGTAGTGATCTTGTCCACCATCAGACGGGAAACGCCCCTGAGGCCGTTCCGTTCGCTGGGATGAATCGGCAACCGGAAGAGAGGCGCGTCGGTTTCGTCGGAGGTGAAGGCGCAGACTGTCACTGAAGCGGTGCCGTCGAAACGGTCATTCTGGACGATCACGGCCGGACGGGGCTTGCCGGCATAGCCGCCAGCGGACACCGTCCATATCTCGCCGCGCCTCACTCATCCCCCATATCGGAGATGGAATCGATGAATGCCTGGTCGGCATGGGCGTGGGCACTGGCCGCCACGACAAGGGACTGGCGGTGTGCCTCATCCCGGAATGCGGCGGAACGGGTGTCGGGCACCCAGATTTGAATGGGGCGCAAGCCCTGGGCGCGCATGCGCTCACGGTAGGCCCGCACCTTATCGCGAGAAGGGCTCTTTCGCACGAGGGGCATGGTCGGCTCCAACGCTGGTTACATGTAACCTAAGTCGAATCGACGGCGAATTCAAGAAATCGCTATTCCGCCCCCAGGAAGGCGCGGCGTTGCTCGCTCCATTCCACTGGAAACGGCTCCAGCAGATCCGCCAGTTTCAGCCCCTCGGGCTGGCGACCGGCGAGGATGGCCTCAACAATATCCGGCGCCAACAGGGTCAGGCGCAGTTCCGAGCAGCCCGAGACCAATTATCCCGATCCACCGGCAATCTCCATTCATCCAGGCTGGCCATCGCCGAGTGCACCTCCTGGCCATACTCGTCCCGGACCGGGAAGTCTGAATTGTCGCTGGATCCTCTTGCTAATTCTCGCACCACGGCGCGGACTTCCGCGACGGACTTCGGCCCCGAACCTACGGCTGCGACATCAATCTGGCGCGCGTTACTCGATCTCCACCCACTCAACAGGCGTCCACGCTCCCAAAGGTCGGGCTTGGAAACCATAGCCCCTACCTCTTGGGGCCGCGCCGGGGGCGCAAAAGACTGTCAATCCGATCCAGAAGGTCGTGCTGCTGCTTGATGAAAAGCTCGATCGACATCTCTGTGCTACCGACGGTGTCGGCGAAACGAAGGCGACCAAGCATCTGGGGCTTGAGGCATGCGGGGTCCGACGTTCGGATTTACGAGGTGACGCAGAAATATCGAAGGGAACCCACCGCACCCGCCCCGGCCCCCATCCGCTGGAACTTTCCCCCCAATGGTCAGTTGTATTCGGCGCCGACGCCGACCGTCGCCTGGCCAGGAATTCTGGCATCAAGCAAAGGCGGAAGGTCATAATCGGCGCCGGAGATACTCCACTTTTGTCGGCGAGTGATTGGGCCGGGATGTTTGCGTCCTGCTTCGCAGACCCCTTGGCCGCAATGGATCGCCTGGGGTGGTTGCTGGTGACGTGTCGACCCGGTGGTCGCGCCAGGGTGCTATGGTTGTTTGTCCATTTGCCGGAACTGTTTGGCGATACTCTGGATGGACGCCCCATCATGATCGTCCTGACGCGGCCTGTCCGCCGTGAACTTAGCCACCTGGATCCCCTGGCCGCCTTGTCTTGAGGAAGGCGACCGACAATCAGGCGCATCGGCAGGTACGGCTGTCCCCGCTCGCGCGTATCG
>NZ_LWQU01000201.1 GCF_001650635.1 Magnetospirillum moscoviense | reverse complement strand
GACTGCACCCGACCGGGGCGTGATTGCGTGAAAATCTCCTTGCAACGCAGGGGCCGTCCACACATGACCGGTTGTATTGCCCCTCGCCGGGCGGGCGCATCCGCGCCCTTGGCCGCCGCCGCAATGGCGGCTGGATACCGGCCAACAAAAGCTTGGCCGGTATCAGGCCTGTTCCAGCTCGACCAGGGTGCCGCAGAAATCCTTCGGATGAAGGAACAGCACCGGCTTGTCGTGGGCGCCGATCTTCGGCTCGCCGTCGCCCAGCACGCGGGCCCCTTGCGCCTTCAGCCGGTCGCGGGCCGACAAGATGTCTTCCACCTCGTAGCAGATATGGTGGATGCCGCCCGAGGCGTTCTTTTCCAGGAAGGCGGCGATCGGCGACTTGTCCCCCAAGGGATGCAACAGCTCGATCTTGGTGTTGGGCAGCTCGACGAAGATCACGGTGACGCCGTGGGCCGGCTGCGGCACCGGATCGGACACCTTGGCCCCCAGGGTGTCGCGGTAAAGTGCTGCGGCGGCGGTCAGGTCGGGAACGGCGATGGCGACGTGATTCAGCTTTCCGATCATAAAATCCTCGACGGACAAAGTTTGGTCCCGACCTCATAGCATAGCTTGAGTGAAATTCCGATATTCGCTTGCGCCGGTGGCCGTGCCGCATTACCACTTCCCATCCGCCGCCGAATTGACCGGAGCCCGTGTCCGCTTTGCAGGACTTGCCGACATCCGCCGACGAGCGCCCCGCCCCCAACGCCGACGTATTGTTCATCGGGGGCGAGATGCCGCTGTGGCAGCACCTGGCCAATGCCGTCATGCTCGCCGGACTGGTGACGATCGCGGTCGCGGTGGTGTGGGTGATGAGCTCGCTGCCGCGCATCGACGGCCAAGTGCCGGTGCACGGACTGGAATTGCCGGCCAAGGTGGCGCGTGATTCCATTGGCGTGCCGACCATCACCGCCCGCTCGGTGCGGGACGGATATTTCAGCATCGGCTGGGTCCACGCCCAGGACCGCATCTGGCAGATGGAATGGCAGCGCCGCATCGGCGCCGGACGGCTGGCCGAACTGGTCGGCGCACCGGCGGTGGAAACCGACAAGTTCATGCGGACCCTGGGCCTTTATCGCCTGGCCGAGGCCAGCTTCGAGCGCCTAGACAAGCCGACCCGCGACGCCCTGATCGCCTATGCCCAGGGTGTCAACGCCTGGATTGACGCCCATCGACATCGCCTGCCGCCGGAATTCCTGTTGCTGGGCACTAGACCCGAGCCGTGGCGGCCTGCCGATTCGCTGGTGTGGCAGCGGATGATGGCCATGCAGTTGGCCGGCGACTGGCGAGAGGATTTGTTGCGCGCCAAGTTGGCGACAAGGCTGGATGCGAAGCGCCTGAACGAATTGTGGCCCGGCACCACCGACGGCCCGATCACCCTGTCGGCCGCCACGGCCCAGTCGCTGCTGGCCCTGGTCCCCGAGGCGGTTCGGCCGCGCCAGGCCTCGAACGCCTGGGTTCTGTCCGGGACTTTGACCGAATCGGGTAAGCCGCTGTTGGCCAACGACCCGCACCTGCCGTTCCAGGCGCCGTCCTTGTGGTACCTGCTGACCGTCGAGGCGCCCGGCCTGATGGTGTCGGGCGGCACCGTTCCCGGCGTGCCGTTCCATCTGGTCGGCCATAATGGGCGCATCGCCTGGGGCATGACCACCACCCACGCCGATACCGTCGATCTGGTGATCGAAAAGCCCAGCGCCGACGGCCAATCCTATCAGATCGGCAAGCAGGCCAGGCCGTTCCTGCGCCGCGACGAGACCATCCGCGTCAAGGACGCCGCCGACGTGACCATCACCGTGCGCGAAACCCAGCACGGCCCGATCATCTCGGACCTGATCGGTGGGGCTCGACCAGACCAGGTGGTGGCCCTGCGCGCCACCGCCCTGGAGGCCAACGACCTGACCGCCCAGGCCTTCTTAAAGATGGGCCGCGCGGTGGACTGGCGCGGCTTCACCCAGGCCCTGGGCGACCTGCACAGCCCGGCCTTGAACTTCATGTACGGCGACATCGAGGGCAATATCGGCTTCATGACCGCCGGCCGCATCCCCCGACGCAAGAGCGGCGACGGCACCATGCCGGCCGAAGGTTGGTCGGATCGCGGCGACTGGATCGGCTGGATCCCGTTCGACAAGCTGCCGCAAAGCCTGAATCCCAAGGCCAAAAGGCTGATCAACGCCAACAACCAGGTGGCTGGCCCGCGCTATCCTTTCCTGATCACCGCCCACTGGCCCATTGGCGCCCGCGCCGAGCGGATCGATCAGTTGCTGCAGGACCGCAAGGCTCTGACCACCTTCGACATGAGCGCGATCCAGGCCGATCTGGTGTCGCTGCCGGCCTTGGAACTGCGCGATCTGCTGGGCAGCCCGACCACCGCCGATCCGCGCGCCAACGAGGCGCTGCGCCTGCTGACCGAGTGGAACGGCCGCATGGAGCCCGACCGCCCCGAGCCCCTGATCCTCAACGCCTGGATCGAGGAGGTGTGGCGGGGCCTGTTCGCCGACGAACTGGGTGAGGATTTCGCCCACTTCCGCGCCGTCCGCCCGTTCGTGCTGATCGATGCCCTGACCCGCCATCGCCACTGGTGCGACGACGTCACAACCGCCAAGGCGGAATCCTGCGACGAGCAGGTCCAGACGGCCTTGGATCGCGCCATGGCCCGCCTGTCCGGCCAATATGGGGCCAGCGTGGTGTCATGGCGGTGGGCCACGGCGCACCGGGCGGTGTTCGACCACCCGATCCTGTCGGCGGTGCCGATGCTGTCGCGGCTGGGCCGCACCGAGATCGAGACCGGCGGCGACGATTTCACCGTCAGCCGCGGCACCTTCGCCCCCGGTCGCTTCCAGCATGTCCACGGCGCCGGCCTACGGGCGGTGTTCGACCTGTCGAACCTGTCGGCCAGCACCTTCGTGGTCGCGGTCGGACAGGCCGGCAACCCGCTGTCGCGCCATTACGACGACCAGGCGCTGGCCTGGCGAAGCGGTCGCGGCTTCGCCATCGGCCAGCACCTCGACCATATGGCGACGCTGGAACTGGTGCCCAGTTACTGAGCCGGCGGCGGCGGCGGTCCGTAATTCATGTAGGCGCCGCGGAAATAGAGCAGCGGCGCCCCGCCCTCCTGGTGCTTGATCGACTGAACCCGGCCAATCAGAATCAGATGGTCGCCCCCATCGATCTTGTTTTCCAGCGAGCATTCCAGGCTGGCCAGGCAGCCCTTGATCAGCGGCACCCCGGACGTGCCGGCGCTCCAGTCCACCCCGGCCCACTTGTCGTCGGACCGGCGGGCGAAGCGGATCGACAGGTCGCGCTGGGTCTCGGCCAGCATGTTGATGGCGAAATGGCCGAAATTGGTGAAGGCATCCAGGCTGGAGGTCTTGGCCCCCAGGCAGAACAGAACCAGCGGCGGGTCCAGCGACAGCGAGGAAAAGGCACTGACCGTCACCCCCACCGGCTGGCGGCTGTCGGGTGTCAGGGCGGTCACCACGGTCACGCCAGAGGCGAAGCACCCGAGGGCCTTGCGGAAGGAACGGTCGTCTACGGTCATGGGAACACTCGGCGGAAATGGCGGAACTACTGTTTCAGATTAGTAAGGTTCTACCGCATCGGTCAAATGCCGATCCGTCCCCGACGGTGTGCATAACCCCGGTTGACGAAAAATTGTGCGAATCGGCAGTTGACTCGCGACAGCGGGAACGAATTATAGCATTGTTCAGGGCAACCTGCTGATCGAACGGCTTGCCGCGCGGGCCGTAACTGGGGATTTGAATGTTCGCGATCATCGGTATCGTCACCACCATTGCCTGCGTGATCGGCGGATACGCGGCCAGCGGCGGCCATCTGGACGTCCTCTGGCAGCCTTTCGAGTTCATCATCATCCTGGGCGCTGCGGTGGGGTCCCTGCTTTTGGGCAACCCAAAATCGACGATTACCGGCATCGCCAAGAATTTCGCCATCATCTTCAAGGGGCCGCATCACAAGAAGGACGATTACGTCGAACTTCTGTCGATGCTTTACTCGGTGTTCAAGCTGGCCAAGACCAAGGGCGACCTGGCCCTGGAAAGCCACGTCGAAAAGCCTGACGAAAGCCCGCTGTTCGGCAAGTTCCCCAAGTTTTCCGGCGACCATCACAGCCGTACCTTCCTGTGCGACTATCTGCGCCTTTTGACGCTGGGCACCTCGAACGCCCACGAGATCGAATCGATCGTCGATGGCGAGATGGAAGCCCACCACAAGCACTATCACGAGATTTCCCACGCCGTGAACCTGATGTCCGACGCCATGCCGGCGCTGGGCATCGTCGCCGCCGTGCTGGGCGTCATTCACACCATGGGCTCGATCACCGAGCCGCCCGAGGTGCTGGGCCACCTGATCGGCGCGGCGCTGGTCGGCACCTTCTCGGGCGTGCTGCTGTCCTATGCCTTCTTCGCGCCGTTCGCCCGCAACATGCAGATGGCGTTCGATTCCGACCATTATTATTTCCTGGCGATGAAGGCCGGGCTGTTGGCCCACATGCAGGGTTACGCGCCCCAGGTGTCGGTGGAGTTCGCGCGCAAGATCCTGCCCGACGAGTTGCGCCCGACCTTCCAGGAACTGGAAGAGACCGTCACCAACCTTCCGCCCGATTGATGACCGGGTAAGGCGGCCGAGACATGGCTGAAGGCCAACAGATCATCATCAAAAGGTACAAGAAGGTCGCCGGCGGCCATCATGGTGGTGCGTGGAAGGTGGCCTATGCCGACTTCGTGACGGCGATGATGGCCTTCTTCCTGCTGTTGTGGCTGCTGAACGCCGTGACGGAAGAGCAGCTGACCGGCATCTCCAACTATTTCGCCCCGTCCATGGCCTCGAAATCCCAGTCGGGCGCCGGCGGCATCCTGGGCGGCCAAGTGATCGGCCAGGGCGCCCAATCCTCGAACACCTCGTCTCCCAGCCTGGTCCAGCACCTGCCGCCGCCGTCGATCGGCCTGGGCGGCGAGGACCTGACCACCGCCACCACCGAGCCGATGGAGGGGATGAACGAGCAGGAATTCAAGGAAAAGCTGGCCGAGCGCGAACAGCAGAAATTCGACAAGGCCAAGGATCAACTGGAACAGGCGGTCAAGGGTATCCCCGAGCTCAAGCAGTTCCAGGGCTCGATGACGGTGGACAACACACCGGAAGGCCTGCGCATCCAGATCACCGACCAGGAAGGCCTGGCGATGTTCCCGGCCGGCAGCTCGGCGATGTTCGGCCATACCCGCGCCCTTCTGGATCTGGTCAGCCGCATCGTCAACCAGATGCCCAACAAGATCGCCATTTCCGGCCATACCGACGCGGTCCCGTTCCGCGATCCGTCCGGCTACACCAACTGGGAATTGTCGGCCGACCGCGCCCTGGCCAGCCGCCGCGCCCTGCTGGCCTCGGGCGTGCCGGAAGCCCGCATCGACCGCATCGTCGGCCGCGCCGACGTCGATCCCTATGTGGTCGCCGACCCCAAGGCGCCCAGGAATCGCCGCATCAGCATCATCTTGCTGCGCGAAAACGACCTGACCGGGCCGCCGGAACTGCCGGCCAGCCAGCAGCCGGCCCCGACCAAGCCCGGCCCCGCCCCCGCCAATGGCGGCCGCAAGGGCTGACATGACCGACGAGACCGCCCTGGTTCCCCTGGCCGTCCCGTCCGAGGATTGGTCGGACCCGTGGCGCCACCCCGAACTCTATTCCGCCGTCACCATGCGCCGCGTCATGGCCTATGCCGTCGATGCCGGCATCGTGCTGGGCATCACCGGCATGATGTGGTTCGCCATGATCTTCCTGGGTCTGTTGTCGTTCGGCCTGCTGTTGCCGTTGCTGCCGCTGGTGTTGGCGCTGGTGCCGCTGGCCTATCACATCGGCCTGATCGCCGGGCCGGCCCAGGCGACGTTCGGGATGCGGCTGTTCGGGCTTAGGGTGGTCAGCATCAGCGCCATCCCGCATGGTTTCGGTGGACGCCCGACCCCGATCCAGGCCATCATCCAGATCGTGGCGTTCTATGGTTCGGTGACCTTGACCGGCGGGCTGGTTCTGATCGTCGCACTGTTCAATGCCAAGCGTCGTACATTTCACGATTGGCTGGCCGGCACCGTGGTAGTGACACTTCCTGCCGACGCCACCACATGAGGGATACGGGCAGCCACCGGCCGCCTTAAGCTTCGTCGAGACCGGACCGCATGGATCACGTTCCCCTCAAACGGCCGCATTTCTTCTTCACCACGGCGCCGCTGCCCTGCCCCTATCTGGCCGACCGGCTGGAACGCAAGATCGTCACCGAATTGAACGGCCCCGACGCCGAGATCTTGCATGAATCCCTGTCGCGCGCCGGCTTTCGCCGCTCTCATTCCATCGCCTACACCCCGGCCTGCCCCGGCTGCTCGGCCTGCATCCCGGTGCGCATCGTCGTCGATGGCTTCAAGCCGGACCGGACCTTGCGCAAGGTGGCCAAGGCCAATGCCGGCCTGACGGTGCGCACCGTGCCGGCTCGGGCCACCGCCGAGCAGTTCCGCCTGTTCTCGCGCTATCAGGAATCGCGCCATACCGGCGGCGACATGGCCCTGATGGGCTTCTACGACTACCGTTCGATGATCGAGGACAGCCCGATCGACACCTTCATGGTCGAATTCCGCTCGCCGGACGGCATCCTGGTGGCCGGCTGCCTGGCCGATCGGATGTCCGACGGCCTGAGCGCGGTCTATTCCTTCTTCGAACCCGACGCGGCGGCCCGCTCGCTGGGAAGCGCGGTGGTGCTGTGGCTGATCGACGAGGCCCGGCGCCGTTCGTTACCCTTCGTCTATCTCGGCTATTGGATCGGTGAAAGCCGCAAGATGTCCTATAAGGCCCGCTTCCAGCCGCTGGAGGCCTTCGGCCCCAACGGCTGGTTGCCGTTGGACCCCGACACTCAGCCCCCCGGACAGAATTCACCGGCCGACAGCTTGCGCTGACTGTGGTTTTCCGAAATTCCACCACGGGACAACTGGTCTGACCAATCAGGCCATGGCATAGTACGCAAAAAGCTGGAAAATCCATCGGTCATTTCTGGGAGGATGGGCATTGGCTCCATTTCTGATGTTGAGCGCCATGATCGATCGCATCAATGCGTCGATCGGCCGCACGGTGACGTGGCTTATCCTGGTGATGGTTTTGATCAGTTCGGGCAACGCAATGGTGCGCTATACCTTCAACAACAGCTCGAACGCCTGGCTGGAAGTGCAGTGGTACCTGTTCTCGGCGGTGTTCCTGCTGTGCTCGGCCTACACCTTGCTGAAGAACGAACATATCCGCATCGACGTCGTCGTTGGCCGCTTCACGCCCAGGACCCAGGCATGGATCGACGTCATCGGCACCCTTTTATTCCTGATGCCGATGGCCGGGGTGATCCTGTGGCTGTCCATCCCGGTCTTCGTGCAGTCGCTGACCGGCATGGAGCAATCCAGTGACGCCGGCGGCCTGATCCGCTGGCCGGTCAAACTGATGATCCCGCTGGGCTTCACCCTGCTGCTGCTGCAAGGCCTGTCCGAGCTGATCAAGAAGATCGCCTTCCTGACCGGGGCAACCGCCGATGCCGGCGCCCCGGCCCACGGCCATCATGGAGGCGATCAATGACCGAATTCATCATCGCCAACATGGCGCCGTTGATGTTCGGCGCCTTGGTGTTCTTCCTGCTGTTCGGCTATCCGGTCGCCTTCGCCCTGGCCGCCAACGGCATCGTTTTCGGTCTTTTGGGCATGGAACTGGGCCTGTTGAGCGGCAACCTGTTCCAGGCCCTGCCCGAGCGCATCTTCGGCATCATGCGCAACGACACGCTTCTGGCCATTCCGTTCTTCACCTTCATGGGGTTGATTCTGGAACGATCCGGCATGGCCGAGGATTTGCTCGACACGGTCGGACAGTTGTTCGGCCCGATTCGCGGCGGCCTGGCCTATGCGGTGATCTTCGTCGGCGCCCTGTTGGCGGCGACGACCGGCGTGGTGGCGGCCAGCGTCATCTCGATGGGTCTGATCTCGCTGCCGATCATGCTGCGCTACGGCTATGACCGGCGGGTGGCATCGGGCGTCATCGCCGCTTCCGGCACGCTGGCCCAGATCATCCCGCCATCCCTGGTGCTGATCATCATGGCCGACCAGTTGGGCCGGTCGGTCGGCGACATGTATGCCGGCGCCTTCGTGCCGGGCTTAATCCTGACCGGCCTTTATACCGGCTTCATCCTGCTGGTCACCCTTTTCAAGCCGTCCATGGCCCCGGCCCTGCCGCTGGAAGCGCGCTCGTTGCATGGCATGAAATTGGTCAGCCGGGTGCTTTTCTCACTGGTGCCCCCCCTGGTGCTGATCTTCCTGGTGTTGGGCACCATCTTCATCGGCATCGCCACCCCCACCGAGGGCGGGGCCATGGGGGCGACCGGCGCGCTGATCCTGGCCCTGGCCCGGCGCAAGCTGAGCTGGAGCCTGATGCGCCAGGCGATGGACACCACCGCCAAGCTGTCGAGCTTCGTGGTGTTCATCCTGGTGGGATCGACGGTGTTCGGCCTGGTGTTTCGGGGCGTCAACGGCGATCTGTGGGTCGAGCATCTGCTGACCGGCCTGCCCGGCGGCCAGTTGGGTTTCCTGATCTTCGTCAACATCTTGATGTTCGTGCTGGCCTTCTTCCTCGATTTCTTCGAGCTGGCCTTCATCCTGGTGCCGCTGCTGGGCCCGGTGGCCGAGAAGATGGGCATCGACCTGATCTGGTTCGGCGTGTTGCTGGGCGTCAACATGCAGACCTCGTTCATGCATCCGCCGTTCGGCTTCGCCCTGTTCTATCTGCGCTCGGTCGCGCCGCGCACCGACTATCTGGACAAGGTCACCGGAAAACAGATGGCGGCGGTCACCACCGGACAGATCTATTGGGGCGCGGTGCCGTTCGTCATCATCCAGATCATCATGGTGTGCCTGGTGGTCGCCTTCCCCGGCATGGTCACCGACTTCCTGGGCCGCGACAAGGTGATCGACGCCTCGGAAATCCAGATCGAACTGCCGCAGACCGATTACGGCGGCGGCGGCGGCCAGTATGGCGGCCCCGGCGGGCAAGAGGACGGCCAGCCCCAGGGCGGCATGTATGGCGGCCCCGGCGCGTCGTCGGGCGAATCGAAGTAACCCCTTCAAAGCCCCGCTTCACGACCCGAAGCGGGGCTTTTGCTCGCCAAAGGACCATAATGAGCCATCGACTGAATGAATTCGGCCAACCGATCGGCTGGACCGTGGCCGACTGGTCGGCGCGGCCGCGCCCGGGACGGGAGCCGATGGCGGGGCGCCATTGCCAGGTGCTGGCCCTTGACCTCACCCGCCATGCCGACGATCTGTGGGCGGCCCTGTGCCCGCAAGGCAACCAGGCGAGCTGGACCTATTTGCCCTATGGCCCGTTTCCCGACCAAGACGCGTTCGACCAGTGGCTTTCATCCGCCGCTTTGAAGGATGACCCGCTATTTCATGCCATCGTCGATCAGCGGACAGGAAAAGCGGTGGGGATCGCCAGTTTCCTGCGGATCGACCCCGCCAACGGCGTCATCGAGGTCGGCCATATCCATTTTTCCCAATCCCTGCGCCGAAGTGCCGCCGCCACCGAGGCCATGGCCCTGATGATGGCGCGGGTCTTCGATGAATTGGGCTATCGCCGCTATGAATGGAAATGCGACGCCCTCAACCAGCCGTCGCGGGCGGCGGCCGAGCGCCTGGGCTTTCGCTTCGAGGGGATTTTCCGCCAAGCGATCGTCACCAAGGGACGCAACCGCGACACCGCCTGGTATTCGGTCATCGACAGTGACTGGCCGGCCTTGAAACAGCGCTTCGCGCGCTGGATCGGTCCGGCGAATTTCGATGAAGCCGGTCGGCAGCGTCAAAGCCTGTCGGCGTTATAAAAAGGCTCTATTCGTGAATCGTATTGACGGTCACGCCCCCATGGCGGCGGCGAGGCAATATCGCGCGGTCGGG
>NZ_LWQU01000200.1 GCF_001650635.1 Magnetospirillum moscoviense | reverse complement strand
GTCCGTACCGCCTTGATTTCTATATCAGATTTGGCAGTCGCTGTCACGAAATCGCAGCACCATCTGGGAAATCCGGGGTCAAGTATCTCGGCCTGTTCGATGCTGACAAGAATGAAGAGCGCGTTCGGATCGAGGGCTTGGACGACATCTTCGCTCACGCCGACCGGTTGAAGTTAACGGCCGTCAGTTACGATGCGAAAGCGTCGTCTAAAGATTGACGCGGTGAACCGACCAGATTTCATCATTCACCGCCCACCATTCCTCATCCCCGCCCGCATTGCCGCCGCCAGCGCCACACGCCCCCAATCCAGCGCGCGATCGGCATCGTCCACCGCGTCTTCCGGCAGGGTGAAGAAGTTCATCGTCACGTCCTTGCCGGTCTTCGGATTGTGCCAGGTGAAGGCTTCCGATCCGGCCGCGCGGTAATCATCGGCGCTGTCCCCGTCGCCTTTCAGGTACAAAACCCCATCCAGAATGATCGCGAAGAACAGCTCGCCGCAATAAAGGCCGGCGCCGCCGAACATCCGGCGCATCCTGATCGGCCCCAGATCCGAGAACAATTCATGCGCCAGTCCGGCCGCCGCCTGGTCTTCTGACGACGGTCCCTTCGGCTTGCGGCTCATGGCACCACACGCCCATCCACCAGATGCAGGCGGCGGTCGGCGGTGGCGGCCAGTTCGGTATCGTGGGTGACCACGATGATGGTGCGGTTCTGGTCACGCGCCAGCCCGCGCAAGGTCTGGAACACCAGATGCGCCGAGGCGGTGTCCAGATTGCCGGTCGGTTCGTCGGCCAGGATCAGGGCCGGGTCGTTGGCCAGGGCGCGGGCGATGGCGGCGCGCTGGCGCTGGCCGCCCGACATCTGTTCCGGCAGCTTGGCGCGGTGCTCGGCCAGGCCAAGCCCCTCCAGCAGTTCGTCGGCGCGGGCGCGGATGGCTTTTTCCGGCATCGCGCCCAGCCGGCGCATCGGGATGGCGACGTTCTCGGCAGCCGAGAATTCCGGCAGCAGGAAATGGAACTGGAACACAAAGCCGATGCGGGCCAGGCGCAAATCTGCCAGTTGGTCGCCGTCCAGCCCCTCGGTAGCCAAGCCTTGCAGCCGCACCGTGCCGGAACTGGGCTTGTCCAACAGGCCCAGCAGATAGAGCAGCGACGACTTGCCCGATCCCGACGGCCCGGTGATGGCGATGAACTCGCCGGCCTGGACCGTCAAATCGATGCCCTCGACCAGGGTCACCGGCACCAGGCCGGGCAGGATGCGGGTCAGGCCGCGGGCCTCGATGGCCGGGCTCATGCCGCCCCCCTGACGATGTCGACCGGGTTCAGGCGGCTGGCGCGGCGGGCCGGCAGCCAGGCGGCGAAGGTCGAGGCGAAGATCGCCATGGCCCCGGACAGGACATAATGCTTGGGCGTGCGGTACAGCACGAAGCCCTGGGCGCGGACGAAGCCTTCCAGATTGAAGCGCAACGACGCCATGAACTCGACGATGGCATAGCCCAAGGCCCAGCCGATCAGCATGCCGACGATGCCGACGATCAGGCCTTCATAGACGAAGATGCGGCGGATGTCGGCGTCGCGGAATCCCATGCTTTTCAGGATGCCGATATCCTTGGTCTTCTCGAACACCACCGTCGAGATCACGTTGAAGATGCCGAAGCAGGCGACGATCACGATGGCGCCGACGGTCGAATACATGATGGCGTTCTGGATGACGAAGATCGACAGGATGTTCGATGATTGCTCTTGCCAGCTTTCGGTGCGCCAGCCGAAGCGAGTCTCGATGGCGCGGGCCAGATCGGCGGCCTGTTCGACATCGTCCAGGCGGATGCGGATGCGGTTGATGACGTTGGGGCGGTTTTGCAGCACCTGCGCCTTCTTCATCAGGACATAGGTGTCGTAATTGTCCATCAGCGTGATGCCGCTTCGGAAGATGCCGACCACCTTCATGCGCAGCAGCACGCCGGACGGCGCGATCACCGACACCATGTCGTCCATGCCGATGCCGGCCTTCAGCGCGATGCCCTCGCCGATGATGATGCCGTTGGCGGCGGTATAAAGGCTGTCCAGCGAGCCGGCGATCAGGTCGCGTTCCAGCTTGGTCACCAGCCGCTCGCGGTCCGGCACGATGCCGGTGACGTTGCCCGAGATGTCCTTGGCCCCGAAGCGCAGCAGGATCTGGCCGGCCAGGGTGGGGGCGAGGTGCAGGCCGGGCATTTGTTCCAGCGCGTCGATCAGGGCACGCGCGCCCCGAAGGCCCCGGACCTCGTCCTTGGGCTTGATGCCGCGCAGTCGCACGGCGGCGTCCGGGAAGGCGGCGAAGACCGGCTGGGGCGGCGGCGTGCGGAATTCGTCCTTGATGGTGATGTGGGGGGCGGCGTCGATGATGCGGTTGACGAAGTCGCGCTGGAAGCCCTGCATCATCGAGGCGATGCCGATGAAGAACGCCACCCCCAGCGAGACGCCGACCAGCGAGGTCAGGGTCTGGCGGCGGCGGTGCAGAAGGTGCCGCATGGCGATGGCCAGACCCAGGGGTGCCATGGGCTTACTCCACCTTGACGCGGTCGCCGGCCTTCAGGCCGGTCGGCGGCGCGGCGATCACGCTGTCGCCCTCGTTCAATCCGCCCAGAACCTCGACCCGGTCGCGGCCGCGAATGCCCAGGCGAGCGGTTTGCGGCTGGGCCCGGCCGTCCACCACCCGCCACACCGTGCCGTCGGCCGAGATGGCGGCGGCGGGGATCAGCAGGGCGTCGGTCTTCTCGGCGGTGATGATGTTGATCTCGGCGGTCATGCCGATCATCACGGGGGTGTCGTCGGGCAGGCGGACCCGGACCCGAAAGGTCTTGTTGATCGGGTCGCCCTTGGGGGTCAGGCGGTCGACCCGGCCGGTCAGGGCGGCATCGGGGAAGGCGTCGGCCTTGATCAACACCTTCTGGCCGGGCATCACCCGGGCGATGTCCTCTTCATCGACATCGGCGGTGATGCGCAAGGGGCGGGCCTCGCCGATCCAGAACAGGGTGGAATCGGTGCCGACCACCTCGCCCGGTTCGAAATCGCGGCGCAGCACCACGCCGTCGATGGGCGCGGCCACCACCAGGTCGGCGCGGCGCTGGCGGGCGGCGGCGATGGCGGCGGTGACCTGATTGTACTCGCTGGCGGCCTTCTGTTCGGCCTCGCGCGCCTTGATGCCCTTGTCGGCCAGGGTGCGGGCGCGGCCCATTTCCTCGCGCCAATAGGCGGCGCGGGCTTCCAGTTCCGCCACCTTGGCCGCCGCCTCGCGGTCGTCCAGGCGGGCCAGCTTCTGGCCCTGGGTGACCCGCTCGCCCTCGGTCACCAGCATCTCGGCGATGCGGCCGACGGTCAGCGGTCCGACCTTGGCCCAGCTTTCCGGTTCGACCGTGCCGGTGGCATAGACCGCCTCGATGGCCGGGCCGGGCCGGGCGGTGGCCAGCGCTACCTTGGCTGTGCCGTTTTGCAGGTAAAGCCATGCCGCCCCGGCGGCGATGACGGCCAAGACCAATAGTAGTCGAAGAATGGAAAACGGGCGGCGGATCATGATGTTTTCAGCATACACGAAAGGTTCTGGCGTGCCACGGTGACGGCGATTACCGCAGGGCGAAAATCGCCGCCAGCGCGGCGGCCAGGCCGGCGGCCAATGCGGCGGCGCCAAGGGGCAGGAGGGATTGTTTCGTTGCGTCCGCTTCGGGTTCGGCAGCGGGGATGATGTCGTCACCCTCGGGCTTGACCCGAGGCTCAACGGATGCCCGGGTCAAGCCCGGGCATGACGACGGAACGGGGGAAGGGGCGGGTGTCGCCGTCGGTACCGGTTCCGGCTTCTGCGGTGGCGGCGTGGGCTCGGGCAGCGGTTCGGGTGTCGGCGCTGTCGTGGGCGTCGGCGTCGGCTCTGGCGTCGGTTCCTGCGTCGGTTCGGGCACAGGCTCTGGCGGCGGGTTGGCGCGAATTTCCTGGATATAGGCGATCATCGCCATCGCCTCGGTGTGCGACACCCCGACCGGGCGGTACTGGTCCAAGGCCCGCTTATTGCCGGCCAGCTCGGCCAGACGCTCGTCGGTCAGCGCTTCCAGCGCGTCGCGAAAGTCGTCATCCATGGCGCCGACGATTTCCTCGATGCGCAGCATGGCCCCCTCCTACAGCCGCGACAGGACGAAATCGACCGTGTCCCAGGCGCGATGAAGCTGCGAATCCTCGATGCAATAAGGCGGCAGCAGGTACAAGACGTCGCCCAGGGGCCGCATCAGCACGCCGTTTTCCAGGAAGTCCTTCTTCAAGCGGGCGCTGACCGCCGAGCCATAGCCCTGGCCGGGCAGGGTGAAGGCGGCGATGGTGCCGCACACGCGCGGCTGGATCAGTTGCCGGTGGCGGGCCATCAGATCGGGCAGGCGTTGGCGGTGGATGTCCTCGATGGCCCGGATACGGCCCTGGCAGGCGGGTGCTTCCAGCAGGTCCAGCGAGGCCAGCCCGGCGGCGCAGCCCAGCGGATTGGCGGTATAGGAATGGCCGTGCAGGAAGGCCTTCAGGAGGTCGGGGCCCAGGAAGGCCTGATAGATCTCTTCGCGCGCGACCGTCAGCGACATCGGCAGGAAGCCGCCGGTCAATCCCTTGGACAGGCAGATCAGATCGGGGGTCACGCCGGCCTTGAGGCAGGCGAAATGGGCGCCGGTACGGCCGAACCCGGTCATCACCTCGTCGAAGATCAGCAAGGTGCCGGCGGCCTGGGCGCGGGCCGCTACCGCCTGCAGGAATTCGGGCCGGCACATCCGCATGCCGGCGGCGCCCTGGATCAGGGGCTCGATGATCAGGGCGGCGATTCGGTCGCGGTTTCGGTCGAAAATCTCGTCCAGCACGGCCAGGGCTTGGGCCTCGCGGGTGGCGGCATCGTCGCCGTCCCAGGTGGCGGGGAAGGGGGCCACCTCGACCGGGAACAGCATGTTCTCCCACGCGCCGAAGAAGCCCGACGAGCGCCCGGCCGACATGGCGCCGACGGTGTCGCCGTGATAGCCGCCGTCGAAGGCGACGAATACCCGGCGGTCGCTTCCCTGGTTGCTCCAGTACTGGCGGGCGATCTTCATCGCCACCTCGATGGCGGTCGAGCCGTCGTCGGAAAAGAACACCCGGTCCAGGTCGCCCGGCAGCAGCCGGCAAACGCGATCGGCCAGGCGGGCCGCCGGTTCGTGGGTGAAGTCGGCGAAGATCACCTGTTCCAGCCGCATGGCCTGTTCGGCGATGGCCGCCGCGATGGCCTCGTTGCCGTGGCCGTGCAGGTTGACCCACCAGCTGGACACCATGTCCAGATATTCGCGACCGTCGGCACCATAGATGGTCGCGCCCTTGGCCCCCAGCGCCAGGATCGGCGGCGGCGCGGTGGCGGCCTGGGTGAAGGGATGCCAGACATGGCGGGCGTCCAGCGCCCGCAATTGGTCATAGGACAGGGTGGTCATTCAGCTCTCGGGCATATGGAAGGCCGGCGGCGGCAAGCCGGCGATCACCTTGGCGGTGACGGCCAGCAGCGGCTGCAGCTCGGCCAGGATGGGGACGGCGCCGAATTGCTCGATGGCTTGGCGGTTGCCGGGATTTCTTTGGCCGTTCAGCACCACGCCCAGGATCGGAACCCGGCGGCGGCGCAGCAGATCCAGCGTCAGCAAGGTGTGGTTGATGGTGCCAAGCGCCGTGCGAGCCACCACGATGGCCGGCAATTTCAGGCGTTCCATCAGATCGACCATCAAGGCCAGCTCGTTCAGCGGCACCATCACGCCGCCGGCCCCTTCGACCACCAGCGGGCCGGGCACGGCGGGCGGGATCAACGCCGACAGGTCGATGCGGGCACCTTCGCGCCGCGCCGCCTCGTGCGGTGACAGCGGCGCCTTGAAGACATAGGCCGGCGGGTGGATGCGGGCGTCGGGGGCCAGTTGGGCGATTGTGTCGGAATCGCTGTCCTCGAGGGCACCGGTCTGGACCGGCTTCCAGTAATCGGCGCGCCAATGCTGCGCCAGCCAAGCCGACACCAGGGTCTTGCCGATGCCGGTGTCGGTGCCGGTGACGAAGACGCCCTTCATGGCCTACTCCCTCGACAGAACCGCATGGACCACATGGTAGCTCACTTCGGCCGGCGCACCCATGGCCTTGATCACCTTGCGTAAACTTCCGGGTGACAGCGGGCGATGGCCCTCGGCGGCGACGGTGGCGCCGATGGCCTTCAGGGCCGCCAGGAAGGCCTTGCCGTCAACATGGTTGACAGTGAAAACCTGCGAGGTCAGCCGACAGTCAGCCAGCATCGCCTGCAGGGCATCGAAGCTGGGGAAGGGGCCGACGCCGTCTTCCAGGCCCAGGCGGGCGTGGGCCGCCTGCCATTCCCGCAGCGAGCCGTGGGCCAGGGTGGAAAAGGCCAGCATGCCGCCGGGGCGCAGGCAGGCGGCCAGACGCTCGACCGCCTGGGGCAGATCAAGGAACCACTGCGCCGCCAGGTTCGAGACGATCAGGTCGGCGCTGGCCGGGGCGAGGTCGGGGTGTTCGCCGTCCATCACCCGATGTTCAGCGTCGGGGATGGCGGCGGCGGCGGCCTCGACCATGGCCGGAGACAGGTCGGTCAGCAGCCAGTTGCCGCCGATGGCCGGCTTGAGCAGGCGGGTCAGCAGGCCGGTGCCGCAGCCCACTTCCACCACATCCGGGGCGGCGGGCAGGGGCAAGGCGGCGACCAGATCGGCCAGATGGCGAGCGGCCCTCATTTGCGCCTCGGCCGCCTGATCATAGGTGGCGGCGGCCAGGGCGAAGGCGTCGGCAACCTTTCGCTTGCGGCTCATGGCGGCGTCGCTTTCATCCCAGCCCGGCGGCGAACAGGCGAATGCGCGACGCCACCCATTCCGGATGGGTCAAGGGCAGCAGATGGCCGGCTTCCTCGACCAGGGTCAGGCTTTCGGGCGGAAAGGAATCGCGGCTCATGGCATCGGGCACGATGGGATCGCGGGCGCCGGCCAGGGCCAGCAGCGGGCAATCCAGGCTGGCCAGTCGGGCGCGCTCGTCGCACGAGCCCAGCCAGGCCAAGGCCGGCCCCAAAGCGGGCGGGCGGATGGACGACAGGTCGGTGGCTTCGATGCCGCAGCGGGACAGGAACTCGGCGGTGACCTTGTCGGGCTCGCTTTCGAAGCGGGCATGCATGCGTTCGATCAGGCGCGGCGGCTGGCCGGCGATGAAATCCGGCGCCCGGGTGAAGCGGGCGAAGCCGTTGATGGACACCGCGCCGGCCCAGGGGCGCTCCAGGTTGGCCAGCGCCCAGGCGAAGCCCATGGAATGGCCGATCACCAGCGGATGATCGATGCGCGGCCGGAGCGGCGCGCCATAAAAGCCCAGATCGACGAAGCTTTTGGCGAAGTCGGGCAGGCGTTCGGCCACCGGCTGCCAGAACGAGGCGTCGAAGCCCCAGCCGTGGACGAAAACGACGGGTCTCAAGGGATGTCTCGCGCCGCTTGGATGGTGGCGTCGATCAGGCGCTCGATATCCTCGTCGCTATGGGTGGCCGACAGGGCGAAGCGGATGCGCGCGGTGCCGGTCGGCACGGTCGGCGGCCGGATGGCGATGCCCAGCAGGCCCTGCTGCTCCAGCCGGGCGGCGACCTTCAGGGTGCGGTCCTCGTCGCCCAGGATGACCGGGACGATCTGGGTGGTCGAGCCGGCGGTGTCCAGGTCGGCGGCGGCAAAGGCCCGGCGCACCTTGTCGGCCAGGGCGGCCAGGCGGGCGCGTTCGGCGCCCAGGGTCGGCACCAGGTCGATGGCGGCGTCGATGGCGCCCAGCACCGCCGGCGGCAGCGCCGTCGAATAGATCAGGCCCGAGGCGCGGTTGACCAACAGGTCCTTGACCGCCCGCGAGCTGGCGACATAGGCGCCGAAGCTGCCCATCGCCTTGGAAAAGGTGCCCATCGACACATCGACATGGGTGCCGACCGACAGGCCAAAGCCGTTGGTGCCCAGGATTCCGGTGGCATGCGCCTCGTCCAGATATAAGAAGGCGTCCCATTCCTCGGCCAGGGCCACCAGCCGATCGACGTCGGGGGCATCGCCATCCATGCTGAACACCGATTCGGTCACAATGAATCGCGGCCCCGGCTCACGCGCGCTGCGGGCCAGCAACTCGTCCAGATGGGTCATGTCGTTGTGGCGAAAGCGGGTCTGGCGGATGCCGGCCGACTGGCAGCCCATATGCAGGCTGGCATGGTTCAGCCGGTCGGCGAAGACCAGCGGCTCGGCCCCCCACAGCGCCTTGTCCAGCAGGGCCGGCAGCACCGAGGCGTTGCATTGCCAGCCCGAGGCCAGCACCAGGGCGGCCTCGACCCCCTTGGCGGCGGCGATCTTCTCCTCGATGGCGGCTAGCGCCGCGGTGTGGCCGGTCACCAGCCGCGAGGCGGTGGCACCGGCGCCATAACGCTCGGCCCATTGGCGGGCGCGCTCGATCAAGGCCGGATGGCGCGACAGGCCCAGATAATCGTTGGATGAGAAGTTGACCAGCTCGCGCCCGTCGATGCGGATGCGGCCGCCATCCATGGGTTCGACCGCGCGCAAAGATCGCAGCCGGCCGTCCTGGGCCAGGTCCGCCAGCACGCGGCCGATGGTTTCGTCGAGGTTCCTCATGGGGCGGTGTTCTAGCCCCATTTCGCGGATGTTGCAAAGCCGGTGTTCGCCGCACTATTGTTCGGCCCGCAAGCCGGGGCGATAGCCCTGATTCGACTAGGGTTTTTCGGGAGGTACGGCGGTAATGGCGCAAGCGGCGACGATGTTGAAGCCAGACGGCCTCAAGCACGATTGGGAGGTCGATGAGGTCGAGGCGCTGTATGCCCTGCCGTTCATGGACCTTTTGTACAAGGCCCACACCATCCACCGCGCCGAATTCGACCCCAACCGCATCCAGATCAGCCGGCTGCTGTCCATCAAGACCGGCGGCTGTCCCGAGGATTGTTCCTACTGTCCGCAATCGGCGCACTATGCCACCGGGCTGGAAAAGGAAAAGCTGCTGGCGGTGGAAGAGGTGATCGCCGCCGCCGCCAAGGCGAAAGAGGAGGGGGCGTCGCGTTTCTGTATGGGGGCGGCCTGGCGCGGCCCCAAGGGCGACGATTTCCAGGTGGCCTTGGCGATGATCGAGGGCGTCAAGGCGCTGGGCATGCAGACCTGCGCCAGCTTCGGCCTGTTGTCGCGCGAACAGGCCCGCCAGCTGAAGGAAGCCGGTCTCGACTATTATAACCACAATCTCGACACCAGCCCCGAGCATTACGAAGAGATCATCTCGACGCGGAACTTCCAGGACCGCCTCGATACCCTGGGCCATGTCCAGGATGCCGGCCTGCATGTCTGCTCGGGCGGCATCGTCGGCATGGGCGAGAAACAGAACGACCGCGCCAAGATGCTGATCGCCCTGGCCAACCTGCCCAAGCACCCGGATTCGGTGCCGATCAACCTGCTGATCCCGATTCCCGGCACGCCCCTGGCGGAAATCGAGCGGCCCGACCCGTTCGATTTCATCCGCACCATCGCGGTGGCCCGCATCATGATGCCCAAGTCGTTCGTCCGCCTGTCGGCCGGCCGCGAGGGCATGACCGAGGAGATGCAGGCCCTGTGCTTCTTCGCCGGCGCCAATTCGGTGTTCTGCGGCGAAAAGCTGCTGACCGCCAAGAACGCCGCCCCGGGGCAGGACAAAAGCCTGTTCGCCCGCCTGGGCCTGGCGCCGATGTGAAGTCCGGTGTGGGACACCGATGTAAAGTCCGGTGTGGGACACCGATGTAAAGTCCGGTTGCCAGATCGGGCAAAGCGGAGTAGGGTAACCATTCGTTCGCACCTGAACGTCGGCCACGCGCCGAATTCGACGGGTGTGGATCTCCAGAATGCGGCCGGCGACCGCCTCCCTTTCCCGATAACGGAAGGGTGATCCGACGCCACCGCCGCATTTCGGTGTAGTGACGCAAATTTGTAAAAAAGGCTGTTGACGCACCCCGGTTCGGGGCGTAGAAAGCGGCCTCCCCGACGGACCTGGTCCGGGAGGGGCGCCAAGCGAGGAAGTTGATCGGCTCGGCGGGATTGCAGCGAAGGAAACTTCGAAACGATCCGAAAAAAACGGTTGACGGAGGGTTTGCCCAAGGGTAGAAACCTCGCCTCCCGAGCGGCCTGAAAGGGCGGTTCGGATAACGCGGAGAGATCAACGAACTCCGCGGAATTGCTGGGACGGAAAGTTCTGGTGGTTCGAAAAAAAGGGGTTGACGGTGTGGCGGGCACCGAGATATAAGCCGGCCTCCCCTGAGGGGGACGGGTTCTGCGGCGGTGACGCGGCGGGGTCTGACGGAGGCGAAAGTCTCCACGCTCTTTGACAAGTGAAGAC
>NZ_LWQU01000199.1 GCF_001650635.1 Magnetospirillum moscoviense | reverse complement strand
AGAACGGCCAATGGCCTGATTTTGAGCCCCCCTTTTGCGCCGCTGGCGTGCTGGTGGGCACGAACGATGGTGGAATCGACGATCAAGTACTCAAAATCCGGATCGTCAGACATCTTCCCCTGACCGCGACGGGGATCGGAAACCTGCGAAAACAGCGACAGCAGCGAACTCGGCATCGGGGCAACCCTCAGGGGATGAGAGCCCCGTATAGATTCAGACAAAACCCGCGGAGGGAATCGTCTTTTTTGCTCACCCTCAGGCCGCTCCAGCGATCACTCCGTTAGCGTTGAACAGCCCTGCTCTCGAACCATGGAGAGAAACGCTCTTATCGTCGCCTTGAGCAAGGCGACAATCGTGATTGAGGCGGGTGCAACTGGGGGAACTCTTAATGCGGGCCTGGCGACTTTGGCTGCTGGCAAGCCGCGTTTCGTCGCGGTCTATGAAGATATGGGGGGCGCGGCCGTCGGTAACGCTGCATTGTTGGCGCGTGGCGGAACGCCCTTAGCCAGGAGCCGCACCACTGGGCGTGCCAATTTGGAGCGTGTTCGTGCCGCAACCCAAGGTCACGGTCATGCTCCCGCTCTTAAGCTGACCGGGGCGCAGCCCGCGCTTCTCTGACCAGAAGTGCTGTCGCCGATGGTCGCGGCACGGGTAGCCCTCCCTCCATCCGTCCTGCCCATGCCAAAAACGTCGAACCACCCGGTCGGGTAGGTTAAAACCTGACCCGGGTAGGCAAATTCGAACGAGTCCAAGGGTTTAGGCTGGCGCCGGCCGGCGGCGACTCGCAAGCCGAGAGAATATCGCGAATATCAGCCGATTCTAATGTTGCAGCGCGGGCGTCATCCCCCTTGCCCTGGGGCGCGAATCGCGTTACCTAAGCCACCCGGGATGCCGGCCACGTGTAATTTCGCGGCCCACCCGTTCGACCAGAACTCCGAACCACAGTTCGAGGGAACCTCATTCATGGCACGCAAGAAGATCGCTCTCGTCGGCTCCGGCAACATCGGCGGCACGCTCGCCCACCTCATCGGCTTGAAGGAGCTGGGCGATGTGGTGATGTTCGACATCGCCGAAGGCGTCCCCCAGGGCAAGGCTCTGGACATCCTGCAGTCGACTCCGGTCGAGGGCGTCAACTGCGCCTATTCCGGCGCCAACGACTATTCGGCCATCAAGGGCTCGGATGTGGTCATCGTCACCGCCGGCGTGCCCAGGAAGCCGGGCATGAGCCGTGACGACCTGGTCGGCATCAACCTGAAGGTGATGGAATCGGTCGGCAAGGGCATCAAGGAAAACTGCCCCGACGCTTTCATCGTCTGCATCACCAACCCGCTGGACGTGATGGTGTGGGCCCTGCAGCATTTCTCGGGCGTTCCGAAGAACATGATCTGCGGCATGGCCGGCGTGCTGGACTCGGCCCGCTTCCGTACCTTCCTGGCGGAAGAGTTCAACGTCTCGGTCGAGGACGTCACCGCCTTCGTGCTGGGCGGCCACGGCGACACCATGGTGCCGCTGGCCCGTTACTCGACCGTCGCCGGCATTCCGCTGCCGGATCTGGTCAAGATGGGCTGGACCACCCAGGAGAAGCTGGACAAGATCATTCAGCGCACCCGTGACGGCGGCGCCGAGATCGTCAATCTGCTGAAGACCGGTTCGGCCTTCTATGCTCCGGCCGCCTCTGGTATCGCCATGGCCGAGGCCTATCTGAAGGACAAGAAGCGGGTCCTGCCCTGCGCCGTCGAGGTCAAGGCCGGCACCTATGGTCAGGCTGACGACGTGTTCGTCGGTGTGCCGGTGGTGATCGGTGCCGGTGGCGTCGAGCGCGTGGTGGAGATCGAGCTGAACGCGGAAGAGCAGACCGGCTTCAACAAGTCCGCCGACGCCGTCCGTGGTCTGGTCAAGACCGCCAAGGGCCTGATGGGCATCTAAATCCCAGTCACAAGGGAGCAAACCCCCTATGAATATCCATGAGTATCAGGGCAAGCAGCTGCTTTCCAAGTACGGCGTTCCCGTGCTGAAGGGCGGCGTCGCCTACACCCCCGACGAGGCGATCCAGGTCGCCAAGGACCTGGGCGGCCCGGTGTGGGTCGTCAAGTCGCAGATCCATGCCGGCGGCCGTGGCAAGGGCACCTTTGTAGGCGACTCGTCGGGCAAGGGCGGCGTTCGCGTCGTCAAGTCGGTCGAGGACGTCGGCAACGCTGCTGACGCCATGCTGGGCAAGGTGCTGGTCACCCTGCAGACCGGCCCCGCGGGCAAGGAAGTCAAGCGCGTCTATATCGAGCAGGGCTGCGACATCCGTCGCGAACTGTATCTGGGCATTCTGATCGACCGCGGCACCTCGCGCATCACCATCATGGCCTCGACCGAGGGCGGCATGGAGATCGAAGAGGTCGCTCACAAGCACCCGGAAAAGATCCTGAAGGCTGCCATCGATCCGGTGCAGGGCTTCCAGCAGTACCATGGCCGCCAGCTGGCTTTCGGCCTGGGCCTGACCGGCAAGCAGGTCGGCGCTGCCGTCAAGTTCATGGCCGCCATGTACAAGGCGTTCGTGGATCTGGATTGCTCGGTGGTCGAGATCAACCCGCTGGTGGTGACCGGTGACGACCAGCTGATCGCCCTGGACGCCAAGGTCAATTTCGACGACAGCGCGCTGTTCCGTCACAAGGACATCGAAGAGCTGCGTGACGAGTCGGAAGAAGACCCGGCCGAACTGGAAGCCGCTCGTCACAGCCTGAACTACATCAAGCTGGACGGCTCGATCGGCTGCATGGTCAACGGTGCCGGTCTGGCCATGGCCACCATGGACATCATCAAGCTGTACGGCGGCGAGCCGGCCAACTTCCTGGATGTCGGCGGTGGCGCCACCAAGGAGCGCGTCACCACCGCGTTCAAGCTGATCCTGTCCGACGCCAACGTCGAAGGCATCCTGGTCAACATCTTCGGCGGCATCATGCGCTGCGACGTCATCGCCGAAGGCGTTGTCGCCGCTGCCCGTGAAGTGTCGCTGAATGTCCCGCTGGTGGTTCGCCTGGAAGGCACCAACGTCGAGCTGGGCAAGAAGATCATGGCGCAGTCGGGCCTGCCGATCATTGCCGCCGACAACCTCGCCGACGCCGCCGAAAAGGTGGTCAAGGCCGTGAAGGAGGCTGCATAAGATGGCTGTTCTCGTTAGCAAGGAAACCAAGGTGATCTGTCAGGGCTTCACCGGAGCCCAGGGCACCTTCCATTCCGAACAGGCGATCGCCTATGGCACCAAGATGGTGGGCGGCGTCACCCCGGGTAAGGGTGGCACCAAGCACCTGGACCTGCCGGTGTACGACACCGTCGCCGAGGCCAAGGCCAAGACCGGTTGCAACGCCACCGTGATCTACGTGCCGCCGCCGTTCGCCGCCGACGCCATCCTGGAAGCCATCGACGCCGAGCTGGATCTGGCGGTGTGCATCACCGAAGGCATTCCGGTCGCCGACATGCTGGCCGTCAAGCGCGCCCTGGTGGGTTCCAAGACCCGCCTGGTCGGCCCGAACTGCCCGGGTGTCATCACCCCGGGTGAATGCAAGATCGGCATCATGCCCGGTCACATTCACCAGCGCGGCAAGATCGGCATCGTGTCCCGTTCGGGTACCCTGACCTATGAAGCCGTCGCGCAGACCACTGCCGCCGGCCTGGGCCAGACCACCTGCATCGGCATCGGTGGCGATCCGATCAACGGCACCAACTTCGTCGACTGCCTGGACATGTTCCTGGGCGATCCCGAGACCCAGGCGATCATCATGATCGGCGAAATCGGCGGCGACGCCGAGGTCCAGGGCGCCGAGTTCCTGCGCGCCTCGAAGATCAAGAAGCCGGTCGTCGGTTTCATCGCCGGTCGTACCGCTCCTCCGGGCCGTCGCATGGGCCATGCCGGTGCGGTGATCTCGGGCGGCAACGACACCGCCGACTTCAAGATCGAGGCCATGCGTTCGGCCGGTATCGCCGTGGCGGATTCGCCGGCGGCGCTCGGCTCGACCATGCTGAAGGTCCTGAAGGGCTAAAATAGGAAGCGGCCCGACGGTACGCCGGCTCGTCGGGCCGCCTTTTTTCTGTCAGTGTATATCGCCGTGGTGATCAGCGGCGCCCGGCGGCGTAGCCCTCGTGTCTCCTGAAACGTGAAAGGGATGCGGGATCAACCCGCGTCAGCCCCCATGACGAAGCAGTTTGACGAAACCTCCTTCCTGTCCGGCGGCAACGCCGTGTTTCTGGCCGAGCTTTACGCCCGCTACATCGAGGACCCTGCCGCGGTCGATCCGTCGTGGCTGGCCTTCTTCCAGAACCTGAAGGATGACGGAGCCGCCATCGCCCGCGACTTCAAGGGCACCGACGGCGCCAAGCGCGACGTCAAGGTCATCGGCGCCATCGACCCCGAGGCCGCCGCCGCTGCCGTCGCCGCCGCCAAGAAGGCGGGCAAGGACGGCAAGGCCGCTCCCGCCGCTCCCGCCGCCGCTCCCTCGCAAGCCGACATCCGCCAGGCGGTGATCGATTCGGTCCGCGCCCTGATGATGATCCGCGTCTATCGTGTGCGCGGCCATCTGGAAGCCGACCTGGACCCGCTGGGCATCGCCGCCCGCGAGCCGCATCCCGAGCTGGATTACCGTTCCTACGGCTTCACCGACGCCGACCTCGACCGTCCGATCTTCCTGGACAACGTCCTGGGTCTGGAAACCGCCACGTTGCGCCAGATCGTCCAGATCGTGCGCGCCACCTATTGCGGCAAGATCGGCGTCGAGTTCATGCATATCCAGGACCCCGACCAGAAGGCCTGGCTGCAAAAGCGCATCGAAAGCGTGCGCAACCACACCGACTTCACCCCGCGCGGCAAGAAGGCCATCCTGGAACGCCTGGTCGAGGCCGAGGGCTTCGAGCGCTTCCTGCAGCTGAAATATACCGGCACCAAGCGCTTCGGCCTGGAAGGCGGCGAATCGGTCATTCCGGCCCTTGAACAGATCCTGAAGCGCGGCGGCCAGCTGGGCATCGAGGAAGTGGTGGTCGGCATGGCCCACCGCGGCCGTCTGAACGTTCTCGCCAATTTCATGAAGAAGCCCTATCAGGCGATCTTCTCGGAATTCCAGGGCAACCCGGCCAATCCGTCGGACGTCCAGGGCTCGGGCGACGTCAAGTATCACCTGGGCACCTCGTCGGACCGCGATTTCGACGGCAATGTCATCCACCTGACGCTCCAGGCCAATCCCAGCCACCTGGAAGTGGTCGATCCCGTGGTGATCGGCCGCGTGCGTGCCAAGCAGCAGCAGAAGAACGACACCGAGCGCAAGAAGGTCCTGGGCCTGTTGCTGCACGGCGACGCCGCCTTCGCCGGCCAGGGCGTGGTGCCGGAAACCATGCTGCTGTCGCAGCTGACCGGTTACTGCACCGGCGGCACCATCCACGTCATCATCAACAACCAGATCGGCTTCACCACCAGCCCGCAATATTCGCGGTCCGGTCCCTATTCGTCGGACATCGCCAAGGGCGTCCAGGCCCCGATCCTGCACGTCAATGCAGACGACCCGGAATCGGTGGTGCACGTCGCCCGCATCGCCACGGAATTCCGTCAGGAATTCCAGACCGACGTGGTGATCGACATGATCTGTTATCGCCGCCACGGCCATAACGAATCGGACGAGCCGGCCTTCACCCAGCCGTTGATGTACAGGAAGATCGCCAGCCATCCGACCACCCGGGCCATCTATGCCCGCCAGCTGGTGGCCGAAGGCACCCTGACCGAGGACGAGGCGGGCGGCCTGGTCACCGCCTTCCAGGAATTGCTGGAAAAGGATTACGAGGCGGCCAAGGCCTTCAAGCCCAACAAGGCCGACATGCTGGAAGGCAAGTGGCTGGGCATGGTCCAGCAGACCGACGAGGAAGAATACCGCGAGGACAAGACCGGCGTCGCCGTCGAGATCTTGAAGGACCTGGGCCACAAGCTGGCCGAGATCCCCGAGGGCTTCAACGTCAATCGCAAGATCCTGCGCCAGATGCAGGCCAAGAAGGAAATGATGGACACGGGCGCCGGCATCGACTGGGCGACGGCGGAAGCGCTGGCGTTCGGCACCTTGCTGGTCGAGGGTCATCCGGTCCGCCTGTCCGGTCAGGATTGCGGCCGCGGCACCTTCTCGCAGCGCCATTGCCGCCTGACCGACCAGGAAAACGAATCCCGCTTCGAGCCCCTGAACCGGCTGCGCCCGGACCAGGCCCATTTCGAGGTGATCGACAGCCCCCTGTCGGAAGAGGCGGTGCTGGGCTTCGAATACGGCTTCTCGCTGACCGAGCCCAACGGCCTGACCCTGTGGGAAGGCCAGTTCGGCGACTTCGCCAACGGCGCCCAGGTCATCATCGACCAGTTCATCAATTCGGGCGAGTCGAAGTGGCTGCGTATGTCCGGCCTGGTGATGCTGCTGCCGCACGGCTATGAGGGCCAGGGGCCGGAACATTCGTCGGCCCGCTGGGAACGCTATCTGCAGATGTCGGCCGAGGACAATTGGTCGGTGTGCAACATCTCGACGCCGGGCAACTATTTCCACGCCCTGCGCCGCCAGATTCACCGCAATTTCCGCAAGCCCCTGATCATCATGAGCCCCAAGAGCCTGCTGCGCCACAAGCTGTGCGTCAGCAAGCTGGACAGCATGGGCGCCGGCACCCGCTTCTACCGCGTGCTGGGCGAGACCGACAATCTGGTGCCCGACGTCAAGGTGCGCCGCGTCATCCTGTGCTCGGGCAAGGTCTATTACGACCTGTACGAGGAACGGGCCAAGCGCGGCATCAACGATGTCGCCATCGTTCGCGTCGAGCAGCTTTATCCGTGGCCGAAGGACGCCATCAAGAAGGAGCTGGCCCGCTATCCGAACGCCGACCTGCTGTGGGTCCAGGAAGAGCCGGCCAACATGGGGCCGTGGACCTTCGTCGACCGCCGCATCGAGTATATCTGCGAGGAACTGGAGATTACCGCCAAGCGTGCCGCCTATTGCGGTCGTCGCGCCGCGGCCTCGCCGGCGACCGGACTTTATAAGACCCATAATGCCGAGCAGGAATGGATCTGCGACATGGCGCTGTCGGGTGATGTCGCCAATCTGCCGCAACCCTTCCGTCGCGCCAGCAAGCTGTCGCGCCTGCACGCTTAAAGCCCGAGCGGCGTTTGAGCAGCCCGGCACGGGCATCTTTAAAGAATCGGGCCTGTTCCCCGCGAAGGGGGCAGGCCCCGGAATAAGGGAACCAAAGCAATGACCGCCGAAATCAAGGTGCCCGCCCTGGGCGAATCCGTTAGCGAAGCCACCGTCGCCAAGTGGTTCAAGAATGTCGGCGACGCCGTCAAGGCCGACGAGCCGTTGGTCGAGCTGGAAACCGACAAGGTCACCGTCGAGGTGCCCGCCCCGGCCGCCGGCGTCTTGAGCCAGATCGTCGTCGCCGCCGGCACGACCGTCGAAGTGGGTGCGCTGCTGGGCATGATCGGGGCTGGCACCGGCGCCGTCGCCGCTCCGGCCCCGGCTGCCGCCCCGGCCCCCGCCGCCGCCCCGGCTCCGGCCCCGGTCGCCGCCGCTCCGGCGGCTGCCCCGGCCTTCCCGTCAGCCGCCAAGATGGCCTCGGAAGCCGGCATCGACACCGCTTCCATCGCGGGTTCGGGCAAGGGCGGTCGCGTCACCAAGGGCGACGTCCAGGACGCCATTGCCAAGCCGGCCGCCGCTCCGGCCCCGGCCGCGCCCTCGGGTCCGCGCTCGAAGGCCGACCTGGAAGACCGCGTGCCGATGACCCGCTTGCGCAAGCGCATCGCCGAGCGTCTGAAGGAAGCCCAGAACACCGCCGCCATGCTGACCACCTTCAACGAGGTCGACATGGGCGCGCTGTTCGCGCTGCGTAATCAGTACAAGGACCAGTTCGAGAAGAAGCACGGCACCAAGCTGGGCTTCATGTCCTTCTTCGTGAAGGCCTGCATCGAGGCCCTGAAGGACTGGCCGGCGGTCAATGCCGAGATCGACGGCACAGATCTGGTCTACAAGAAGTACTACGACATCGGCGTCGCCGTCGGCACCCCCCAGGGCCTGGTGGTCCCGGTGGTCCGCAACGCCGACCAGCTGTCGTTCGCCGGTGTCGAGCAGGCCATCGCTGCCCTGGGCAAGAAGGCCCGCGACGGCAAGCTGTCCATGGAAGACCTGACGGGTGGCACCTTCACCATCTCGAATGGCGGCGTCTATGGCTCGCTGATGAGCACGCCGATCCTGAATACGCCGCAATCGGGCATTCTGGGGATGCACAAGGTCCAGCAGCGCCCGATGGTGATGCCCGACGGCAAGATCGAGGCCCGCCCGATGATGTATCTGGCGCTGTCCTATGACCACCGCATCATCGATGGCCGCGAGGCGGTCAGCTTCCTGGTGCGCGTCAAGGAATGCATTGAGGACCCGCAGCGCATCCTGCTGGCGATGTAAGAGAAATTCACCACAGAGGCACAGAGACACCGAGAGGGCAGTGTCTCGAAGCGCGCACGGCCTCTCTGTGCCTCTGTGTCTCTGTGGTTTATCCATTTTCCAGGAACGAAACCCATGTCCGAAAACACCTTCGACGTCGTCATCATCGGCGGTGGCCCCGGTGGCTATGTCGCCGCCATCCGCGCCGCCCAGCTGGGCCTGAAGACCGCCTGCGTGGAAAAGCGCGGCGCTTTGGGCGGCACCTGCCTCAATGTCGGCTGCATCCCGTCCAAGGCACTGCTGGCGGCCTCGCACGCTTTTCACGCCGCCGCCCATGAATACGCCGCCTTCGGCGTCAAGGTGGCCAAGGTGGAAATGGACGTGAACAGCATGATGGGCCACAAGGACAAGGTGGTCGGCGACAACACCAAGGGCATCGAGTTCCTGTTCAAGAAGAACAAGGTGACCTATGTGGTCGGTGCCGGCCAGATCACCGCTCCGGGCCAGGTCAAGGTCACGGGCAAGGACGGCGAGAAGATTCTGTCGGCCAAGGCGATCGTCATCGCCACCGGTTCCGACGTCATGGGCCTGCCCGGCGTCGAGATCGACGAAGAGGTCATCGTGTCGTCCACCGGTGCGCTGAAGCTGGCCAAGACCCCGAAAAGCATGGTGGTCATCGGCGGCGGCGTCATCGGCCTGGAGCTGGGCACCGTGTGGGGCCGCCTGGGTGCCGAGATCACCGTGGTCGAGTTCCTGGATCGCATCCTGCCGACCAATGACGGCGAAGTGTCGAAGTCGATGCAGAAGATCCTGGCCAAGCAGGGCATGAACTTCAAGCTGTCGACCAAGGTCACCAAGGTCGAGAAGAAGGGCAAGGGCGCCATCGTCACCGTCGAGCCGGCGGCCGGCGGCGGATCGGAAGAAATCAAGGCCGACGTCGTGCTGGTGGCCATCGGCCGCAAGCCCTACACCGACGGCCTGGGCCTGGACGCGGTCGGCGTCGCCGTCAATGCCCGCGGCTTCATCGAGGTCGATTCGCACTTCCGCACCAACGTCCCGGGCATCTATGCCATCGGCGACGTGGTCGGCGGCGCCATGCTGGCCCACAAGGCCGAGGAAGAGGGCGTGGCCCTGGCCGAGCAGCTGGCCGGCCAGCACGGCCATGTCAATTACGACGTCATCCCGGCGGTGGTCTATACCTGGCCGGAAGTGGCCGCCGTCGGCAAGACCGAGGAACAGCTGAAGGCCGAGGGCATCGCCTATAAGGCCGGCAAGTTCCCCTTCACCGCCAACGGCCGGGCGCGTTCGATGAACGAGACCGAGGGCTTCGTCAAGGTGCTGGCCTGCGCCACTACCGACCGCGTTCTGGGCGCCCACATCGTCGGCCCCAATGCCGGCGACCTGCTGGCCGAGCTGGTGCTGGCGATGGAATTCGGCGCGGCGTCGGAAGACGTGGCCCGGACCTGCCACTCGCATCCCGGCCTGGGCGAGGCGGTCAAGGAAGCCTGCCTGGCCGTGCTGGGCCGCGCCCTGCACGTCTAAGCGGATCAAATCCCCCCGAGGGCTTGGCCTTCGGGGGGATTTTGTTTTTGAACGGCGCATGAACCGACCGTTCAGCCTGGGTTCCGGGGCGGGTTGCTAAGGTCCTTGTCAGCAACCACCCCCCTGGAGTACCCCCCATGAAGACCTTGATTGCCGCCACCATCGCCGCCCTGTCGCTTCCCGTCCTGGCCGTCGCCGACGACCGTGTCCCGGAAACTGTTCTGCCGCCCGCCGCGGTGATCCACCAACTGGTCGCCGACGGCCATGACCTGCGCAAGGTGGAGTATGAACGGGGCCGTTATGATACCGGCGAACGCTCGATCTGACTCGGCGGGGCTTGCCAACCAGCGGCAACCATGAATCACTGGGGTTCCACCAGATACAGGGGGAACCATGTTCGGTAGGCTCAAGATATCGGAAAAGATGACGGCGGCG
>NZ_LWQU01000198.1 GCF_001650635.1 Magnetospirillum moscoviense | reverse complement strand
TACAAAACCGGGCGCGCCGGGCGATCTCCCCAGCATCCACCCGGCCAGACGGTCACGCCCCAGTCCCAGGCGATCCAGCGGAACTACCGCCCCACGTACTCCGCCGAAAGCTCGAGTCCGACAGGCTGCTAGGGTTGCCACCCATCACCGCCTCCCACTCCGCTTGCGTCACCTCCGTCTTGCCCAGGGCGAATGGAGCGGCAATGGTCACGAGGTGCTGTGGACGCTCAGAGCTATAGCCGCTTTTTTCGTCGGACGGGCTGCCCATCATGAAGCTGCCCGCCGGGATCACCGCCATCTCGGGGCAGGTGGGGCAGCCGCGGAACCCAGTCCCCGGAGCCTTCTCTTCCGGCGACAATTGGGCCGAACCCTTGTCAGTGTTTGTCGAAGTGCCCCCTTCCTTGCAGTGAACTTCGATCTCGGCCTTGGTGTAGCCAGCCTTCGCCAACGCCACGATGTCATCAAGCGAGCAAGCGGCCTGCGCCGGGAATGCTGCAAACCACAGCACCGCGACCGAGCCAGTCAAACGTGAAAGCATCATCATTCCCCCCCCCCCCCCCCCGGCGGGTCAAGCCGACGGGTCAAGAATGCACCATCTCACTCCGGGAGCAAATATCTAAGCGGCCATCGGTTCGCCCTGGCGGCGCAGGACGTCCAAGGCCCGCTCGGCCCGCCAGAAGCCTGGGGTCTGGTGGCCGCCATGGCGCTTCAGGAATTCGATGCGGTCCTCGATTTCGCCCAGCATGTCGCGGGGGCGGTCGGGCTGGGCCTTCTCGCCGGTCAGCGCGCCGATGGTCAGGTCGAAATCAGGATGCAGTTCGCTGGGATAGCCGATCCACTGATATTCTTCCCAGCGCAACACCCCTTCCAGATACAGCTCGTGGGCGATCTCGGCGAAGCGGCGCGGCGACATGTGGCGCAGGTTGAAGCGGGGCTCGGGCTGCGGTGCCGGCGCCGGCAGGGCGATCACCGGCGGCAGCATGTCGCGGGTGGAAGACATCATCGGCTCTTGACGGACGGGACGGCCGGGCTGGTGGAATTGAATGGTCATGAGCGGCGCTCCGTGATGCGGCGGGCCAGCGGCACTTCCGCGATGGTGTCGGTCAGCAGGTTCCGCAACTCGCCGACATTGCCCAGGGTGCGCAACTGGTCCCAGGACAGCGTGCCCTCGGTGAACAATTCGCCGACCAGGGTCGCCAGCTCGCGATCGGTCGGATGGGCCGGGGCGCAAGGCGGCGGCGGCGACAGCGGGGGAACGGCGACGGGAACTTGCGCGGTTCCGGTGAAGTCACCGGCCTCTGCGCCCATCCAGTCGGGAGCGAAGTCGAATGTCATGTGCCTTCTCCTTCCTCGTTCGGTTCCCCTGGCTGGACTGAAGCAACCGCCGTGCCAATCGCCGAATCAACGCATCTCGGCCTTTCCCCTCCAAGCGGGTGGGTCGAATCTTCCCGCGGGCGGGTAATTCTTGCCGGGTGGTGGGAAAATCGTTCCCACACCATATCTGTTGTGATGGAGAGACTTGTTCGCCGCCGCAGGTGCGGTAGAGTGCGGTCTGGTATGGTGAATCGTCGGGCGTTTGCGACGCAAATGTCGGACTGGCGCGGAGGCGTGGATGGCGTGGCGTTTGATTTCTGGGTCGGTCGCCCTGGGCATGGCCCTGGCGGCGGTGGCCCAGGCCGGGCCGGCCGATCTGGCGCCGCACCGCGCCGTCTATTCCATGGGGCTGGCGTCCAGCAAGTCGGGGTCGGGCATCGCCGCCGCCTCGGGCACCATGAGCTACCAGTTCGATGATTCCTGCGATGGCTGGGTGGTGGAAAACCGCATCGCCATCAATTACGCCTATACCGAGGGCGGCCAGGTGGTCTCGACCACCGATTTCATCACCTGGGAATCCAAGGATGGGCTGCATTACAAGTTCCGCCTGCGCAACACCCGCGACGGCCAGGTGACCGAGGATATCGAGGGCACCGCCGACCTGAAGGGCAAGGGGCAAGGCGGCGTCGCCCGCTTCCTGCGGCCCGAGCCGATGACCATGGCGCTGCCCAAGGGCACGCTGTTTCCCACCGAACATACGGTGCGGCTGATCGACACCGCCTTGGCCGGCGGCCATTCCTTCTGGCGGGTGGTGTTCGACGGTTCGGGCACCGAAGGCCCCTACGAGGTCAACGCGGTGATCGGCAAGCAAAGCCAGACCATGCCGGCCAAGGCGGTCAATCCGCTGCTGGGCAGCCCGTCCTGGCCGATGCGGCTGGCCTTCTTCCCGGTCGCTACCATCGACGCCCTGCCGAATTTCGAGATGGGTCTGGCCTATCACCCCAACGGGGTCGCCCGCGAGATCGTGCAGACCTTCAAGAATTTCAGCCTGCTCGGCCGCCTGGAAAGCCTGGAATCGCTTCCGCGCCGATCCTGCTGACCCCTCACCAGCCCCAACAAGGAACACCTTCATGTCCGACCAGGAACTGGCCGCCCTTGATGCCACCATCGCCGAGCATCGGGCCAAGCGGGCGGCCGACCCCGACGCCTTGTTCCCTGAACTGGCCGACGCCCTGATGGGGCGTGCCGCCCACCTGGCCGACCACGGCGACCATGAAGGCGCCCTGGAAGCCGCCATGGAAGGGGTCGCGCATTTCCGTCTGCTCCATCAGGTCGATCCGGGTGTCTTCGCCATCCATCTGGCCTCGGCGCTGAACAACCTGTCGAACCGCCTGTCCGACCTGGGCCGCGACGACGAGGCCCGGGCCGCCGGCGACGAAGCCATCCGCCTGGCCCGGGGCGAGGTGGACAGCCAGCCCGACCAGGCGCGCTTCGTGATGATCTCGGCCCTGTTGAATCAGTCGGGCCGGGCCTGGCGGGCCGGTCAGGCGTTGCAGGCGCTGGGCGAGATGAAGGACGCCGTCGAGGTGTTCCAGGAGGGCGGCGAAGCCATGAGCCCGTTCATGGGGGTGATGGTCGATGCCCTGCACAGGAACGGCCTGGCCCTGGCCGAGGCCGGCCGCTGGGAAGAGGCGATCATGGTCCGCCGGATGGTGGCCGACCTGTTCCCCAAGGGCGAGGTGCCGCTGCCGGTCCATCACCTGCTGGGCCTGACCCTGCAGCAGGCCGCCTTCGCCAAAAGCCGCGCCGGCCAGCCCGGCGAGGCGCTGCCGCTGGTCGAGGAAGCGGCCGAGCTGGCGCGCGGCCTGGTGGATGCGGTGCCCGACCAGTACCGCCTGTACCTGGCCCAGTCGCTGGGCAACCTGGCCAGCCGCCAGCACGAGGCCGGCGCCAATGCCGAGGCGCTGGAATCGGCCATCGCGGCGGTCAACAGCTTCCAGGAAGCGGCGCAGTCGCAGCCGGGCGAGGCTTTGGCCCCGCTGGTGACCACGCTCGACACCTTCATCGCCGTGCTGATGGCCCTGGGCCATGCCGATCAGGCCGAATCCATCATCGCCCAGCGCGACCATCTGAAGGAGGTGCTGGCGGAGATCCGGGGGGGCGATCACGATTAGTCGATGGATGCCGAGGAACTCTATCAGGCCAGCCGATTCGCCGAGTTCGAACAGGCGCTAAAGATTCTGCTGGCTGATCCCGCGTTGGAGCTGACGGTCAGGACCCAGGTGGCCGCCCGACTGGGGCATTTTTATCGCCGTTGCGGCCGATGGGATATGGCCGAAGCCCTTTATCGGGCGCTTGAGCCGACCATCGATGACCGCGCCGTCTGCCGACGAATCCTGGCCGGCATTCTGCGCCGGGGAGGTCGGCCAGGGGAAAGTGCCGCCTTGCTCGAGCAGCTTCTGTCGGATTCGACAGGCACCGCCGACGCCACATTTATCGCGTACCAGGCGGCGCTGGCTAGGCTGGCCGACGGCGATCCCGCGGCCGCACACGCCCTGCTCGTCGGCTTGCGCCGGCTAAAGCCCGATCACGCCCCGGCTCACTGGCTCGCCGGCCTGTTGGAGTGCCAGGGGCGCCGCCCGGGCTGCCGGATCATCCAGGCCCTGGCCGCGCCGGCCGAGTTCGCGGCGCAGGCCGGCTCGGTCGCCTGGCAGAACTCGACCGATTGGGCTGCCCGCTGGTTCCGCTGGGCGTCCCACCCGGCCTACATGGCCCCTGAAACCGTCGAGAATTGCTCATTCGTGGTGACCCATCCCGACGGGCGACCGGTCTTGCTGGTCAGGCTGTGGGCCAGCGAAAACGGCATCGAGTCCGGTGACACGGCGATCCATTTGCTTCAGGCGCCGGGCGTGGGCTGTTCCGACAAGGTGTTGGCGGCGGCGGTGGGGCATATCCTCGATCTGTGCAAGGCGTTCGGCGGTCGTCCGCTGATCGCCGATCGAATGGCGCCTGAGCTGGGACAACTGGGCCGGGCCTGCCTGAAGCAAGGGCTGAATGCAGAGTTGCAGATAGGCCTGACCATCGATCTCGCCCGTCCGGTCGAGGAATTGTGGCAGGGTCTGCGCCCCAGCAACCACGCCCTGATCCACCGGGGCGAGACCAGCCTGGAGATGCGCTATCTCAATGGCGACCAGCCCGATTGGAGACTGTTCGAGGATTTGCGCCAATGCCATTACCGTTTCGTCCCTGTACCCGGGTCCGAGGCGTTGTTCTTCACCTTGCCGGTCTTGCGAGGCAAGATCGAAGCCGGACATGCCGAGCTGTCGGTGGCGCTTCGCGACGGTCAGGCCGTCGCCGTCGTGCTGATTGTCGATGAAGGGGCCGACAGTCATTACGCCGTGGCGCGCTATCCGCGCGACTTGGCCGATAATTCGTCGCGCTTCACCCTGTGGGACGCCATCCTGCGGGCCAAGGCCCGGGGGCAAGCCCGCTTCCATCTGGGCGAATACGCTTTCGACGCGGCCCATCAAGGCAAGCTGCGCACTGTCGCCGACTTCAAGGCCGGCTTTACCAGGGCGCGGATATGCAAGATGGCTTGGCGGGTTGGGGTGTGATGGGCTGACGCAAGCGCCGACCTTTCCCCGAAACGGACGAAGCCCCCAGGTTTCCCTGGAGGCTTCGGTGGTGGGCGGTACAAGGATCGAACTTGTGACCCCTACGATGTCAACGTAGTGCTCTACCGCTGAGCTAACCGCCCGTTGAGGGGCGCTTTCTAGCCCCTTTTGCCCCCCTTGGCAAGCCCTTCCTGAAGGGATGTTTCAGCTCTTTTTTTCGCATTCCGGTGACAGCCGAAAAAATCCGGGTTAATAGGGTTGCTTATGGACTCCAGGCCCGCAGTCACCAACGGTTTTCCGGTATTTTCCGTTCTTGCTCCGCCCGAGCAGACGGTGCCAATGGTGTTCAGCTCGCCCCATTCGGGCCGCGACTACGCGCCGGAATTCCTGGAATCGTCGCGGCTGGACCCGGCGACCTTGCGCCGCTCCGAGGATTCCTACGTCGATGAATTGTTCGCCTGCGTGGTCCGCCACGGCGCACCTTTGCTGGCCGCCAACTTTCCGCGCGCCTTCTGCGACCCCAACCGCGAGCCTTACGAACTGGACCCGCAGATGTTCGACGGCCTGCTGCCGGAATTCGCCAACATCCGCAGCCCGCGGGTAGCGGCGGGGCTGGGGACCATCGCCAAGGTGGTGGCCAGCGGCGTCGATATCTATGCCCGGCGCCTGCCGGTGGCCGAGATCGAACGGCGGGTCGCCGGCTTCTATCGCCCCTATCATCGCCAACTCGAGGAAATGCTGGAACGGACCAGCCGTCGCTTCGGTTGGGCGGTGCTGGTCGATTGCCACTCGATGCCGTCGGTGGGCGGCCCGGCCGATTTCGACACCGGCCTGTCGCGGGTCGACATCGTGCTGGGCGATTGCTTCGGCGCGGCCTGCGCCTCGCCGATCAGCCAGGCCTTCGAGGAATCCTTCACTCGGCTTGGCTATCGGGTGGTGCGCAACACGCCCTATGCCGGCGGCTTCACCACCCGCCATTACGGCCAGCCGCGCAACGGCATCCACGCCGTCCAGATCGAGATCAACCGCGCCCTTTACATGAGCGAGCGGACCCATGCCAAGCTGGCCGACTTCGCCGGTCTGGCCGACGATATCGACCGGGTGGTGGCCGATGTCGCTCAGCAATTGCGCGGAAGGGACTTCCCATGACCGCCAACCAGGGCAAGGGGGCGTTGCCGGTGCTGGTGCGCGACGCCACCGCCGCCGATATCGACCAGATCCAGACCATCTACGCCTATTACGTCGCCAAAAGCGCGGCCACCTTCGAAGAAGATGTCCCGGGGGTCGAGGAGATGGCGCGCCGGCTGGCCGCCGTGCAGCGGCGCGGCTTCCCCTATCTGGTGGCCGAGGACCGGGGCGAGATCGTCGGCTATTGCTATGCCGGGCCATGGCGCGAGCGCTCGGCCTATCGCTACACCGTCGAGGATTCGATCTATGTCGCGCCGTTCGTCCAGCGCCGCGGCGTCGGGCGCATCTTGCTGGGCGAACTGATCGACCGGTGCGCCGCCCTGGGCTATCGCCGGATGATTGCCGTCATCGGCGATTCCGCCAACCAGGGTTCGATTTCCTTGCATAGAGCCCTTGGTTTCTGCCAAGAAGGCGTGCTGCGCGGAGTGGGACTGAAATTCGGCCGTTGGGTCGATGTGGTCATCATGCACCGCATGTTGGGCGATGATTCGCAGCCATTGCCCGACGGTGGACTGGCTCCACCGTTACCCAGGGACGAGGACCCGACATGAGCAACGAGAACCAGCGGCCCAAACTTCCCGAAATGACCGCCGAGGACATGGCCTTCAACCGGCGCATCTTCTTCAGCCTGATGTTCGTCGGCCTGGTCTTGTTGGTGTCGCTGGCACTGCCGTCCTTGCGCGAAATGTTCGCCGGTTAAGCACCAAACTACCTCGGATGGGTAGGGGGGCTTAGCCCTCCTGGGCAGAACCTAACCGTCTGCACCTGACGCGCGCATCGCTTGCGTGGTGTACTCTCTCCCTCGTCAACCCGGCAACAGATCGGGACAAGAAGCGAGGGAGCGTCATCATGACCATTCATTGGATGCCCAGAAATGCCAGCCGCGACGCCGAATTGGCCGTCGCGCTGAATGCCTGCGCCGACCAATTGCTGCGTGCGTCCACGCAAGGCCAGTTGGAAGAAGCGGTGTTCGCCAATTTGCGCTTGTGGCGTTCAATCCGCGAACTGTGCCTGCGCAATCCCGCCTTCCGTGAAGCCGACGAGCTGATCGATTCCGCCGACCATGTCGCCTCGCTGCTGGCCGCCCAAGGCCAGCTCGAGCCGCATCCGCGCGACATCGCCTTCGTCGCCGGCCGCAACATGGCGCTGGCCGGCGATCTGGCCGAAGAGCAGGGAGTGGAAACCGCTCGCCTGGCCCTGATGCGCGACTGGTCGGTCGAAGGCGGGCGGACCCGCTTCGAATCCTGGCTGATCGGCCGCATTTCGACGCGCTGATCCGCGTGTTGTCGGATGAGCATTGCTCATCCGAACCAGGGCACCAATTCGTTTGCGCAAGCCGGGGCTCGGCGGGACACTGGGGCGTCGACACCCGTCCAGCCCGGAGCCGCCGCGTGGCCTATCGCCTGCCCCCGCTCAACACCCTGCGCCTGTTCGAGGCCTCGGGTCGCCACCTGTCTTTCAAGCTGGCGGCCGAGGAGCTGAACGTCACCCCCAGCGCGGTCAGCCACGGCATCCAGGTGCTCGAGGATTGGCTGGGGGTGTCGCTGTTCGCGCGCGGCCACCGTTCGCTGGCCCTGACCGTGGCCGGTCAGGCCTATCTTCCGCGCGTCCGCGAGACGCTGGAGGCCCTGGCCTCGGCGACCGAGGCGGTGCCGGGCCGGCGGCCCAGCGGCCAGCTGGCGGTCAGCGTGGCGCGGACCTTCGGGATGCGCTGGCTGATCCCCAATCTGCCGCGATTTAACCGCCTGCATCCCGAGATCCAGGTCTCGGTCGATACCGCCAACAGGCTGGTGGAATTTCCCCGTGACGGCGTCGATGTCGCCATCCGCATGGGACGCGGCGACTGGCCCGACCTGATCGCCACCCGGCTGACCCACGAATCATTGGTGCCGGTGTGCGCGCCGGCCATGGCCGCCACCATCTCCAGCGTCGCCGACCTGGCCGACAAGACCCTGCTGCATGTGGTGATCGCCAGCGAGGATTGGGCCGCCTGGGCCGAACTGGCCGGAATCCATGGGCTGGATCTTGATCGCGGCGTCCGCATGGATGCGATCCACATGGCGCTGGAGGCGGCGGCGCAGGGGTTGGGGGTGGCCATCGCCCGCCTGCCGCTGGTCCAGGCCGAACTGGACAGCGGCCGTCTGGTGCCGGTGCTGGGGCCGCCGCGACCGTGCCAGTCGGCCCACTGGCTGGTGACCAGCCGCGAATCGCTGACCCGGCCCGAGGTGGCGGCCTTTTGTTCCTGGATCAAGTCCGAACTGGTCCGTCCGGCTCAATAACCGCCATAGGCCGGCGGGCGCCGTTCGATCCAGGCATCCAGGCCTTCGCGCAGATCGTGGCTGGGGACCAGACGGGCGAATTGCTCGCCTTCGGTCGCCAGTCCTTCGGCGATGGTCTGGTTGATGCCGCGCGTCACCGCGCTGATGATGGCTGCGGCCGCCAGCGGCGAATGGCGGATGATGCGCAGCGCCAGGTGGCGGGCGCTGTCCATCAGGTCGGCATGGGGGACCACGGCGTTGACCAGTCCCAGTTCATAGGCACGCCGGGCGGAAAACGGGTCGCCGGTCAGCAACAATTCCAGCGCCCGCTTGCGCCCGGCCAGGCGGGGCAGGCGTTGGGTGCCGCCGAAGGTCGGCGGCATGCCCAGATTGATCTCGGGCTTGGCGAACACCGCGCGCTCGCTGGCCACCGCCAGGTGGACCGCCTCGGTGATCTCGCAGCCGCCGCCATAGGCCAGGCCGTTGACCGCCGCGATGATCGGCTTGGGATAGGCTTCCAGCCGGGCCGTCAGGGTCTGGCCGCGCCGCACGAAGGCCCGCATGGCGCTGTCGGCGCCCTGGCGCACGCTGGCCGAGAATTGGTGGATGTCGCCGCCGGCGGAAAAGGCCCGGTCGCCCGCCCCGGTCAGGATGATCGCCCGGATCGCCGGGTCGGTTTCCAGCCGGTCCAGGGTCTCCAGCACGGCATCGGCCAGTTCGTAGCTGATGGCGTTCAGCTTGGCCGGGCGGTTGAAGGTCAAGGTGGCGATCGAGCCGTTGAGGTCGATCAGCAGGCAATCATCCATGGCGCATCCTTTCGAACAGGTCTGCCACCATCGGGCCGCCGATTGGCCCCTGGATGCAAAGTACAAATTTTCAAGGTCGGATGAAGAAGCTTGAATTCAGAAATGCTTGTCCGGCGATGATTTGAACTCATTTGCGCTGTCCATGGTTATGGCGTGTCCTGGAGACCGTCAACAGCCGACAGGAGGGCGCCATGACCGCCATCGACAGCCGCCACGATTTCGAAGCCATCCGCCGCCTGGCGACGGAACTGCGGCGCCGGGCCATCGATCACGCCATTACCGCCACTGTCGGCCGGGTGAAGCTGTGGGCCGGCCGGCTGGTCGGCCGGGCCGAGCTGTCACGGCTGTCGGCCCGCGACCTCAAGGATATCGGCGTCACCGAGTACGAGGTGCGGATGGAATGCGCCAAGCCGTTCTGGAAGGATTAGGGGCTGTCCGGTCTAGGCTGATGCAAACTTTCTCCACGCGTCATGGCCGGGCTTGACCCAGTACTGTCCGGTTAAAGGAGGGCATATCTACCCAAGAGCCGTCATCCCCGCGCAGGCGGGGATCCATGGCGCCGGCCGCTCGGCTGTATCCCATTGAAGAAACGGCATTCCAGCGTCATGCATGGATTCCCGCCTGCGCGGGAATGACGGCTGAGCGGGGGAGACGGTTTCAGTTGTCCCGGAAACGCCGATCTCCCCGCAAATCCGCACGATGCAATGTGTTCGTCGATGGAGTGAGAATTCTAACCGGACAGCACTGGACTTGATCCGGCCATCCACGCGCATCCGTATAACGCGCTGTTTCCATTTGACTTTGTGCGGCACCGCGTGGATCGCCGGGGCAAGCCCGAGGGTGACGAGAGGAAAATCCGATTCCGCCAAACTCAGACAGACTCTTGGGGCTTTTCCGATCGCACCGGGCGCACGAGCCCGGCACGGGCCGCGCATCGCGCAGAACCTAGCGCAGGTCCTTGGGCGTGCCGAGGTGGAAGCCCTGGGCCAGCGGGATTTCCATCTCGCGCAACAGGTCCAAGGTCTCGGCATCCTCGACGAACTCGGCCAGGGTGATGATGCCGAAGCGCCTCGCCATCGAGTGGATGTGTTCGACCATCACCCGGTCGCGCTGATCGGTGACCATGTGGCGGATGAACGAGCCCTCGATCTTGACGAAATCGACGCTGATATATTTCAGCCGACATTCCCCATATGGGCGGTCCATACGCCCCTGATTGACGGCAGAATGGCAAAATTCCGGCCCAATTGGAAGGC
>NZ_LWQU01000197.1 GCF_001650635.1 Magnetospirillum moscoviense | reverse complement strand
AATGCTTCAACATTGAGCGCCGGCTTGGCCATGCCCAACAGAATCATGAACCCGTCAGGGATTCAATCAAATGTGAGCCGTGCGCCAAGGGGCGCCCGGACTTTTGCCCCAGTTACGCGCGTCTTAATCTTCCGCCTCGGCCGGCGGTTCGGTGGGTTCGGGCTTCTTGCGCCGATGCGGGCGATGGGCCCACGGGCGGTCGCCTTGCCAGCCGGCCACAGTCTCGATGCGGGCGCGGCCGGGTTCCAGCCACAAGGCATGGGCGCCGCGGCGCCACAAATCGAAGCGATCGATAACGGTGTGCGGCCCCCGGCAGGCCTGGCGCAGCGGCACCGCCGCCACCACCGTCACCGCCGCAGCGCAGGCCGCCTCGATGCCGGCTTCGTCCTGGACCAGCGCCACCGGACCGGCCGGGGCGCGGTACAGGCAGCCCAGAGCGTCGCAGCCCAGGCGGCCGTCGGCCGAGCGGCCAGCCTTGGGCCAGCGTTCGGCGGCCAGCGGCCCGGCGCGGCGGTCCCAGCTTTCCCGCACCAGCCGGCCGCCGCGATTGACCAGCAAGGCGCCGTCGCCGGTTCGCACCCCGAAGCTATAGCCGCGCGAATCGACGACGATGTCGGGCGGGCGCACCAGGACGAAGGTCGACAGACCGGCGGCCATAACCGCCAGCCCCCACAGCCGCCAGCGGGTCCGCCACAGCAGCAGCCACAGCCCGCCCAGGGTGAAGATGGCCAGCCCCTCGATGGGCAGCACCGGCAGGCGCTGGCCCGCGGCGGGCCATGCCGCCACCGCCACCGCAACCCGGTTGACGGCATCGACGCCCCAGCCCATGGGAGCCAGCGCCAGCCCTTCCAGTCCCAGCGGCATCAGCACCAAAGCCAGCACGGCGAACGGCATCACCAGGAAGCCGGTCAGCGGCACCGCCACCATGTTGGCCAGCACCGACCACACCGCCAGCCGATGGAAGTGGAACCCGCCATAAACGGTGGTGGCAAGGCCTGCGACCAGCGAACTGAACAGCACGCCGAACAGATAAAGCCCAACCTGATGATGCCAGCCGCGATGCTGGGTCCGCCACTCGGTCACCCTTGGGTTGACAGCCTCATAGGCGGCGATCAGGGCGGCGACGGCGGCGAACGACATCTGGAAGCTGGGGCCGATCAGCGCTTCCGGGGCGATGACCAGCACCACCAAAGCGGCCCACGCCACCAGGCGCATGGACAGGGCGGCGCGATCCAACAGCACCGCCAGCAGCACGATGCCGGTCATCAGGAAGGAACGCTGCGCCGGCACCGGGGCGCCGGCCAGCAGCATGTAGAAGAAGGTGGCAAGGATGGCGAATGCGGCCGCCCATTTCTTGATGGGATAGGACAGCGCCACCATCGGCCACAGCGCCAGCCCGCCGCGCACCACGAAGAACACCAGCCCGGCCAGCAGGCTCATATGCAGGCCGGAAATCGACAACAGATGGGCCAGGCCGGAATCGCGATAGGCATCCAGCACGTCGCGGGGGATGGCCCCGACCTCGCCGGTGATCAGGGCCTGGGCCACCGCCCCGATGGCGCCGGGCAGCACCGCCATGATCCGTCGTCCGATGGCGGCCCGAAGCGCGTTCAAGCCGCCGCCGCCCTCGACCATCTCGATATCGGGCGGCCCCAGGGCGGTCCCCACCGCCCCCAGTCCCTGGAACCAGGCATGGCGGGCGAAATCGAAGGCGCCCGGCAGGCTGGGCTGCGGCGGCGGCGTCAGGATCGCCGCCACGCTCACCTTGGCCCCGACCGAGATCGGCTGGTCGGTCTTGAAGCGCAGCCGCACCCGGTGCGGCACCGGGCCGTCGATGGGCATCGACACATGGTCCAGGGTGACGCGCTGGCCGCCGCCGGCCAGCGGCTCGACCTCGGCCGCCAGTCCCGACAGCGTGACCTTGCCGGACGGCCGTTCCAGCACCGGCGCCGCGACCCAGGCCGAGCGCCATTGCGCCACGGTGAAGCCGCCGGCCACCAGCGCCATCACCGCCATCATCATCCACACCGGCGCGACCCTGCGCCCCAGCCAGGCAACACCCAGGCACAGGGCCAGCACGGCGCCTCCGACCCAGGTCGGCGGCTCGAACGACACGGCGAAATAAAGGGAAATGCCAACGCCGACAGCGACGGGAAGCCACAAAACCCAACGCTCCCGCTCGGCCAGCAGGAGGGTACCTAACCGTTCGGTCAGGATTTTCCCTATCCTATCGGGCAGGAAAATCTCCGTCCCCCCCACTCTGCGGGCTGTCATGAGCGAAAGTTTATGCTAGATAAGTCCGGTTTGCCAATTGCACTGCACAACACGAGCGCTTTCCATCATGTCGGTCGTCACCCGCTTCGCCCCTTCCCCCACTGGTTTCCTGCATATCGGCGGGGCACGGACGGCGTTGTTCAACTGGCTGTTCGCCCGCCATCACGGCGGCAAGTTCTGCCTGAGAATCGAGGACACCGACCGCGCCCGCTCGACCGAAGCGGCGGTGGCGGCGATCTTCGACGGCATCAAGTGGCTGGGCCTGGATTGGGACGGCGAGGCGGTGTTCCAGTTCGCCCGCATGGACCGCCACGCCGAGGTGGCCCGCCAGCTGGTGGCCGAGGGCAAGGCCTATTACTGCTATTGCACGCCGGAAGAGCTGGAAAAGATCCGCGAACAGCAGCGGGCCGAGGGTAAGCCGATGCGCTATCCCGGCATCTGGCGCGACCGCGACCCGGCTGACGGCCCGAAGGACCAAAAGCCGGTGGTGCGCCTGAAGGCGCCGCAAGACGGCGAGACCATCATCGACGATCTGGTCCAGGGCCAGGTCAAGGTGGCCAACGCCCAGCTGGACGACATGGTGCTGCTGCGGGGCGACGGCACGCCGACCTATATGCTGTCGGTGGTGGTCGACGACCACGACATGGGCATCACCCACGTCATCCGCGGCGACGACCACCTGACCAATGCCTTCCGCCAGTTCCAGCTTTACAAGGCCTGCGGCTGGGATGTGCCGGTCTTCGCCCACATCCCGCTGATCCACGGCCCCGACGGCGCCAAGCTGTCGAAGCGCCACGGCGCCCTGGGGGCCGAGGCCTATCGCGACATGGGCTTCCTGCCGGAAGCGATGCGCAATTATCTTCTGCGCCTGGGCTGGTCGCACGGCGACGACGAGATTATCTCGACAGAACAGGCCATCGAATGGTTCGGCCTGGAGCAGGTCGGCCGTTCGCCGTCGCGGTTCGACATGACCAAGTTGACCAACCTCAACGGTCATTACCTGCGTCTGGCCGATGATGCCCGCCTGGTCGAGCTGGTGGTGCCGCTGATGGAGGCCAAGTTGGCCCGTGCCGCCGACCCGGCCGCCAAGGCCCGTCTGGCGGCCGGCATGGCCGGCATGAAGGAACGCGCCAAGACGGTGATCGAGTTGGCCGATATGGGCCTGTTCTACCTGGCGGCCCGGCCGCTTTCCTTCGACGAGAAGGCGGCCAAGAATCTGGCCGAGCCCGAGCAGGCCAGTTTGTTGAAGGAGTTCGCGGCCCAATTGGACGGCGCGGACTGGACGAAATCGGTTCTGGAGGAGGCCGCCCGCCAATTCGCGGAAGGCCGGGGCCAGAAACTGGGCAAGATCGCGCAGCCCTTGCGGGCGGCGTTGACCGGTTCCTCGGTCTCCCCTCCCATCTTCGAAGTGATGGAGGTGCTGGGGCGGGCCGAGACCATGGGGCGCATCGAAGACGCTGGACGCGTCGGGCCGCCCCTTTGAGCACGATGATTTCAGGTAGAAATCATCGTGAGACAGCGGCCATTGAGGCCGCGGCCAAGGGCGCGGACGCGCCCGCCCGGCGAGGGGCATAATGACGGTGACCAAGATGACCTCATCTTGGTCTACCAAAGAGAACCGCCTGGAACCCTGTTTCCAAGGCATGGCATTAACGAACGCACGTGAGTGTGACAGCACGGGGTAAGACGATATGACCAAAGAATCCGTGACGCTCATCAACAACAGCACCGGCAAGCAGGTGGAATTCCCGCTGCTCGCCGGTACCGTTGGCCCGAAGGTGATGGACATCCGCAAGCTTTACAGCGACCTGGACGTGTTTACCTACGATCCCGGCTACACCTCGACCGGTTCGTGTAAGTCGGCCATCACCTATATCGACGGCGACGAAGGCGTCCTGCTGCATCGCGGCTATGCCATCGCCGATCTGGCCGAGAATTGCGAGTTCCTGGACGTCGCCTACCTGATCCTCAAGGGCGAGCTGCCCAACGTCGAGCAGAAGGCCAAGTTCGAGAACGACATCACCCACCATTCGATGCTGAACGAGCAGATCTCGTTCTTCTATCGCGGTTTCCGCCGCGACTCGCATCCGATGGCCGTGATGTGCGGCGTGGTCGGCGCGATGGCCGCCTTCTACCACGACTCGACCGACATCAACGACCCGCACCAGCGCATGATCGCCAGCTACCGGCTGATCGCCAAGATGCCGACCGTGGTCGGTTGGGCCTATAAGTACAGCCAGGGCCAGCCCTTCATGTACCCGCAGAACAAGCTCTCGTACTCCGAGAACTTCCTGCGCATGATGTTCGCCACGCCTTGCGAGGAATACGTCCCGAACCCGATCCTGACCCGGGCCATGGACCGCATCCTGATTTTGCATGCCGACCACGAGCAGAACGCCTCGACCTCGACCGTCCGTCTGGCCGGTTCGTCGGGCGCCAACCCGTTCGCCTGCATCGCCGCCGGCATCGCCTCGCTGTGGGGTCCCGCCCATGGCGGCGCCAACGAAGCCGTGCTGACCATGCTGCACGAGATCGGCTCGGTGGATCGCATCCCCGAATTCATCAAGAAGGCCAAGGACAAGGATGATCCGTTCCGCCTGATGGGCTTCGGTCACCGCGTCTACAAGAACTACGACCCGCGCGCCAAGATCATGGCCCAGACCTGCCACGAGGTTCTGGACGAGTTGGGCGTCAAGGACGAGCCGCTGTTGAAGCTGGCGATGGAACTGGAACGCATCGCGCTGGAAGACGAATATTTCGTGCAGCGCAAGCTGTTCCCGAACGTCGACTTCTATTCGGGCATCATCTTCCGCGCCATGGGCATCCCGACCACGGTGTTCACCTGCCTGTTCGCCCTGGCCCGCACCGTGGGCTGGATTGCCCAGTGGAACGAGATGCTGACCGACGCCGACCAGAAGATCGGTCGTCCGCGTCAGCTGTATGTCGGCGCCGGCCCGCGGCCTTACGTGCCCCTGGACAAGCGTGGCTAGGCCGGGAAACCGGATATTGTCTCCCGAGGGGCGGCGCCAGCCGCCGCCCCGACGGATTCCCGCACCCGCCAACGACAATAAGGGACCGATGACGCTGCGCCTGAAACAGGCGGCGTTCCTGGCCCTGCTGGCCGCCATGGCGGCGGCGATCTGGTGGATGCGCTGATCAGCCCCACCATATTTTAAACCGCTTTGGTTGACGCCATCCCCGTTCGCATTTTCCCAAACGTGTGGCACCATGGGGCGTCACAGGCTGCGGAAGGACCAGGGATGAGCCGGCAACACCCCCAGCGCGCCCCCTGGGTCGAGCGCCTGCTGGCCCGCCATCACCCTGACCGTCCCGACCTGACCTCGCGGGTCAACGCCGTCAACGACGTCGCCAAGACCGCGCGCGCCCTGCCTTACCCCGCCCAGGTGCTGCGGGTGATCGATGGCGACACCTTCCTGGCCAAGGTCCCCATCTGGCTGGGTCTGGACATCACCGTTTCCGTCCGCCTGCGCGGCCTTGACGCCCCCGAGCTTCGCGGCCCCTGCCCGGCCCAGGCCCAAGCGGCCAAGGACATGCTGACCGAGTTGCTGGCCGCCGGCCCGGTCCGCCTGACCGACATCACCCACGACAAATACGCATCGCGCATCGACGCCTTGGTCTGGGTTGGCACCGGCCAGGATGCCGGAAGTTTGATGGCGGCGGCGGGTTTGCAGAAACCGTGCCCGTAGCGAAGCCCCCCTTCACCGCCGGCAGCGCCCTGGCCGGCTGATTCTTGAAACACAGAGGCACAGAGGCACAGAGGTTTCCGAGCCGTGGCGACAGGGTTGCCCCACGAAAATCACCTCTGTGCCTCTGTGCCTTGTGGTGATTTGAACTTTTTCCCTGAACCGAACGCCCCCTACGCCGCCGGCAGCGCCTTGACCGGCCGGAAGCCGGCCATGACAAAGGCCTGGACCTTCTCGAAGGCCTTCACCTCGATCTGGCGGATCCGCTCGCGCGAGACGCCGTAGCGGGCGCCCAGCTCCTCCAGGGTCAGCGGATCGTCCTTCAGGCGGCGTTCAGTGAATACCTCGCGCTCGCGCTCGTTCAGCACATCCAACGCGCCGGCGATCAGCTTCTTGCCGATCGACAGTTCTTCGCGCTTGGCCAGGGCGATTTCCTGGTTGTCGGTATCGTCGGGCAACAGGTCGATGATCTCGGTCTGCGACTCGCCGACCACGATGTTCAGCGAGGAATCGCGCCCGCCCATGCGGCCGTTCATCGCCACCACGTCCGACTCGGCCACCGACAATTCAGTGGCGATGGCCTTGACGTGCTCGGGCGCCAGATCGCTTCCCTCGAACAGCTGCAGTTTGGCCTTGATCCGGCGCAGGTTGAAGAACAGCTTCTTCTGCGCGGCCAGGGTGCCGATCTTGACCAGCGACCAGCTGTTCAGCACGAATTCGTTGAGCGAAGCCTTGATCCACCACATCGCATAGGTGGCCAGCCGGAAGCCCTTTTCCGGCTCGAACTTCTTGACCGCCCGCATCAGGCCCAGATTGCCTTCCGAGATCAGATCGGCCATCGGCAGCCCGTAATGGCGATAGCCCATGGCGATCTTGGCGACCAGGCGCAGATGGCTGGTCACCAGCTTGTGCGCCGCCTCGGTGTCCTGGTAATCGACCCAGCGCTTGGCCAACATGTATTCCTCCCCGGCCTCGAGGACCGGGAAGACGCGGATGTCGCGCATGTACTTGGTGAGGCTGTCACCCCCGACCACGGGAATGGCGGCGTAATTGGTCATCATGTCATATCCTCCCACGAGCAACATGACCGGGCCCACCCTTGGGGTCGGGCCGCAGTGGAAACGGCCCGCATTCGCGGCGCCTTTTCTATGAACATTATGCCAACACCCGCACGGGGTGGTCAAGAATTTCACTTGCCCCGCGAGCACGATGCACTAGGATTCGCGCCATGTGGTGGGAATTCCTGATCGTCGCCCTGTTGATCTTGCTGAACGGCTTCTTCGCCATGTCGGAAATGGCGCTGGTGTCGTCGCGGCCGGCCGAATTGCGCCGCCGGGCCGAACTGGGCTCCAAGGGGGCGCGCCAGGCCCTGGAGCTGCTGGACGAACCGTCGCGCCTGCTCAGTGCCGTGCAGATCGGCATCACCCTGGTCGGCATCGTCGCCGGCGCCTATTCCGGCGCCACCCTGGGCGGCGAGCTGGCCCACTGGTTGGCAAATGCCGCCCCGACCATGGCCGAATGGTCGGAAGAGATCGCCATGACAGTGGTGATCGGCATCATCACCTATCTGTCGCTGGTGGTGGGCGAGCTGGTGCCCAAGCGCCTGGCCCTGCGCCACGCCGAATCCATCGCCATCCGGGTCGCGCCGGTCATGCGGCTGATCGACAAGGTCGGCAGCCCGGTGGTCAGCCTGCTGCGCCATTCCACCGACACCTTGCTGCGGCTTTTGGGCCAGCGCCCCGACGAGACCGCGCCGATGACCGAAGAGGAAGTCCGCGCCGTAATCGCCGAGGGCGCCGCCACCGGCGCCATCGACCCGGTGGAAAAAGAAATGATCGACCGGGTCATGCGCCTGGCCGACCGCTCGGTCGGCTCGATCATGACGCCCAGGCCCGACGTGGTGTGGCTGGACGCCGACGGCTCACCCGAGCAGTGGCGCGCCACCATGCATGGCTGCCCCCATTCGCGCTTTCCGGTGGTCAAGGGCTCGCAGGACCATGTGATCGGCCTGGTCGATGCCCGCAAGCTGCTGGACCGCCTAATGGCCGGCGAGGCGTTCGACCCCGCCCAGGCCATCGAGCCGGTGGCGGCCGTCCACGAAGAGACCCGCGCCACCCGCCTGATCGAGATGTTTCGCGCCAGCGGCACCCCCTTCGCGGCGGTGCTGGACGATCACGGCCGCTTCGAGGGGCTGGTGACCAATTCCGACATCCTGGCGGCCATCGCCGGTGAATTGGGCCCGGCCGGCCCCGACGACGACGAAGCGGCGGTGCGCCGCGCCGACGGGTCGTGGCTGGTCGATGGCCTGCTGCCGATCCATGAGGTCGAGGCCCTGACCGGCATTCCCGGCATGGCCGGCGAAAGCGACTTCCACAGCCTGGCCGGCTTCGTGCTGTCGCAATTGCCGCACCTGCCCCGGACCGGCGACCGCTTCACCTGGCAGGGCTGGCACTTCGAGGTGGTCGATATGGATGGCCGCCGGGTCGATCGCATCCTGATCGAGCCCCCGAAATCAGAGGGCGAAACCTCGGGCTCCGGCATCTAATTTATCACAGCCCATAAGTATTGGTTCGCATAAGGTGAAGGCTCTAGGCTGGCATACCCCTACCAATCGTGGTACGAGAATCCAAGCATTAAGACCTATCCGCAACCCGTCACCTTCGAGCCCTGCCGGTGCCCACGCAAAAGCCAAACGCCATCCGCCGCCGCCTGCCCCGCCAGGAGCGCGAGAAACTGATCGTCGCCGAGGCCATCCGCTTTTTCGCCGAGGTCGGCTTCGAAGGCCAAACCCGCGCGTTGGCGCAACGTTTGGGGGTGACCCAACCGTTGCTGTACCGCTATTTCCCCGACAAGGACGCGCTGATCGAGCGGGTCTACCAGGAAGTGTTCCTGGGCGGCTGGAATCCGGCCTGGACCGTGGGCCTAAGGAACCGCGCCGTCTCGTTGCGCGATCGGATCGTGCAGTTCTACCACGCCTATAGCCGTCGGCACTTCCGCTATGAACAGGTGCGCCTGTTCATGTTCGCCGGCCTGAAGGACCAGGGGCTGGCCAACCGCTATATGGGGTTCGTGCGCGAAAACCTGTTCGAGCCGCTGGTCGAGGAACTGCGCTTCGAAATCGGGCTGCCGGCGCAGGCCCCCAACGATTACGAGGTCGAATGCGTGGCCGGCCTGCACGGGGCGGTGGCCTATATCGGGGTGCGCCGCTGGGTCTACCATGCCCCGGTGCCGGAAGATACCGACCGGGTGATCGCCAACATGGTCGATTCCTTCCTGTCCGGAATCCAGGATGTCTTCCGCCGCATCGCCGCCGAGGCCCAGCCGGCATAACAGACCTTGCCAAGCAGGCCCCGGCACGGTAGGCAAGAGGGCCAACGCATCATCCGGGGGATATCATGAGGAACCTAGCGCTTGCCGTCGCCGCCACCCTGGCCCTGGCCGCCTGCTCGACCTCGCCGCATTCCCTGGCCCCCGACACCGCACAGGGGCCGACCAGCTATGTCTGCTATTCCAACCTGACCTCGACCCCGGAAGATGTCCGCGCCATCGGCGAGCGCCAGTGCCGCAAGTCGGGCTATGGAATTTCGTCGATGCTCGGCCAGTCGTGGACGCCGCTGCGCTGCGGCTTCCTGACCCCCTCGGTGGTCGCCTTCCAGTGCGGCAGCGGCTATTCCACGATGCCGTCCTATATGCCGCCGATGCGCTGACGGCCCCTTCGAAAAAGAGCCTCTTCGACGTTGGAAGTGGAATTGCGCCGGTTCCGGCGTGAGCGCCCTGCCTACCTGTAGCTGAATATCCCCTTGTTCGATTAATCCGCTGACCATCCCCTCGTCCCGACCTGCCCTCTGGCAGGCCATCGAGCGGAGCGGTGGTCAGGGATGGCCGCAGGCCACCGCGTCAGCGGCGCGGGACGCGTCCTTGACCGGCGCGAGTACGATGGCACTCTGCGGCGGTCTGGGAGAAGAGGATATCGACGTGGACGCCAATACGATCATGGCCTTGGGACTGGGCGTTTCCCCGCCGTGGAAACTGGTCGAGCAGCGACTGGACACGACGGTTCAGCCGCACGTGCTGCACCTGGAGGTCGCGGTCGATCGCGGCACCATGTTTGCCTGTCCGCAGTGTGGCAGAGCCTGCAAGGCGCACGACTTCGCGGAGTTCACCTGGCGGCACCTCAACTTCTTCCAGCACCATTGCCACATCACTGCCAAGGTGCCGCGCACCGACTGTCCGGAGCATGGCGTGCTTCGGATCGGCGTGCCGTGGGCGAGAGAAGGCAGTCAGTTCACTCTGCTGTTCGAGCAGGTGGCGCTGGTTCTGGTCCGCGAGATGCCGGTGCTGGCGGCGGCTCGCATCATCGAGGTCACCGACAACCGTCTATGGCGGATCGTCCATCATTATGTCCGCAAGGCGGTGGAGCGCCTCGACCTGTCCAAGCTCGCCGCCGTCGGCCTTGATGAAACCGCCGCCAAGCGCGGCCATACCTAT
>NZ_LWQU01000196.1 GCF_001650635.1 Magnetospirillum moscoviense | reverse complement strand
CCGCCACCACCAACGCCAATCAGGCTGGCAGAATCTCAGAGCAAGGGCCGCTCGAACAGGCGGCCGTCACCGGGGGGATACCCGGGGACCATCGAGTGGGAGTGAGAATATCAGTGGGTCAGAACGGAATATCGTCAGGTTTCTCTTGCGGCACCTCCGGGACGTCACCTGTCACTTCCACCGTTTCAAGCCGGTCGATAATGTCGCGCATTGCATCGGTCAACGCCTGAGTACGTTCCGTGGCCTTGGCTGCACCGTCACTTAAGTGAAACCGCAAACAAATGCCAGTTCCACCAGCGTGAAGATACAGCAACTGCCCCACAGGCGGCTGAATTGGCAGTATTCTCACAAAATCATTCTTGCCGGATGGGGCGAACAGAAGGACGCTGTCAATGCTAAAATACTCGCCATCCTGCCCAATTTGAGGAAAATATGTTTTGCCCACGCCTACTGAGCTGAAGTAAGTATTCTGGCGAGCGTAATTCTTGATGTGATTCACCTCGCGGCCTTCAAAAAAGAGAGCGGTTTCCATCGTCATTTCCTCCAAAGCCAATGGCTGCCCCAAGCCTCTCTTATATACGATTGGTTGTCAAACGCCTGACTAGGTACAGGCCCGACAATTCCAGCCCCCGGAAGCTAACGGCCTCAATCGTGGCGACATGCAACTTCGATTCGCATAGGGTAGGGCGGCAGGTCCCATCAAGCATGAGTGACGCCCGCCCGGTTTGCCCCTATCATGGCAGCCACCCATCAATGATCGGATGAATTCATGGCCCATGGCCCGGTTCTCGATCGCCGCTCGTTCGGGGCCGGCGAGGTGATCTTCAAGGAAGGCGACCACGGCTCGGTCGCCTATATCGTCCAAACCGGCACCGTCGAATTGTCGCGCGGGCGGACCAAGATCGCCGATCTGAACGATGGCGCCATCTTCGGCGAGATGGCCCTGATCGATGGCGCGCCGCGCATGGCCACCGCCACCGCCAAAACCAACGTCAACGTCATCGTCCTGCCCAAGATGCTGGTCGATTCCAAGCTGGCCGGGGTCGATCCCTTCGTCACCCGCCTGCTGCACATCCTGATCAATAACGTCAGAAACTTCGCCCGCCTGGTCGACTGAACCGCCCGACCGCCCCCGGTCGGCAATGGTGTCTCCTGATTTCAACACCTTTTCACTGTTCTTTTGCGCATAAATCTATTTTCACACTGTCTTTTTGTGTTGAAATCACTCGCCGCAGTGCGATATAGATAATGCGCGACGTGAAATTAAGGAGCGCACATCATGAGCATCGTGAATTCCGGCCTGATCGAACTGGACCCCGCCACCGTCAAGGCGATGCTGGATGCCGGCGAGGCCGTGCTGGTCGATGTGCGCGAAGAAGAAGAATTCGCCGAGGAAAGCATCCCCGGCTCGGTGCTGTCGCCGATGAGCGATTTCGAGCTCGCGACCTGGCCCACCTTCCCCGGCCGCAAGGTGATCATCTCGTGCCTGGGCGGCGTGCGCTCGGCGGCCATCGCCAACAAGCTGATCTCGTCCGGCCAGGGCTGGGCCATCCACATGAAGGGCGGCCTGAACGCCTGGAAGGATGCCGGCCTCGCCACCATCCGCCAGGACTAGGCGCAAACCCTTTCACGCGCAGCCATGAAAAGGCTGGACCAGCGATGGTCCGGCCTTTGTCGTTCAAGCTTGATGATTTCAGATCGAAATCATCGAGCTCCGATGGAAATCATCGTCAAATCGTCGGGCGGCGGCCCCGGCAGCAGGCGGTGGAAGCGCGCCGCCAAAGCCCGGGGCAACGAACCCGAGCCAGCATCCTCGACCAGCCAGGCGGCCAGGACCTGCTCGTCGGCGATGTCGGCGCCATCGACCTGGCTTTCCATCAGCGCGTCGCTGTGCAGGAACAATTGGGCGTCCGGCCCGATCTCGACGGTCTGCGTCTCGTATTCGGCGTCCTGGAAGGCGCCCAGCGGTGGGCCGGAGGCCTCGATATAGCGGGCCTGGCCGTTCTGGACGATCCAGAAGGGCGGCGCGGCGGCGCCGGCGAAACTGAAGCGGCCGCGCCGGGCGTCGAAAATGCCGTAAAGGGCGGTGGCGTACTGGCCGACCGGCAGCAAGGCCTTCAATTCGGCGTTCAGGGCCACCATCGCCTCGTGCGGGGCCGCCGCGGCGGCAATCCGCCCGAACAAGGTGTGCAGGCGGATGACGTTCAAGGCCGGGGCCACCCCGTGCCCGGCGAAATCGGCCAGCAGCACCACCACATGGCCGTCGCCGTCGTCACGCACGCTCCAGAAATCGCCGCCCAGTTCGGAACTGGTCTCGGCATGGGCCTGGATCACCGTGCCGGTGGCGGCGCCGACCCGGTTGAGCTCGGCCTGGCCGGGGGTCAGGTTTTCCTGGATGGCGCGGGCCGCCTCGAGTTCCAGCGACAGGCGTTCCTGGAAGGCGCGCAGCCGGTCCAGCAGGATGCGGTTTTCCAGATGAACCCCGACGCGCGAGGCGATTTCCGGCCCGTTGATCGGCTTGGCGACCATGTCGGTGCCACCGGCGGCAAAACAGGCCGAGCGTTCATCGGGGCTGTCCAAGGCGGTGACGAAGATCACCGGCAGATCGGAATGGGAATAGGTCTGGCGCAGCTTGCGGCACATTTCATAGCCGTCCATGCCGGGCATCATCACATCCAGCAAGATCAGGTCGGGGCGGCGACGGGCCACCTTTTCCAACCCTTCGATCCCGTTGGCGGCCTGTTCGACCAAGGTGATCGACAGCCCTTCCAGCAGGGCGGCCAGCAAGGCGCGATTGTGGGCATGATCATCGACGATCAGGACGCGGCAATCCGACAGAGTCACGATTCATCGCTCCTTTGCATGGGAAAGACCAGGACCAGGCAGCGACCGCCATCCTCGACCCGGACAGTCGAGGCGCAGGCGTGGATCAGTTCCAGGCCATGCAGGCGATGCCCGGCCTTGCCGGTCTCCGGGCCGTGAACCTGATACCCAAGCCCCTGGTCCTGGATGGCGACCTCGACGGCGCCGTTCTTGCCGATGCCGGAAATTTCGATCCGCCGCCCCCAGCGGGCCGGGTCGTTCTTCGCCTCTTCCAGCAATTCGCAATGACCCAGGAAGGCGTCCAGATCCTCGTCCAGCCGCGGGACTTCAAGATTGCCGTGCACCAGCGCATTGGCCAAGGCCTCGTGCACCGCCAGGCAGATGGCCTCGTCGGCCGGACCGGCCGCAGCACGGCGCCACAGCGCCTGGACGAACCGGCCGGCGACATCGGCATCGTAGGCGGCCCCGGTGCTGAGCGACAAGCCGATCCCGCCGTCTCTCAGGTGACCAAGAAAGTACTCGCCCAGCCGGGATTCGCCATCAGCCGCGAGTTGAATGCCACCGCGAAAGGGAGCCCGCAACGCGCGGACAATATCGTCCTCTTGGAAGTCGGCCTTAACCAAGATTTCGCCTGCATCATTTTCATGGCGATTCAAACGCCCCGGCAGCACGGTCGCCAGTTCGGCTGAACTACACTCCTCGAACAACAGGCGAGGCATTTGGATCCTTGCGGTGTCATTAATCGTCACACGATTGACGCTTTTTCCGACTGTCGTCATGCGTGGCAAGCCGCTAATATGACATGGACGTTCGCACCCGCGAACAGAATTCCAGCAGACCGCAGGATGGAGCCCAAGCCATGGACTATGCCTTCGAAGGTCGGGACAAAGCCCTGACCATCCATGTCTCCGGCCGCATGACTCATTCGGACTATAAGGGGTTCCGCGACATCCTGGCCCGCATCAATACCGACCGCCCGAAAATCACCGTCTTCGACCTGGAGAAGGTGGAATTCGTCGATTCGTCGGCCCTGGGCATGCTGCTGATCGTGCGCGACGCCGCCCAGCAGACCGAGACCGAACTGGTCCTGAAGGGCGCGTCCGGTCAGGTCGCCAAGCTGATCAGCATCAGCAAGCTGCACAAATACTTCACCCTGCAATAGTCAGCGCCAGTCCGGCCCCCAGGGCCAGGCCGGCCAAAAAGGCGCCGGCCAGCCAGCCCATGGTGAACTTCCGCGCCGGCTCGGCCGGGGTCAGGCGCTCGGGCGTCCAATCGTCGTGCGGCTCGGCATCGTCCCAGGCCTTCGGTACGGCGGCCCATGCCTCGGACTCGGTGGGGCGCCGCTGCAGGGCCGGCAGACGCGCCCGCCAGTCGCGCAAGGTGTTCAGCACGCTGTCCTGGTTGAAGCCGTCGGGCAAGGGCTGGCCGGCGGCCAGGCGGGTCAGAAGCTCCAACGTCGCCGCCACATAGGCCCGGCCCGAGCCGCCGTCGGGGTCCAGCACCACCACCGGCACGCCGGCCTGCGCCGCCTCGACCACCTTGGGGTCGGTCTCGACCATGACCTTGTAGACCATGTCGCCGAACTCGGCCCGCATGGTGCGGGCCACGTCGGTTTCGGTGGCATCGCCGGTCACCATGGTCAGCAGGATGCCGGCCACCGTCAGCCGGGAATTGACGGTTTCCTTCAGCCGCTTGATCTCGTGCCAGGTATTGACCAGGCCTTCGTGGGTATAGGGGTCGGGCCTGGCCGGAATCACCACGTGGCTGGCCGCGGTCAGGGCGTTGGCGGTGACCATGCCCAGGGATGGCGGGCAATCGATCACCGCGATGTCGGCCCATCGCGACAGATGGTGTTCGGTCAGCGACTTGCGCAATTGCAGGTGCGAATGTTCGTCGGTCGCCAGTTGCAGTTCGGCCAGGCGCAGGTCAGTGGTGGCCGGCAGCAGGCTGAGGCCCGGAAAGCCCGAGGCCGCGAGCACCGGCTCGATTTCCGAATTGCCCAGCAGCACGTCATAGGACCCGACCGCCGGCAGCGGCAGCACGCCGAACCCGGCGGTGGCGTTGCCCTGGGCGTCCAGATCGATCAGCACCACCTTCAGCCCGAAGGCGGCCAGGCAGGTGGCCAGGTTGGCGGCGGTGGTGGTCTTGGCGACGCCGCCCTTGTGGTTGAACACGGCGATGATCGGCGGCAGGGCCGGGGCGGCGATGTCGGTGCCGCTCACAACAGCCCCATGCTCTTGAAACTGTTATGGCCCTTGCGGCCGATAATCAGATGGTCGTGCAGGGCGATGCCGACCGCCTTCAAGGCGTCCCTGACCTGGCGGGTCATGTCGATGTCGGCCTTCGACGGCGTCGGGTCGCCGCTGGGATGGTTGTGTCGTTTGCCGGTGACCTAATATTTCAGCGTTCAGATCAAAAAAACCAATGCTTACCATATTTACGGTATTTATTCGTCAAACACCCAAAATGTTGCGACGTGATGCCGTTGAAACCTGCCAGTCCACCCTGTATGATTCGTCATCCATTGGGTGGCAAAAACACAAATGCGACACACGAAAAACGCTGAAAAATCAACGGACACAGTGCAGCACAGGGACCAGATCCCGCTCAATTTTACGCCCGTGTCAGAGGGAACTCAGCAATTATATTGGCGTGGGGCTCGCTGGTACTGCCTTTTCAGGAGGCCAGGGGAGCGAGTCCCGGTTCGGCTGACCACAGGTACCGCTGATGAGGCAGAGGCTCGAAGAAAGGCCCAAGCTGAATTTATTAAGTTACAGACGAGAATCAGCAGCGGAAAACCCCGGAAGGATGTGACCTTCCGTATTGTCGCCAATAAATTAGCTGAAGAGCTTGAGGCGGAATTGAAGGCACGTAAAAAATATGGAGAGCGTGCCCCAAACGGTGATCGTCTGCGGCACCCACAAACTCTTGGAAAGAAAATTAATCACATACGGTCGTATTTGATCCCTTTATTCGCTGACAAGGCAATTAAGGATATAAGTGATGATGACATTAGAAAGGCAAAAACTCATTTCGCAACATACTGGACTGAGGGGCCTGGAAAAAATATTAGCAAGCTAAGTTTTGTAAAGAATGGGCGTATTCAGGAGACAACGAGGCGAAAGCTCGGTGTTTCAAACAGAAACACGATTAATCAATACGCAATGACCATTAATGAAGTTTTGCGATTTTCGAAAACACATTTTGGCACAGAGCATAGTCTGACAAAAACTGTCTACACGGATCGTCTGGATTCGCCGCGATCATCCATCACATCTGAACAATTTAAAGCTATATGCGATTTGCAGCAGAAAAGAATTAATGCTGAGAAACGCGAATATCACAAATGGCGATTGCGAAGGGTTATTTGTGCATTTGAATTTGTTCTGTATTCCGGGTTGCGTGTTGCAGAAATTCACAGTCTTAAGTGGGGTGATCTTGCTGTTATTCCAGTTCAATTGGGAAAAACATTGCACATTAGCAATGTGAGATCAAAATTGAAGCCGGTGCGATCAGTTGTTTGCCGATCTGAAATAATGAATACATATAAAGAAATGGTCGATCATAGAAAAACGGATGACCCGCTTGAGTATGTATTTTCTAATGAATTCAATCCATTAAAGCCATGCCATATTAATGACGGCGTTCAGGTGCTGCTGCAAAAAGCTGGGCTCTGGAGTGATGGAAAAGGAGGGTATCGCACTCTTGGCAGCATGAGGCATTCATATTGCCAATGGATGATCCACAACATGAATCCATTTAATTTGTATAAACTTGCTGCAAACATGGGGACATCAGAGATTCAGATCAGAAAGCATTATGCATCTGATATTAATCTGCGAGAAAATTTAGAGGCCCTTGCGGGGACTGTTGATGTTGGTTTGGCGGATATTTTTAAAGATGCTGGAAGAAAAGTAAGAAGAGAGGCTGTAAATCCATTTATTTCTGATGCTCGTGAAATGATTCGTATATGGGAAGAGGCGGGTGAAAACTGGCGTACTATGGATGATGTCTGGATTGGTAATGAAATCCGGAACTTTCATGGGGAGTATGTTTATAACAGCGTTGAGTTGAGGGCTTTTATTGCGACGATCAGATGCATGGTTGATGTTGATGCTCCACCTCACGACACGCCTGCCTGACCAATTCCAGGTCTCGGGGATCACTCAGCCAGACGATGACGGCTACGTAGCCGATATGGTGCAGGACCGTTTGCCAGTGAATCTCAGTCAGATCGCCGCCGCCGTTATCGGTAAGCAACACCTCCCCATGCCGCCCCATCAGGGCCGCGTCCAGGTAGTCTCGCCCTTCGTCATCGACCGCCAGCATGATCGATGATGGGTATCGGGAAGACAGTTCCGCTAATCGACGCTCAATGGCGGCAACCAGGGTGAGTTCAGCTTTAGATGTCATTATCTGTAAACTCAACTGGTAATAAGCAATTGTCGCAAATGATTTTGTTGGTGAGTGTTATAAGGTAATGGATGCCTCCGCATCCGGGGCATGTCTTGGCGTAATGATCCGGATTCATATCTATAATTTCCGGGAATAGGATAGTGTTATTTTGCTTCTCCTGCATGACGCACCTCGCTTTCATATTTATTTATCCTGCGAGTGCAGTCTTGTGTCCCAGGGACGGAAATGGTGCAGGAACCATAGATTCCGGTGCCTGCACCATCAGTCCGTTCGTCCTCAATGAGCGGAGGTCAATGTGGTTTCTTACGGAGCAATCGCTGTGTCGTGGATCGAAGTTTCCTTTGGTTCCGCCAACTGGAAGGGGTGGATGCCGTAATACAGATCATTCCGGTCTCGCGGTGGACAAGACGGTAGTGGTCGCCCCCTGTTCTGCTCACCTCCCACTCATCGCCATAGGCTTTGCGAAGTTCACGCTCGAATTTTTTCATGGCGGTCAATCCAACTGGTCGGCAACGCCGGTCCAGGTCGGATCATCCTTGGCAAATGCCCAGAGGGCGTTCATGCACCCGCGATACCAGTCAATGGCCTTGTTAATATCCAGGCCATTGATGAAGCTGAGGGCCAGAAAGTTCGGGTCATGCTGGAGGGCAACGGCCAACTGGCTGAAAACCACGGCTGAAACAAAGATACCGTACTGGCTCGGGGTCATGGTGGTGGAAGCCCCATTGTCGCTCCGCTCCACCGTCTCAGGGTTAGGCACGAACGGAATGGGGATCAGGTGCTTTCCTGCCTTCAGGTAGCCCCAGCTTGCGATCTTAAGCGGGATCAGCTTGGCAAAAACAGTGTGCCAAATCTGCGGTACGCTGCCGAAGATAGCGTAATACTCCCGCAGGTAAAGCTCAGTGGCATCGTCTGAGAATTCCACGCTGTCATTCGGCATGAAGAGCGTCGCATTGTCCGACGAAAGCACAATGTCGTAGAATAGTGCTGTCGGGGTGTACGCCGGATCATCGATAGCAACTGCTTTCGGTGCATTCTGATAGTTAGTTGTACTTTTTCTTCTCGATTTCATAATTTCCTTCTTTCGAAGGCGTGTTCCGCTTCATGATTGATTCGGATTTCGACGGGCTTCATGCCACGTCTGTTCAACGCCGCCATCGGGAGTGATGGATGGGAACGACCCATCGCCTGCGACTTTCGTCACCGCTCTACGGTGAGCTACATCACCCAGTGATCGTTTGCCTGTCGGCATGGGGTCACGACCAAGACCCAACCACGTACCCGTCACCGTGTTGGCTATTGCCGCCGCACCATTTCGGTTACAGGTGGAGGGTTGATGAGGGCCTCGACGACCTCGGACATTGTTATGTCACGGGAGAGGGTGATCAGATTGCCGACAGCCGTGTAGCGGTGCTGGCCATCTATAACTTTCCTGTGTTCACGAAGGGTGATGCGTAAGCCGATGCCAATTGCGAGGGCGAAGACATCGCTTCCTATCCCGGTCAATTCGATATCGTAGCCGTCAAAATCCCCCGAGAATTCGTCGAACATGGCGGTTAGTTCGATGGATAGCGGCCCTTCGGGGATGGCACCCATTCGATCAAACGAACCATCGTCCGATATGGTCAAGGTATTGCCATCCAGTCGAAGATCGACGGACATCCATGGGGCACCACACACCTGCGGTATTCCAATCAACTTGCACGCTTTTGACTTCATGGCACCTGGGGAGGTGCCGGGGGTCAATTCTCCGGTAATTCCCTCAGCCAACAAGCCAACTTCAGCCAAGCCTGTGTGATATCTGTATGTCATGGCAGCAACCTCCAATGTTCATCTGTTCCACGATCCCTTGACGAATCCGTGCTGGTCCACGTCCACCCAAGCCGCCCGAATATCGCGGGGGAATGGCTTGGATTTTCCCGAGGCCGGACCCGTGGCCCCCTGCTTCTGGAGTGCCTTGAGCTTGGATATTTCCCGCCGTAGTCGAGTGATTTCGGCCATTTGGCGATTTACCACCGCCTCCCAATCCACGGAGTCTTCGTCCGTGGTGATGACGAGTTGGCTCGCGTGGGTTCCTTCGGCGTTGAGAATCGCGGCGACCTTCCCCATGGCCGTCAGCTTTTCGGGATCGGTTGCTGCGGGATCGAGTGCGGTGGCAAGGAGTTTGATGAGCTTGTCCATTTCTGCGACCTCCCAGCCCTCAATCACCTAATCGGACGCTGAAGTTCCAGGCCATTTCCTCTCGGGCGACCCGAACCGAGTGCCAGCCCTCATGGTCGGCAAAGATCGGGTCATGCTGGTTCTTGGCGTGCCAAACGCTTGGTGAGTAGGCCCAGACCCGCCCATCAATGGTGACCACGACCCTGGAGGCCCGGATTTCATGGCTTTGGCCGACAGTGTGTTGAGGCCCGATTTCCTTAGCGACCTTGGGCTGGCCACGTTCTGGAACCAGCAGCACGTCACCTTGTCGAATGCCATTCGCCAATTGACGTTCGGTCACCTCCCACATCCACCGCTGGGCCGCCCTAACTGATGCTGCCGGATCGTCCGGATCACGGCGGATCGAACCCCGAACAGCAGCGGCACCAACCGGGTGCCGGAAGGGTTGCTTGGTTAATTCGTTGAACCCGCAGAGGACGTAGGTTTTGTGCTGGTTGAGGAAGCCATTGCGGTATCGGCGGAAGCTGTGCCGGACCTGGACCACAGCCACATCCTGTTCGGGGTCAACCCCATAGAGATCGAGGTTCAGGGCGTCACCTCGACATGCGTTGTCAAACATCACGAACCGCTCGGGGAGAGCGGCCTTAAAGTGATCCAGGATGCTGGTTGCTGGCTTCGAATCGACAGTTTCGATCTGATCGAAGCGTCCACGTTTAATATTCATCGCAGCGTTCTCCAGTGACGCATAAATTCAACGGCAACGTTCTCCGTGAATATGGAGGTATCGCCGTGTTGATTTGCGTACTACGGCCGCAATGTGCTGTTAGTCAATGCCATAATTAACCAAGATGGTTCACAAACATTCTTATAGAATTATATCATCAGGGTTGTATTTGGGCTGAAATCCGCCTGATATTTAAATCAGGCTGATTTACGGTTTCGTACGGAATAGGAAACAATTGGCCGGTGTTTTTAGAACGTAAAATGAACGCTCTTGTCCTGGCATTGTTTCCCGCAGCGTATGGAAGTGTGCGGCCCGAATGTCACGGTTTCAAAAATCTTGAATTCTCGGTTCAGCGGCGGCGACTGAATGTCCGAAAAGCGGACTTCATGGGCTTCCGGTGGCGTTCAATCTGATCGCCAGCCATGCTCCCGTGACAGCTTCGGTCACCCATGCCGGTTTCATTTCTGATTCCGGTCTGACTCCAGGTTGCTCACTGCTCCGCCTATGGATAGTCTGCTGACTTCTAGCTGACTGTTGGGGGGAGGCAATTGAAAAGCGAGATTGCGATTCGACGGCGGGGCGGCAATGGCTGATCCTCGATACAAGGCAGATATCGGCGGCGGATCGCTCAAACTGCCGGAAAGTCGGATCATTGCGGGCTTGCTTCTCGATGGCGTCACCGAAGATCAGTGGCGTCATGCCATTGAAGTCGAGAACGTCCTTCAACGTCGCAGCCCCGGAACTGCAAAGCGGCAGTCGTCGCTGATGCGGAATCGGCTTGAAACCATGGGGCCAGAACTCTGGCAAATGGTACGGGATGGCTCGACCCAGGTTGCAATCCAGGCGGTGTTTGCCGCTGCGATCAAGCATTCCACACTTCTGGGCGACTTCCTTGATCTGGTGGTGCGGGACCAGTTCCGCATGTTCCGCCCCGACCTGCCAAGGAAGATGTGGGATCAATATCTGGAGCAGTGCCGAAACCGTGATCCGCTGATGCCTGTGTGGCAGGACAGTACCGCCAACAAACTGGCTGATTGCGTCTATCGCATCTTGGTGGAGGTTGGATACATCACCGATTCCAAAACCTATCGGTTGAAATCAGTTCGGATTTCGGGCGAGGTGATGAGCTATCTTCGCGAGAATAACGAGCAGTACGTAATCCGCTGCATCCAGGTGTCCATATGAGCATTCTCGACGACCGCTTAAACAAGGTTCTGGATCGGTTGATATCCGATGACCTGCTGAGCGGTCGTGGGCTGGGAAATGAAATCGGCTTCTACATTTTCGATTACCCAGCCGAGAACGAACTTACGGTCAGAGAACACATTGGATTCCTGCTGGAGCAGCTACCCAAAAAGCGTCCTGGGCTGCGGGTGAAGCACATCAACCTCTTTGATATGGTTCTTGGGCACCTCGGTGACCGCAAGTTGCTCGACAAGGCTATCGAGCAGACTCGCAAGAAGGGTGATGCTTTCTTGGTGAAGGCATTGAAGGAACCGCTTCACGGCAGCAAGCTCGCACCTGTTTTTGAAGCTGCGTGCGATCTGCCGAATCATGATCTCGTGCTGGTATCCGGCATTGGCACCGTGTACCCGCTGCTTCGCACGCATAGCCTACTGAACAACCTGCACCATGTGATGCGGGACAAACCACTCGTGATGTTTTTTCCAGGAATTTACGACGGACAAATCCTTCGGCTGTTCGGGAAGCTGAAGGACGACAACTACTACCGGGCATTCAAATTGGTGCCTTAATGGGGGGGGAATATGCTGATCCGTGAACTCTTCGAGAAGAAGATCGACCGCCCCATCAATGGCGTCATCAAGGCCGACCAAACCGATGATGCATCGAAGTGGCAGGAACTCGATGAGTACGTGATCACCCGCGAACTCGACAAGCACCTGCATGGTTTCTTTAATTCATATCTGAAATCCATCGACGCTCCTGGTGACCCGGAACTTGCGGGGAAGGTTGGTGTCTGGGTTTCAGGGTTCTTCGGTTCCGGCAAGTCGCACTTCATCAAGGTGCTGTCCTACCTGCTGGAGAACAAGATGGTCAGCATGGGCGGTGAATCCCGCCGTGCTGTTGAATTCTTCGATGGGAAAATTCAGGACGCCATGTTGGCCGCTGACATCAAGCGTGCGGTCAACGCCGACACCGATGTCATCCTGTTCAACATCGATTCCAAGGCGGATACCAGCAAGGATGATTCGATCCTGACCGTGTTCACCAATGTTTTCAACGAACGGCTCGGATATAGCCCAGATCACCCCCATATCGCCGACCTTGAACGTCGTCTCGATGCAAAGGGGAAGTTTGGTGAATTCAAAGCGGCATACCGGGAGATTACCGACTGCGATTGGGTCTCCGAACGCGATGCCTTTCACCTCAATTCGGACAGCATCAAGACCGCTCTGGCTCGGGTTTTAGGGCAATCCGAGGATGCCTTTGAAAAATGGCTCGATAACCCCGAGGCGGTGTTCAATCTTTCCCCCGACAACTTTGCCGGTTGGGTGAAGCAATATCTCGATTCCAAGGGGCCAAAGCACCGCATCGTGTTCCTGGTGGATGAGATCGGCCAGTTCATTGGGCAAGACACCCACATGATGCTGCGGCTTCAGACCATCACTGAAAACCTCGGCACCATCTGCGGTGGACGGGCATGGGTCGTGGTGACCTCGCAGGAGGATATTGACGCCGTTCTTGGTGAAATGCGTTCCGCGAAGAGCAACGACTTTTCGAAAATTCAGGGGCGTTTCAAAACCCGGCTTTCGCTGTCCAGTGCCGATGTTCATGAGGTCATCCAGGCTCGATTGCTGGAAAAGACTCCAGCCGCCTGGGATGCCCTTGTCTCGGTTTACAAGGACAAGGCGGACATCCTCAAAAACCAACTGAGCTTCACCAACGTCGGAATGACGTTCAAGCCGTTTGCCAACGACGACCATTTCGCCAAGGTCTACCCGTTCGCCCCCTACCAGTTCCAACTGGTTCAGAAGATTTTCGAGGCTATCCGCCGCGTAGGAGCCACTGGCCTACATCTTGCCCGAGGTGAACGCTCGATGCTTGATGCGTTCCAGACCGCAGCAATGGATATGGCTTCAGAAAAGGTCGGGGTGCTGGTCCCGCTGCACCGCTTCTACCCGTCCATCGAAAGCTTTCTCGACACCGCCGTGAAGGCGACCATCGATCAGGCTGGTGATAATGCTTCGCTGGAGCCGTTCGACAATCTGGTTTTGCGAACGCTGTTCCTCATCCGGTACGTGGAGGAGATCAAGGGGACTGTCGAAAACCTCGTTACCTTGTTCATCGATCAGATCGACGCCGACCGGCTGGCGATCAAGATTCAGATGGAGGCCAGCCTTCAGCGGTTGGAAGGCCAGACCCTCGTGCGTCGAAACGGTGATGAATTCTTCTTCCTGACCGATGAGGAGAAGGAGATCGGTCGCGGCATCAAGGGCATAGACCTTCATGGTGGTGAAGAGGTCAAAGCCCTTGGCGAGATGATCTTTGATGGCGTCCTTGGAGGCTACAAGAAGCATCGGTTCGAGGACACCAAGAAGGATTTCCCGTTCAACAGATTCTGCGATCAGCACCCTTATGGGACCAAGGGGGATGGTGATCTGGCGGTACAGGTCATCACGTCGTTGTCAGATGATTATGCCGACTGGAACGAAGCTCGCTGCCTGATGAAATCCACCGAAGACGGTGGGCAGGTGGTCATCAAATTGCCCGATGATCGCAAACTGGGGCGGGAGTTGCAGACCTTCCTTCAGACCGAGAAATTCATATCACGCACCAACGACGGCGGACTTCCTGCCAGTACGGTTCGAATTCTCCAAGATCGTGCCGCTGAGAACCGGCAGCGTCAGGACAATTTGACAGTCCATATTGGCGAATTGATGAAGATTGCCGAGGTGTTTGCCGCTGGCAACAAGGTGACGGTGAAGGGCGGTTCCGGTGATGGAGCGATTCGGCAGTCCCTCGACTACCTGATCAAAAACACCTTCACCAAGTTGGGCTACCTGAAGCACATCTGCCAAGACCCGCAGACCGAAATTAAAGCCATCCTGAATGCACCAGATACCGCCGATCAGAAACTGAAGCTTGATGGTGACGATGGCAATGCTCCTGCCCTCAAGGAAGTGCTGGAGTATGTTCGCTTAAAGGACAGCATCAGCCAGAAGGTCATCCTGCACGACCTGATAGAAGGTCGTTTTGGTAAACGGCCCTACGGTTGGCCGGAATGGGAGGTGGTGCTGCTGGTTGCTCGGCTGGTCGTGGCCGGTGAACTCAGCATGTCCATGGATGGGGCATTGCTGACCCGCGACAAGATTTTTGAACAGGTGAAGACGCCCAATAAGTGGCGAAGCATCATCGTGATCAAGCGGCAGACGGTTGATGCCGCCCTGCTTCAACAAGCCCGGAATCTCGGGAAATCCGTGTTTTCCAAGATGGGGCCGGACGGCGAAGACGCACTCTATGGCTTCCTGCGGGAACATTGCGAAAAGTGGCAAGCCAACCTCAGCGGTTATCTGAAATTGGCCGAAACCGGTAAATATCCGGGCAAAGATGCCATCGACGCCGGTCTGAAGCTACTGAAGCTCATCCTGGCGGAGAAGGACAGCTACGGTTTCATTCAGAAATTCGTCACCCTGAAGGTGGAGTTTCAAAATCTATCCGATGACGTGAGTGATCTCGACACCTTCTACGGCACCCAGCAGCCAACCTGGGAATTGCTGGGTAGGAAGTACGCAGAGTTCGTTGTCAACCGGAAGGAACTTGACCACAACCCCGATGCGGCTGCGGCCTTGCATCAGATGGAATCCATTTTGGGCCATGCCGCCCCCTATCCGTTGATCAAGGACATCAGCGGTTTGGTCAGCAAGGTCACGGCCATCAATGATGCCCTGGTGGTCAAGCGTCGCAGCCACGCCTTGGAAAAGATCGATCAGCACGTCTCCGAGGTGAAGGAAGCCCTCGACCATATCGCGGCACCGCCTGAACTCAGGAACAAGTGCTTGAGTGAGCTTCAAAAACTGAGGCAAACAACCGAGAAGCAGGCCAGCATCGCCCACATCCATCAGGCGGTCGCTGAAGCCGTCGATGCCAAGGATGACGCACTGGGCGAAATTGAAGCCTATGTGCCGCCCAAACCAGCCGCTCCGACGCCACCGCTGGTTACTCCTGGTACCGGTGGTGCAGAACCCACAAAGACCAAAGCAGAACCTCCGCCGCCGGTCTTCAAGAAGCCGCGTGTGGTACGGCCTGCCGAAATGAAATCGGGCTACCTGAAGACCCAGGCCGATGTGGATGCGTTCCTCGGAAAACTGCGGAAGGAACTTGAAGCCGCCCTGGCCGCTGAAGAACCCATTGAAATTCGCTGATCGGACGAGCTTGCCATGAACCGCAATAAGCTGAAGACCTATGCCCCCAAGGCTCGTCGCGACTTCATCGCGGCGGTAACCGCCCGAGCCATCAAGTTCGGCATCAGCAAGGACGCGATTGAACCCTTACAGGTTCAGGGGAATGTGGCCCTGATTGCAGGGCAGGCCCATCCCAGAAAAGTAGCCGATCAGCGGTCAAAGCTTGAGTCACGGGTCAAGACCCGTGGGTTCGAGCAAGTCATGGAGGAAGCCGCCTATACGTGGTTCAACCGCTTTGCCGCCATCCGTTATATGGAGGTCCACGGCTACCTCGACCATGGCTACCGGGTTCTGAGCCACCCTGATGGCAAGGCAACGCCGGAAATCGTCGAACATGCCCAGCACCTTGATCTGCCGGGCCTGGATAAGGAAAAGGTCATCGAGTTGAAGCTCGATGGGACCAAGGAGGGTGACCTTTATCGAATGCTGCTGATGGCCCAGTGCAATGCACTGAATTCAGCCATGCCCTTCCTGTTCGAGCGAATTGACGACGAAACCGAACTTCTATTGCCCGACAACCTGCTGCACTCAGATTCCGTCATTCGTCAGATGGTCAACGAAATCGAGGAAGCCGATTGGCAAGAGATCGAGATCATCGGCTGGCTTTACCAGTTCTATATCTCGGAGAAGAAGGATCAGGTCATCGGCAAGGTGGTGAAGTCCGAGGACATTCCCGCAGCCACCCAGCTTTTCACGCCGAATTGGATCGTGAAATACATGGTCCAAAACACCCTTGGTGCCAAATGGCTGGCGACCTATCCGCAGTCGGGCATCCGGGCGAAGATGGAATTCTACATCGAGCCAGCGGAGCAGACCGATGAGGTGAATGCCAAGCTGGCCGCGATCACGCCGAAAGAATTGAACCCCGAGGAAATCACCTTTCTCGACCCCGCCTGCGGGTCAGGTCACATCCTGGTGGAAGCCTACGACCTTTTCAAAGACATCTACCTGGAACGCGGCTACGTGCTGCGTGATGTACCGCGTTTGATTCTTGAGAAGAACCTATTCGGATTGGACATCGATGACCGGGCTGCTCAGATGGCCGCGTTCGCCCTGCTGATGAAGGCACGCGGGGATGATCGGCGGGTCTTTGACCGTTCGATCTGCATGAACGTGATGGCGATCCAAGACAGTAAGGGATTAGACGCCAAGGAAATCTGCCGAGTTCTTGTGCCAGACGAGCGATTCGAATTGGTGCCGAGGGACGATCTGCTCCCAGATACATTGCCCGAGCCTACGTTGGCTAAGGGTTCAAATCGAAAACTGGGGAACGCGATTCAAAGTTTAATAAAATTGTACGAGGATGGAAAAATATTTGGCTCCCTGACTTTCGTTCCGGCACTTATAAAATTGGCCATCACTGACATTGTACGCCCACTAAAATTGCAACAAGCAGATGGAACGCTGAATGTAACACTTTACAATAATGCAATTAATTCAATAATGCCGCTTATTATGCAGTCATATGTTTTGTCTGGAGATTATGATTGCGTTGCGGCAAACCCTCCTTACATGGGAAATCGTGGCCTGCTTCCGCAGATGAAGGAGTATGGGAAGATTGCATATAAACATAGCAGACACGACATGTCGGCTATGTTTATAGATCGCTGTGCTGAATTCATCAATAAGGGGGGTATCGCGTCATTAGTAACAATGCATGGCTGGATGTTTCTTGGATTATTTGAAGAATTTAGGCTTCATATGGTGAACGGTCTTTGCCTCAGAAACATGGCTCACCTTGGGGCAAGGGCGTTCCCAGAAATTGGCGGAGAAGTTGTTCAGACCACTGTATTCTCTTTTTCCAAAAAAATAGTAAGTGGACTGAGTGCGTCTTTCATTCGTGCCGTGGATAGCGATGGGAACAAAAAGGTTGAAGCTGTAAAAACAGGAAATAGGCATGTGGTCTGCCCCGATCGTTTTGCTGCAATTGAGGGCTATACGTTTGCCTATTGGCTTTCTGATGCCTTGTTAAAGCTTTTTGAGAGCGGGTCGTCACTCAAAGACATCTGCGATGCTCGCGTTGGATTGCAGACCGGGAACAACGACAAATTCGTTCGCCAGTGGTGGGAGGTTGACTTTGATGGAATCCTCTGCGGAGGAAGGGCGGGAGGTTGGGTTCCGTATAATAAAGGTGGCGGATACAGAAAGTGGTATGGCTCCATAGACTTGGTTGTTAACTGGAGCGAGAACGGAAAGGGCATTAGAAATTATACAGATAAAAACGGCGATAAGGCATCGTACGTCAGAAATGAGGATATGTATTTTAAGGAAGGAATAACTTGGTCCGATATTTCCACGTCAAACCTTTCTTTCCGAATTATGCCTTCTGGGTGCATCTGGGATTCATCTGGACACAGTGCATTTTCAAAGACTGTGGATGACAGCTATGCGGCACTCGCATATTGCAACACAAATATAGTTAACGTGCTCGGGAGCATTATAAATCCAACGATTCACTTCCATATTGGCTATTTTCAGAGACTACCCGCCCCAAAAACATATCCCAGTGAATCGTCAGACCTTGCAAAACGGGCGGTCGCCATCTCAAAAAGAGACTGGGATTCCCGTGAGACATCAATCGACTTTGGTGGTCATAATTATATTTCTTGTGACGTATCTGCCGCTGAGGCGTTTATTTGTGCCATAAACAACTCAGGCGAGCAGGTAAGGGAGCTTGTTGAAATAGAGGGGTGTATTAATAAGCTATTCAATAGGGTGCTTCATATTTCTGGAGAAGTTTCAGATAGTGTTGGCATTGAGAGCATTTCTCTGCGAGTTTTGGATCAGCACTTACTATCTAAATATTTTGTGTCCTATGCTGTCGGCTGCATGATGGGTCGCTACAGCCTCGATGAGCCTGGGCTGATCTACGCCAACAGCGGCAATGTCGGATTCGATCCCAGCCGGTACACCACCTTCCCCGCTGACGATGACGGCATTGTGCCGATCATGCAGACCGATTGGTTCAATGACGATGCTACCAACCGCGTTGTCGAGTTCATCAAGGTCGCATGGTCGCCTGAGACACTGACCGAGAACCTGAAATTCGTTGCCGACAGCCTGGGTGCGAAGAGCGGCGAATCGCCCATCGATACAATTCGCCGCTATCTCAGCAGCGACTTTTTCAAGGATCACCTGAAGACCTACAAAAAGCGTCCGATCTACTGGCTGTTCAGCAGCGGCAAGGAAAAGGCGTTCGAGGCTTTGGTCTACCTGCACCGGTACAACGAAGGCACCCTGTCGCGGATGCGGATGGAATATGTCACCCCTCTCCAGGGGCGGATCGCATCAAAGATCGATCAGCTTGGGCGGGACATTGATGCCGTCGCCAGTACCGCCGCCCAGAACAAGCTGCGGAAGGAGCAGGAAAAGCTCAAAAAGCAGCAGGCCGAACTGGTCAAGTTCGATGAGGAACTGCGTCACTATGCCGACATGCGGATCAAGCTTGATCTCGATGACGGTGTGAAGGTGAATTACGGCAAGTTCGGCAATCTGCTTGCCGAGACGAAGGCGATAACGGGCGGATCGGATGAATGAGGATCAGATCAGCGAAGCGTTGCTGTCGCTGTACGGCGAAGGCAATCGTATCGTTTTTTGGAACGACCCTGACCGGGAGTTCGAGGAATCACTTACCTCGCTCGATCTCGACGGGGTGACGCTCCTTCGTGCTGATCAGATACCTGGGCTTGAAGCCAAAATTCGGATGGAGCGGGAACAGCCCGAGAGCCGGTTCCTGGTCTATTCGGCGACCCATGTACCGCTGCCATCCGAGGACTGGCTCTTGGATATCCGCCTGTACAGTCGGACCTTCCGGGCTGACCGGGCTTCAATCATCCTTGGTGAACTGGGCCTGCAAGAACAATCCCTGCATTCACACATCCAGGCCCGTGCCAAATTTCTCGGCAGCAAGGACCGCCTGACCAGATTGAAGAAGCTGGTTCAGCCGACAGATTCGATCCGTGATCTGGACCGCAAGATGCTGGCGGTGGTGACCAAGGTCGATCAGCCGGAATTTCTCGGCATTCTCACCGCCCTTTACCACGCCATCCCCGACTCGGACCTGGATGCCTTGCCCCCTGCCTGGGACGAGATTGAAAAGTACGACCTATTGGAATCCTTCTGGTCCATGGTGCAGGGGCAATTTGGATATTCCGAGAGTTTTCCGACACTGAAAAATCTGCTGATCCGCCTGATGGTCAGCGATTTTGCCCATTCGATCACGGCGGAACTTCCTGCGGCCTTGGCCCACCTGATGCTGCCCAGGCTGTTCCTGTCCAGTGCATCGGTCTGCCTTTCCCAGTGGCGGGACAGCAATTCACGCAGCGACAGTTATGACCGGCTGTCCAAGATGGTCGGCGATGCCCTGAAGATCGACAGCCTTCTTCCGGGAATGCAGATCGAGCCGCTGCTCGACAACAAGACTTTCCTGGTCGTCGAGAAGTTCATCGCTGTTTCCCTGCGGGACAGGGTGACTGCGACCACGGCCACGATCAATGCCGAAGCTGTGAAGTCCATCGCGAAACACCGCCAGAACGGCTACTGGGCGGATAGAAACCGTGGAGCTATCGGTGCCACCCGTGAAGCCCTTCATGCCGTCTATGACGCCCTAATAGCCGCCGCTGACCTGTTTGGGCTGCGGGGGGAGTTCTCGACCGGGTTCGACTACAATTCTGCAAAGGCGATGTTTGACGGCTATGCCACCACCCTCCATCAGTTCGACCGCCTGTATCGCCATTTCATCGAAGCAGCCGACGCGGCCACTGCACAGGGATGGGAAATCCTAAAATCCCTGCGTGACGGAGTTGAAGATTGCTACACCAACTGGTTCCTGACCAATGTCAGCCTGAAGTGGGGCAAGTTCGTCGAGGATGAGCTTCTGAAGGAATGGCGTGTTGAAGGCGTCATCCCCCAACCATGGTTCTTCCACAAGGTCGAAGCTGCTTTGATGGAATCGGATCGTCGAGTTTTCGTCATCATCAGCGATGCCCTGCGGTACGAAGCTGCCAAGGAACTGGTCGATGTTCTGAACGGCACATATCGCATCCAGGCCGAAATTCAGCCCATGCTTGGGGTATTGCCGTCCTATACCGCATTGGGGATGGCCGCCCTGCTGCCCCATTCCAAAATCAGCTATTCCGACAAGGGTGATGTGCTGGTGGATGGTCAGTCCTCGGCGGCGGGGAATCGTTCGAACATCCTCGCCCAGAAGAAGGGTGTTGCGGTCAAAGCCGATGATCTGAAGGACATGAAGAAGGATGCTGGTCGAGAATTCGTGAAGCCCTATGAGGTCGTCTACGTCTACCACAACACCATCGACGCTATCGGCGACAGCGGTTCAACCGAGGGCAAAACCTTCGAAGCGGTTCGGCAGGCACTGACCGAACTTTCCGATCTGATCCGCATGATCATGAATAATCTCAACGGCACCTACATCTACGTGACCGCTGACCACGGGTTCCTGTTCCAGGAAACGGCACTCGATGCATCGGACAAGAATGCCCTGACCGACAAACCTTCGGGGGCATTGACCGCGAAGAAACGCTACCTCCTTGGCCGGAACTTGCCTGATTCAGCCAAGGCGTATCATGGGTCAACCGCAATCACTGCCGGTGCCGATGGTGACATGGAGTTCTGGGTGCCGAAGGGCAACAACCGGTTCCACTTTGTCGGCGGCTCTCGGTTCGTACATGGCGGTGCCATGCTGCAAGAGATCACGGTTCCCCTCATCCGAGTTCGGCAGATCAAGGGAGATGCCAAGTCCAGGACATCGGTAAAGAACGTCGGTGTGATGGTCACGACCCAGAGTCCAAAGATCACCACCAACCGCTATCGGTTCGAATTGATGCAGACCGAGAAGGCAACCGACAGGGTGAAGCCCGCGACCCTGGATATCGCCGTCTATGAGGGTGGACAGGCCATCACCAACATCGAAAGGGTCACCTTCGACAGCACCCAGGACAACCTGGATAGCTGGAAGAAGTCTGTCTGGCTATCGCTCCAAAAACGCAGCTATGACAAGAAGGGCTGCTACCATCTCATTCTGCGAAATGCCGAAGATGGCATTGAAGTTCAGCGGGTTGAAGTGAGCATCAGCATCGCCTTCATGGATGATTTCTAAGATGGGTGGCCCAGGAAATTGGGGATTTGTAAAAATGGTCAGATTTCAACGTAACGAAAGGCGAATATATATTATTCATCAATCGTTACAGCGAGACCTTACCATCTTGCCGATAAGGACGTTGGAGATCGCAGAATGAGCGACAGCCTTGATGATCTGTTGAACTCCCACTTTGCTGGCAGGGTGGTACGGAAAGACCTGACCAAGCTGGTGAAGGAAGGGGCAAACGTCCCTGTCTACGTCCTGGAATATCTGCTGGGCATGTATTGTGCGTCGAATGACGAGGTGACCATCCGCGAGGGACTGGAGTCGGTCAAAAAAATCCTGGCCGAAAACTATGTTCGTCCTGATGAAGCCGAGAAGGTCAAATCGAAGATCAGGGAACGCGGTAGCTACAAGGTCATCGACAAGGTGACTGTTCACCTGAATGAGAAGCGGAACGTCTACCAAGCCTTGCTGTCCAACCTCGGCGTCAAGGATGCCGAGATGCCAGACCACTATGTTCGGCAGTACGAGAAGCTGCTGGTCGGCGGAATCTGGTGCATCGTCACCATACAGTTCTACCACGAGGAAGGACAGAAGGGTTCCCCGTTCATCGTCAGTGATCTCAAGCCGATCCAGATGCCCAACATGGATATGGAAGAGCTATTTGAAGGACGGAAGGCTTTTGATGAATCCCAATGGATCGATGTGCTGGTGCGGTCGAGCGGCATGGAGCCAACCACCCTCAGTGAACGGGTGAAATGGCACCTGTTGGCCCGCATGGTTCCGCTGGTGGAGAACAATTACAACGTCTGCGAACTCGGACCTCGCGGAACCGGTAAGAGCCACATCTACAAGGAAATCAGCCCCAACAGCATCCTGATCTCGGGTGGTCAAACCACGGTTGCCAACCTGTTTTACAACATGGGACGCAGAACCGTGGGGCTAGTTGGATTGTGGGATTGCGTTGCCTTTGACGAGGTGGCTGGCATCACGTTCAAGGAAAAGGACGGGGTGCAGATCATGAAAGACTACATGGCATCCGGCTCCTTCGCCCGTGGCAAGGATTCGGTCAGTGCCTATGCCAGCATGGTTTTCGTCGGCAACATCAATCAGCCGGTCGATACCCTGGTGAAGACCAGCCACCTGCTCGCCCCGTTTCCTGAAGCCATGATCGATTCGGCATTCTTCGACCGGTTCCATGCCTATATCCCAGGCTGGGAAATTCCGAAGATGCGGCCTGAGTTTTTCACCAACCAGTACGGGCTGATCGTGGACTATCTGGCGGAGTTCTTCCGCGAGATGCGGAAGCGGACTTTTTGCGATGCCATCGACAAATTTTTCAAGCTCGGGAACAACCTGAATCAACGCGATACCATCGCCGTTCGTCGCACTGTGTCTGGGCTTCTGAAGCTGCTCTATCCCCATGAAGGATACGACAAGGACGCTGTGCGTCGCTGCCTGGAATACGCCCTGGAAACGCGGCGTCGGGTGAAGGAGCAGTTGAAGAAAATCGGCGGCATGGAGTTCTACGATGTGCATTTTTCGTACATCGACATGGAGTCGATGGAAGAGAAGTGGATCAGCGTTCCCGAGCAGGGGGGAGGCAAAATCATTCCCGAAGGCCCGTTGAAGCCGGGTGTCCTGCACACAGTGGCAACCGGTGCTGCCGCCCATCTTGGCCTGTATCGTTTTGAAACCCAGGTTACGGCGGGTAATGGCAAGTTGACCACCTCGGGATTGGGATCAAGTTCAGGTGCCAAGGAAGCGGTGAAGGTCGCCTTCGACTATTTCAAAGCCAACCTCACACGTGTCAGCGGTGTATCGAAGGCTGGTGATCATGATTTCCACCTGCACACCGTTGAACTCCACAACACCGGTGCCGCCAAGGCGATGACCCTGGCAAGCTTCGTGGCGTTCTGTTCGGCAATCATTCAGAAGCCGTTGCAGTCGCAGATGGTGGTGCTGGGTGACATGAGCCTGGGTGGCAGCGTGGTGCCGGTGGAGAACCTTGCCGAATGCCTTCAGGTGGCATTTGATTCAGGTGCAAAACGCATCCTGATCCCGATGTCTTCGGCTGCGGATATTCCAACCATTCCCGCCGAATTGTTCGCCAAGTTCCAAACCAGTTTTTACAGTGATCCGGTGGATGCGGTGTTCAAGGCTTTGGGGGTAGATTAGAGGGGGGTAAGGGATGTACGAGAAAATAGCAAAAGGCTTGCGAAAAGAATTTTTCCGCAAAATCGAAGATATGTCTGGTGGTAAAATGGCGGGTATATTGTCAATGATTAAGTCTATATACTCGCACAGACTTGGGGATAAGGCCTTTGAAAGGGAATGCGATAAAATTATATCAAGGTTAAAAAGCGAATTTTTCGTTGCATCGGTTGTGATAAAAAAGTTCGGATTTGCCTCAAAGCGAAATGTAGCTGTATTTATTACAATGACGAAGGATGATGATGGGCCGCACGGCGGGTCTGTCATAAAATTTAATGCAAATAATTTCATTATGAAGAAGTCAAATTTTACATGGATCGATCATGGTACCCCAATTATGATTTCAGAGCACGCAATATATAGAATGTTCAATAGATCTGAAATCTATAATGATCATCGCGATATTATATCAAAGATTGATGAAATATTAATAAAAAGTATAATGCTAATTCCGTTTGTAGAAAATTTTGAGATATTCAATCTTCCGGTTATGTGCCCGATAGAAGGGGGAGTATTGCTTGGACTCACGGTTCCGTTCAATCTAAAGACAACTGATGGGTGTGTAAAAATACAAAATGGCACTGCTGAATTCTTTGACTCTAAAAATACATTGAAGACTTCCGTATTGAGTTCCGTCGGCAGGGAAAATAACGACTTTGAATTTGGAATTAACTATAGAACATTCATCTCTGGAAATGAGGTTTCTGAGGGGCAGTCAGAAATTTGTCGAAATATCAATTCCGTGTTTTTAAAATACGAAAAAGTTGTAATAAAAGTCGCGACGTCAATTTTATTCCAATCTGATGATGGTCTTATCATGAATTTTACGGATCAAGAAATTAGTGATGCTAATTTATTTGCGGATGACATGAGGCAAATAATTAATAATGTTGATACATGGAGAAAAACTCACGCTCCGAATGGGGTTGGCATCTATACAATTGATGATATATATGATAGTATGTAGTGCTCATTAATGTGCACGACTTCCGCCATCATCACCGCCAACAGAGTCACGCCGGTTAGTAACGCAGGAAAGCTCCTGGCGTTGGCCGATGTCTCGATTCTGATGGATGGGGTCGAGATCGTGATCCATGGGGTCCAAATTCGTGCCGATGCCAGCGGCACCGAAGTGACCCTCCCGAAGTACCGGGCACCGGACGGTACGTGGATGACAGCCATTTCCTTGCCGGATGAACTCAAAGGCCCCATGGGCGACGTAGTGATGGCTGCCGCCATAGAGGCCGGGATTCTGATGGAGAAGCAGCAATGAGTTTTGGTCGTCTTTCGATCATCGTGGCAACGATGACCCTGCTGATGACTGCTCATGCCGGGATGGCCGCTGACCGTCAGATCGATGTCTGCTTCAACCCTGGTCAGGATTGCACTGGGAAGGTCGTAGAGGCCATCGGAACCGCTCGACGTACCATTCTGGTCCAAGCCTATTCGTTCACCTCACCGCCTATCGCACAGGCTCTGGTGCAGGCCAAAAAACGTGGTGTCGATGTGCGGGCCGTTCTGGACAAAAGCCAGCGGACTGAAAAATACAGTGGTGCCGATTTCCTGGTGAATGGCGGGGTTCCAGTTCAGATCGATGCCAGCCATGCCATCGCCCACAACAAGGTGATGGTGCTGGACGGCGGTACGGTCATCACCGGGTCGTTCAATTTCACCAAGGCCGCCCAGGAACGAAACGCTGAAAACCTGCTGGTGATCCACGATCCTGAATTGGCTGCCCAGTACGAGTCCAATTGGCGGAAACACGCCGGGCATTCGGAACGGTATGAAGGTCGGGGAAGGTGAACCCGGTGCGTTCGCCCTATTTCCGAGAACCTTTTCCGTGGACGCCGGGATGAAGGGCCAGGGATTGACCTGCGGCATGACCAGCTTCAAAAGCACCAGCAGCGACCTTCTTCCCTGATGCACGACCGCGACGCAGATTCAGGTCCAGCTTAGCAAATTCTGATTCGACGATGGCGTGGCGGACCACCACCAGATCACGACCACTACTGACCCGGTTGGCTTCGTCGCGTTCGGCCTTCATGGCGATCAGTTTCTCCCCAATCGACACCGCCATGCCGAACATGAACGATCCCTTTTCGTCCTTGCCGTAACGGAGAATTCGTTGGGCCAGGGCATATTTGACCCAGGCGGTCTGCATGGCCGTGGCGATCACGTCGTAGATGTAATGGGCCATCTCGATGCTGGGGCGGAGACCGAAGAAGACGTACCGGATTCCCTTGTCGTCCTTCTCCCGCCAGACCTTGCAATCGCAATATTCGGCGATGGCCGGGATGCAGGCGGAGATCGGCTGTCGCTGCTTGCGGTTGGTTTCGATGGTGGACTTTTCGCACTGCTCTTCGCGGATTTCCAGGTCCGTAATGGACAGGTCATGGCGATCCAATAGTTCGGCCACTTTCGCCGCAGCAGCCAAGGCTTCTTCCTCGGTGCAGCCATTCGCGATGGTCTTGGCCCGTAGTGCCTGGAGCCGGGTCTTCAGTTTGTCGAGATCGGATGTCATGGCGTCCAATTATGCTGATGAACGGACAGGAAACAATGTCCGTCAGTTTCGGACCCTCTCAACCCAGCCTGGGTCTTCTGGGTATTTCTCCAATAATTTCGACATCCGACTGATCGCAAAATTTGCGATGTCATCACAATGCTGGATAAGCGACCCATTGTTTTTCACATATCGCATGTCGCGAAATGCGACTTGTGTATAGGTTAAAATATCACGTGATTCAGACATCGCCACTCCATGAGGGATAAAACCAACAGATGGTGCGAACAACAAGTCATGATCATTTAGCCACTTCATAGATAGCTCTGCAAATTGCCTGATTTTAGTCTCTTGGTCTGAGCAGTACACCCCACGATCATGTAGGTTCATGCCATTCGCATCCTTGCCCAATACGGATTCTTTTTCCCGGTGCCAGTATCCTGGGGTGTTGATCTCGTCGTATGTGATGGGCGGCGGCGATGGCTCCGAGCCGAGGGAGTAATAATTCGGCAGGTTCGGATCACGCTGATAGATCGGCGGAGGAGCGGCCTTCACCACACCGGCGGCACCCTTGTCCGTAGTGAAGAAGGTACCTTCCTGTGCATTCGCGGCAAATGCCGCAGTAAAGAGCAAGCAGACTGATAGCATCATGACTTGAGAACGCACAATGCCCCCCGAGCAATCTGATGTATGTGCTTGTTACAATATAACCGCATAAATACATAATATCAATATATGCGGGGTAAGCTATGCGATTAAATGACTTTACGATTTCTCCACAAGATGCCGTTTCTGTTGCTCCGGGACGATTGCCGCCGATTTATGATGAAAATAAAATCAGATTTGAAATTATGGCAGTTTTAGACCTTTTGAAGTGTTCTATAAAAGATGCTCAACGTCTTCTCGACTTGATTGACCGAGTGCCAACATCGCTTTTGTGACCATCAATCGCACCAACCATTTGGCCTTCAGCACGAAGAATCCGGTCTGCGAATTTTACGATGAGCCTGTTTGGCATCGCTCCGGGCCGTAGCTCCATGATCAGGTTCAGGGCTTCTGCCGCAGGTACGTGCATGCAAGCCAGTACATATGCCGCCGAGGTTGACCTGCTGACCCCGGCCCAGCAATGAATCAGCACCCGGCCACCCCTGGGTATCTCTCTACCAAAATCCAGGATGGCGTGTGCGTGATCGACGCAAGGATATTCCGCCCTGTCCCTGGCCGAAAGCATCGAGCCAACCATTCCGCCCATGGCATGGATGTCAAAAAACCTCAGACTCAGAACCTTGATTGATCCAGGGAACACCAATAGATCGTCGTGATCTTCATCCGGATCGAGGATCGAGATCACATGGGACGGGTCGAAAGCTTCCATCTCGTCGGCCAATTCATCCAACCCACAGATGTCCATGGTGAACGGAAGATTGGTCTTGATGGTCATGATGCTTCCTCCCATTCTGGCCGAATAAGATCATAACAGGAACATTGAGATTGGGCAAATTGGGGTGGTCTGTGCCGCCAGCCCCACCAGCCTCCTGGGCGGGCTGGCCCATTTCAGGGGTGATTTTGTCAAATTACTTATCTGCGTTCATGCTGAATTTAGAAATTGGCCGCGACGGTGCGGCCCGGTTATACGGGTTTGGCCCCCATTTCATATGGAGCCAGCGAATTATCGCTATTGATAAATAGATGTACTGATCGAGCCGCCAACAGATCACAACAATCAAACGCCCGGATAGGTTCGGGTGATAACCCTCGACAGGAGCTTGGCGGCTCGCACTGTCGAGGGTTTTATTTTTGGTGATATTATGGAGATCAAGGGGAAACGAATTCTCACAGTTTCAAGTCCTGCAAGTGCAGGCAAGACCGACGCCGCCGTCACCTACGCGGTGGATATGGCAGCCAAGGGCCACAAGGTCATCATCGCCCAGCCCACGAAAACCTGCATCGACGAATGGTTTGCCAAGGCTAAGGAACGGGCCAGTTCACGGCGAAAGAAGCCGGTTCCGGTCTACCGGTTCGATAGCAGCACCTGCGAAGAAGGGCAGGTGATCACCACGATCATGGGGCATTTGAAATGCCCAGGTGAAGAGGGCCAGGTACTGTTTTTGACACAGCAGGCATTGCTGCGGTTGCCATATTTCCACCGGCCCGAACACTGGCATGTGATCGTCGATGAGATTCCCGCCCCCGACGTGATGTTCTGCAAGCACCTCCCCCACAACCACGAGATCATCACATCGGCCATAACATGGCAGGATTTTTCCGCCGATAACGTCAAGGTGGCAGCAACAGACAATGCCAAGCTTCGCCGTCTTGCTGATGGTGATGATGCCGTTGATGCCGAATTCAGAACCATAGCCCGAGCCATTCTGGACCCGGATTATGATGTCTTCGCGATCAGGGAGAACATCGAACGCACCGTGGCCGGTGACACCGAGAACGGGAAATATCCCCTCTACCTGTTTGGAGTTCTGAAGCCATCGGCATTCACCAAGTTTGCTTCGGCGATCATCATGGGGGCACACTTTGAGGAGTCGCTGCTTCATCACCTATGGGCAGTCCAGGGGGCGGTGTTTGAACCACATAGCCAGTTGAACAAAGCCCTTCGGTTTCAGCAGCACCAGAACGGTCATCGGGTCTCCATTCATTATCTGGCCGAAGATAGTTGGTCCAAAAAGCTGGGCGGCAAGAAGGTCACTGTCGATGGAACGGAGATCAGCAACACCATCCTCGGCCTGACCAAGGCCGCCGAACTGGTTGGGGATCAGCCATTCCTCTATCAGGTGAACAAGGACGTAGAGGATGCCGCCGAGGAATTTTTCGCCCAGTTGCCCGCGACCGCGTTGCCGCACAAACCCCATGGAATGAATAAGTTTTCCGATTTTCATAATGTCGTGGTGGTGGCCTCGTTCCTGCCAACACCTATGCAATGCCGGTTCTTGTCGAATTTCGGCATTACCCCAGACCAGATCAGGGACGCGATCTGCCATCAAGCCGTCTATCAGGCAGTGATGCGGTGCAGTCTTCGTGATCTCCATTGCGATGTACCAGTTCGGGTCGTGGTCACCGATGTCAGTGTAGCCCAGTGGCTGGCCGATCAGTTTCCTGGCTGCACCATGGTCCAAGCTCCAGGTGTTCAGCTTGCAAAGAAGGGCAAGGGGCACCGCATTCGGCTCCATGCGGATAATTCAGCCCGTGTTCGGGCATATCGCAAGAGGCAAGATGAGCAGATGGGGGAAGTGGAACTGGCTAATATATTGCCCGGAATACAAAATGGTAAGATTTCACCGTTACGATTGGCGAATAATATATATTCACCTATCGTTACATCGAAACATGACCATTTGCCGTTAGCAGATACATCTGCATCTGATTTCATGGATTTGTCTATTCTGGAACGGGAGCTATTCGCTGGAACTTTGTTCCGCCACATCCGGGACACCAACACCACCCGTCATCTGTTCCTCAAGTCCATGGGCGACATGATCGAGTGGCTTCGTCATTGCCATGGGCGGACCTGCCAGGACAAGCACAGCAACTTCCTGATCAGCCCGACCCTGTTCAACCCAACTCTGGGCGACAAAAGCAGGGGAAGGGAAAACGCGGTGATCACCTGGGGCATCTGGCTCGATATCGATGATGGCGACATGCCCTATCACGCCTTCGCCAAGATGTTCGCGGGAAAAGCCATGGTGGTTTACAACACGGCCTCCTCGACCAACGACACCCGCTACCGGGTATTCATGCCGACGACCGGCTACATGATGGCTGAGACCTACGACTCCATCTGCAAACAGATCATCAAGGTGGTCCAGTCCAACGGATATTGCTCACCCCGGCAACGGAAACGGGGATCGGCAAAGCCATGCCATGGGATAGACCCGACCAAGCTGTCGGTGGAGAACATGATGTACCTGCCGTGCAAACCCATGGATGGCAGTGATGGGTTTTTCCGGGTCTATGACGGCGATCCGATCAATCCCACCCTATGGGTCCAGAACAACATCCTGCCTGTCGATATGCCTCCGCCGGTCTTGATTGCCGTTCCAGATGAATTGCCCATGCCCGAAGATCACTCTCATGCCGCTGCATATTTTGAGAAACTGGTCGCCGCCATCGGTGATGTCGTGCTGGGACGAAACTGCGGCCTATACCGGGCATCGCTGCATGGGTTCGCCATGGCAAGTGCCGGTTTGCTCGACACATGGATGGTCGAAACCCGGCTGGAACAGGCGGCATTCGCTGCGGGATTGGAAAAAAGAGAAATCGGGCCGACCATCGGAAGTGGCCGCTACAATTCCAGAAATCAGATAGGTCGATATCTGGGGTGGGCTGCACGTGGGAACGCAGCAGCTTGATAAATACTCCTGCAACATCAGCAGGAGTAACGTCGATATGCGTGAACTACAGGATATATACGAAGAGTTCCATTGCCTTGGAATCGTGAAATCAGGTCGTGAATTCGGGGAGTGGTTAAATCGTGGTCAAAGCTACTTAAGCTCATCGAAATCAAGAAACCGAAGGATATCGACTGAAGCACTTTTGTCATTGATATCAAATGTGACCGGAGTGATCGATGCAACAAATGAAGCTGCCGTAGAATGCACCGATGCTGCACAAGCTACTGAATATAAAGAGGGTGTGAAGGCACTGAAGAAACTTGAAAACGAAGCGTGGACGGAAGTTTGGCGTCGTGTCGAGTGATCGATACAAAAAATTATTTGTCTGGCTATATTGCAAATACTAAATTGAGTCCTTAACCTATGTGCAGATGTCAATGCATGGAGGTTACTATGCTTAACCTTAAGCTTTCCGATGCCAAGCGTCCGCTGATCTCGGAAACCCGCAAGAAGTCTGCCCGTGATGTGGTGATCGATGGGATTCAGAACCAGATCGGTCTGCTGGGTGATGCCAATTTCAAGGTCGAACGCACCCGCTACACCAAGGATTCCGAAGGCAATGCCATCCGCAAGTCGGTCGCGGCTCCCCCGAAGCCCTGGTTCTGGCGTGCTACCGATGGGAACATCATGGTGCAGGTACGCTACGGTCATGCCGTCGTGGTCGAACTCCAGCCGGGAAAGCCGAGCATTGTTGCCGGTAAGACCGAAAAGGAGGTGATCACTGTACTGACCCAGGTGGTCCAGGCCGTGAAGTCCGGCGAACTCGATACCCAGATCGAAGCGGCAAAGGCCAAGGCCAAGCGGAACAGGTCGGGTGAATAGGTCATCAGGGATCGGCGTGAAGGTTGGGTGAAAATTCGGCCTTCACGCCGCTTCATTGCATCGTTTTGAAATCCGGTGCAGCAATGTTCCGATGTCGCGGGCAGACGGTACTCCATCATCCCACCTTCTTGATCGCATCCCAATACCGCACAGGGTGATCGTGGATGGCAGGGCCGGATCGTTCGTACACGTCGATCACCGACTTGGGAAGCGACCGGAGATAATTCGAAAACGGCCTATGGTTTCCCCAGATCACAAAGGCCAAGCCCTCGGGCATCCGGGATTGAACTTCGACACCTTTCCCATCAATCCCCTTCAAGAACCCAACCTTGCCCGTGATGAAGAACACGCAGGCATGTTCACTCACGAATTTCCGCCAGTAGCTCGTGTGGGTGCGAACCGGGATGATACCGACCACGGTTTCGCATAGGGGCTGGTCACGAACAGCAGAAGATTCGGTCGGAGCATCGGGCATGTGGCGGCACCACACCGCATCGGCGGCCTTTTCGACCCAGTGACGAAGGCTATGATATGGGGGGTTCAACCAAACACGACCGTGCCATTTTTGAGCCAAGCCGTCGTCGTCCTGGGTGAAATGCTGGAGTGCCCAAACCGGGGCACTCTCCCCCTTGCTGGGCGAACAAGGGTCGAGATCGAGCGGCTGGTTGTCGTTGGCGGCATAGATATGGCGGAGCAAACTGGGCGGTGTATACCACTCGCAATTCTTTTTTTCGTTCCCCTCGGTGATGAAAAGGGTCCGGGCCTTCCATTCCTTCTTCGTGGGTTCACCAGCGGGTGAATCGTCGGTGGCCGTTTCGGCCTTCACCACCGGCACCTCATCATTGTTGGGCAAGACTACCGGGGCGGCCTGCTCGATCTCCACCCCGATGCTGCGGGCATGGAAGGCATAGAGCGGGGTGGAGTAGTTGGCACAGATCAGTTCCGCCGCCTCGTGAAACTTGCCCATGTTGCTGGTGTAGGTGCGGCAGATCGGATTCATGTCCGAGAATGCGACACGATTCTCCGGGCTGTCGTCCACAGTGACCAAGCAGGAATGGCCGCTGTTGCGAACGTGCCGGGCAAGCTCTTCCAGGTCGAGTTCGCCGCACGTATACATCCGCTTGCTTACCTTGGCATAGGGCGGGTCGAGAAAACACATGACCCCGGAGCCAGGGGCGTCCAGAACCTCGCGGTAGTCCAAATTGGTGATCCGGGCACCCTGGAGCCAAGCCGAAAACTGGGGGATGTAATTGATGTGGACCGGCTTGAGGCCGCGACCGTCACGTTCAATGCTCGGGGCAAAACGCGACATGCCGTTGGTGCCAAACATGGACAGGTGGTTGCGAACGTAGAAGCCCGCCGCCGCCTCGGCCCGGTCGTCGCTCTCGACCATCTGAACGGCCAGATCGAACAATTCTTGGCTGGCAGCCCCAAACTGTTCAATCAGCGAATGCAGCACCCGCATCAGACCGGCGGGGTCGTCGCGAACCACGGTCCACTGGTTGGCAATGTTGGAATCGAGGTCGTTGAGCCAGATATCCGTGACACGGCCCGTCCGAACCATACGGAAACCCACGGCGGCAGACCCGGCGAAGGGTTCGCGGTATTCCTCCACATTGAATGGGGCGAGGTTGACCAGATCGGAAGCCGTCCGGTGCTTCCCCCCAGGGGACTTGATCATGCTCGACATGGATTCAGGAACGGGAACCACGGTGGTGTTCAGGTAAGACTTGAGGGCGGTAATCATCACATGGCCTCCTGGAATTTCTGATTGTCGTTGCTGCTTTTCGTCATGCCGTGAATCTCAGCAGGGTACTTCTCGCTGTATTCCTTCCAGAGTTCCAGGCAGCCCCCGAACTTCTTGTAGCTCCCGGCCCCGGACTTGATCGCCTTGATCGTCCCCACCTTGATGCCATAGCGTTCGATCAGAACCGAAGGCGGGTCTTCGGAGAGGATGATGTCCGCCGCTTCGTCATAAGTACGGCGGGGCTTGTGGGTCTTCAGACCCTGCTTGGTCGGCGGCGGGTTGACCATGTACTGGTCCATGAGCCAGAGAATGCTCTTCCGCATGGCCTCGGATTCGGGGTGGTCGAAGGGCGTCCGCAGGGTGTAACGGGCGGCTTCAATCTGGGACTTGGTGAACATTTAAATGGCCTCCTTCATGGGCTGATTGTCATTGCTTCCGGTCTTGGCGACCTGGGCAGCCTTGCGGGTAAGCAGGCGGTCGATTTCGCCCTGGTCGCGTTCAACGACCCGTAAATTCGTAAGATTGAACTGCTCGTCGATGTCGCCCACGATCAGGACTCGACCCGGCGATTGAGCCAGGGCTTCGAGAGTCTGGCTGTCCTTGACATCATTGATGGTCGTGCACTGATGGTCGGCGTAGTGGGTGGTCGTCCCGATCTGCGGCAGACCGGCGACGTAGGTCTGGATGGTGCGGACCTTCTTCTCTTCGCGGTTCGGGTTGCGGCTGGTCCGACTCTCATTGCGGAAAGCTTTCACCAGCCCCGACATACCGCCCTGGTCGTGAATCAACCGCTTGACGTATTCGGCGGGGAACTCGTCACGGTGCAGTTCCAGATGCCGAAGGGCGGTCGCAATCTGCCCAAGACGGCGGCGGAAGTCCGTCTTCTCCGAGACGTTGTGGAACAAGACCTTGACCACGAGCAGGGTGAAATCGTCCACCGCCTTGCCCTTGACGGTCAGGCCATATTGGTGCTGGGCGAAATTGATAAACGCGGCCTCGTCCTTGCGGAGTTCGGGGAGCACCGCGAAAGCGGCGACGACGACGTTGACGAGGGCAATGTGGGTACGAAGCCCCAGGGAGACGGCGGAGTTCACCGCCTTCCGGGAAGGGCGAAGAATGACTTCATAGTCGGACATAATGGGTACTCCTTTTGATTCAAGCGGCCCGCCGCATAGCCAAGGCGGGGGGCTTGGGCGGGGTGGGCGGGTTGTTGTCGTTGGCAGGCGTCGGAATGGTCGAGTGACGTTCGCAAAGCACCAACCGCAAGCCGGTTGAGCATCCAACCAGCACATTGAAGTCCATGTGCATCGTTTGGTTGGCAAGTGCAGTGCAATTGGTAGCCATCTCAAACTCCTTTGAATGCCGACGCTGCATTTGAATTCAGCGTGTTTACAGGCTATCAGGCGAATTGGAGGCAGTAACGATGCAGCGAGATGATTCGGAGAAGGCAGTTTGAAACTGGCCGGAATCCTGAGAATATTCGACTGAACAACGGTATTCTTGGTGAGGAATGGCGTGGAATGAACCGGAATCGAAAGCCATGTGCAGCATTCCTCTGGACACACAGAGGGCATGATAGGGATCGCATCAAAAATGATACGCCCTTGGATGTTGCCCTGGCTCAATCGGTCACATTAAAGGTGCAGCATAAAAAGGCAGGCGAGATGGCCCGCCTTGCTGGCTTTGAAATTTCAAAAGTATTTTTGTTTGAAGAGACGGGGCATCTTCCTACATTTAAGGTCTTCCCAACGATTAATCTTGCAATGTCATGGTGCGAACGGAATGACGCACCGCTAATTATTCATTCTTTTAGACATCACAGTGGTCGCGGGTTTTCATCACTAACTACTGGAAGGATAAAATTCCAAACAGAGATTAATCATCGCGGCATCCAAATTATATGGATTGACCCTGCCGATAGGGACGAAGCTCTCCACGAGTATTTTGAACAGCAGAGAGATAAAGAGCGGCAACGGAGAAGAGATAAAATTAAAAAGCTTAGACGCACTGCGGGTCTAAAAAAATTCATTTCCGATGGCGGTAAACTCGGGTTTGCCGCAGAGTGGGCTAATAAGAAGGATGCACAGTCAAAAGGACGAGCAGCACAGAGTGATGCTGCAAAAGAGCGTGCTAAAATAATAATTGATGCAGTTAAAAGCATAAAGTCAGGCCATAAATCCGTTCCGAACAGACATCTTGCCGATATAATAAACACTATGATGATGAACAATCCTGAACTTCTGCCGCCGAGAGGGACGCGGTGGACGGAGTTTTCTATCCGTATCTACATCAAGAGGCATGGCGATAACGATCAACAAGACACAACATAGCTATCTACGAAATGTTCTGTTTAAAATACAATTTGAAGACATATTCCCTGCAACATTAAGGTATACTCTGCTGCAACACGGCCACAGTCAGGAAATATTGTTCCAGATGGGTTGCTTTTGTATTTATGTAACGCTTTAATATATGGGTCTATGACCCATATGGAGCAAATCCATGTTTTACGGGTATGCCCGCTGCTCTTCCACAGACCAATCCCTCGACATCCAGATCGATGCCTTGAAGGCTGCTGGGTGCCAGATCATCCGATCAGAAAAAATCAGCGGCACCAGCCGTGATGGCCGCCGCGAACTGGAAACTCTGCTGGAGTTCCTGCGAACCGATGATGTTCTGGTCGTGACCAGGATCGACCGGCTGGCCCGATCCATGGCCGACCTTCAGGACATCATCAAGGTACTGAAGGAACGGGGGGCCAGCTTGAAGGCCACCGAGCAGCCGTTCGACACGGGCGACATCTACGGTGCATTGACCATCAATCTGCTCGGGGTGTTCGCGGAATTTGAAACGCAGCTTCGGCGGGAACGACAGATCGAGGGAATCCAGCGGGCCAAGCAAGATCACCCGGAACGGTACCGTGGCCGACCGAGGTCCATCGACCCTACAGAAGTTCGGCGGCTCAAGAACGATGGGCTTGGCGTTGCGGCGATCAGCAAGGAACTGGGTATCGCCAGGACGAGCGTCTACCGGTCATTATCCATGGCGGAGTGAAATGAATTCATAACTGCTTGAGTATCGAAAAGATAATCCTGGTAACGCGGAGAAACTTTGCAATAACAATAATCCCGCTACAAACCCACACAATCATGAACGGGTTATTTATTTCGAGTGACGCGGCAACAATGACGTGACGCTCTGCTGGATTTATGAACATCAACACTATGCATAGAACTGCAAACCCAATTGACCACTCAATTGAGCTTTTTATAAAGTTAAATAATTCGCCTGAATAACCGGAGTCTTTCAATGCCTCAAAAGACGGAGATTTTGATGATGATATTAGTACCGCTTTTGCGGCACTAAGAAAGCCAACTAAAATTGCCGATGCACCGGCTGAAGCTGACATCATTGATGCAAAAGCATCCTTTGGCGGCAGTGGCGATCCGAAATACCAGAATACTGCACCTCCCATGATGGCGATTATTAATGGGTGATGTTTTTCAAAAAACATAATAATCCACCTACTTTATAAGCTTGTTTGTAGACCAGTAATTAATTGCGGTTTCAATTGCATTGAGCCGCTCCGTGCGAGGGTATCGGCGATCTGCTCCGACAGAAATATCTATTTCATGCTTCAGGATGGAATCAAGTAGATCGAGTATCTCAATTTCTGAATCAACAGCTTCTTTTGCTGATATGCATAGCTTCTCAACCCCATGCGGGAACGCCTTAATATAGTTAATGGCATCTTTTATGAAGCTACGATTAAGGCTGGAGGCTTTCCCCCGGCCAGCGGACAAAACTATGTGAGCAGTTTCCGTGCCGCCAGCCAGTCCCATATCGACAACCGCACCCAATGACATGCCTGATGTCCTGTGGATATGGCCAATTGGTGGGGTAGCAACTTTCATGTCAATTTTCTTAAATATACTCATCTTCGCAAATTGAGCCTGAACGTTGGCATTTATGTACGGTGATATCGATAGGCCTTCGCCATCTGGCTTTCTGCCAAGTTTGCGTGCTGTTGGTGATGTGAAATTATTGATATAATTTTCAATTGCTGTCCGATGCGGGCCAAATTGATTGTATTGAATGGCAAGTGTATTTGTTTTTGAGATGTATATTGCTGCAGTCTCTTCTGACACGGCCTCTCCAGCAAGAAGGCCAAGTGAAGTTGTGTTGGTTGCTTGTGTAGCTTTGCCCGGAAGAACAGCTTGCCGAAGGCGTGAGAAATCAAGCTTTAAAATACCACCGCTTCGAATAATAGATTCGAGCCGAATTCCCGCGTAAAAGCGATCTGCAAGTTTGAGAGAGTTTATATGGTCAATGACTTCACCAAATGTCGTTACTCCTTTTTTATATGTGAAGCCAACCTGATATCCATAGATTTTCATCTATTCCTCCAAAAATATCAGCGGCAACATGCAGCGGAATGTGCGTTATGGCTTTAAACATTCTAATAATAGCAGTGTCAAAAAATCCATCAACCGATTTTAAGGCATGTTTTTAGGCCTTCACTACCGGCAAATCATCCCAGTTGGTCGTGTAACTCGGCGTCCTGTTGCCGCATCGCATTTGCCAGGGTGCATCCTTCGGTGCCAGCCCGTACCCGACAGCCCCTTTGCCCAGCTTGCTGTTGATCCCATCCAAAGCGGCCATCAACGCCGTTGGCCGTGCCCCTGATTCGGGTGGTGGTGAAAATAAGTCGCGGGGAACGTCTTCGGGTCGAACCAAATCCAGCATGATCACCCCGGCCTTTTTATACGCGTAGCCATCTCGCCACGCCGATTTCAGCCCCTTCAGGGCAGCCCCGATGATGTGCGGGGTTGATGATGTCGGCGGCGAAAGACGGATCATCGAGTTCAGTGAAAACTGTGGCTGGTCGGGGCGGAAGCGGTCGGTATAGGCGAACACCTGGACGGCCCCGGCCACCAGTCCTTCACCGCGAATTTTCTCGGTAGCCCTACTGGCGAAGGTCAGCACTGCATCATGCACCTGCTGGAATTCGATCACGGATTCACCGAATGACCGCGAGCAGCAGGTGGTGTGCTTGTCCGATGGAGCCGTGTCGAGGGTATGGACGGGGGTTCCTCGTAGCTCCATCACGGTGCGAAGGCCGACAGCCCCCATGGTCTTCTTGATCCATCCATCGCTGGCCTTGGTCAGGTCAAAAGCGGTACGGATGCCATTGACACCGCAATGGGCTGCGTACTGGCGACCAATACCCCAAACATCGCCGACTGGCGTCTGCTTCAGGGCCGGTGTAACCCATTCAAGGTGCCCGGCGAGATCAAGAACGCCATTGGTTCGCGGTGATTTCTTCGCCATCCGATTGGCAAGCTTTGCCAAGGTCTTGGTGGTGCCGATTCCCACAGAAACCGGTATGCCGGTCCAGCGTCGCACTGTGGCTCGAATCTGATGGGACCATGCCGTCATGTCATCGACCGGTAGACCATCCAGGTCGAGGAAACATTCGTCGATGCTGTAGACCTCGGCCCCCGGTGAGAATGTCGCTAAAACGGACATGACCCGTTCGCTCATATCGCCATACAGGGCATAGTTCGAGGACAGCATGATCAGCCCCTGCTTCTCGGCCAGATCACGGAGCTTGAAGGCGGGTTCGCCCATGGGCACCCCGAGGGTCTTGGCTTCGGCGGATCGGGCAACGGCACAGCCGTCATTATTGGACAGCACGACCACAGGCTTGCCTTCGAGGGCGGGGTTGAACGCCCGCTCGCACGAGACGTAAAAATTGTTGCAGTCCACCAGGGCGTAGACCGCCATCGTCCACTACCGTTTAGCTAAAGCCGAGACGGCGAAGGTGACGACGCCCCATATCTGGACACCTTCTTCATCGTTCACCGGGAAGCTGGGGTAGTCGGGGTTGGCCGAAGCAAGCTCCCAACCATCCTCGACCTTCCGCAGGGTCTTCACCGTCAAACCGCCATCGAGCGTGGCTACAACAACGTCGCCGTCATGGGGCTGTACTGACCGATCCACCACCAGCAGGTCACCACTTTGGATTCCGGCATCCGTCATGCTGTCACCATCCGCCCGACAGAAGAATGTCGCCGCCGGTCGCTTCACCATCAACTCGTGGAGATCGAGCTTGCCCTCCAGGTGGTCATCGGCGGGTGACGGAAACCCAGCAGCCACCAGGGCGGAATAGATCGGTGCCGTGGATTCGGACGGTGCGAAGCCACGGGTGGATGCCAGACATGTGCCGGGCGGCAATGGTGCTTGAGCATTTGAGAACATGAGGGGAACGATAGCCTGGATCATAAGGGTTGGGCAATCCCTATGGCGAAATTTCCTTCAACCGTTTCTCCATCTCGGCCAGTTCCTCACCACGCTTTTTCGCCCAGTTTGAAAGGTGCCAACGTTCGTCTTGGTCATCTTAGGAATCATGATCGTCCTTCGATCCTCTGGTGATGAGGCTGATCCCGAAAATGACGAACAACCACCCAAGGAATGTGAGCATCGACGACCCCACTTTGAATTTTCGAGATCATACGGAGCCAGAGTGTCCATTTTGGACATGCTTCTTGTGTGCGTTTAAAAGTGCCTGCCATTGATCGTCCCCAGCCAGTGCTGCCTTCAACCTCGCTGGTGTGGGAATGGCGGACCAATAGGCTGCCAGGGCACTTCGCGATGCAAACCAGGATTCATCACGAGGTCCAGCAGGTTCGTGCCAGACGCCGAGACGGCCAAGTGGTAGCCATTCGGGGCTGACCTGGGCTCCTTTCTTGGTCATGCAGCCAAACGCTCCATCCCAAGGCCCCCAAATTCGAACATCACCATCATGGCGGCACTCAAAGAGATGGCCGTCAACGAACCGCCATCTGGCCGGAAAGCATTCTGATGTGGATGGGTTCCTCGTCATGGTGACCAGCATATTGGCCATAGGAGTCAAAAGCGGTCACCATCCGTTCTCAATGCGGTTGTCCCATTTGTCCATCCGAGAGAGAATGCGTGACCATTTCGGTCATGGGGGATTCGCCGTGCGGTACGAAAAGGCTGACAATCTCTTGCAGTTGGCATTGGAACTCCAGGCGGCACGAGGCGGTCTGTCGCTCTTGGACATCGAGCAAAAATTCGGCGTTGGTCGGCGTACTGCAATGCGAATGCGAGACGCCGCCATGAGAAACTTCCCCCAAATGGAGGAGGTCGCTACGGGTGAGCGGATCAAGCGGTGGCGATTGCCAACCGGCACCTTGGATCGATTGGTCGCATTCACCGCTGAGGAGTTGGCGGCTCTTGAGTCTGCCACCCGCCTGTTCGAGCGTGACAACCGGGAGGATGAGGCAGCCGAACTGGCCACATTGGGAGCCAAACTTCGGGCCTTGCTAAAGCCTGATGTCGCACGAAGGGTGGAACCGGACCTCGAAGCTCTGCTCGAAGCAGAGGGGCTGGCAATGCGGCCAGGGCCACGTCCCCGAATCGACATTTCGGTGGTCGAGGAACTGCGGCAGGCCATCATGGCTTGCACCAAGGTAAAGCTGCGATATCGGAATCGGAAAACCAAGCAGGTCAACGAGCGGTTGGTTCACCCGTATGGATTCCTGCACGGTCACCGAAACTACCTCGTCGCGTGGCATGAGAACCCAAAAGCCAATGCGGTCACGCTATTCGCCCTGCCACACATTGAGGGCATCGAACTGACAGCCGAGCCGTTCCAACGCGACCCAGAATTCTCCCTGGAAGCGTTTGCGACTCGGTCGTTTGGACTGTTTCAGAGTGAGCCATTCAAAACCGTCTGGCGGTTTTCTCCTGAAGCTGCCGATGATGCCGAGGAATTCATCTTCCATCCCACCCAGCAGGTGGAACGGCAATCGGATGGTTCTTTGCTTGTCACCATCATGGCGGCGTCGGACCTGGAAATGGCATGGCATCTGTATTCCTGGGGCGACAAGGTGGAGGTGTTGGAGCCACGTGAATTAGCCGAGATGGTTCATGGGCAACGGGTGGAGTGGGCCGCTTTGCCATAGGTGACCAAAATGGTCACTCATGCCTGTCACGATACCCTGGTGATGAACAGCATGACCACCCAGCACCCGACAGACGATGCCATTTACCGGGCGGCGGATGAACTAATTGCCCGCTACGGCATCCAGATCGCCATCGAACAAGCGACGCATCGAGCAGATGCGTTCGCACAGGCTGGCCGTTGGCCGGAACACGCTATGGCGATGAGGGTGCTGACGATGGTCGAGCAAATCGGAGGGGAAACTCGATGAAGCTTCTGACCCGGCTCGGGCTATTTTCTGCCATCGCCTTGGCACCGGTTCTGATGGACGACATCCACGACTATTTCGAATCTGCCGCGACCAATAAGGTGGTTATGGCAAGCCATCATCAGATCGCATCAATTCAAGGTCGATGATAATGGGAGAAATTGGTGATCGAGCATGGCAACGAATGCTCTCGGGCCGACGCCTCGACATTCTGAACCCCAGCCCCTTGGATATCGAGATCGAGGACATCGCACTGGGATTGTCCAGGCTGGCTCGATGGAATGGTCAGACCCATGGCGAGCATGGTTATTCGGTTGCACAGCACTCGATCCTGGTGACGGAACTGGTCGCGACCAATTCACCGGACATGCCGGTGCAATGTTTGCTGGCTGGACTGCTCCATGACGGTCCTGAATTCGTGACCTCAGACCTCGTAACCCCATTCAAGAGGGCTGTGGGCAAAGGATACATGGAGCTTGAGGCTCGAATGGCCGAGGCCATCCACACCGCATTCGGACTCCCTGCCGTACTGCCGGAGCAATGGCGAGCCGCCGTTGATAGTGCTGACCGTCTCGCTGCATTCCTTGAAGCGGTTCATCTGGCGGGATTTTCTGAGCTTGAAGCTCGACGCCTGTTCGGCTGGAAAAAATCCATGCCAGCAATTGAAATTGATCCATGGTCGTCGGCCATCGCCCGAGAAAAGTTTCTGGCGGTGTTCCTCGACCTGAAATCTGGCGGGCATCATTGCCGTAAGCGGTGGGAATCACCCCGCCGATCCGCATCGGGGAGGTGAATGTGGACCCCTTCAAAACATACGAACCGAAGCCAAGACCGGTAGCCATGAAGATGACCCCTGGTGATGCGGAAACTATCGCTCTTCAAGTGGTCGCCTGGATCATTGGCGACGACACCATGCGAGATCGGTTTATCTCCATCACAGGATGCGGTGCCGACGATCTGCGAAATCGTATCGATCAACCAGCATTCCTTGGATCGGTGCTGGACTTCCTTCTGGCCGACGAATCATCCGTGCTTGCGTTTGCTGACCATGTTGGTCTACCGCCAGAAGTGGCGATGATGGCCCGAGCCAAGCTTCCTGGATGGTCAGCACCGAATTGAGAATCTATCGACGGCGGTGATCCTGGCAGCATGAATGTCCACATCCCGCTGATAGATTTCTTGGAGCAGGAAATCCTTTTCCTGCTGAAGCTGATCCTCAGGCACATCGATGAACCAAGCCCGTGGACGGCCATCGCTTCCGTCCGACCAACGGTATCCCCGAGCTTTCAGAACATCCTTGAAGTCGAACGGCGAATTTTCTGCCCAGACCCGGCAGGTCGCTTCCCGTGCCTTTTCCAGCAGCTTGCCCATGGCTGGAACACCGGACTTCGGCAGTGGCCGGGCCAGGATTTCGATGGCAGCGTGGCAGTCGTCAGTCGCCCGGTGGCCATCATGGAAAAGGCCGAACCCGGCCAGAAGGTATCCGAGCTTGGTACCTTCGAATCCTTCACCTGTCCAATCTACCTGGGACATTGAGCAGCCCCACGGTTTGGTCGAGAAACTTGGGCAAAACCGTTCGATAAATTTGCGGTCGAAGGCGGCATTGTGGGCGATAACGATGGCAGCGGGGGCGGCGAAGGCGGCTACTTCGGCTGGGTCGATAACTTTCCCGGCGACCATTTCATCGGTGATGCCAGTTAGCTTGGTGATTTCCGCTGGGATTGGATTTGAAGGCTGCCTCAGACCTTGGAATGCATCCTGGATTTCGAAAATCCGACCATCCAGCCCATAGACAAATGGGACCATTGCCAACTCGATGATCTCGTCCTTGGCCGGGTCCAGGCCGGTGGTTTCAAGATCGATGAAAATACCGAGTCGGGTCTTGGAACCATCGTGCGGAACAAGGTTCTGGCGGGGGATCAATTTACGAAGGACGCGATACTGGCCGGTGGCCTCCAACGCCACAGCCATCTTCTCGTGATCACCCATTTCCTGCATTCCACGCTCCTCTTCCTCAGGCGACACCCAGAATCCAGCCTTCAACTTCAGCTACAGTTCGCTGTGGTGGTGAAAGGTTGGGGTGGAAGAACCCAGGAAGAGTGCCATCCCGGTCTGCTCGTGACATCCATGCCGCGATACTGAAAGCGTCATGCTGATCAGGTGTGCGATCCTGCCTGGGGAATCCACGGCTCCAGAGGGCGGGATAGGCTTCAACAATGGCAGAACGTCCTGAAGGAATTTCCCATCCATCGAAGGGCCAGAAATGAATTCGTCCGCCAAGCTGGTGGCGAATGAACCGGAGCCAGGGAATTCCGGAATGAGTAGATTTTGCGACGGTTCCCTGCACATCGAAGTGGAATACCGATTTGGCTCCACCGGCCCGTTCCTCAGTCAGTCGCCGCCACCGAGTGTTGCCGGTGCGATCCGCACCATTCCCCACGGCACCATGCCGAACGAAATCGACATAGACATGATCGCCGTCAGTGGGCCAATGAGCATGGAAATCATCAAGGAAGGTCGGCCAATCAGGAGGCAAACCATGCACTTCAAAATATCGAAGGGGGAAGGAGAAGCCGTGATCGATGCCAACCAAAGTCGGCACCTCATCTGAGAGCAGGTCCACAAGCCAGTGGGCGATACCCTTTCGGGACCAATATTTTCGAGGGGTCGGATTCGGAATAGGCGACGGCGGTGGTGGCACCTCAATCGGATCAGCAGCCCCAGTTGTGACGTAGACTCGCAGTCCTTTGAGGTTCGCTGTTGGCGTTTCCGCCCCGGAGTAGTCGATGCCCACATAACGGCTGAACATGATAAGCACATTCCAACGGAAGGGTATGGTAGGGCAATGCCTTGTGCTGTGATCGTCAGGGCGTATCAATCCCCGCTGCTGGTTCCCATCTTCCCCAGGAAATCCCCAAAATCTTTGGCCTCACGGAAGTTCCGGTAGACCGATGCATAACGGAGGTAGGCGACCTGATCGAGTTCCATCAGCACGTCCATGACCAGTTCGCCGATGAGCTTGGACGGAACTTCATTTTCGCCAAGGCTCTCCAGGCGGCGGTAGACGCCATTGGCAATCCGCTCGATCTGGTCATCTTCGACTGGGCGTTTTCGTAGGGCGATCTGAAGCGACTTGACCACTTTCTCCCGGTCGAAGGTCGAGCGTGATCCGTCCTTTTTGACCACGACCAGATCACGAATTTGAACCCGCTCGAAGGTGGTGAACCGTGATCCACACCCTGGACAAGCTCGGCGGCGACGGATGGCCGCATTGTCATCGGTCGGGCGAGAATCCTTCACCTGGGTATCATCCTGGCCGCAAAACGGGCATCGCATTTGTTTGCCTCCCCCCTACCGATATCCAGACCAATCATTCAGGAAATGGCGACCACCAGCAAGAACGGTGGCATCGGCATCCGAGAAGATCGGTACCAGAATTTCCGGCAACTTGTGAAATTTTGGGGAGCTTGACGGCACAAGCACCTCGTGTAAATCATGAACCCATGCTTTTCGTAGGGGGTGACATGAACAAGTCCGAATTGATCGCCGCCGTCGCCGATGGTGCCAACATGACCAAGGCCGACGCGGGCAATGCCATTGACGCTGTTTTTGCAGCCATCACCACCGCCATGAAGGCCGGTGATGATGTGCGTCTGGTCGGCTTCGGAACTTTCTCGGTTTCTGCCCGTCCTGCACGTGAAGGCAGGAATCCGCAGACTGGCAAGACCCTAACCATCGCGGCAAGCAAGTCTGCCAAATTCACTGCCGGTAAGGGCCTGAAGGACACTATCAATGGCCGATGACATCAAGGCTCTGACCACCAAGATCGTCGCGGCCTACTTGGGTGGCAACACCGTGGAAGCCACGGAAGTCCCGAACCTGATCAAGTCCGTTTATTCGACCTTGGTTGGCACGGACGCCCCGGTCACAGCACCGGCTGAACAGCAGCAACCTGCCGTTTCGGTAAAGAAGTCTGTGACCCCCGGCCATATCGTCTGTCTGGAATGCGGCGACCACCAGAAGATGCTGAAGCGGCATCTCCTGACCGGCCACGGACTGACCGCCGACGAGTACCGGACCAAGTGGTCGTTGCCCAGGGATTACCCCTTGGTCGCACCGGAATATGCTGCACGCCGATCCGAACTCGCCAAGGCAGCGGGGCTTGGCTTCACGCGGAAGAATCGTCGGCCCAAATCAGCCACCTGATGAGCAGGGAAGGGATCATCATGCCGCCACGTAAGAGTGCCAAGCCCGCAACCAAGCCTGCCAAGGAAGTCAGGAAGGTTGGTCGGTCCACCCGTGGCCGATTGGACGACGGCAGTGCCAATCCCATCGATGTCCATGTTGGTGCCCGCATTCGGCTTCGCCGGACCCTGCTTGGTATGAGCCAGGAAAAGCTGGGCGAATGCCTTGGGCTGACCTTCCAGCAGGTGCAAAAATACGAACGTGGAGCCAATCGGGTCGGAGCCTCCAGGCTGTTCGATCTATCCCGTGTTCTGGATGTCCGGGTAGGCTACTTTTTTGAGGAAATCTCTGATACTGCCCAGGCAGCATCGCCGGTCGAGGTGATCCGGGGCAATGTCACCAAGTCAGTTGAAATCCCCGACGATGATCCGATGGCACGGCGGGAAACCCTCGAATTGGTACGGGCCTATTTCACCATCGCCGATCCCAAGGTCCGGGATCAGGTTCTGTCGATGGCGAAGGCTTTGGGTGGTGCCAAATAGGGACGGGGAAGGGGATTACTTGCGACACAAATGCGACACACGCACCCTTGCGTCTTTATAACCTACTGAATTGCATGTGAAATAGGTCGGCGGCAAGTACGGTTGTGGACCATGATCAGGGCCGAGGCGTTCAGTTCCAGCGCCCTTTTCACCACCTCGCGCGGGTAAAGGGGGGTGTGATCGATGGTGCCTTGCTGCTGCAATTCGTCGGCCACCAGAACGTTCTTGCGGTCCAGGAACAGCAGGCGGAACTGCTCGGTCGGCAGGCGGCCCATGGCCATGTTGCAGTAATCGATCAACTGGTCCCAGCGGGTCAGCACCGGCTGGTCCAGCACCGCCAGCTTGGCCAGCCGCCGGGCCGATTGCTCGGCCACCTTCAGATAGGCGGCGACGGTGGGCGTGATGCGGGCCTTGTCGACCTTGGGAAAGGCTTCCAGCACGGCGACCGGGGCCGCCAGCACCTCGCCGAAACCGCCGAACTCGTCGATCAGGGCCTTGGCCAAGGGCTTGGTATCGACGCGGGCGATCACCGACGACAGCAACAATTCCAGCAATTCGTAATCGGGCAGGCTGTCGGGGGCGGCGAGAAACCGGCTGCGCAGGCGATCGCGATGGCCCAGATAATGCGGGTTGGCATCGGCGGTCTGGTCATCCAGTCCGGGCAGGGCGGGCTCGACGCTCACAGGCGGGCGCTGAACTCTTCCAGCCAGGCCAGCCGGGTTTCCAGCAATTCGATATCGTGATCCAGCCAATCGGTCAGGTGGCAGCCGTCGCCATCCCCGGCGAAGGCGCCGCGCAGATCGATCAGGCGGGCCAGTTCGCCTTCGACCGTCTCGATCATCAGGTCGGCCTGGGCGCGCTGCTGGTTGGCCGGCAGCAGGTCCATGAACCGCATCTTCAAGGCGACGATCAGCTTCGACAGATCGCTGCCGGCGCGCAGACGGGCGGTCAGCAGGTTGGTGAGTTCGACCCGGCCGGCCTCGGTGATGGCCAGGATGGCGTCGTCTTCCATGCCGGCACCGGTGCCATCGACCGCTTGGACCAGGCCTTCATAGCGCAGAAGCTCGATCGAGGTGCCCATCAGGTCGATCTGCGGCCCGGCCACCCGGCTGATGAAGTGACGCACCGCGCCGGCCAGTTCGCTGTAACGCTGAGGTGCGCGCGCAATCGAGCCCAGCGCGCACAAGCGCACCGCTTCCTTGGGGGTCAGGGTGTTGTCGGCGAACATCGGCCAAGCCTCGTTGTTCAATCAGCCAAATATAAGGGATGCAACGGCTGGCGTCCACTGTCGCAGGGGTTTATTCCAGGCGGCCGTTACGGTAGGGTCCGGCCCGCTATGCTTGCCGCCCCGGTACTCGATCTGCCTGCGCCCTCTGCCCGCCGCCGTTTCAAGGCGGCGCCGCTGGTGCTGTCGGCGCTGGTCCATCTGGCCCTGGCGATCGCGTGGCTGGGTTTTCCGATCCCCCAGATCAAGGATCCCGAGCCGCCGTCGGTGGCGGTCGAGCTGGTCCCCCCACCTGCCCAGAAGCCGGCCCCGCCGGCCGATCAGGGCGGGGCCAAGCCCCAGCCCGAGAAGGACGGCCGCGCCATTCCTCAACTGGAACAGGGCGAGTTGGCGCAACGATCCAGTCCGGCTCCGGCCAAGGAAACCACCGCCCCGTCGGCGGTGGTCGCCACGCCCGCCGAGAAGCTTGCCGCCGTCAAGAAGCCCGCTCCGGTCACCCAGAACGAGCGCGATTTCGTGTTGTCGCAGGTGGTCCGCCAGTGGAAGCCGCCGAAGGAGCTGGCCGCCTACGACCGGGCCGACATGCGGGTGGCGGTGACGGTGCGGGCCGATGGGTATTTCGCCGAGATTTACGATTCCCGCCGGCCCTGGAATCCGGACGAGGTGTTCGACGGCTATTCCCAGCTGCACCCGCAAAGCATTCAGCGGCGTACCATCGACGCGCTGTACCGGGCCATCCGTCAGGCCCAGCCGTTGAAGCTGCCCGACGCCTTAAGGGCCAAGGCACCGTTCGCGGTGCGGCTGGATTTCCGCTTCAAGGATGCGCGCTGACGCCGTCCTTATTCAGCCGCCTTGACGTGGACCTTGTGCAGGTCCAGTTCGTCCCACACCGCCACCACCGACTTGACCAGATGATCCATCATCTCGTCGGTGTGCAAGGGCGTCGGCGTGATACGCAGACGCTCGGTGCCGACCGGGACAGTGGGATAGTTGATGGGCTGGACGTAGATGTGGTGCTTCTTCAGCAACAGGTCGGATGCCTGCTTGCACAGCGCGGCATTGCCGACCATCACCGGCACGATATGGCTGACCGAATCCATCACCGGGATGCCCTGGGCCTTCAGGCGCGCCTTGCAGGTGGCGGCGCGTTCCTGGTGGCGGGTGCGGATCTCGGGGGTGCGGCGCAGCACCTGGATCGAGGCCCGGGCGGCGGCGGCCACCATCGGCGGCAAGGACGACGAGAAGATGAAGCCCGGCCCGAACGAGCGGACGTAATCGACCATCGATTTCGAGCCGGCGATATAGCCGCCGACCACGCCGATGGCCTTGGCCAGGGTGGCCTGGATGATGGTCAGGCGGTCGCGCTGGCCGTCGCGCTCGGCCACGCCCGAGCCCTCGGCGCCGTACATGCCGGCGGCATGGACCTCGTCGATGAAGGTCATGGCGTTATGGGCCTCGGCGACGTCGCACATTTCCTTGATCGGCGCGATGTCGCCATCCATCGAATAGACCGATTCGAACGCCACCAGCTTGGGCGTCTCCTTGGGATAGGCGCTCAACGCCTCGGCCAGGCTTTCCGGGTCGTTGTGGCGAAAGACGTGCTTGGCGGCGCGCGAATGGCGGATGCCCTCGATCATCGAGTTGTGGTTCAACTCGTCCGAGAAGATCACGCAGCCGGGGATGGTGGCGCCCAGGGTCGAGAGCGTCGTCTGGTTGGCGACATAGCCCGAGGTGAACAACAAGGCGGATTCCTTGGCGTTCCAGTCGGCGATCTCTTGTTCCAGCAGGACGTGGTAATGGTTGGTGCCCGAGATGTTGCGGGTGCCGCCGGCACCGGCACCGCAGCGATCGACCGCTTCCTTGGCCGCGGCCAGGACTTCGGGATGCTGGCCCATGCCCAGATAATCGTTCGAGCACCACACCACCACTTCGTGAATGCCGTCGTCGCGGTGGTTCAGCGCCACCGGGAAGCGGCCGCACTGGCGTTCCAGATCGGCGAACACCCGATAGCGGCCCTCGCTTTTCAGGTCGGCGATGCGCTTGGCGAAGTAATGCTCGTAATCCATCTGGTCTGGCCTCCCCCGCGTCGCTTCAGCTCGTGTCGTGCCGGCCGGGCGCGGAACATTCTTTGTCTAGGGCGCGATCCTAAAGGATTAGGGTTTCATGGTGCAACTAACTTGCCCGTAATCTCCCCAACCCTTTCAGGTGTGGGGTCAGACTGCCCCTGCCCCCACCAGCTCTCCATGAGCTTCGTCAAGGGCGCGGCGGAAGCGGCCCAGCATGTCTAGGATTTCCGCTTCGGAGATGATCAGGGGCGGCGCGAAGGCCACCGCGTCGCCCATCGCCCGCAAGATCACCCCGTGTGCCTGCGCCTTGGCCACCACCCTGGGTCCGACCGCCAGTTTGGGATCGAAGGCGGTGCGGCTGTCCTTGTCGGCCACCAGCTCGACGGCGCCGATCAGGCCGACGCCCCGGGCCTCGCCGACCAGGGGGTGCTGCTGCAACGCGGCCAGTCCGCGTTGCAGGACCGGGCCGACTTTGGCCACATGACCCAGGATGTCGCGCTCGGCATAGATCTTCAGCGTCTCGACCGCGACGGCCGCCGACACCGGATGGCCGCCATAGGTGAAACCGTGGCCGAACACGCCGATGCGGCCGGCTTCCTCGGCGATCGGGCCGAACACTTCCCCCGAGACGATCAGCGCCGAAATCGGCAGATAGCCCGACGACAACCCCTTGGCGACCGTCATCATGTCGGGGCGGATGCCGAAGGTGTCGCAGCCGAACATGTTGCCGGTGCGGCCGAACCCGGTGATCACCTCGTCGGCGACCAGCAGCACGTCGTACTTCTTCAACACCGCCTGGATCTTGGCGAAATAGGTGGCCGGCGGCACGATGACGCCGCCCGCGCCCATCACCGGCTCGGCGAAGAAGGCGGCGACGGTATCCGGGCCCTCGGCCAGGATCAGCTTTTCCAGTTCCTCGGCCCGGCGGGTGGCGAACTGCTCTTCGCTTTCGCCTTTTTCGCCGTAGCGCCAGTAATGGGGACAGCCGGTATGGAAGATGCGGTCGATGGGAACGTCGAACGAGCGCTGGTTGTTGACCAGCCCGGTCAGCGAGGCGGTGGCCACGGTAACACCGTGATAGGCGCGCTCGCGGGCGATGATCTTCTTCTTGTCGGGCCGGCCCAGGGCGTTGTTGCGGTACCAGATCAGCTTGATGGCGGTGTCGTTGGATTCCGAGCCCGAACAGGCGAACAACACGCGGGCATCGTCGATCGGCACCTGGGCCGCCAGCATCTCGGCCAATTGCACCGCCGGCGGATGGGTGCGGCTGGAAAATAGGTGATAGAAGGGCAGCTCGCGCATCTGGCGGGCGGCGGCCTCGACCAGGCGTTCCTCGCCCCAGCCCAGCGCCGTGCACCACAGGCCGGCCAGCCCCTCGATATAGTCCTTGCCGGCCTCGTCATAGACCCGCACCCCCTGGCCGCGGGTGATCACCAGCGGCCCGGTCTCGGGGTGCTTGACCAGGTTGGTATAGGGATGGAACAGGTGGGCGAGGTCGGAATCGGCGGTGCGGCTCATGTCAGGTCCGGGTGTGGGGCTTGATCTTGAAGGCGTAGACGTAAAGGTCGGTATCGACCACCTCTTTCTTGCGCGACTTGGCGCCACGGGTGGAGCGGAAATACTCGACGACGTCGTGGGCGTCCAACTCGTCCTTGGCCAGCCTTGAAATCCAGGCGTCGCCCTTGTCCTTCAGCTTGTGCTGGGAAAACAGCATCTGCTTGGGGGCGCCGGTGACGCCGACGAAGAAGTCGGCGAAGTTGCCGCCGTTGCGATCGACGAAGTCTTCGACATCCCCGATGATGTCCGAACGCGATTTTGCTGCCATTCAAGCCCCCGAAACCCATGGCCTGCGATGGTAGCGGCAGTTCAGAACCCCGCGCAAGAGAGGTTCACCCTAGGCCCAGATGCGCGACTGATGGGTGGCGGCGTCGATTTCCAGGATGCGGTGCTGGTTGGTGTCGCACACCAGCAAGCGGCCGATCCCGTCGGCGGCGATGCCGGCCGGCTCGCTCAAGGCCGGCGGGCCGTCGAGATCGGTGACCACCGCCCGATCCAGGTCGATGGCGCGGATCACCCCGTTATAGCTGTCGGCGACATAGATCATCCCCGGCGCCGTCGCCACCGCCAACGGATGCTGGAACCGCGCATCGACCAAGGCGCCGTTCAGATGGCCGAAATCGAACAGGCCGGCCCCGGCCAGGGTGCTGACCTCGCCCGATTTCAGGCACAGATGGCGGATCGCCGAGGTCTCGCTGTCGGCGAAATAAAGCCCGTCGCCACCGGCATTCACCGCCAGGCCCGAGGGTTGGGCCAGCCGGGCCTGTTGGGCCGGGCCGTCCTCGATGTCTTCGTCGCCGCTGCCGGCGACCAATCGGACATCGCCGCTGTCAAGGTCCAGGCAGCCCAACTGGTGGCTGCCGGCATTGGCGAAAAACAATTGGCGGCCGACCAGTTCCAGGTCCCACGGCGAGGCCAGCGCGGTATCGCCCCCCGGCGCCGGCAATTCCAGGAAACCGCCGCGACAGCCGAAGCCGGCCAGGGTGCTGACGGCGTCGCTGGCGCGGTCGATGCGGCGGATGGCATGGTTGCGGGTGTCGGCGACATAGATGGCGTCGGCATCGCAGGCCAGCCCCTCGGGGCCGTCGAAACTGGCGACCAATCCGTCGGCATAGCCGGCCTCGCCGCTGCCCCAGCGCCGCAATTCGCGGCCGTCATCATCGAACAGCACGATCTGATGATGGCCGGCATCGGCCACCGCCCACTGCTTTTGCCCGTCGGCACCCGGGCAATGCTTGATCTTGCCGGGAAACCGCAGGCGGCCGCCGCCGGCCAAAGCCGGGCGAATCGGCAGCGCCCCGGCAGCACTGTGCACCGGCTGACGCGACAGCATGTCGCTTAACCCCTTCAGCAGCATGTCGGGATGGGGCTCGCCGGCCAGTTGGCCGATGACGTGGCCGTCGGGCGAGATCAGCACCAGGGTCGGCCAGGCCTGGACGCAATATTCCTCCCACAGGATCAGATGCGGGTCGTGGACCACCGGATGGGTGACGCCCAAGCGGTCGATCGCCGCCGCCACCGCCGCCGGCTGGCATTCATGGTCGAATTTCGGGCTGTGGATGCCGATCACCACCAGCCGGTCGGGAAAGGCCTGTTCCAGCACCTGCAGCGTCGGCAGGGTGTGCAGGCAATTGACGCAGCAGAAGGTCCAGAAATCCAGCACCACCATGCGGCCCTTCAGGTCGGCCAGCGACAGCGGACGGTCGACGTTGAACCATACCTGGCCGGGGCGATCGATTTCTGGGGCGCGCACGATACCGAACATCGATGATACACTTCCCCGCGACCATGGACCCACTGATGCAACAGGTGGGGCCACCGCAGGCCGTTGGAAAGGGCAAGCGGGCGCTTTTGTCGATTCAGGGCTGCTTGCAGGTCACTGGTCCGACCAGTTCCGATGCTCTATCATCGGGGCAATCAATCAGCTGACAGGATGGCAGTCATGGCCTTCAAGGATATCCTGGTTCACGTCGACAACTCGCCGCAATGCGGCGTGCGTCTGGGTTTGGCGGCCCGCCTGGCCAAGGACCACCAGGCCCACCTGATCGCGCTGAACGTGCGCCACCGCCAGCATCTGCCGCAATATATCGCCGCCCAGTACGGCTCGATCCTCGACAAGATCGAGGACGAGCACAATGCCGAGGCCGCCCGCGAGGCCCGCGCCATCTTCGACCGCATCCAGCCCGATTACGGCGTCACCACCGAGTGGCGCGACGTCGACGGGCCGCTGGAAAGCACGGTGGCGCTGCACGCGCGCTATGTCGACCTGACGGTGGTCGGCCAGTCCCTGCCCGGCGAGGACGGCCCCGGCCTGGCCGATTCGCTGATCCTGGAGGTCGGCCGTCCGGTGCTGGTGGTGCCCTATGCCGGCCGCTTCGACATCATCGGCGAACGCATCCTGGTGGCGTGGAACGGCTCACGCGAGGCGACGCGGGCGGTGCACGATGCCCTGCCGATCCTGACCCGGGCCAAGCTGGCCCACGTCATCGCCGTCAACCCCACCGGCGGCATGGCCGGCCATGGCGACGTGCCCGGCGCCGATATCTGCCTGCACCTGTCGCGCCACGGCGCCAACGCGGTGTGCGAGCATATCCGGTCCGAGGACCTGAATATCGGCGAGATGCTGCTGTCGCGCGCCGCCGACGAGGATGTCGATCTGCTGGTGATGGGCGCCTATGGCCGCTCGCGCCTGCGCGAGCTGGTGATGGGCGGCGCCACCCGGCATCTGCTCCGTCACATGACCGTCCCCGTCCTGATGAGTCATTAGCGCGAGGCGCATGCCCGTAGCCGGGCGGCTCAATCGCCGCTCGGGCTTTATGGCACAGTGCCAAGCCCGGCGGCGCTTGAGCCGGCCCGGCACGGGCATGCGCTTCGCGCAATATGGAATCATCCTGAACCGACCGTTCGGGTGTTGACTCACCCCCCCGGTCGGGTGTCACCCTTCCCCGCTGCTCGAACGCTGTGAGGGACCGATGGCCAATTACATTCGTGGACTTGATCACGCCGTCATCGCCGTGCGCGACCTGAACCAGGCCGCCGAGACCTTCGCCCGGCTGGGCTTCACGCTGACGCCCAAGGGTGTCCATTCCGAATGGGGCACCGCCAACCATTGCATCATGTTCGGCCAGGATTACATCGCCCTGCAAGCCGCCGAAGGGGCCGGCTCCGAGGCTGAGTCCTTGCGCGCCTACACCGCCCAGCACGAAGGCCTGATCGGCATCGCCATCGGCTCCGACAATGGCGCGGCGGCCATTGAAAGCCTGCGCCGCGCCGGCCTGGACGTTCCCGATCCCGCCTCGCTGTCGCGCAAGCTCGAGACCCCCAAGGGGACGGCGACCTTGATGTTCTCGGAAACGCTGCTGCCGGCCGAGGCCACGCCCGGGGTGCGCAGCCGCCTGGTCCAGCACATCACCGCCGAGCGCGAACGCTTCCCCGAATGGATGGCCCATCCCAACGGCGCCTTCGGCATCGCCGCCATCACCGCCATCATCGACGAGCCGGCGGCGCTGACCGCGTCATGGGACAAGGTGTTCGGCCCGCATTCGTCGGTGCTGACCGACACCACCGTCACCGTCCATACCGGGCGCGGTCTGGTGTTCCTGACGCCCCCCGACGACGTCACCCAGCTGCATCCCGAGGCCGAGCTGGACGAATTGCCGCCGGCGCCGGCCTTGGTGGCGCTGGCCCTTCAGGTCGCCGATACCGGCCGCGCCGCCGAACTGCTGGCCCGCAACAAGGTCAGCTTCTCGCGCGACAGCGAGGGCACCATCCGCATCCCGCCGTCGGAAGCGCACGGCGTCTTCATCGAGATGGTCGGAGGCTGAATTCCGCCACCAGCGGCGCGTGATAGCTTTCCGGGCTGGCCCACACCAGCGCCGGCGAGATCAACTCGTCGCCCAGGGTCTCGTTGTGCAGCTCGGCGGCGCGGAAGCTGCCCAGCAGGAGGCGCGACACCAGGATATGGTCCAGCAGGATGCGCCGTCCGCGATGGATCACCGAAAAGCGCTGGCTTTCCGGGATCGAACGTTCGACCGGCACCAGCACGCGCGGCCCCAGATGGCCGTTGCCGGTGTCGTCCTCGTCGCCGCGGATGGTGCGGACCGGCGCCTCGTGGTCACCGGCGTTGAAATCGCCCAGAACGGCGATCAGGGCGTCGGGCTCGGAATCCAGGATGCGTTCGACCAGCAGGCGCGCTTCCAGCGCCTGGCCGGCCCGCTTGATGTCGGCCAGGAAGAATCCCTCGGCCCAACCGCCGATGCTGTTCCAGCGGCCGTGGCCGTCCTTCTGGCCGGGCAGCCAGGCCGCGCGCGGTGCCCGCAGATGGACGTTGACCACATGCAGCCGCTGGCCGCCGCCGGCATCCAGGACCACATGCAGGATCGGCCGATCCCATTCCACCGCCTCGGGCAGATCGGGGCGCGGCTGGGCGGTGACCGGCCGATAGCTGGGCGGCGGCACCAGATCGTGCCAGACCTGGGAATGTTCCAGCACCGGCAGCCGAGAGAGCACCACCAGATTGTGGCGGTCCGCCGGACGGACGCCGCCACGGCTGAGCGAGACGACGCGGTGGCGGTGTTCGTAATCGCTGCCGGCCACCAACCGATCCAGCGCCGACACCTCGCGCGGGCCGTGCTTGGTCAGCGCATGGGCGTTGATCTCTTGCAGGCACAAGACGTCGGCGCGCAGCCGCTGGAGTTGCGGCGCCAACACCCGGACGCGGTCGGCGAAGTCGCCTGCCCCGGGGCGGTCGTCCAGATTTTCCAGGTTGAAGGTGGCCAAGCGCAAGCGGGTCACGACACTGCCCCGTAATGAATGGGTTCCAGCCCCAGCATACCATCCCGACGACAGGTTGTGCGCCCAAGGTTGGCGTTGTAGCATTTTGGCTCAGGGCACGGGACGGGGAAGGCCGACGATGGCGATGCTGACATGGGACGAGGCTTACAGCGTGGGCAGCGCCATCCTCGATTCCGATCACCGCATCATCTTCAGCCTGCTGGCGCAGCTGAACGACGCCACCGACACCGACCAGAGCCGCGAGGTGGTGGGCAGCGTGCTGAAGGTTCTGGCCGAATATGCCGAGCATCACTTCCGCCGCGAGGAGGCGATCATGCGCCGGGCCAACTATCCCCTGGCCGAGCAGCACGAGCAGCTCCATCACGATCTGGAAAAGAAGGTGACGCAGATCTGCGAGCGCTGGCGGGCCGGAGAACGCGACGCTCTCAGCACCGACGTCCAGTCGCTGCTTAAGAATTGGTTGACCGACCATATTCTGGAAGATGATAAAGCATATGGCCCCTGGGTGGAGGCCGCGCAGGAACAAGACGGCGCGGTGGGCGGACCAGCCAATGGCTGGACAACGTGATTAGGGGGGGAGGTTCTTTCAGGCATGATGACCGAACGCAAGCTGTTCACAGCCGAGATCCAGCGCCTGAAGGCGATGTCGGGCAAGGGCGACGCGACGCCGCAGCTGATGGGGGCCTCGAACAACGAGGTCCTGAAGGCGCTGCAGGAAGTCCGTAACGAAATCAAGGTCCTCGAGCACCTGATCAAGGGCGAGGAGCCGCCGCCGGTCGCCGCCCAGGTGGCGAGCATGGAGGAAGTGGTCCACCAGCGTCAGGCCGAAGTGTCGATGCTGAAGACCGAGCTGCGCGCCCTGGCCGTCTGTATCGAGCAGACCAAGCAGGAAATCGCCGCGCTGAAGCCCAAGGACAGCGACGACGACCGGCTGATGACCGTCACCTTCGAGCTGGACGCCATCGTCAACGCCACCGAGGGTGCCACCAACTCGATCCTGGAAGGGGCCGAGAAGATCGACGCCCTGGCCCGCGAGATCGAATCGCACGGCGACGCCTACGTCAAGCGCCTGGCCGACGACATCTCGGAAACCGTCATCACCCTGTTCGAAGCCTGCAACTTCCAGGACATTACCGGCCAGCGCATCTCGAAGGTGGTCCGTACCCTGAAGTTCGTCGAGGGCAAGATCACCAACATGATCGACATCTGGGGCCCCGACAACATCGCCGAGATCGTGCCCAAGCAGGCCCCCGAGATCAGCGACAACGACGCCAAGTTGCTGAACGGCCCGGCATTGGAAAACCAGGGCATCAGCCAGGACGACATCGACAAATTGTTCGGCTGACCGCCTTTCTTGCGCATTCCCGACCGGGGGTCGGGGCCAGAAATGGCCTCGGCCCTTTTGCTTTGCCTACTCACAACCGGTTAATGCCAAAGAAATATTGGTAAATCGTCTTTTAATGTTTGTCAAAATCAGGTTAACCATATGTAGTTCTCGGCGCATTGCGCGCCTTTAAAGTAAACGTCACTTTTATTATTTATATTAGTCTCGGGTTACACCATCCAGTCACCCCCTTGACGCCGACACCGCCATCGGTGCACTGTGCGGGCGCGCCAGACGGCCGGACGGCCGCTTTTCACCCCGGTGAAGAGAGGAAAGTCCGGGCTCCACGGAAGTACGGTGCCGGATAACGTCCGGCGGGGGCGACCCTAGGGAAAGTGCCACAGAAAGCAAACCGCCCGCCTTCGGACGGGTAAGGGTGAAAGGGTGCGGTAAGAGCGCACCGCGGACCTGGCAACAGGGCCGGCACGGCAAACCCCACCGGGAGCAAGACCAAATAGGGGCGGCGGTTTTCTGCGGGTTTTCCCGTAGGAACGAAACGCGCTTCCGCGTAGCCGCCCGGGTCGGTCGCGAGAGGTGTCCGGCAACGGGCATCCCAGATGAATGGTCGTCACCAGGCCCAGCCTGGAACAGAACCCGGCTTACAGGCCGTCTGGCGCAAATTTCTCGATTTTCCACCCATACCATCCCATGCGGCGCCATCGGCGCCCACCCCCCAGCCCTGGCCCGCGCCCCGCCGGCCGGTTGTCGCGCGCCAATTTCGGCGCGACGGAAAAACATCATATTTTTCAATGAATTAAGGCGCATTCTTCGAGTACTTTGGTAAATTTGTCGTCAATTTGCAAACAGGCGGCTCGGCCCAGATTTTTACTAGTCAATACCATTGACGCCCATGATTACCCATGATATCCCATTTTCACCCATCGCATGGCGCTTCCAGGGGAAGTGCGCGCATTCGGTGGGGGGTTTTGGGGTAACGGGCTTTTCGGTAGGCGGACTGGGGGATGGGGCTTTTCCTCTCCACATTCGTGAACAAGGTTGACCGCAAGGGCCGGGTATCGGTCCCGGCGAGCTTCCGCGCGACCTTGTCCGTCCAGCCCTTCCAGGGGATCATCGCCTATCGCTCGTTCGCCCATGCCTGCATCGAAGGCTGCGGCATGGACTTCATGGAGCGGCTGTCCGACAGCGCCCAGAACCTCGACGCCTTCTCGCCCGAACATGACGATCTGTCGGCCCTGATCTTCGCCGACGCCCGCCAGCTGGCCTGGGACCCAGAGGGCCGCATCCTGCTGCCCGAGGATGTGATGGCCCATGCCGGCATCACCGAGGCCGCCGCCTTCGTCGGCAAGGGCCAGACCTTCCAGATCTGGGAACCCGAAAGCTACCGCGCGGCCGAGGCGGAAATCCGCGCCCGCGCCCTGGCCAATCGCCCCACCCTGCCCTTGAGGCCCAAGGCTCCGTCGCAGGAGCCGCGATGACCGCCCCCGCTCCCCACCCAGACTCGGAATCCATCCCCTCGGAATCCCCCCCCCACATCCCGGTCCTGCTGGACGAGGTGCTGGCCAGCCTGGCCCCGCTGAATGGCGGCCTGTTCGTCGATGGCACCTTCGGGGCCGGCGGCTATTCCCGCGCCCTGTTGGCGCAAGGGGCCGCCCGGGTGATCGGTATCGACCGCGACCCCGACGCCGTCGCCAACGGCCGCGCCCTGCCCGAGGCGGCCAGCGGCCGCCTGACCGTGCTGGCCGGCCGCTACGGCGACATGGACCGCCTGCTGGCCGAGCATGGGATCGGCTCGGTCGATGGCATCGCCCTGGATATCGGGGTGTCGTCGATGCAGATCGACCAGGCACAGCGCGGCTTCTCGTTCGCCAAGGACGGTCCGCTGGACATGCGGATGGAGCAGGCCGGCCCGTCGGCCGCCGACGTGGTCAACAATGCCTCGGAAGGCGAGCTGGCCGACATCATCTTTCATCTGGGCGAGGAACGGCACGCCCGCCGGGTCGCCCGCGCCATCGTCGCCGCCCGCGCCGACAAGCGGTTCGAGCGCACCTCGGACCTGGCCGAGGTGGTGCGCCGGACCGTGCGCAAGGGCAACGACACCATCGACCCGGCGACGCGCACCTTTCAGGCTTTGCGCATCCACGTCAACGACGAGCTGGGCGAACTGAGCCGCGGCCTGGCCGCCGCCGAACGGCTGCTGGCCCCGGGCGGGCGCCTGGCGGTGGTGACCTTCCATTCGCTCGAGGACCGCGCGGTCAAGACCTTCATGAAGCGCCGCTCGGGCGCGGTCGAAGGGGCGTCGCGCCACCTGCCGATGCAGGCCGCCGGGCCTGCCCCCACCTTCACCCTGCTGACCCGCAAGGCGGTTGCCGCCGGCCCGGCCGAACAGGCGCGCAACCCGCGCTCGCGCTCGGCCAAGCTGCGGGCCGCCATCCGGACCGGTGCCCCGGCCTGGGAAGGAGGCGACGCATGATCAAGGGATTGGGAACCAGCCTGTTGCTGGCCGCCATCGCCGGTGTTCTGGGCGTCGGCCTGTTCTTCGTCAAGCACGAGGTCCGCGACCAGGAAGCCCGCCTGGCCGAGCTGAACCGCGAGATCCAGCGCAACCAGGAAGAAATCCACGTCCTGAAGGCGGAATGGAGCTATCTGAACGACCCGGCCCGCCTGCGCCAGCTGTCCGAGAAGTTCCTGTCCATGCGGGTGATGGCGCCCAGCCAGATCACCTCGCTGACCCCGGCCCGCAAGGAGCCGACCGCCACCGCCGCCCTGGCCGCCCCCAAGCCCGTCCCGGTCCCGTCGGTCAAGAGCGAACAGACACGCCCGGCCCCCAAGGCCGAGCCGGTCAAGCCCGCCGACGCCAAGCCCGCCGCCCCGGTTTCGCCGCCCCCCTCGGTCCCGGCCCCGTCGGTCCTGGCCGCCTCGCCGGCGTTGGCGCCGGCGCCGCAGCCGCCCCGACCGGCGCCCCAGCCGCCCGGCCGCACCATCATCATCCAGTCGCCCGCCCTGGCCCAAACCCCCGATGGACCGGGAGGGCTGCGATGAGCCTGTTCCCGCGCAAGCCCCCCACGCCCCTGATGCATGCCGGCGAGGACCTTCAAAACGGTCCCGCCGCTTTGTATCTGGACGGCGTTCGCATGCGCGCCCTGGAAACCAGCCGTGGCCGTCTGGTGGCCACCGTCGCCGTCTTCACCGTCATCTTCGGCGTCATCGGCGCGCGCATGGTCGATGTCGCCGTGCTGGATTCCAATCCGGCCCGCCCGCGTGCGCTGCCCCACGCCCGCATTGACGGCGTCGAGATGGAACGCGGCGACATCGTCGACCGCAACGGCATCATCCTGGCCACCAGCCTGCCCACCGTGTCGCTGTACGCCCGCCCGCACGAAGTGCCCGACGCCCAGGAAGCGGTCGACAAGCTGGCCCGCGTGCTGCCCGACCTGGACAAGGCGGAAGTCCGCGCCCGGCTGGGCAACGGCAAGACCTTCGCCTATCTGCGCCGCAACCTGACGCCGCGGCAGCAATACGACGTCAACGCCCTGGGGATTCCCGGCCTTTACTTCGAGAAGGGCGAGCGCCGGGTCTATCCGCACGGCTCGCTGGTCGCCCACGCCGTCGGCATGACCGACATCGACAACAAGGGCATCGCCGGCATCGAGAAGCGCTTTGATGCCGGCCTGCGTTCCAGTGCCGAGCCGGTGCGGCTGGCCCTGGACATCCGCGTCCAGACCCTGGTCAGGAACGAACTGCAAAAGTCGGTCGAGACCTTCCGCGCCCTGGGTGCCACCGGCATGGTGATGGACATCCATACCGGCGAGATGCTGGCGATGGTCAGCCTGCCCGATTTCGACCCCAACGACCCGCCGGCCGGGGCCAACGACGCCCTGTTCAACCGCGCTACCAAGGGCGCCTACGAGATGGGCTCGACCTTCAAGCTGTTCAACACGGCGATGGCGCTGGAAAGCGGCCGGGTCAACCTGAATTCCAGCTTCGACGCCACCCGCCCGCTGAAGTACGGCAGCCACGAAATCCACGACGACCATGCCCTGAACCGCTGGATGACCGTGCCGGAAATCCTGGTCCATTCGTCCAACATCGGCTCGGCCCGCATGGCGCTGGAAGCCGGCACCGACTTCCAGCGCTCGTTCATGGGCCGCATCGGCATGCTGCAGACGCCCACCATCGAACTGCCCGAGGTCGGCGCCCCGATGGTTCCCAGCCCGTGGCGCGAGATCAACACCATCACCATCGCCTTCGGCCACGGCCTGTCGGTGACGCCGATCCAACTGGTTTCCGGCGCGGCGGCCCTGGTCAATGGCGGCATCTTCCGCCCCGCCACCTTGCTGGCCGCCGGCGACGGCCGCGCCATCCCCGGCGAACGGGTGCTGAAGCAGCGCACCTCGGACCAGATGCGCGCGCTGATGCGCATGGTGGTGACCGACGGCACCGGCAAGAAGGCCGAGGTGGCGGGCTACGACGTCGGGGGCAAGACCGGCACCGCCGAGAAGGCCGCCCATGGCGGTTACAAGAAGAAGGCGGTGTTGTCGTCCTTCGTTGCCGCCTTCCCGATGGACGCGCCCCGCTATGTGGTTGTCGCCATGATCGACGAGCCGCAGGGCACCAAGGAAACCTATGGCTTCATCACCGCCGGCTGGACGGCGGCCCCGGCCGCCGGTCGCATCATCGCCCAACTGGCGCCGATGATGGGCATCGCGCCCAAGGCCGCGCCCGAGCCGACCATCGCCGCCCGCCCCGCCACGCCCGGCCACGGGAGGGGCGATCTTGCCGCAACTCGCTGACCTGATCGCCGGTTGGACCGGCGCCAACCCCACCATCACCGGCCTGACCGCCGATTCCCGGAAAGTCGCGCCCGGCTTCCTGTTCGCCGCCCTGCCCGGCACCAAGGCCGACGGCCGCGCCTTCATCGACCGCGCCGTCGCCGCCGGCGCGGTGGCGATCCTGGCCCCCGAAGGTACCCCCGCCCCCGCAGGCGCCGTGCTGGTGACCCAGCCCGAGCCGCGCCGCGCCTTCGCCCTGGCGGCGGCCGCCTTCCACGGCCGCCAGCCGGCCCACATGGCCGCCGTCACCGGCACCAACGGCAAGACCTCGACCGCCAATTTCGCCCGCCAATTGTGGCGCGCGCTGGGCCACCGGGCCGCCGCCCTGGGCACCCTGGGGGTGATCGCCGAGGATTGGCCCCATGAAGGCAGCCTGACCACCCCCGACCCGGCCGACCTGCACACCACCCTGGCGGGCCTGGCCGACCACGGCATCACCCATGCCTGCATGGAGGCGTCCAGCCACGGCCTGGCCCAGTTCCGCCTGGACGGCGTCCGGCTCGAGGCCGCCGCCTTCACCAACCTGACCCGCGACCATCTGGATTATCACGGCACCATGGAGGAGTACGGCGCCGCCAAGCTGCGCCTGTTCACCGAATTGCTGCCGGCCACCGGTACGGCGATCGTCAACGCCGATTCTCCGGTCGCCGACCTGTTCCTGAAGGCCGCCAAGGGCCGGGGCCAGCCGATCCTGGCCTATGGCGTCCATGGCGCCGATCTGCGCCTGAAGGCGGCCCATGCCGCCCCCGACGGCCAGGTCCTGGATCTCGACATCCTGGGCCGCCCCGCCCGCATCCATCTGAAGCTGGCCGGCACCTTCCAGGCCGCCAACGCCCTGGCCGCCCTGGGCCTGGTCATCGCCTGCGGCGCCGATGCCGCCGCCGCCACGGCCGCCCTGGAAGGCCTGGACGGGGTGCCGGGGCGCTTGCAGCCGGTGGCGCCCTCGATCTTCGTCGATTACGCCCACACCCCCGACGCCCTGGAAACCGTGCTGAATGCGCTGCGCCCCCACGCCCATGGCCGACTGGTGGTGGTGTTCGGCTGCGGCGGCGACCGCGACCCCGGCAAGCGGCCGCAGATGGGGGCGATCGCCGCCCGTCTGGCCGATCGCGTCATCATCACCGACGACAATCCCCGGACCGAGGCCGCCGCCCCCATTCGCGCCGCCATCCTGGCCGCCTGCCCCGACGCGGTGGAAATCGCCGACCGCCGCGCAGCCATCCGCGCCGCCATCGCCGGCATGGAAGCGGGCGACGTGCTGGTGGTGGCCGGCAAGGGCCACGAACAGGGCCAGATCGTGGGCACCGAAATCCTGCCCTTCGACGATGCCACCGAATGCCGGGCCGCCCTGGACAGGAGGGCCCCATGACGCTGTGGAGCTCGGCCGAGGTCAAGGCCGCCACCAACGGCACAGCCCATGGCCCCGCCTGGGAGGCCTGCGGCGTGTCGATCGATTCGCGCACCATCGCCAAGGCCGATCTGTTCATCGCGCTGGCCGGCCCCAACCATGACGGCCACGACCACGTCAAGGCCGCCATCGCGGCCGGCGCCGCCGCCGCCCTGGTCCACCGAATCCCCGAAGGCTGCGACGATCTGCCGCTGGTGGTGGTCAACGACACCATGGAGGGCTTGCGCGACCTGGGCCGGGCCGCGCGCGCCCGCTCGGCCGCCTCGATCTGCGCGGTGACCGGCTCGGTCGGCAAGACCGGCACCAAGGAAATGCTGGCCCTGGCGCTGTCGCCCCAGGGCAAGACCCACTGGTCGGTCGGCAGTTTCAACAATCATTGGGGCGTGCCGCTGTCCCTGGCCCGCATGCCGCGCGACGCCCGCTATGCGGTGTTCGAATTGGGCATGAACCATCCCGGCGAGATCACCCCGCTGGTCGCCATGGTCCGCCCGCATGTGGCCATCATCACCACTGTCGAGGCGGTGCATTCGGCCTTCTTCGCCTCGACCGAGGACATCGCCGACGCCAAGGCGGAAATCTTTTCTGGGATCGAGCCCGGCGGCATCGCCATTCTGAACCGCGACAACCGCCATTTCCGCCGCCTGGCCAAGGCCGCCGGCAACATCACCATCCGCACCTTCGGCAGCCATATCGATGCCGACGCCCGCCTGCTGGATTGCGCCGTCGATCCCGACGAGACGGCGATCTTCGCCCTGCTGGACGACCACCCGGTGGCTTACCGCGTCGGCGTGCCCGGCCTGCATTGGGGCATGAACTCGCTGGCGGTGCTGCTGGCGGTGAAGGCGCTAAGCGCCGACCCGCTGGAAGCCGCCCAGTCCCTTGCCGCCATGAAGGCCCCCAAGGGCCGGGGCGAACGCCACGTCGTCGCCATCGGCGCCGGCAATTTCGAGCTGATCGACGAATCCTACAATGCCAGCCCGGTCTCGATGAAGGCGGCGATCTCGACGCTCGCCGCCGCCCGCCCGGCCAAGGGGGCGCGCCGCATCGCCATCCTGGGCGACATGCTGGAACTGGGCGGATCCGGGCCCGATCTGCACGCCAACCTGGCAGGGGCGGTCGCCACCTGGAACATCGATCTGGTCGCCTGCGCCGGTCCCTTGATGCGCCACCTGTCCGACGCCCTGCCCGAGGACAAGCGCGGCCCCACCGCCGCGTCCTCGGCCGAATTGGCGCCGCTGATCAAGGGCCTGGTCAAGGCCGGAGACGTGGTGATGGTCAAGGGCTCGGCCGGCAGCCGCATGGGCCTGATCGTCAAGACCTTGCTGGAGGGATGAGGGAAAGATGCTCTACAACCTGCTCTACCCCCTGGCCGACGATTATCAGGTCTTCAACCTGTTCAAGTACCTGACCTTCAGGACCGGCGGCGCCGTGCTGACCGCCCTGGTGGTCGCCTTCCTGATCGGGCCGGGCCTGATCCAGTGGCTGCGCAAGTGGCAAAAGCAGGGCCAGCCGATCCGCGCCGACGGGCCGGAATCGCACCTTCTGACCAAGAAGGGCACGCCGACCATGGGCGGCTTCCTGATCCTGATCGCCCTGGTGGTCGCCACGCTTCTGTGGGCCGACCTGCGCTCGCATTATGTGTGGATCGTCTTGCTGGTCACCTTGGGCTACGGCCTGCTGGGCTTCCTGGACGACTTCCTGAAAGTGTCGAAGAAGAACCCCAAGGGCCTGCCCGGCAAGGCCAAGCTGGCCGGCCAGATCAGTATCGCCCTGGTCGCCGCCTGGTGGGTGTATGCCATTCAGCGCGAACCGCTGGCCGGCTCGCTGGCGGTGCCCTTCCTCAAGGGCGTGCTGCTTCAACTGGGCTGGTTCTTCATCCCCTTCGCGGTGTTCGTCATCATCGGCGCCTCGAACGCCGTCAACCTGACCGACGGGCTGGACGGCCTGGCCATCGTCCCGGTGATGATCGCCGCCGGCGTGTTCGCCCTGATCAGCTACCTGGTCGGCCACGCGGTGTTCGCCAATTACCTGCAGATTCATTACGTCCCCGGCTCGGGCGAGTTGGCGGTGTTCTGCGGTGCCCTGGTCGGGGCCGGCCTGGGTTTCCTGTGGTTCAACGCGCCGCCGGCCATGGTGTTCATGGGCGACACCGGCTCGCTGTCGATGGGCGGCGCGCTGGGCGCCATCAGCGTGGTGACCAAGCATGAACTGGTGCTGGCCATCGTCGGCGGCCTGTTCGTGCTGGAAACGGTGTCGGTGATCGTCCAGGTCGCCAGCTTCAAGCTGACCGGCAAGCGGGTGTTCCGCATGGCGCCCCTGCACCATCACTTCGAGAAGAAAGGCTGGGCCGAACCGACCGTGGTCATCCGTTTCTGGATCATCGCCGGCATCCTGGCGCTGGTCGGCCTGTCCACCTTGAAGCTGAGGTAGGCCACGATGATCACGGTCTCGCAACTGAAGGGCAAGCGGGTGGCGGTGATGGGGCTGGGCAAGTCCGGCATCGCCACCGCCAAGGCGTTGCTGGCCTCGGGCGCGGGCGTGATGGCCTGGGACGACAATGAAGGGGCGCGCCGCATCGCCGCCGAGGAAGCCATCCCCGTCGCCGACCTGCTGGCCATCGACATCGCCAAGGCCGACCTTGTGGTGTGGAGCCCGGGCATCCCCCACACCTTCCCCCAGCCCCACCCCCTGGCCGAAAAGGCCCGCGCCGCCGGCGTGCCGGTGGTGTGCGACGTCGAATTGTTGGGTTGGGCCAAGACAGCCAATCGCATCCTGGCGGTGACCGGCACCAACGGCAAAAGCACCACCACCACCCTGCTGGCCCATGTGCTGGCCGCCAACGGCATTTCCGTCGCCGCCGGCGGCAATCTGGGCACCGCCGCCCTGGACCTGCCCGACCTGGAAGGCGACGGCCGCTATGTGCTGGAGCTGTCGTCCTATCAGCTGGAGCTGGTCGATCGCCTGCAGGTGTCGGCCGGCGTCCTGCTGAACGTCACCCCCGACCATCTGGGCCGCCATGGCGGCATGGAAGGCTATATCGCCGCCAAGCGTCGCCTGTTCGACCTGTTGGTGCCGGGTGGGGCCGCGGTGATCGGCATCGATGACGGCCCCGGCCGGGCGATGTCGGCGCAATTGATGGCCATGGGCCTTCGGGTGGTGCCGATCTCGGCCCAGAAGGTGCTGGACAACGGCATCTCGGCGCCTGACGGGATGCTGCTGGATCACGGCCGCGCCGTCTGCGACCTGCGCGACATTCCCACCCTGCCCGGCAGCCACAATTGGCAGAACGCCTGCGCCGTCTATGCGCTGGCCCGCGCCGACGGGTTGCTGCCCAAGGACATCGCCTCGGCTTTGGTCACCTATCCCGGCCTGGCGCATCGGCAAGAGCGGGTCGCCCAGATCGAGGGCGTCACCTGGGTCAACGATTCCAAGGCGACCAACGCCGACGCCGTCGAGAAGGCGCTGGTCTGCTACGAGGACATCCATTGGATCGCGGGCGGCCAGGCCAAGGAAGGCGGCATCAAGAGCCTGGAAAAGTATTTCGACCGTATCAAGCACGCCTATCTGATCGGCGAGGCGGCGGCCGATTTCGCCAAGGTGCTGGACGGCAAGGTCCCCTATAGCCTGTGCGGCGAGCTGATCATCGCCGTCAAGTCGGCCCACGCCCACGCCGAGCCGGGCGACACCGTGCTGTTAAGCCCCGCCTGCGCCTCGTGGGACCAGTTCAAGAGCTTCGAGCATCGGGGCGAGGTCTTCCGTGATCTGGTGGAGGGCCTGAAATGAGCTTCGGCCGCACCGACACCTCGATCCTGGGCCGCTGGTGGTGGACCGTCGACCGCTGGACCATCGCCGCCCTGCTGACCCTGGCTGGCATCGGCCTGCTGCTGACCATGGCCGCCAGTCCGGCGGTGGCCGACCGCATCGGTGCCGAGCCGTTCCACTTCATCCGCCGCCAGTTCATCTTCCTGGTGCCGGCCCTGACCGTGATGCTGGCGGTGTCGCTGATGAGCCCGCGCCAGGTCCGCCGCCTAGGCGTGATCGGCTTCGGGGCCGCGCTGGTGCTGCTGGTCGCCGTGCTGTTCCTGGCCCCCGAGGTCAAGGGCTCGACCCGCTGGCTTAACCTTGCCGGCATCTCGATCCAGCCGTCGGAATTCGTCAAGCCGACCTTCGCCATCGTCTCGGCCTGGATGTTCGCCGAAAGCCGACTGAACCCGGGCTTCCCCGGTCGCGCCGTCGCCTGTGGCCTGTTCGCCCTGACCGCGCTGCTGCTGTTGAAGCAGCCCGATGTCGGCCAGACCCTGGTGGTGACCGCCATCTGGGGCACCCAGTTCTTCCTGGCCGGCCTGCCGATCGTGCTGGTGGTCGCGCTGGGAGCATTGGCCGCGGTGGGGGCGGTCGGGGCCTATATCATTTTCCCGCACGTACAAAGCCGCATCGACCGCTTCGTCGATCCCTCGGCCGGCGACGGCACCTATCAGGTCACCACCGCCCTGAACGCCCTGAAAAGCGGTGGCCTGTTCGGGCGCGGCCCCGGTGAGGGCCGGGTCAAGCTGGTGCTGCCCGACGCCCATACCGACTTCATCCTGGCCGTGGCCGGCGAGGAATTCGGCATCATCTTGTGCCTGGCGGTGCTGGCGCTGTTCGCCTTCGTGGTGCTGCGCGGCCTGACCCGGGTGATGCACGAAGAGAATCTGTTCGTGGTGCTGGCCTCGGCCGGCCTGTTGGTGCAGTTCGGCCTGCAGGCCATCGTCAACATGGCCTCGACGCTTCGCCTGATGCCGACCAAGGGCATGACCCTGCCGTTCATTTCCTATGGCGGCTCGTCGATGCTGGCCCTGGCGCTGGCCATGGGCATGCTGCTGGCGCTGACCCGCAAGCGCTATGGCTCCGAGGAGTTCGAGCGATGAGCGCCCCCCTGGCCCTGCTGGCGGCCGGCGGTACCGGCGGTCACGTCTTCCCGGCCGAAGCGCTGGCGGCGACGCTGATGGAACGCGGCTGGCGCCTGGGCCTGGTCACCGACCGGCGCGGCCAGGCCTATGGTGGCACGCTGGGCGCCATCGACACCTGGCGCATCCATGCCGGCGCCATCGCCGGGCGCGGCATCCTTGCCCGCATCAAGGCCGCCGCCGCCCTGGGGATGGGAATCATCCAGGCCCGCGCCCTGCTCAAGCGCGTGCGGCCCGACGCCATCATCGGCTTCGGCGGCTATGCCTCGGTGCCGACCATGGTGGCCGCCACCATGCTGGGCCTGCCGACCGTGCTGCACGAACAAAACGGCGTGCTGGGCCGCGCCAACCGCCTATTGGCCGGCCGGGTCCGCGCCATCGCCACCTCGTATGCCACGGTGGCGCACCTGGATTTGGCCTGGGCCGCCAAGGTCACCCAGACCGGCATGCCGGTGCGCCCGCAGGTCGCCGCCCTGCGCGACGCCGCCTATCCGGCGCTGGATGCCGCCTCGCCCATCAGCCTGTTGGTGCTGGGCGGCAGCCAGGGTGCCCGCATCCTGTCCGAGGTGGTGCCCGCCGCGCTGAAGGGCCTGCCCGAGGCCTTGCGCTCGCGCATTCGCATCTCGCAGCAATGCCGGCCCGAGGATCTGGATGGGGTGCGCGCCGCCTATGCCGGCAGCGGCATCGATGCCACCCTGGACAGCTTCTTCGCCGACGTGCCCGAGCGCCTGGCCGCGGCTCATCTGGTCATCGCCCGCTCCGGCGCCTCGACCATGGCCGAGCTGACCTGCCTGGGCCGGCCGGCGATCCTGGTGCCCTATCCCCACGCCGTCGATGACCACCAGACCGCCAATGCCCGCGCCCTGGACGAGGTCGGCGGCGCCTGGCTGATGCCGCAGACCGACTTCACCGCCCACACCCTGGCCGCCCGGCTGGAATCCTTGTTCGCCCAGCCCGGCACCCTGGCCCGCGCCGCCTGTTGTGCGCGGGCCGCCGGGCGCCCCGACGCCGCCCTTCGGCTGGCCGATCTGGTCATCTCTCTTTCGCCCCATTCCAAGGAGTCGCGTCCATGAGGACGATGCCGCTGTCCATCGGCACCATTCATTTCGTCGGCATCGGCGGCATCGGCATGTCCGGCATCGCCGAGATTCTGCTGAACCTGGGCTATACCGTCCAGGGTTCGGACATCGCCGACAATTACAACGTCGATCGCCTGCGCAAGAAGGGCGCCACCGTCGAGATCGGCCACAAGGCCGAGAATCTGGGCGACGCCCGCGTGGTGGTGGTGTCGTCGGCGGTCAAGTCCGACAATCCCGAGCTGGTCGCCGCCCGGGCCAAGATGGTGCCGGTGGTGCGCCGCGCCGAAATGCTGGCCGAGCTGATGCGCCTGAAGACCGCCATCGCCATCGGCGGCACCCACGGCAAGACCACCACCACCTCGCTGATCGCCGCGTTGCTGGATGCGGCGCAGCTGGACCCCACCGTCATCAATGGCGGCATCATCAACGCCTATGGCACCAACGCCCGCCTGGGAGCCAGCGAGTGGATGGTGGTCGAGGCCGACGAATCCGACGGTTCCTTCACCAAGCTGCCGTCGACGGCGGTGATCGTCACCAACATCGACCCCGAGCACATGGACCATTACGGCAGCTTCGACAGACTGCGCGACGCCTTCCGCACCTTCGTCGAGAACATCCCGTTCTATGGCTTCGCCGCCATGTGCATCGACCATCCGGAAGTGCAGACGCTGATTTCGCGGGTGCCCGACCGCAAGATCGTCACCTACGGCTTCTCGCCCCAGGCTTTGGTGCGCGCCACCAACGTCAAGATCGGCCCGGGCGGCGCCCGCTTCGACGTGGTGGTCAACGACCGCGTCACCGGCAAAAGCCGGGTCATCGACGATGTCCGCCTGCCGATGTATGGCGAGCACAACGTCCTGAACGCCCTGGCCGCCGTGGTGGTGGCCAACGAATTGGGCCTGGCCAACGACGTGGTCAAGAAGGCGCTGGGCGGCTTCTCGGGCGTCAAGCGCCGCTTCACCAAGACCGGCGAGGCCAAGGGCATCACCGTGATCGACGATTACGGCCATCACCCGGTCGAGATCGCCGCCGTGCTGAAGGCGGCCCGCTCGGCCTCGACCGGCAATGTCGTCGCCGTGGTCCAGCCGCATCGCTATTCGCGCCTGTCCAGCCTGTTCAACGAATTCTGCACCTGCTTCAACGACGCCGACACCGTGATCGTCGCCGACGTCTATGCCGCCGGCGAACAGCCGATGGAAGGCTTCGACAAGAACGCCCTGGTCGCCGGCCTGCAGGAACGCGGCCACCGCAACGTCCTGGCCCTGCAAAGCCCGGCCGAGCTGGCCCCGATGGTCCGCTCGATCGCCAAGAAGGGCGACATGGTGGTGTGCCTGGGCGCCGGCAACATCACCCAATGGGCGCACGCCTTGCCGGCCGAGCTGGATGCCCTGCCGGTCCCGGAGGGCGCCGAATGATGACCGCCCGCAAGGCCACTCACTGGACCCAGGACCTGCCGCCCCTGAAGGGACGCGTCGCCTTCGACGCGCCCCTGGCCGGCTTGACCTGGTTCCGGGTCGGCGGCCCTGCGGAAATGCTGTTCCGTCCGGCCGACACCGACGACCTGGCCACGCTTCTGGCGGCCCTGCCGCCCGAGGTGCCGGTGACCGTGGTCGGCGTCGGCTCGAACCTGTTGATCCGTGACGGCGGCGTGCCCGGCGTGGTGGTGCGCCTGGCCGGCCCGTTCGCCGATATCCGCATCGACGGCACCCGCATCGAGGTCGGCGCCGGCGCCCTGGACCTGACCGTGTCCAAGCATGCCAGCGATGCCAGCCTGGCCGGGCTGGAATTCCTGTCCGGCGTGCCCGGCACCATCGGCGGCGCGCTGCGCATGAATGCCGGCGCCTTCGGCGGCGAAATGAAGGACGTCACCCTGTCGGCCGTCGCCATGGACCGCCAGGGCCGCATCCAGCGCCTGAGCGGCGCCGAATTGGGCTTTTCCTATCGCCATTGCGCCGTCCCCGAGGACGTCATTTTCCTGTCGGCGGTGCTGGAAGGAAAGCCCGGAGAGGCGGCCGAGATCGCCGCCCGCATGGAGGCGATCCGCACCGCGCGCGAGGACAGCCAGCCGCAGCGGGTGCGCACCGGCGGCTCGACCTTCGCCAACCCGCCCGGCGCCAAGGCGTGGGAGCTGATCGACAAGGCCGGCTGCCGGGGCCTGGCCATCGGCGGGGCCAGCGTGTCGGAAAAGCACTGCAATTTCCTTTTGAACAACGGCACCGCCACCGCCGCCGACATCGAGGCGCTGGGCGACGAGGTCCGCCGCCGCGTCCTCGAGACCAGCGGCATCGAACTGAAATGGGAAATCCGCCGCATCGGATCCAAGGGAGAAAAAGCATGAGCCGCCGCGTCACCGTGCTGATGGGAGGGGTCTCCGCCGAGCGCGAGGTGTCGCTGCGTTCGGGCGCCGCCGCCGCCGAGGCGCTGCGCCAGGCCGGCTTTGCCGTCACCACCATCGATGCAGGCCGCGAGCCCGCCAAGCTGATCACCGACATCGCCGCCACCCGCCCCGACGTGGTGTTCAACGCCCTGCACGGCCGCTTCGGCGAGGATGGCTGCGTCCAGGGCGTGCTGGACCTGATGGGGGTGCCCTATACCCATTCCGGCCTGCTGGCCTCGGCCGCCGCCATGGACAAGGCCTTCGCCCGCAATCTGTTCGCCCAGGCCGGCATCCCGGTGGCCGAGGGCCGCGTGGTCAGAAAGGGCGAGGTCCACGGCGACCCGATGGCCCGGCCCTATGTGGTCAAGCCGCTGAACGAGGGCTCGTCGGTCGGCGTCTATATTCTGAGGGACGGCGACAATCGCGATCCCTTGAAGGATTGGCCTTTCGAGGCCAGCCAGGTGCTGGTCGAGGCCTTCATCCCCGGCCGCGAGCTGACGGTGGCGGTGATGGGCGACCGTGCCCTGGGGGCGCTGGAAATCACCTCGGCACGCGGCTTCTACGATTACGACGCCAAATATGCCCCGGGCGGGTCGCGCCACATCATGCCGGCGCCGATCCCCGAGGAAGATTACGCCGACGCCTGCGCCTTGGCCCTGAAGGCCCATCTGGTGCTGGGCTGCCGTGGGGTGTCGCGCACCGACCTGCGCTATGACGACACCCACCCGCACGAGGCGCCCAAGCTTTACGTCCTGGAGGTCAACACCCAGCCGGGCATGACCGCCACCTCGCTGGTGCCCGAGATCGCCGCCCATGTCGGCATCTCGTTCCCCGAACTGGTTCGTTGGATGGTGGAGAACGCCGCATGCGACGAATAAGCGACACCGACATCGTCGTCACCTCGGACGACCGCATCCCCGCCTCGGCCCAGCCAGAGGCGCGGCCCAAGGCGCGCCGTGTCAACCCCGATGCCCGCAAGGCCGGCGAGGCCAAGCCGGCCCGGCCCAAGCGCCGCATGCGCCTGCCGAAATTCGCCTTCACGCCCCTGCAGAAGATGGCGGCCGGCGGCGTCGCCATCACCGCCCTGGTGGTGGGCGGCGCCGTGGTGTGGCATTCCGGGATCATCCAGCGCACCACCCAGACCGCCATCGCCGCCGTGATGCTGGCCACCGCCGACGCCGGTTTCCGCCTGACCGACATCACCGTCGCCGGTCGTGGCCGCACCGGCATGGACCAGGTCGCCATCGCCCTGGGGGCGCGCCACGGCGACCCGATCCTGGGGGTCAGCCTGGGCCAGGTGAAGGACCGGCTGGAAGCCATCGCCTCGGTCAAGACCGCCGCCGTCGAGCGCCATCTGCCCGGCGCCCTGCACATCACCCTGACCGAACGCCAGCCCATCGCCGTCTGGCAGAACAATGGCGGCCACATCCTGGTCGATAAGGACGGACACCAGATCCCCGGCTCGGTCGCCGGCTTCGAGCATCTGCCCCTGGTGGTCGGCGACGGCGCCGGCCCGCGCGCCGACGAGGTGCTGACCATGCTGTCCGCCGAGCCGGACATGGCCGCCCGGGTCAAGGCCATCGTCCGCGTCGGCAACCGGCGCTGGAACCTGATGCTGGACGACGTCAAGGACGGCCTGGAAGTGCGCCTGCCGGAAGAAAACGCCGACGCGGCGTGGAAGCGCTTCGCCGAGCTCGAGCGCACCCAAAGCTTCGCCGGGCGCAATGTCCGCATGGTCGATCTGCGCACCAGCGACCGCCTGATCTTGAAAACCGAACGGCCGCCGGCGCCCGCGGGCGACGCGCCGAAGCGCAAGGACAACGGAGCCTGACATGAGAGGCGGCCTGATCGCAGCGTTGGACGTCGGCAGCACCAAGGTGTGTTGCTTCCTGGCGCGTGTCCAGGAGGACGGCTCGCCCCGCATCGTCGGCATCGGCCACCAGCTGGCGCGCGGCATGCGCCTGGGCGCGGTGGTCGATATGGAGGAACTGGAACATTCGATCCGCGCCTCGGTCGATGCCGCCGAGGACATGGCGGGCGAACGGGCCCGCGCGGTGGTGGTCAACATCTCGGGCGGCGCGCCGGCCTCGACCAACGTCAAGGTCGAGGTGGCGATGAACGGCCACGCCGTCAACGAGGCCGACATCCGCCGCATGCTGGACCATGGCCGCGCCCACCACCACACCGCCGACCGCGAACTGATCCACGCCATCCCGGTCGATTACACCATCGACGGCACCGAGGGCATCAAGGACCCGCGCGGCATGTATGGCGATCGCCTGGGTGTGGCCATCCACGTCGTCTCGGCGGCGATCGGGCCGGTGCGCAACCTGACCACCGTGGTCCATCGCTGCCACCTGGACATCGAGGCCCGGGTCATCAGTCCCTATGCCGCTGGCCTGGCCTGCCTGGTCGATGACGAGCGGGAACTGGGCGTCACCTGCATCGACATGGGCGGCGGCACCACCTCGATCGCCGTGTTCGTCGGCGGCCAGTTGGTGCACACCGACGTCATTCCCGTCGGCGGCCACCACGTCACCAACGACATCGCCCGCGGCCTGTCGACCCCGGTGTCCTATGCCGAGCGGATGAAGACCCTTTTCGGCTCGGGCATGCCGTCGGCCGCCGACGACCGCGAGATGCTGAAGGTCCCGTTGGTCGGCGAGGACGAGGATGGCGCATCCAATCAGGTGCCGCGCTCGATGCTGATCCAGATCATCCAGCCGCGCATCGAAGAGACGTTGGAACTGGTGCGCTCGCATCTTGAACATTCGGGCTTCGACAAGATGGCCGGGCGCCGGGTCGTGCTGACCGGCGGCGCCAGCCAGATGCAAGGAGCCCGCGACCTGGCCTCGATGGTCCTGGACAAGCAGGTCCGCCTGGGTCGCCCCGTCGGTTTTCACGGATTGCCCGAAGCCACCAATGGCCCCGCCTTCTCCAGCTGTGCCGGCCTGATCCGTTACGCCCTGGCCCATCAGCCCGTCGCCAAGACGGGCCGCAAGGGCGGAAGTGACGAGGAAGGATCGGGCTGGGGCCGGTTCGGTCAGTGGCTGAAACGGAATTTCTAGCGTCATTGAGATTAACCAAGGGCCACAAATATGGGCCCACCAAGCGCGGAGGTATGAACATGCTGACCTTTCTTCCCGGGGCGGCCAACGAGCTGAAGCCCAAGATCACCGTGATCGGCGTCGGTGGCGCCGGCGGCAACGCCGTCAACAACATGATTTCGTCGAAGCTGGAAGGCGTCGAGTTCATCGTCGCCAATACCGACGCCCAGGCGATCACCCAGTCGCGCACCGAGCGCCGCATCCAGCTGGGCACCGCCATCACCCAAGGCCTGGGTGCCGGCTCGCGTCCCGAGATCGGCCGCGCCGCCGCCGAGGAAAGCCTGGAAGAGGTGATCGGCCAGATCGCCGGCGCCAACATGGTGTTCATCACCGCCGGCATGGGCGGCGGCACCGGCTCGGGCGCCGCTCCGGTCATCGCGCGGGCCGCCCGCGACCAGGGCATCCTGACCGTCGGCGTGGTGACCAAGCCGTTCCACTTCGAGGGCGCGCACCGCATGCGCACCGCCGAGGGCGCCATCGAGGAATTGTCGGCCTATGTCGATACCTTGATCATCATCCCCAACCAGAACCTGTTCCGCGTCGCCACCGAGCGCACCACCTTCGCCGACGCCTTCAAGATGGCCGACGACGTGCTGTATTCCGGCGTGCGCGGCGTCACCGACCTGATGATCATGCCCGGCCTGATCAACCTGGACTTCGCCGACATCCGCACCGTGATGAGCGAGATGGGTAAGGCCATGATGGGCACCGGCGAAGCCGAAGGTGACAAGCGCGCCATCGCGGCGGCCGAGGCGGCCATCTCGAACCCGTTGCTGGACGATACCTCGATGAAGGGCGCCAAGGGCGTGCTGATCAACATCACCGGCGGCATGGACATGACCCTGTTCGAGGTCGATGAAGCCGCCAACCGCATCCGCGACGAGGTCGATCCCGACGCCAACATCATCTTCGGCTCGACCTTCGACGAGAAGCTGAACGGCAAGATGCGGGTGTCGGTGGTGGCCACCGGCATCGCCTCGGAAGCCATGGCGGCGCCGAAGCCGACCGTGATCTCGCTGGTCGGCGGCAACACCGCTCCGGCCGCCCAGCAGCGCGTCGCCCAGCAGGCCCCGCAGCCGGCCTTCCGTCCGACCGTGGTCACCGCCGCCCAGACAGCCCCGGCCCAACAGCCGGTCGCCCGTCCGGCGCCCCAGGCCGCCGCCGCCCCGACGGTCGCCGTCCGGGTCACCCCGGCCGAACGTCCGACCACCCTCGAAATGCCCCTGCCGCAGCCGCAAGCCCGCGCCGAGGCCCACCCCCAGCCGCAGATGCAGGCCCGGCCGCAGCGGCAGCCGCAGCCCGAGTCCGCGCAAGTTCACCGCGCCGAGTCCGCGCACGTCCAACGCGCCGAGTCCGCGCACGTCCAACGCGCCGAGTCCGCGCACGTCCAACGCGCCGAGCCAACCTTCGCCCGCGAGCCGGCCCCGGCGGTCGAGCCGTCCTACGAGGAGGACCCGGCACATGCCGAGCATCCTGACATGGGCGAATTGAGCCGCACCGTCTCCGGCATCGTCGCCCAGCCCCAGCAGCCGGCGCCGCGCATGGCCCAACCGGCCCCGCAGCCGCAGCCGCAGGCCGAACCGCGTCGGGCCGGCGGCCTGTTCGGATTGCTGAGCAGCCGTCGTCAGCCGCAGCAACCGCCGCAGCAGCCGCAGCCGCAACAGCGCGTCGAACCCCGCGCCAATCCGGCCCCGCAGGCTCCGCGCATGGGGGCTCCGGCCGCCCATTCCGAGCCGACCATCGGCCGTGATTCCGGTGACCTGGACATCCCCGCCTTCCTGCGCCGTCAGGCCAATTAGGCGAGTGTGATCCGCGCTTGATATCGACTTGACCCGACGACCGCCGCCAAGGCTGCGGCCGTCGGGTTCCTCTTTCGCTGGAACCGCCTCTGCTGCGGTGTAACAAAGCGAAACAATGATTGATTTGAGGCCTGGACCCCCAAGAGCTAGTGTTTGAGCGTCGAAACCAAAGCCTGGGATCAACCGGGGCGACAAGGGGTTAAAGACGTGAAGTTCATCGCCGCCGACGTGGTCTCCGCCTTCCAGCCCGCCCCCGAGCTTTCCGACCGTACCGCGCTGCGCCAGCGCACGCTGAAGGCCGCCATCAGCTGCACCGGCGTCGGCCTGCATTCCGGCGCCAAGGTCACCATGACCCTGATGCCCGCCGAAGCCGATACCGGCATCCGTTTCCGCCGCACCGACGTCAAGGGCCAGGGCGCCATCGTGCCGGCCTTGTGGTCGCATGTCGGTGACACCCGCATGAATTCCTGCCTGGTCAACGAAGACGGCGTTCAGATCGGCACCGTCGAGCATCTGATGAGCGCGCTGGCCGGCTCGGGCATCGACAATTGCCTGATCGAGATCAACGGCGCCGAGGTGCCGGTGATGGACGGCTCGGCCGCCCCCTTCCTGTTCCTGATCGAATGCGCCGGCACCGTCGAACTGGCCGCGCCGCGCCGCGCCATCCGCATCCTGAAGCGCGTGTCGGTGACCGATGGCGACAAGACCGCCACCTTCACCCCCGCCGCCGGCTTCAAGGTCCGCTTCGACATCGATTTCGCCAGCCAGGCCATCGCCCAGCAAAGCCTGGCGCTGGCCGTGACCAAGGGCTCGTTCAAGTCCGAGATCAGCCGGGCGCGGACCTTCGGCTTCGAGCAGGAAGTCGCCTACCTGCGCGCCAACGGCCTGGCCCGTGGCGGCTCGCTCGACAATGCCGTGGTGATCGACAGCACCGGCACCAAGGTTCTGAACGATGACGGCCTGCGCTATGGCGACGAATTCGTCCGCCACAAGATCCTGGACGCCGTCGGCGACCTGTACCTGGCCGGCGCCCCCATCATCGGCGCCTTCCACGGCATCCGTTCGGGCCACGCCCTGAACAACCGCCTGCTGAAGGCCCTGTTCGCCGACCAGACCGCCTGGGCCTGGACCACCATCGCGCCGGGTTCGGCCGCCGCCCAGGGCATGAACGCCCCCGACACCGCCCTGGCCATCGCCGTCTGAAAGTTTCACCTCTCATCCAGGTGAACGAGCGCAGAACCCCCGCCGCCTTCGGACGGCGGGGGTTCTGTTTGCGGGTAGGCTATTCCCACCCGCCCCAAGGAAGTGGTCGCACCACCCGCCCATGGGGAGCTGTTTTAGCCGCGCCGCTGCATTACTTTTGTCGTGCCCCCATACCGAGGACACCGATGACCGACAGCCGCCGCCAATACCTGATCGATACCGAACCCTTCTACCGCCCGGCCGGCGCCGAGATCGCCCAGTTCGAGGCGGCCTGGAGCCGTCGCCTGCCGGTGATGCTGAAAGGCCCGACCGGCTGCGGCAAGTCGCGCTTCGTCGAGCACATGGCCTGGCGCCTGGGCCAGCCGCTGATCACGGTGGCCTGCAACGAGGACGTCACCGCGTCGGACCTGGTCGGCCGCTATCTGCTGGATGCCGACGGCACACGCTGGCAGGACGGCCCGCTGACGGTGGCGGCGCGCATCGGCGCCATCTGCTATCTGGACGAAATCGTCGAGGCCCGCCAGGACACGGTGGTCGCCATCCACCCGCTGACCGACCATCGCCGGGTCCTGCCGCTGGACAAGAAGGGCGAGCTGGTGCGCGCCCATCCCGACTTCCACTTGGTCATTTCCTACAATCCCGGCTACCAGAGCCTGATGAAGGACCTGAAGCAATCGACCAAGCAACGCTTCACCGCGCTGGATTTCGATTATCTGCCGGCCGAGGCCGAAGCCGCCATCGTCGCCCTCGAGGGCGGCATCGAGCCGGCCCTGGCCGCCCGGCTGGTCGATGTCGCCGCCAAGGCCCGCGCCTTGAAGGGCCATGGCCTGGACGAGGGCGCCTCGACCCGCCTGTTGGTCTATGCCGCCCAACTGATCGCTACCGGCATGAGCCCGCCCGACGCCTGCGCCATGGCCATGGTGCGGCCTTTGACCGACGATCCCGACATTCGCGCCACCCTGGCCCATGCGATCGACCTTGCGCTTGCCTGATCCCAGCGGCCCCGGCGCCGATACCGCCCGCTACCTGTCGGAAATCCCCGACCTGGCCCATCTGGCGCCCGTCTTCCTGGACAGCCTGCGGGAGATGGCCGGGCACCTGGGCTCGGACCACGAGGTCAGGGAATGGTGCGCCGTGGTCAAACGGATGACCCACCAGGCGCGCGGCGGCCTGGCGCCGCTGCTGCACCACGCGCCACGCTTGCTGGAAGTGGTGACCCTCGACGGGTTGCAGGCCTGGACCCAGTTCGGCATCGCCGCCTATCGTCATCAGCCGTTCCAGGTCCACCTTTACTTCAACCTGGAGACCGCCGATTCCCACGCAGCCCTGCAAAAGCAGCGACGCGGAATCCTGTTGGCCGATGTCGAGCGCCAGTTGCGCCTGACCCTGCGGGCGTTCTGGGGCGAAGATTGCGCCATCCACCCCTTCACCCAATGGGGCGACCCGACCCGGCGGCAATCCCCCCATCTCGACAAACTGGGCTTCCACCTGCCCGACGTGATCGACCATGGTGCCGCCCTGGATATCTACCGCGCCACCATCGCCCATCTGGCCGCCCACAAGCGCTGGAGCCGGCCGTTCATGGCCGACAATTTCAGCCAGTTGCAGCATCTGTCCATCGAGTGTTTCGAGGATGCCCGTGTCGAGACCCTGGCCAGGGGCCTGCATCCCGGCCTGGGTCGGTTGTTCCTGTCGCTGCATCCCCGGCCGCTTCCCGGGTCGGTGCCGCCCGGCTGGAACCCGATCCGCCATGTCCTGACCCGATTGTCGTTGGCCCTGCTGGACCCCGACCACCAGCCCGGCGATGCGGTCCTGGACGAATTCGCCGCCCGCTTTCGCGCCGAGATCGCCACCGACCCCCACGACCCGAACCTGTCGGCGCGGTTGGGCGTGGCCTTGCTGCCCCGCATCCGCACCGCCGATTTCGCCCTGGCCAGGATCTGGTTCGACGACACCATCGCCCTCTATCGCGACGACAACCGCTTCCTGTGGCAGTTCCTGGAAGATACCGACAGCAAGGACGATTTCCATTCCGACCACGGCACCGCCCCACCCGCCGAGACCGAGGCGCTGGTCCCGCCGGTCCATTGGCCGGAATGGGATTATCGCCGGGCCGAATACCGCCCCGAATGGACCACCGTGTTCGAGGCGCCGCCGCCGGCCGGCGACCCCGCCCCCATCGCCCGGATGCTGGATCGCCACGCCGACACCGCCAAGCGCCTGAAACGGGTGATCGATCGCCTGAAGCCCCAGAACCGCCGACGCATCCGTCACCAGGCCGACGGCGACGATATCGATCTCGACCAGGCGATCACCGCCCTGATCGACCGCCGCGCCGGCCTGTCCCCCGACAGCCGCATCCACCAAAGCCACGTCCCGGCTGGGCGCAACATCGCCGTCCTGGTCCTGCTGGACCTGTCACACTCGCTGAACGACCGCGTCGCCGGATCGGACCAGACATTGCTGACCTTGGCCCAGGAAGCCACCGCCTTGCTGGCCTGGGCCATCGAACAATTGGGCGACAGCTTCGCGGTGGCCGGCTTCTCCTCGAAAACCCGGCTCGAGGTGCGCTACATGCCCATCAAGTCCTTCGCCGAGCCGTGGTCGGATCTGGCCCAGGGCCGGCTGGCCGCCGCCCAGGCCGGAATGGCCACCCGCATGGGCGCGGCCCTGCGCCACGCCGGCCACCACCTAGATTCCCGGCGCGAGGACAAGAAGCTGGTGTTGCTGGTGTCCGACGGCGAGCCGGCCGACATCGACGAGGACGACGAGGATTACCTGAAGTGGGACACCCACCTGGCGGTCGGTGAGCTGCATGCGCGTGGCATCCACACCTTTTGCATGACGGTGGACACCAAGGCCGATTCCTATATCGCCGACATCTTCGGCGAAAACGGCTTCGCGGTGATCGATCAGGTCGAGCGCCTGCCCGAGAAGCTGACGGCAGCCTTTCTGTCGCTGACGCGCTGAGCCTCTTCCTTGCGGCCGACAGCGTGCTATAGTCCGGCACCACCCCTTGTGTCTTGGGATTCCATGAGCCGCGCCCTGTCCCGTACCGCCGCCTTCGCCCTGGTCGCCGCCTCGCTGGCGTTTTCGGCCTGTTCCGACAAGAAGGACGATTACGTCGAGCGCCCGGTCGAGGAGCTCTACAACGAGGCGATGGACCTGATCGACAAGAACGAATATTACCGCGCCTCGAAGGCCTTCGAGGAGGTCGAGCGCCAGCACCCCTATTCGGTGTGGGCGACCAAGGCGCAGTTGATGGGCGCCTATGCCCTGTACGAGCGCAACAAGTACGACGACGCCATCATCGGCCTGGACCGCTTCATTCAGCTGCATCCCGGCAACAAGGACGCCGCCTACGCCTATTACCTCAAGGGCCTGTCCTACTACGAACAGATCACCGACGTCGCCCGCGACCAGAAGATGACCGAACTGGCGCTGAAGGCCCTGCAAGAGGTGATCGACCGTTTCCCGGCCTCGACCTATGCCCGCGACGCCAAGCTGAAGGTCGATCTTGCCCGCGACCACATGGCCGGCAAGGAAATGAACGTCGCCCGCTATTACCAGGGCCGCGAGCATTATCTGGCCGCCCTGAACCGCTTCAAGGCGGTGGTCGAGCAGTACCAGACCACCTCGCACGTGCCCGAGGCCCTGCACCGCATGGTGGAAATTTATCTCATCCTGGGTCTGACCGACGAAGCCAAGAAGACGGCGGCGGTGCTGGGCCACAATTTCCCCGGCAGCGACTGGTACGAGGATAGCTATTCCCTGCTCAACACCGGCAAGACGGCCGCCTCTGCCAAGAAGGGCGAGGAAAAGAGCCGGGGCTGGTTCGGCTGGTTGTGGTAGCCGCAAGATGCTGGCGTCGCTGTCGATCCGCGATGTGGTGCTGATCGAGAAACTCGACCTGGCTTTCGATCCCGGCCTGTCGGTGTTCACCGGCGAAACCGGCGCCGGCAAGTCGATCTTGCTGGATTCGCTGTCGCTGGCGCTGGGCGCCAGGGCCGATTCCTCGCTGGTCCGCCACGGCAGCCCGCAATTGACCGTGATCGCCGAATTCGACCCGCCGGCCATCCACCCCGCCCGCGCCATCCTGGCCGAGCAAGACATCGACACCGACGGCCAGTCCTTGCTGCTGCGCCGGGTGGTCAGCGCCGACGGCCGCTCGAAGGCCTATGTCAACGACCAGCCGGTCAGCGTCGGCCTGCTCAGGAAGGTCGGCGACGAACTGGTGGAAATCCACGGCCAGTTCGAAAGCCACGGCCTGATGGATCAGGCCACCCATCGGCCGGTGCTGGACGCCTTCGCCGCCAATTCCGCGCAAGTTCAGGCGCTGGGGCAGGTGTGGAACGGATGGCGCCAAGCCGCCCAAGCCCGCCTCGAGGCCGAGACCCGCCTGAAGCAGGCCCGGGCCGAGGAAGATTATCTGCGCCACGCCCATGACGAATTGGCCGCCCTGGCCCCCAGGCCGGCCGAGGAAGCGCAACTGGCCGAGACCCGGGCCATGCTGCAGCATGGCGAGAAGCTGGTCGAGGCGATCAATGCCGCCGGGGCCGCCCTGTCCGGCCGGGCCGAGGTCGAGCAGGCGCTGCGCAGCGCCCAGCGGCTGCTGGAACGGGTCGCCGACCGCGCCGGGGGCAAGCTTGCCCCGGTGATCGCCGCCCTGGACCGCGCCGCTTTTGAAACCGCCGAGGCCATCGGCCTTTTAGAGCGGGTGTCGGCCGAGATCGACCTTGACCCCGGCCGGCTGGAAAAGGTCGAGGAACGGCTGTTCGCCCTGCGCGCCACCGCCCGCAAGCATGGTGTCGCCGTCGATGAATTGGCCGCCCTGAAGGACGATCTGGCGTCCCGCCTGGCCGCACTTGATGGCGGCGGCGACGATCTGGCCCGGCTGGCCCGCGCCGAACAGGCGGCGCGTGCCGCCTATGTCGAGGCCGCCCGCGCGCTTTCGGCCACCCGGTCGCAGGCCGCCACCCTGCTGGATCAGGCGGTCGCCGCCGAATTGCCGCCCTTGAAGCTGGACAAGGCCCGCTTCGTCACCCGCGTCACGACCGCCGCCGAAAGCGCCTGGGGGCCGCACGGCCTGGACGAGATCGAGTTCCTGGTCGCCACCAATCCCGGCAGCCCGCCGGCGCCGCTGGGCAAGGTCGCCTCGGGCGGCGAATTGTCGCGCTTCATGCTGGCCCTGAAGGTGGTGCTGGCCAAGTCGCAGCCGACGCCGACCATCGTGTTCGACGAAGTGGATTCCGGCATCGGCGGCGCCGTCGCGGCAGCTGTCGGCGACCGTTTGGCCCGGCTGGGCCAGGGCTTGCAGGTGCTGGTGGTGACCCATTCGCCGCAGGTGGCGGCCCAAGGCGCCCACCATTACCGCGTCGCCAAGCACGAAGCGGCGCCCGGCAAGGTGCTGACGGCGGTGGAACGGCTGAGCGCGGCCGAGCGACGCGAAGAGGTCGCCCGCATGCTGGCCGGCGAGAACGTCACCGACCAGGCCCGCGCCGCCGCCGATTCGCTGATGAGACTATAGGTCCCGGGTGAAACCCCAGGGTCTGTCTGGTCTAGGCTGAGGCATAATTCCCCGACCCGTCATGGCCGGGCTTGACCCACGGCTGTCCGGTTAAAAATCTCACTCCATCGATGAACCTGTTGCCTCGTGCGGGTTTGCTGGGAGATCGACGTTTCCGGGATAGCTGAAACCGTCTCCCCCGCTCAGCCGTCATTCCCGCGCAGGCGGGAATCCATGCATGACGCTGGAATGCTGTTTCTTCAATGGGATACAGCCGAGCGGGCGGTGCCATGGACCCCCGCGCAGGCGCTAGGGGATTCACACATCTCGGAGCCTCCAGCCGTAAGCGATGGATCGGAAATACTCCAGGCCGTGGCGGAAGGTGATCGGGCCGTGCGGCTTGGATTTTGGATAGCCATCCCAGCCGCCGAGCTTGGCGATGATCCAACCGGCCCAGGCGAGGGAATTGGGCGGGTGAGGGTTCTTTTGCAGGACGGTCTTGCCCTCCACCTCTGGCAACAGCGCGTGGAGGGTTTTGATTTCGGCGGGCGAGAAGACGATCTCGGCCTGTTGTGCGGACTGGCCGTCGCGGGCCTGGACGAGTTGCATGATCGTGCAGGCGGCGCGGGCGGCGATGGCGGTCAGCTTGATCAGCCGCTCGGCACTTTCCAACTGGCTGTCCTCCAGTTGCAGCCCCTGCTGCTTGAGGGTGCGGAAGAATTGCTCAATGGTCCAACGCTGTCGATACCAACCGACCACACGCCACGCCATGGCGGCATCTTCGACAGCATGGGTGGTCAAGAGCCGCCACAGGATGGGTTCTGCGTCCGCGGGCGCATCGACCTCGCTCACTTCCACCAGGCTCACTTCGATCGTCTTCGCCAGCGCCGCGCCCTGATTGGCCAAGTGGCTGGGCCGCTTGAGCGTAACCCGTCCGAAGCGGGCTACGAGTTGGGCGGTGCGGGCCGGGCGGCCCGGACGGGCGCGCAGTTCGATCACGGCGGCGCCCGCTGGCTGCAACGGCGCCGTCGAGAGATTGCCGCCGCCCTCCTTGACCGACCGATCCACATTGGCGCGGGTCAGGATGTGAAACCCGGGCTGCGGCAAGTGCGCCCATTTCTCGTAGATGTCGATCTCGCGGTCGCTGATCTCCGTCACCAGAGCTGCCCGGTGCAGAACGGCCTTGGCGGCCTGCGGCGTGGTCAGCCACCGTTCTGTCTCCTTCTCGGACAGCGGACGCTTCTTGTGGGGGGTGCTTACCCGACCATTGCGGGTCCAGACTTTACCCGACGCCAGCCCCAGAATTCCGCCCGTCTCGGCATCCAGACCCAGCATCGCGTGCAGAAGTACGCCGCGCCCGACACCCTTGCCGATTTCTCCCAGCCCACGATCACGCTCCTTGGTCGTGGCGAAGTTGATCTCGCTCGTATCCTGGATCGCCAGAACATGCCGCCCCGCGCAGGCTTCAGCGATTTCCGCTCCCCAGCCTTCGACCAGCGCTTCCACCGTCACCCGCGGATTCGCGAGAAACCGCGAGAAGCCGACGATACCGCCTCGACGGCCGCCCGCCAGACGACGAAGGCAGATGCTCTCCCGCGCAACCATCCGCGACAGAAGCAGAGCCCCCTTTTTGCCAGGCGCTCGTCGCCGAACTCGCCCAGCGTCAAACCCTCCGCCGCCATCGCAATACGCCTCCCCTGCAACACACGGGAATCGAATCATGGTGGCGGCAGTGCGGTCAATCGCGTTTCGCCCGGCGACGACGAGATGTGTGCATCCCCTAGCGCCTGCGCGGGGATGACGGCTCTTGGGTGGATACGCCCCATAGGCGTTAACATAGCCTGGACAGGCGGGCGTGAGCGTGATTCAAGATGGAATGACTCATCCATCATGCCC
>NZ_LWQU01000195.1 GCF_001650635.1 Magnetospirillum moscoviense | reverse complement strand
ACCAGCCTCGCTGTACGCCTCGCCGACACCCCAAGAAAGCGAAAACGCCAAGTGTGTGCGCTATGTTAACGCCTATGACCCGCGGCCTCGGGGTCGGCGTGCTGGTGATGGTTGCGCTCGATGAAATGCATGTCCGGCTCGGCCAGGGCCGGGAAGGGGATCAGGTCCAGCTCCTTGACCAGCGGCGCCACGCCCCGGTCGACCACCTGGCCGTCGCTGTCCTTGTGCCACAGGCCGGTGATGCCGGTGAAGTCGCGCCCGGCCAGCAGGCGGTCAATGATTTCAAGGAGCACAAGTTCGCCTTCGCCCCGGCAGGCATAGTCGCCATAGGAAAGCGCCTGCTCGGGAAACACGGTGGGGTGCTTGCCGCCGACGATGATCGGCGCCCCCGTCAGCTTGCGCAGCGCCGCCGACAAGTCCTTGGCGACCATCACGTAAGGATGCAGCACCGAGATGGCGATCAGGTGCGGATCGACCGAGCGGACCAGATCGGCGACCAGGGCCATTTCCGTCTCGCTGACCGGGAGGTGGCAATTGCCGCGGCTGTTCTTCAGGAACAGGGCATGCGATTGCATGCCGGCCTTCCGGCACAGGGAGTGGAACCCCCGGATCGGGAAAGAACGATAGGTGTAGAGCGAGATATTGAGGATGCGCAGACCCCCAACCTCGGGCGGGAAAGCGACCTCGCCGGCCGACAGGCGGCGAAGGGCGTCCAGGGCATCGAACCGCTCAGACACTTCTTTTCCCTGCGTCGCAAGAACCGGCCGTCCTTGTAGCACTTTGCTATCTTCGGACTCAACCGGCATTTCCCATTCGGGCGGCCCATCCGCCCGGGAAAGCCGCCTAGTCGCAGATCAGGATGCCCTCGACGATGTCGGGGTCTTCCTCGGCCGGCTTCAGGGCGAAGCCCATCTTGGCCGCCAGCTTCAGCATCGCGGCGTTCTCGGCCAGAACCTGGATGACCATCTCGTGGGTGCCGCGGTTCCTGGTGAAGGCGACCATGGTTTCCAGCAATTTGCGGCCCAGCCCGGTCCCTTTCAGATTCGAACGGACCAGGATGGCCAGCTCGGCCCGGTGGTTGTCGGGGTCGGTGACGGTGCGCACCACGCCCAGGGTCTCGGGCTGGCCATCCTTGCCGGTGTGGGTGGCGATGAAGGCCATTTCGCGGTCGTAATCGATCTGGGTCAGTCGCGCCAGTTGATGGTGGGCCAGGGTGCGGATATGGCCGTGGAACCGATAACGCAGATCCTGCGGGGTCATGTGGCCGATCAGGTCGGCGTGGGCCGGCTCGTCCTCGGGCCGGATCGGGCGGATCAAGATTTCGGTGCCGTCGTGCAGTACCGTCGGCTCCTCCAGGTGGCCGGGATAGGGCAGGACGGCGAAATGGCGGCGGTCGCCAGGGGTGACCGGCTCGATGCGCATGCGGGCATCGACCGCCAGCACGCCCTGGTCGTCGCAGAACAGCGGGTTGACGTCGCAGGCGACGATCTCGGGATTATCGACCAGCATTTGCGACAGCCGCACCAGCGCCACCGCCAAGGCCTCGATGTCGGCGGCGGCCCGCGCCCCGTGGGCGGCCAGCAGGCGGACGATGCGGGTGCGTTCGATCATGGCGCGCGCCAAGGGCAGGTTCAGCGGCGGCAAGGCCAGGGTGTGGTCGCGGACGATCTCGACGGCGCGGCCGCCTTCGCCGAAGACGATCAGCGGGCCGAACAGCGGATCGCAGGCGATGCCGATCATCAATTGGCGGGCATGGGGGCGAAGCGCCATCGACTGGATGGTGAAGCCCTCGATGCGGGCGTCGGGGCGCTTGGTGGCGGTACGGTGCAAGATGCCGGCGCAGGCGGCGCGCACGGCGTCGGGGGTTTCCAGGTTCAAGGCGACGCCGCCGACATCCCATTTGCGCGGGATGTCGGGCGAGGCGACGGTCAGGGCCACCGGCAGGCCGATCTCGATGGCCTTCCTTGCGGCGGCCTCGGAATCGGCGACGTGGTGGCTGGGCTGGGCGGCGATGCCATAGGCGGCCAGCATGGTCTTGGCCTCGGATTCCAGCAGCAGGCCGCCGCCGGCCGCCAACGAGCGGGCGACGATGGCCCGGGCCGAGGCGGCATCGGGCTGGAAGTCCAAAAGATGCGACGGCGGCGTCTGCAGCAGCATCTCCTGGTGGCTTTGGAAGGCCAGCAGGTGGCGAAAGCCCCTGACCGCCTGGCCGGGGGTGTCGTAGGTCGGCAGGCCGGCCTCGGCGAACAATCGCCGCGCCGGACGCGCCGCCGCCTCGCCGACCCAGCAGGTCAGGACGTGGCCGCCATGGCGCTTTTGGGTATCGACGACGGCCCGGGCCACCTCGATGCCGTCGGTCATGGCGTTGGGGGCGTGGATCACCAGCACGGCGTCGATATCCGGGTCCTCGATCAGGACGCGGATCGCGTCGGCGGTGCGCTTGCCGTCGGAATCCACCGCCAGATCGACCGGGTTGCCGACCTTGGCGGATTTCGGCAGGAACACCTGCAGCTTGCGGACGCATTCCTCGGACAGGGGCGCCAGGGTGCCGTTGCCGCGCAGCAATTCATCGACCGCCATCATCGCCGTACCGCCGCCATTCGAGACGATGGCCAGGCGGTCGCCGCGCGGTGGCCGGGTGCGGGCCAGGGTCTCGACGGCGGCGAACAACTCGTCGAGGTCGGTCACCCCCAGGGCGCCGGCCCGGCCGATCGCCGCCTCGAACGCCTCGTCCGGCCGGGTCAGCGCTTCGGCCAGGAAGGCCGCCTGCGACGGCGACGGATCGTCGGCGGCGCGGCCGGCCTTGACCAGCACCACCGGCTTGTTGCGGGCGGCGGCGCGCAACGCCGGCATGAAGGCGCGGCGCTCGCGGATATCTTCGATGTACAGCAAGATCGCCCGGGTCGCCTCGTCGTTGGCCAGATGGTCCAGCGCGTCGGCGAAATCGACATCCATGCAGTTGCCCAAGGACAGGAACGCGGAAAAGCCGATGCCGCGCGGCCTGGCCCAGTCCAGGACGGCGGTGCACAGCGCGCCCGATTGCGACACGAAGGCGATGCGGCCCGGCTCGGCCGGGATGTGGCTGAAGCTGATGTTCAGGCGCGACTTGGGCACCAGCACCCCCAGCGAGCCGGCACCCAGCAGGCGCATGTTGTGGCGCCGCGCCGCCTGGCGGCAGCCGGCCCATTCGGCGTCGGCCGACACCACGATGGCGATGCGGCAGCCCTTGCGGCCCAACTGGTCGATCAGGCGGGGCAGGGTGTCGGGCGGCGTGCACAAGATCGCCAGGTCCGGCGCGATGGGCAGCAGGTCCACCGACGGATAGGCCAGCACGCCGGCGACGGCGCGGTATTTCGGATGGACCGGCATGATCGGGCCGGCGAAGCCGCCATCCAGCAGGTTGCGCATGACCACGGCCCCGACCGAACGCGGCGTGTCCGACGCGCCCACCACGGCGATGGCCGTCGGTTCGAACAGGAAATGCAGGTTGCGCACGCTCATGGCGGTCTCTCGAAGCCCTTTGCCCTAAAGCGATGGCCTGGGACGCGGCAATTTGCAAGGCTTGTTTGCCCCTCCTGTGCGCCCCTTTGCCAAAAGGGGGAAGTGGGGTAAACAGGGAGGGTGATTTCGTTTTCCGCCCAGATAGGTGCCTGGATGATCCGTGGTCTTGCCCTAGCCGTCCTGATCAGCGTCGCCGGGCCGGTATTGGCCCAGACGGCCGCGCCCCCGATCCAGGAGGAAACGCCGCACTTCCAGCCGATCCGGCCGGTGGCGCCAGAGCCGGTCGCCCCTCCGGCAGCCCCTCCGGTCGTCCCTCCGGCCGCCCCGCCGGTCGCTGCTCCTGTCGTCCCCCCCGAGCCCGCTCCGGTGGTCCCGCCCGCGGCTCAGGACCCGGTGCCGGCCGCGGTGATGGCGATCGAGACCAAGGTGCCGTTCCAGATTCCCAATTGGGCGCTGGGCATCGTCGTGCTGTCGGTGGCCTTCCTGGCCGGGTCGTTTCTGGCCGGGGTGGTCGGGGCCATGGTGTTCAAGGCCTTGCGCCGGTCGGAACTGAAGGCGCGGCGCCGCGCCGTCGCCACCACGCTGGCGACCGAGCTGGAAACCCGCCGCCTGGCCTTCGAGGCGGTGCCATTGCCGCCCAATGCCGAGGCCGGGGTGTCGTTCGTGTCGTCGGTGATCTCGCTGGCGGGCATCGAGGCCGGCTACCGCTCGGCCCAGGGTGAATTGTTCCTGCTGCCGCCGCAGACCGCCGCCAACCTGTCGGTCCATTATGCAGCCGTCCAACGCGTCGCCGAATTCGTCAAGGGCCAAAGCCTGGCGGCTGCCGTTCGTATGATGCAGGCCAACCGCCTGGGCGGCCATCCCTGTCCCGATGCCGGCGCCATGCGCGACGCCCATGTCGAGATGGCGGCGGCCTTCCGCGGCATCGACAAAGTGATCTCGGGCCTGAAGAGTCTGGCCAAATAGGGAGGCGACCATGGCCGCAGGCAAGCATCCGCTGGGCGTTCGCGATGATTTCGTGTGGGGCGCCTCGACCTCGGCCTATCAGATCGAGGGAGCCGCGTTCGAGGATGGGCGCGGCCCCAGCATCTGGGACATCCATTCGCGCACCCAAGGCCGCACCGCCAACGGCGATACCGGCGACATCGCCTGCGACCATTACCACCGCTGGCCGGAAGACGCGGCGCTGCTGAAGAAGCTGGGCGTCGGCGCCTATCGTTTCTCGGTGTCGTGGCCGCGCGTGCTGCCCCGTGGGCGCGGCGCGGTCAACGACAAGGGCATGGATTTCTACGACCGGCTGATCGACGGGGTGTTGGATTCAGGCATTCAGCCGTGGCTGTGCCTGTATCACTGGGACCTGCCGCAACGCCTGCACGAACTGGGCGGCTGGACCAACCGCGACGTCGCCGGCTGGTTTGCCGATTACGCCACCTTGATCGCCACCCGCTTCGGCGACCGGGTCAAGCATTTCGCCACCTTCAACGAGCCCAATGTCTGCACCCTGTTCGGCTATGGCATGACCTGGTGCGCCCCGGCCGCCGAGGACCGCGTCGCCTACCTGAAGGCCAGCCACCATCTGAACCTGGCCCATGGGGCCGGGGTGGATGTGCTGCGCGGGCTGGTCAAGGATGTGTCCATCGGCTGTATCTACAATCTGCAGCCGGTCCATCCGGCCGACGAGACGGTTGCTGCGGATCACGAGGCGGCGGCCAAGCTGGACGCCCACTGGAACCGGGTCTATGCCGACCCGCATATCCTGGGCCACTATCCCAACGTGGTGGTCGAGGATTACGAGCCCTATATGCAGGCCGGCGACCTGGCCCGCATCTGCCGGCCGATGGATTGGGTGGGGATGAACCATTACGGCCCGATCTGGACCAAGGCTGCGCCGGGCTCGCAGATGGGCTTCGCCTGGGCCGACGTCAAGGTGGCCGACGCCCACCCGGAAATCGGCTGGGAAATCTTCCCCGAGGCGTTTACCGAGCAATTGCTGGAAACCTCGGCACGTTACAAGCTGCCGGTCTACATCACCGAAAACGGCTGCGGCCGCAATGACGACCAGGAAATCGCCGATGCCGATGGGTATGTGGACGATTTCTACCGCATCACGTACTTGAAGCTTTACACGGCGGCGATGAAGGCGGCCATCGACAAGGGCGCCGACGTGCGCGGCTATTTCATCTGGTCGCTGCTGGACAATTTCGAGTGGGGCTCGGGCTACGGCAACCGCTTCGGCATCATCCGCGTCGATTTCCCGACGGGCAAGCGCACCCCGAAGAAGTCGTTCGCGTGGTATGCGGATGCCATCAAGGGGGTGTTGGGGTAGGCGGGCTGTTCCCTGCCGCCGCCACCGATGCGGCGATGTCGGCAATCGAGCGGAACAGGACTTGCGGATCATCGTTTGATTCCAGGAACCCGTGTCGCCGCCAGAACGCCGCCGCGTCGGCGTCCAGAGCGTTGACCACCAGCGCACGACCGCCGATCAGCCGGGCCCCCTGCACGCACCGGATCAGGGCATGGCGCAACAATCCGGTGCCGATGCCCTGTCCCGCCCAGTTCGCATCGGTGGCCAATTGGCCCAACAGCAGACATGGGACCGGGTTGGGCGGTTGGCCGGTTTTGATGGACCGCGGCAGGGCGGTCGGCACGATAGCCGTTGGCGCCAAGCCGTAATAGCCCACCACCCGTCTTGCCTCATGGACCACCATGACGACGGTGAACCCCTTTTCCTGATTGGAGAGGGCACGGCTCCTCAGCCAGTGATCCAGGGCGGGTTTGCCACAGGTAAACGCCGACAGGTCATGCCCGCCATGCAAGGGTTCGGGCGCCGAAAGTGGCATGGCCGATCAGTTCCGGTCGTCGCCATCACTCCACGGCGCCGGTCGGCGCAGAACTTCGACCATGGCCGGGACCGGATCTGCCGGCGCCGACAGCACCGCCATGAAGGCGGCGAACCCTTCCTGCGACATCCGAACCAGTCCGGTTTCCATCAACACGTCCTCGGCGGCCCGCACCGCTGCCTCGCGCACGAAATCCGTCCTCGATCGGCCCCGTAAGTTGGCGGCCCGGTCGATCAGGGCGAGGTCGGCATCGGGCAGGCGCATGGAAAGCGGATGGTCTTTGCGATTGGCGGTGACGGGCATGACGATGGCTCCGAGCAATTGCCTTGAATGTGCGCCACTGTACTGCATTTTGCAATACGCCGCTGTCCCCTCCTAATCCCTGCTCCCGTTCTTCGGCTTCTCGGTGGCGCGGCGCAACGGGTGGATCAGCCAGTGGCGCAGGTCCAGGGCGCCCATCTTGCGGCGCCGCTCCGAGGTGCGGACCAGGCTGGTCTCGCGGATGAAGGCCGGGCCGTGGCCCGAGGCTTCCAGCACCAGCTTCCGATGGTGGAACTGCTCCAGGCCCTGATTATAGCCCACCGTCAGGATGGTGGCGTTGGGCAACTCGGCGATCAGCAGGCTCATCAGTTCCTGCTCGGCCTTTTCCTCCAGGCAGTCGGTGGCCTCGTCCAGGAAGATCCAGTCGGGGCGATGCAGCAGCAGGCGGGCGAAGCCGATGCGCTGCTGTTCGCCCAGGGTCAACACCTGTTCCCAATTGCCGACATCCATCAGCCGGTGGGTTAGGTGGCCCAGCCCGACCTTCTGCATCGCCTTCAGCACCGTGGCCTCGGCGAAGACGTCGCGGTCGGACGGATAGCGCAGCGTGCTGCGCAAGGATCCGATCGGCAGATAGGGGCGCTCGGGCACGAACGAGATGGCGCCGTCGCCCGGCAGTTCGATATGGCCGCGCCCCCACGGCCACAGGCCGGCCACCACCTTGAACAGCTTCAAGGCGCCGCCGGGATCGCCCGAGATCAGCACCCGCTCGCCCTGTTGGATTTCCGCCTCGAAGCGGCTGACCACGGTGGTCCCGTCGGCGTTGGCGATGGTCAGGTCGCGGAAGGCCAGGACCGGCTTGTCCGACGGGCCGACACAGATGCGGCTGTCGGGCATGCAGGCGATGTCGCCCTTCAGGGTCTCGATGGCGTTGTGCAGCGCCATGACCCGCTCGACCGAGGCCTTCCATTCCGCCGCCTTCGACAGATTGTCCACCGGCCACGACAGCGCCGAAGTCATCTGCTGGAAGGCCTGGGCGATCTGCATCAGCGCGCCCAGGGTGATGGCGCCGGCGATGTAGCGCGGCGCGGTGATCAGGATCGGGAAGCCGGTGGCCAGCACCGCATAGCCCGACGAGAACAGGAACACCCGGGCCAGCGCGTTGGTCTGGATGTCGAAGGCGTGGACCACGCCCTTGAACATTTCGGCCAGGCGGCGCTGTTCTTCCGGTTCGCCATCCAGCAAGGCGATGGATTCCGAGCTTTCGCGCACGCGGACCAGGCCAAAGCGGAAATTGGCTTCCTTGGTCTGGCGCAGGTTGACGGCGCCGACCAGCGGCCTGCCGATCAGCACGGCGGCGGTGGTGCCGGCGCTGGCATAAAACAGCGAGACGAACACCATGTGGCCGGGCACGTCGAATTCGGTGCCGAACAGCGGCACCTGGATCACGCCCGACAGCGTCCACAGGATCTGGGTGAAGCTGACCAGCAGCAGCACGCAATAGACCAGCGAATGGGCCAGATCGATGGCGGCTTCGGTGGCGTTCCTGACATCCTCGGCGATGCGGCCGTCGGGGTTGTCGTGCTCGCCGGGGATGTGGGTGACCTGATAGTGCCGGCCGTCGGCCAGCCAGTCATCCAGCAGGCGCCGCGTCAGCCAGTCGCGCCAGCCGACCTGGACCCGGCGCTTGATCACCAGATGGACGGCGGTGACCGCCATGGCGAACACCAAGATGATCACCAGGGCGCCGATCTGCACCAGGAAGCGGTCCATCGACCGCTGCTCCAGGGCGTTGAACAGATTGGCGCTCCACAGATTGATCAGGATCGGCGACACCACCTGCAACAGGGTCAAGGCCACCAGCAGGCCCAGCATGCCGCGCACGCGCCACTTGTCCGGGCCGGCCCAATAGGGGCCGGCCAAGCGCATGAATTGGCGAAGGAAGCCCTGTCTTTTGACGCTTGTCGTCGGCTGTTGTGGAATCTGCTCGTCCACCGGCATGGGTGATGTGACCTGCCCCGTCCCTATTTCCCACAAATTAAGCATGTTCCGAGGCTTGAGGCCAGTCGCTCGGCTAGGTTCTTGACCGGGCGGCAGCGCAAAGCCACCATCAGGATCGGTATCGATCGATAAGGAATCCCCGCCCGTGGCCGACCTCGACCCCATTGCCTATGACGACGACTTCCTGCGCGCGATCTTGAAGGGCGTCAGGACCATCGCGGTGGTGGGGGCCTCGGCCAACTGGAACAGGCCCAGCTATTTCGTCGCCAAGTACCTGCAAGACAAGGGTTATCGGGTGATTCCGGTTAATCCCGGACTGGCCGGCCAGACGCTTTTGGGTGAAGCCGTCTATGCCGACCTGGCCGCCATCCCCGAGCCGATCGACATGGTCGACATCTTCCGCAATTCCGAAGCCGCCGGGCCGATCACCGATCAGGCGGTCATGATCGGCGCCAAGGTGGTGTGGATGCAATTGGGCGTCCAGAACGACGAAGCGGCGGCGCGGGCCCAGGCGGCCGGCCTGAAGGTGGTGATGAACCGCTGCCCCAAGATCGAGTTCGGCCGCCTGGGCGGCGAGCTGGGCTGGTACGGCGTCAATTCCGGCATCATCACCAACCAGCCCAAGGAAGCCCCCCGCCCCAAGCGCGAGCGGGCCGCCCGGTCGTCGGCACCGCTGGATCACGGCTTCGCCACCAAGGCGGTGCATGCCGGCGCCGCCCCCGACGCCGCCACCGGGGCCCGGACCACGCCGATCTACCAGACCACCTCCTATGTGTTCGAGGACACCGACCATGCGGCGGCTTTGTTCAACCTGCACACCTTCGGCTACATCTATTCGCGTCTGACCAATCCGACGGTCAGCGTGCTGGAAGAACGCATGGCCGCCCTTGAGGGCGGCCGCGCGGCGGTGTGCGCCGCCTCGGGTCACGCCGCCCAGTTCCTGACCTTCTTCACCTTGCTGGAAGCGGGCGACCATTTCGTCGCCTCGCGCAATCTCTATGGCGGCTCGCTGACCCAGTTCGGCCTGTCGTTCAAGAAGCTGGGCTGGCACTGCACCTTCGTCGATCCGCACGATGCGGACAATTTCAAGGCTGCCATCGGCCCCAATACCAAGGCCATCTTCATCGAAAGCCTGGCCAATCCCGGCGGCATCGTCGTCGATATCGAGGCGGTGGCCAAGGTGGCGAGCCAGGCCGGCATCCCGTTGATCGTCGATAACACCCTGGCGACGCCGTTCCTGTGTCGCCCGTTCGAATGGGGCGCCGACATCGTGGTTCATTCGACCACCAAGTTCCTGGCCGGGCACGGCAATTCGGTCGGCGGCTGCGTCATCGAATCGGGCGGCTTCAATTGGTCTTCGTCGGACAAGTTCCCCAGCCTGACCAAGCCCGAGCCGGCCTATCACGGCCTGACCTTCTATGAAACCTTCGGCGATTTCGCCTTCACCACCAAGGCCCGGGCGGTGGCGCTCAGGGACTTCGGGCCGGCCATGGCGCCGATGAACGCCTTCCTGACCATCACCGGCATCGAGACCTTGCATGTCCGCATGGAACGCCATTGCGCCAACGCCCAGAAGGTCGCCCAGTTCCTGGCCGACCATCCGCAGGTGGCGTGGGTGTCCTATGCCGGGCTGGCGGACAGCCCCTATCGGTCGTTGTGCCAGAAATACCTGCCGCAAGGGGCCGGCGGCGTCTTCACCTTCGGGGTCAAAGGCGGCTTCGAGGCCGGCAAGCAGGTGGTGGAAAAGGTCCGGCTGTTCAGCCATCTGGCCAATATCGGTGACACCCGGTCGCTGATCTTGCATCCGTCCAGCACCACCCACCGCCAGCTGACCGAGGAGCAGCAGATCGCGGCCGGCGCCGGCCCCGACGTCATCCGCCTGTCGATCGGCCTGGAAGATGCCGTCGATCTGATCGCCGACCTGGATCAGGCCTTGGGCGGCTGAGTCTTACGGGTCAGTCGCCCGTGCAAAAGTCTTTCGCTTCGCTCAGTATACTTTTGCGCGTTGATCTATAAGGAGAAAAATAGGCTTGGGGCGGCCCTGCGCCTATTTTTCGCGTTTGACCGCCGCCATGAGGCGAGCCGTGCCCGCCTCATGGCGGGAATACAAACCAAACCC
>NZ_LWQU01000194.1 GCF_001650635.1 Magnetospirillum moscoviense | reverse complement strand
CCGGACACATGACTGCACCCGACCGGGGCGTGATTGCGTGAAAATCTCCTTGCAACGCAGGGGCCGTCCACACATGAACTTGATGCCGTAGGGCGGGTCGAAATAGATGCACTGGACCTTGCCGCGCATGCCTTCGCGTTCTGCCAGGGACGCCATCACCGACAGGGAATCGCCTAGTATCAGGCGGTTGTTCCAGTTGATATCGTGCTGATAGAACTCGGTGGCCGCCTCCTTGTCAGGCAGCCCATTGAAGTCTGAGAACAGGTCCATGGTGGTGCTGACAGTCTGCCTGGTCCGCGCCTTAGTCTCGCGCTTCAGGTCTTCGATCAGCACCTTGGGGTGGACCTTTTCCTGAATGTACATTGGCGGCGCTGCCACGATCAGGTCGGACCAGTCCTGCTCGTCCTTACCCCGCCAGACCAGTTGGGGATCGAGGTCGCGATTTCTGCGATCAAAGGCGACGCGGACAGGCGACTTGTCCTCCTTCGCCATCACCGATTCCAACTCGGCTGTCGGGATGTTGGTACGCTTCGCCGCCTTGTGGGTGAGCGTCTCGACGCCGATTTCCTTGTTCGCCATAGCCTCTCTCGTCCCCTTATTCCGCGACCGCCGGGACCATGCCGGTGTCTTGGAGTACCTGTTCTGATGCGTCCTCGCCCTCTTCCGGCGTCGCGTCGGCGCCGACGATCTGATGCCCGGTTGCCTTGGCGATCAGCGTCAGCAGCCGCTTTTCGCGGTCGGCCATGAAGGCTTTAAAATCGTCGGCGCGCAGCAAGGCCGGATCGATACAATGGCTGCGCAAGCTTTCGTTCAGTGCATCCGGTTCGACGGCCGCACCGCTCTCAAGCTTGCTCAGATACGCGGACGGCGCGTGCCCGCCGATGATCCGGTTGGTGCGGTAACTCAGTGGCGTCTTGTTGATGATGGTGTCGTAGACCTTGAGGTCCGCGATGTCTTCGTTCTGGGGCTTCTCGCGGTAGCAGTGGTGGGCTTCGTCGTTCAGCACCACCACGTTCTTCATGCCCATGAGGTCGCCCATGACCCGCTGGACCATCTGACCTTCACTCTCAAGGGTCTGGAGCTTTTCCTTGCGCCACCCCTCCAGGGCCGCGCGCGTTCCCTTGGACACGTCGAGACGTTCCCGCAGCTTGAAGGCGTGGTAGTTGGTGATGACGATCTTGGCGCGGTCGATGTCGGCCAACATGTCGTTGGGGACCAACTCACGGTGCCGGTAGTAGCTTTCGGGGTCGTTGGGCATCAGCACGCGCAGGCGGTCACGGATGGTGATGCCAGGCGCAACGAGCAGAAACGCACGGGAATAGCTCTTGCTGTTCGGATGTCGAACGGCGTTGACGGTTTGCCAGGCGATCAGCATCGCCATGACCGTGGTTTTGCCCGAGCCGGTGGCCAGCTTTAGCGCCAGGCGCATCAGGTCGCCGTTGAACTCGCGGTTCGAGCGGTTGATGAAGTCCCAGTAGCGTTCAAATTTCTTGCCGTGCTTGGGCGCGACCTCGGTCAACCAAATGACGGTTTCAACCGCCTCGATCTGGCAAAAGAATGGCCGGACACCCTGAAATTCATGGTGACGCCAATGCTGAAGCAGCCGGGCGGTTTCCGGCGTGACCTGCCACTGGTCGGGATTGGGGAGCCGACGCCATGCATCGACATGTCCCCTGATCTCGTTGACCACCCAGGTGGCGTTGTATTCCTGCTCGGCGGTGGACAGGCCGTCGCCCGAATCGAGAATCATCTCCGCCTGGGCCTTGGCAGCCGCTTTCTGCTTCTTGCCCTTGGGGACCGGGGTGATCAGATCAGACGGCCTGCGACGGTCGATGATGAGATTCGTCGGTTGGCCGTCAACCAGTTCCCAGTGACGGCCAGGGTACTTGTACGGAGAGTTGAGGATCGGCCGCTCGAAGAACGCTTCCGTCATCACCCCACTCTCCCCCAAGTCACAAGTCGGCATCACGCAGGTGCGCATGATGGCAGGGCAAAGGCCGCCCATCAAGCGCAAGCAGTGCGCGTGGTGTCAGGTTTGGTCATAGACCGGATCGTGCATGACGAGTGCCTGCATAAATAGGCGTATGCAGGCAAAGGAGAATTGCATGATGAAGTTTAAGCCCACCACCTGTGACCGAAGATTTACGGCGATAACGGTCGATGTCGCATCTCTGGACGCGATGATCCGCCCCGATGGCTATCCCTTCCACATCGGCACGGATGGACATTCAGACGACCGGCTGCCCTGGCAGTTTCAGGCGCATCACCGGTACCTCTACTGTGACAAGCTGGCCGAATTTATGGTGGACGGAACGGCCGACCGGCCGGTGGCATGCTTGACGCCGGATGACGAGGTGGCAGAAGGCAGGGCCAAGATCACCGTGATGGCCGGCCTGGAAACACTGGCGGTGTTCCGAGATCAGGGTTTACCCACTATCGAGATCGAAGTGCCTTGGAATGAGCGCATCGAGATCGAAGCCCGGCTTGCCTAATTAATGACGGGAACCGATAAGGCTGAAGATTTTGCCGCCGAGCGGCGTGAGCATTACCACCTCCCCGGCAATCTCCACTTTCAGTTCCCGAGCAAGCCCTTGCACCCAACCCGAAAACTCGATCTCGGGAAGGCGAGCAGCCTCGATGGCGGGGAGGATGCCGGTGCTGAAGATGGCGACGGTGCCTGTAAACACCACCTGGGCATAGCGGCCATCTTCCATATAGCAGATAACGTTGATTTCTGCGTCTCCGATCAGCAGGCCATTGACCCGCACGGCCAGCTTGCTGGTGAAATGCTCATAGCGATCTTTCGCGACCGGCACCAGGCAACGGCACCGGATTGGCACTGCCACCAAGCGGATAGCGTGTTCAATGTGTTCGGAGTCTTGTTCGGTGAGATGATGTACGCGCATGTGCGACCTCCAGTGGTTATGGAGGTATTTATCTAACTGCCTGCACAGACAGGCCGGGCGCGCCAAGCAGCGAATACTGCCGTAGACGGCACCGACAACCCGTTGGATCGGTTCAGCTTTCGCCACACCGCATTGGCACCGGAAGTAGTCGTTTCTTGGGGCAACGCTGGGGCAAGCCCCAAAACGCAAAAACGCCCCGCTTCTGGCGGGGCGTTAAAGCCTTGATATACAAGGTAATAATGGTGCCCAGGGCCGGAATCGAACCAGCGACACTGCGATTTTCAGTCGCATGCTCTACCAACTGAGCTACCTGGGCGTCCTCGCCAGCGGCGAAGAGAGGGCGCTTATATCGGGTTTCATCGGCGCTGTCAAACGCCTGAATCAAGGTCGTCGTCGGGTTTTTCGTTGGTCTCGACCCGGTACACGCCGCCCAGCCAGCGGTGAAGGTCGACGTCGGTGCAGCGGGCCGAGCAGAACGGGTGGAACTTGGGCTCGGGAGCGCGGCCGCACACCGGGCAGGGCTTGTTGCGGTTGGCCGGGCCCGGCGGAAGGGTGGCGTCGGTCATCGCGCCACCTCCAGCGTCCAGTCGCTGTTGGTCCGGCCAGCCTGGGCCGCCACATTCAATTTGCGGCCCAGCCGGGCCTGGGCCTCGGCTACCGCCTGCGCCCGCGCTGCCAGTTGCCCGGCGATAGCCGGCGAAACCGTCAGCGTCAGGGCCGGGCCGGGCTGATGGGCGGCCTGGGCCAGCGCGAAGCGCAGGGCGGCGAAGGCCTGGGCCTCGACCGACGGACCGACATGGCGCTCGTTCATCAGGTCGAACAGCGACGGGCCCTTGCGCTCGCGGGTCATTTCCACCAGCCCCAAGGGCGTGATGCCGATGACATGGGTGGCGACCGGGTCGCCCGACACCGCCTGCTTCAATTGCGCGACCAAGCGGTTCAACGCGCCCTTGCCGCCGCCCGAAACGAAATCCACCACCATCTGGCCGGCGATGTTGCGCAGGCGGATCTGGCGGGCGATCACCGGCACCGCCTGGGTGTTGGCCTCGGCCGGGTCGGCCGGGCCGGAATCGACGTCGATGGCGGTCAGGGCAGCGGTGGTCTCGATGGCGACGCGGCCGCCGCAGGCCAGGTGCACCACCGGGGCCAAGGCCGCTTCCAGCGCGTCCTCGATTGCGGCCAGCACCGGCTCGGGGCCGGTGTGGCGCTCGACCACGCTGCCATGGCGGGCGCGGGCCTGGGCGGCGGTCTCGTCGTCGTCGATGACGATGCGGGCGATGGCGGCATGGTCGGCCAGCAGACGGGTCAGCGCATCGGGCCGCCACAGCAGGGCAGGGGCCTTGCCGGCGGCGCGGCCGGCCAGGATCGCCTCCCACTCGGCCCGCAACGAGGTCAGATCGGCGGCCAGGTAATCGTCCGAGGCGTTGGCCGCCTGCGGCCGGGCGCTGACCCCTTCGGCTTCGGCGACGATGGCCTGCAGCCGCTCGGCCAGGCGCCGGGCGCGGTCCTCGCCCAGCTTGCGCGACACCACCAGGCCGGGCCGGGTGGGGGCGAAGGTCAGGAAGCGGCCGGTCAGGCTGATGTCGGGGGTCAGGGTCGCGCCCTTCTCGCCATGGGCGTCGGCCTTGACTTGGACCAGCACCGCCTGGCCCTGGGTCAGGCCCTTGACGCCCTGCAGGAAGGCAGGGCGATCCTGGCCGATATCGACGAAGGCGGCGCCCATCTTGGGGGCCAGTTCGGCGACCCGCCCCAGGAACACCGCGCCGGCCAGGCTGCCGGGGCGGACCACCGCCAGGTCGACCAGGCGGCCGTCGCGCACCACCGCCAGCCGCGATTCCCCCGGGCCCCACGAATAAAGGATCTCAGTCGACATCGAGGCCAGCCCCCTTCAGCAATTGCGCGGTCTCGAACAGGGGCAGGCCGACGACGTTGGAATAAGAGCCCGAAAGTGCCCGGACGAAGGCGGCAGCGCGGCCCTGGATGGCGTAGCCGCCGGCCTTGCCGTGCCATTCGCCGCTGGCCAGATAGGCATCGATCTCGTGGTGGTCCAGGCGCTTGAAGGTAACGATGGTGGTGACCACCCGGGCGCGAAGGGTGCCGTCGGGGCCAAGCAGGGCCAGGCCGCCCTGGACCCGGTGGCGCCGGCCCGACAACAGGTCCAGGCAGCGCCGGGCGGTGCGCTCGTCTTCAGTTTTGGGCAGGATGCGCCGGCCGCAGGCGACCACGGTGTCGGCGGCCAGGATGAAGCGGCCGGGATGGCGAGCCGCCACCAGGGCGGCCTTGGCGCCGGCCAGGCGCTGGGCGTGCGGCAGCGGCAATTCGCCCTTCAGCGGCGTTTCGTCCAGGTCGGCTGGATCGACGGTGCCGGGGATCAGTCCGATCTGGCGCAGCAGGTCCAGCCGGCGCGGCGAGGCCGAGGCCAGGACCAGGGAGGAAAGTTCACGGGCAGCGGTCACGGCACGAACACACCTTGGATACAGCGGAAGCGGATCGATGTGGACCCGCCGGCAGCGGCGGTCAAGACTTTTCGGTCCCGGTCAGCCTTAACGCGCCGCACTGGCGTCCACCACATCGATGATCCGTCCGTCGGGGAAGGCCACCCGCCAGCCAAGCGAACCCTGCACCGTGATCGATTGAGGCGCGCCGATCTGTCCCGGCGGCGGCACCGGCAGATCCAGGCGGACCTGGCTTTTGCCCTTGGCATCGACCGTCTCGACGCGGACCAAAGGCTCGGCGGAATTGGCCAGGTCGAGGCGCCAATCGCCATCGGGATCGGCCTGGGTGCGGCCGGCCAGGCCTTTGCCGAACCAGGCCTGAACGCCTTTCCCGGGCTCGGCCCGGCCGGCGATGGTGACGGAACCGGTTGGGGTGCGCTCGAGCGCCAGGGCGGCGAAGTCCTGGCGGGAACTTCCGGACAGCACGCGCAGCCGATCGTTCGGCGGGACCAGGATGGTCCGGGCCGGCTGGCCGTGATGGCTGGAAATCACCGTCAACACGCGGCTGGGCGGGCCGCCCGCCCTATCGGCCAAGGTCAACACCTGCAATCCTTCGGGGATCGGCGCGGTGGGGACGAACACCCACTCGCCGCGGGAATCGGCCAGCACCGTGCCGATGGCGGTTCCGGTCAACTCGACCTGGATGTCGGCCATGGGGTCGGCGCGGCCGGCGATGACGGTGTCGCCCCTCTCGCCGATCCGCACCACCTCGACCATGACGGTATGGCGCTCGGGGGACGGCTGCGCCATCTGTGCCACCGGTTGCGGCAGCACCTCGACGCGGCGCTCGTCCTCGGCGCTCAGCGACAAGGCCAGCCCAACGGCCGCCAGGGCGACGGCAAAACCGAGCAGGGACAGCGCGACAGGGCGGTTCTGGGTCATCGGGCACAAGGGAGGCGGTGGCGGAGACCGGCAAAGTAGCGTGGATCGGTTGCAATGTCACCGTCGCCCCGTACATTGTGACCTATCAACCGACGGAGACCGCTCATGGAGCATCGTCAAGCCACCCATCACGTCCCGGTCTGGGACCTGCCGACCCGCCTGTTTCACTGGGCTTTGGTGGGGTTGGTGGTGGTGATGCTGGCCAGCGGCCTGGCCGGGCGCGCCGCGATCCACCTGACCCTGGGGCCGGCGCTGCTGGCCCTGGTGCTGTTCCGCCTGGTGTGGGGGGTGATCGGCAGTCCGACGGCCCGCTTCACTCAGTTCGTCAAGGGACCCGGGGCGGCCTTGGCCTATCTGGCCGCCGCCCGCGCCGGCACGGCGCGTTCGATCGGTCACAACCCGCTGGGGGCCTATTCGGTGCTGGCCTTGCTGGGATTGCTGCTGGCCCAGACCGCCACCGGGCTGTTCACCACCGACGACATCGCCGCCAACGGGCCCTTGGCCCATCTGGTGTCGTCGGCCTCGGTCAAGCTGGCCTCGAAGCTGCACCGGCTGGGTTATTGGGTGCTGCTGGCCTTCGTCGCCCTGCATCTAGCCGCGGTTTTCTTCTATCGTTTCGTCAAGAAGGACGATCTGGTCCGCGCCATGGTCACCGGCACCAAGGAGGTGCCGACCGACATCGCCGGCATCCGCTTCGCCAGTTCGGCAATGGCACTGGTGGCTCTGGTCTTGTGCGGCCTCCTGGTCTGGGGCACCCTGGCCTTGCTGCCGCCACCGCCGGCCTTCTGACCCGCAGCCCGAGGATTCCATGGCCCAGATCGGCTTTTATCACCTGCTCCGGCTGCCCTTGGAACAGGCCTTGCCGCGCCTGTTGGACAAGGCGGTGACGGCGGGCATGCGCGCGGTGGTGATGGCCGGCAGTGCCGAACGGGTCGAGGATCTGAACGCCCTGCTGTGGACCTATGCCGAGGACAGCTGGTTGCCGCACGGCAGCCGCGCCGACGGCGAGCCGGCCCACCAGCCGGTGTGGCTGACCGATTGCGACGAGAACCCCAACGGCGCCACGGTGCTGGTGCTGTGCGACGGGGTGGTGCCCGCCACCCTGGCCGGCTTCAGCCGGTGCCTGGATCTGTTCGACGGCACCGACGAGCAGGCGGTGGCGGCGGCGCGCGGCCGCTGGAAGGCGTGGAAGGAAGCCGGGCACGAACTGGTCTATTACCAGCAGACCGAACGCGGCGGCTGGGAAGAAAAAGCGCGAAGCTAGCGTGTTGCCCGTGTAAAAGTCCTTCGCTTCGCTCAGTGTACTTTTACACGTTGATTCAAAAAGAGAAAAATAGGCTTGGGGCGGCCCTACGCCTATTTTTCGCGTTTAACAGCCGCCATGAGGCGAGCCGCGCTCGCCTCATGGCGGGAAAACAAACCAAGCCCGCGCGGAAAGCTTGCTTGAGCACGGGGTTTCCAAACAGAATCGGGGAAAAGTACACCGAGGCGAAGCCGAGGGACTTTTCCTCGCGAAGCTAACGCCCGCCCAGGCCCTTGAACAATTCCTGCAAGATGCGCTTGCCCGACGGCTTTTCGCCGCTTTCCTCGCCCCCCTTGCGCAAGGCGCGGCCCAGGCCCTTTTCCACCAGATAGCGCTGGATGGCGTTGGCGTCGATCAGCTTGCGGGGATTGTCGATCGGGCCTTCCAGCCGCACCACCAGGGGCGGGGCAGCGCCCTCGCCGATGCGCAAGGATACCGCCGTGTCGGTGGTCCAGCGCGGCAGATCGACCGAAGAATCAACGGCGGCCGAGCCCCCTTCGGCGGTCAGTTTGAGGTCGCGGGTGACGGCGACGCCATCCTTGGCCTGCATGGTGCCGGCCAGCGACGAGAACCGGGTCTTGCCGCCGGCCAGGCCCGATTGCAGCAGGGCGCCGATATTGCCCAGCGATCCGATGTCGGCCAGACGGCGATGAATTGCCGGCAAATCCACGCCCGAGACGATGCCGTCGGTGACGGTCATGCGGCCGTCTCCGGCCAGCCGGCCCGCCATGTCCTGGGTCGTGCGGCCCCAGGTGGTGAAGCGGGCCTGGGCATCGACCCGGCCATCGGTGACCTTGACGTCGCCTACTCCCAGCCCGATGGCGCCGGCATTGGCGCCGTTCAGCGACCATTGGCCGGTCAGGTTGGGCTGGGTCGCCCCGGACAGGCGGCCGCTGGCGGCGAAGGTGCCGCTCCATAATTGGCCGGTCAGGCTTTCCAGCAGGGCGGTGCCGTTATCGACCGACAGCCGGGCCTTGGCGCCGTCCAGGCGCAGCCCCTGGATCGCCAGGGTCCTGGCCGACAGCGACACTTGCCCGTCCGCCGCCTGCAAGGCCGACAGGTCGATGGGGTCCGTGCTCCACGGGCTTGAACGCGGCGGCGCGGGGCTGCGCGCTGCTGCCGGCACGATCAAGGGCGGCAGGGCCAGGGTTGGTGGCACCAGGGGCGTGCCCGGATTCAATGCGCCGCTTTTGCGGGGCGCGGTCAACTGGTCGATATCCAGGAAGTCGGTGGCCAGATCGGCGTCGATGCGTGGGCTCGGGCCGGCGAAGGACGCGGCCAGCCGCCCGGTCAGGTCAAGGCCGCGCCACGACAGCCGCAAGGATTGGATGTCCACGCCGCTGCTGACCGGGGTAACCAGGCCCGAAGCCGAAATCGGACCGATGCCGCCGATATCGGCCTTGCCTTGCATCGCCGTCGGCTGGCCGGCCCGCAGCGCCAGGCGGCCCCGAATCAAGCGGTTGCCGGCATGGACGACGATATCGTCGAAGGCGATGTCGGGCCAACTCGCCGACAGCCGTGCGGTGGCGGTGCGCTTGTCGGCGGCGAACTTGACCAGGCCTGCGAAACGCGGCGCGCCGTCGGGCGTGGTCAACGACCCCTCGACCGCCAGGCGGCTGCCATCGACGCGGGACACGCTGGCTTCGCGCACCAGGACCGCGCCTTGCTCCAGCGTCGCCTCGAACCTGGCGTGGGCCAGCGACTGCCCCTTCCACCGCAAACCGTCGATCGCGATGGCCAGATTGGCGAAGATGCCGGTCGGCAACGACAATCGCGGCATCGGCGCGGCCTCGGCGGCCGGCCCCAAAAGCGACGGCGCCGCCGGGGCACCGGGTGACGCGGGCAGGGGTTCAGCCGCCGGCTTGTCGGCCACGGGTTCGGCGGGCGCGATGGCGGGCGTGGGCGCGGGCGCGGCCCACAAATCGAGGTCGAGATCTGCGATCTTGGCGGTGACATCGATCACCACCGGATCGCCGTGGGCGGCGGCCAGGCCGCCTTCGATCCGGGTGGCGCCGATCCGGCCCTTGACGTCCGACAGGCTGATCTCGCCGCCGCCGGCCGCCAGGTTGGCCTCGAAATTCAGCGGCATGTTGGGCGGCCCGCCCAAGGGGGCCAGATCGGCGGCGACGATGGTCAGGCGCCCGGTCAATCCCCGGGCTGTCGCCAGCGGGCTGATCTTGCCGGCGAAATCCAGCGCGCCGCCGGCACTGGGCAGGCGCAGCGACAAATTGGCCGCGCCGGTGCCGTCGTCGCCGGCGACGGAACCGGCAAAGGTCGCGACATGGGCGCCCCAGCGGGCCTCGCCGGTGACCAGCGGACTGAAGGTCTGACGGACCAGGGTGATGGTGTCGATTTGCGCCTGGCCGCCGGGCAGGCGGAACGCCGGGCGTTCCAGGGTCAGCTCGGCCGGTTCGACCAGGCCGGCCAGCAAGGGGGCGACCGCCAAGCGCGAGGTGATGCCCCCGATCTGGGCGGCGGGCGCTTCCGGATCGCCGACCAGCACCCGGCCGGTGGTCAGGATCGGAATCGGCAAAAGATGCAGGCGCAACGGCTCGGTGAAGGTGACCGGGCTGCCCAGCAGCCGCGACAGCCGCTCGGCCGAGCGGCGTTGGACCTTGTCCAGGTCGATGGTCAGCGGCAGCACCACCGCCGAGGTGGCCACCACGATCGAGACGCCAGCAATGATCCGGGCGATGCGCCGCATGGACCGGTTACCCCCAGGTCGGTTCAGAGCCCGAGTTTAAGCGCCCAATCGACGCCCGGCAAACGGTCTGTCAGCGTGGCAGGGTTACTGATCATCCTCGGGCAGGTCGATGCCCAAAAGCTTTAGCGCCTGCTCGACCGTACGGGTCGGTCCGTCCCGCTCGGGCTGTTCGCCCATTTCGGCGGCCAACGCCTCAAGCCGGGCCATCGCCGCGGCCAGGCCGTCATCCTCGGGTTCAGTGACTTTACGCTTCGCGACCCCCATCGCACCCTCCCACATCAAGATGCGCACAAGTATATGTTAATGTTTTGTTAATGTCAGCGGTTTTGTGGGTGGGCGAGGCTTTTTTGGCTGAGGGGGGCGGTCGAGGGGCATAGGCGTTAACATAGCGCACACACTTGGCGTTTTCGCTTTCTTGGGGTGTCGGCGAGGCGTACAGCGAGGCTGGT
>NZ_LWQU01000193.1 GCF_001650635.1 Magnetospirillum moscoviense | reverse complement strand
CGCCGCCGTCATCTTTTCCGATATCTTGAGCCTACCGAACATGGTTCCCCCTGTATCTGGTGGAACCCCAGTGATTCATGGTTGCCGCTGGTTGGCAAGCCCCGCCGAGTCAGATCGAGCGTTCGCCGGTATGAAAGCATGGCAGGCCGGGGCTCGCATACAAGGCAATGCGCCAACTCATCGGTAGACGGGCGTGGCACGGACCTTGGCATGGCCGCGCTTAAGGCGTCACATTATAAAATCTCTGAATTTTTCAGAAGGTTGCTGAGGGGAAGTTTTGTCCGTTCTGACCGGGTCAGATCGGAAAAGGCTTCAATTGGCCAGCAAGGCGCGGATCGACCCCATGACCGACTGGGCGTGCCGGGCGCAGTCCGCCTGGCAGGGGCAGCCGCCGGCCGACGCGCACCGCAGCAGGCTCGAGGCGATGGCGTGGCCGCTGGCCCATTGGCCGTGGGCGACCAGATGGCCGGCATGCTCGGCACGGCGGCCGAAGCAATCTGAATTACAGGCCTCCTGCGTCATGACCGCCTCACTGCATTCCATTCGATGAATGAACACTAACAATAAGCGCCGGCCAAAACAATATTGGCCGGCGCCATACAGTCAGATGTGCACAGATTTATTTGTGATCTGTTGTGACGGAATGTAACGGTCGCCGCCCTCATCCGAGCCCCCGCCCCGGACCTCGCGGCGAACGACCAAGACCAGGGCAAGAATGCCGATCCCGATTCCCAATCCGATCGACGGCAATAGCAAGCTCATGTCGTGCCCGACCTGCCAGACGATCATGCCGGCATATCCGACCACCGCCAGGATCAGCGGCAGTTCACGCATCGCCAACACGGCGGCCAGCAGCGCGGCCGCGGTGACGGCAAGCAACATTGCCTCGACGGACATGGCACCCCTCCCTCTTCCGATGGGCACCGGTCGGCCAGAACCTCGGAGACCGACGCCCAGCTTATTATTTTGGTCAGATATTATGGCGCGCGAAGGCCTGTGCATTTCAAGCACTCGAAAGAGGTAGCCACCATCCTCTACAGTTGCCTGGAAAGCGACGATCCGTATTATAAGGTTGCAAACCTGGAGCCGGGCATATGAGAAGGACCGCTGGCACATTGATCGTTCTGGCGGCCGTGCTTCTTGGCGGTTGCGGGGCACAATCCTATCGCACCACCGAACGACTGGTGCGGACCGACGCCCAACCCTGCATCATGCTGATGCCTCCCGACATCGAGCTGTCGGAACGCACCGCGGGCGGCACCACAGAGCTCAACGCCGCCTGGACTAAGGCGGCCGAGGCGCATTTCGCCACCGCCTTGCGCGAACATCTGACCAGCATCGGCGCCGATTTCGTCGAGTACCTGCCGCCGGACGACGCCAGCCCGGACGCCCAGCTGCTGGACGAGCTCCAGAGCTTGCACGCAACCGTCGGGCAAGCGATCCTCGAATACCATTTCGAACCGGCATTGCGGCTTCCGGCCAAGAAGGGCCAGTTCGACTGGTCGCTGGGTCCAGAGGTCGCCAAACTGGCCGAGCATGGCAAGGCCGACTACGCCTTGTTCGTGTGGTTGCGCGACAGCTACGCCTCGCCGGCCCGGATGGCCCTGCAGGTGGTGGCCGCGTTGGTTGTCGGCGTCCCGGTCAGCGGCGGGGTGCAACAGGGTTTGTGCTCGCTGGTCGATCTTAAGACCGGACAGGTCGTGTGGTTCAACGCCCTGCTGCCGCGCGAAGCCGGGGACATGCGAACCCTGGAGGAAAGTCGCGCCACCACCCACCTGCTGCTTGACCGGATGCCGAAATGATCGGCCGGCGCGCCTTCACCCTGGGACTAGCGTCGCTGCTGGGCGGCTGTGCCACCCATCATCAAAGCGGCCCGGCGACCGGACTGCCCTCGACCTCCAAGGGCTACCGGCCGCCGCCCGACAGCGACGAGGCCGGCCTGTGGCTTGCCGTCGATAAGGTCGAGCAGGCCCAGAAGCGCTCGCCCTCGCGCATTCGCGACCAGGCCGCCAACGCCTTGGTGCAAGACATCATCTGCCGCCTGGCCGGCGACCGCTGCCCCGAGCTGCGGCCCTATCTGGTTCGGGTTCCGGAATTCAATGCCACCTGCTCGCCCAACGGCATGGTCAGCGTGTGGTCTGGGCTGCTGCTGCGCTGCAAGGACGAATCGCAGCTGGCCGGCGTGCTGGGCCACGAAATCGCCCATTACCTGAGGCGGCACAGCCTGCAGCGCATGCGCGACAAGCGCGAGTGGGACGACATGATGGCCTTCATGCAGTTCACGCTGCAGGGGCCTTTGGCCAAGACCATGTGGGACATCAGCGGCGATGTCCGGATGGCCTCGATCTCGATGTTCTCGCGCGATCACGAACGGGAATCCGACGAAATGGGCTTGGTGATGATGGCCGACGCCGGCTATGACCCGTTCGCCTGCGCCGAAACATGGCGCCAATTGATCGATGAGGACAAGGCCGGCGACGTCAAACATGATTTCAACTTCTTCCTCAGCACCCATCCGGCCACCAAGGAACGCATCGAAACCTTGCAGCAACTGGCCGAACAACGCGGGCGCCCCAAGACGTCGCCGCCCAACCGCCTGGACCAGGCCATCCGCCACCTGCGCCGCGGCTTCATGGAAGACGAGATCAATCAGGGCCGTTTCAAGCGGACCGAGAAATTGTTGAGCCGGCTGGCCGCCGATGGCAACGACCCGGCCGGGGCGCTTTATTATCGCGGCGAACTGTATCGGCGCCGCAACAAGGATGGCGACGAAGCATCCGCGCTGGGCTTCTATCACGAATCCTGCGAGGCCGCCGATCCACCGGCCGAGGCCTTCCGAGGCGTCGGCTTGATCCGCTGGCGGCGGGGCGAGGCCGAGCTGGCGCGGGAGTATTTCCGACGCTATCTCGACCGCGCGCCCCAAGCCGGCGACAGCGACATGATCCGCAAATACCTGTCGGGGGCCTGATGAACCGTCTCATTTCCCTGGCGATCATCCTGCTGATCGCGTCTTGCACGCCCTATCGGCTGATTCCGGCCGGCAAGGTCGAATTCGCCGACCAAGGCACCGTCGAGACGCCGATCGACTGGAACTGGCGCCCCTTCGATATCGTCCACACCTGGACCTTGGATGGCCCGAATCTGCAGGAAATGATCTTCCATATGGGGGTCAAGGACGGCAAGACCCTCATGGAGGTCCTGGACGTCGAGGCCGGTTTCCATCCGCTGCTGGTGTGGTTCGGCAAGGTTCCCGACGAGGTGTCGTTCCGCTTCCACAAGCGCATGACCGAACACGAGATCGTCGATCTGTTTACCGCCAGCATGTCGAAAATCGCCGGATCGAAGGTGGTGTCCACCCAGCTTGCCCCGGCTACCCTGGGCGGCAAGCCGGGCTTTCGCTTCGAGTACGCCTTCACCGGCAAGGATCAGGTCCGCCGCAAGGGCTTTGGCGTCGGCGCGGTGTTCGACGAAAAGCTTTACCTGATCCACTATGTCGGAACCGAGATTTACTATTACGACCGCAACCAGGCCGATGCCGAACGGATCATTCAGTCCTTCACGTTCAAGGAAAAGGATAAGGGGAAGGGCTGATTCCGCCCGGCCGTCAGGCCCCGACCAGCCGCCCGTCGGCCAAGGCGTGGCGGACGTCGAAGCGGGCCATCACCTTGTCGTCGTGGGTGACCACGATCACCGCCGCACCTTGCTCGACAGCGACCTGACGCAACAGGTCCATGACCCGGCCGGCCCGCTCGGAATCCAAGGCCGCGGTCGGTTCGTCGGCCAGGATGATGCGCGGATTGTTGGCCAAGGCCCGGGCGATGGCCACCCGCTGGGCCTGACCGCCCGACAATTGCGCGGGCATGGCGTGGGCGCGGTCGGCCACCTGCAGATAGTCCAGCAACTCGGCCACCCGGCGTTGGGCCTTGGGACGGGGCCAGCCGGCCAGATCCAGCACCACCTGAATGTTTTCCGCCACATTCAGGAACGGGATCAGATTGTGGAACTGGAAGATGAAGCCGATCTTTTCCAGCCGCAGCCGCCGCAGGTCGGGCCGCAGCCAACCTCCGTCGAACACCATTTCGCCGTCCAGGCTGATCTGGCCCTTGCTGGGATCGACGATGGCGCCGATCAGGTTCAGCACCGTGCTCTTGCCCGAGCCGCTGGGCCCCAGCAATCCGGCGACGGTGCCGGCATGAATGTCGAGATCGAGGTCGCGCACCGCATCGACACGGGTCGGCCCGTCGCCGTAATGCTTCGACACACCCCGAAGGCTGACGATGGGAGCAGACATCGATCAGCCCCCCAAGGCCTGGGCCGGGTCGATGGACAGCGCATGGCGCACGCCCGCCAGACTGGCGATCACGCACACCACGCCGACCGCCGCCGCCAGCATGGCGATGTCGGGCGCCTCGACGATGACGCGGCGGGGAAATCGGTCGGCCGCCAGGGTGATCAGGGTCGCCCCCAGCGAGAAGCTGATTACCCCCATCGCCAGGGCCTGCTGGATGATCAGGGCCAGGATGGTGCGGTCCGGCGCCCCGATCAGCTTCAAGGTGGCGATCTCGCGGGCCTTGTCCAGGGTCATGGTATGGACGATCAGGGCGATGATCACCGTCGATACCGTCAAAAGCGTCACCGTGAACATGCCGATCTGCTTTCTGGCCTTGTCCACCACCGCCGACAGCAGCATGGCTTCCTGGTCGGCCTGGGTCAGCGCCGACAGATGCTTCCAGCGGCTGACCGAGCGAGCCACGGAATCAAGGTCGGCATCGGCATGAATGGTCGCCAGCACCGCGTTGACCTGATTGGTGTTGGCCCGCTCGCCGCGCGCCGCCTGATTGCGGGCGGCCGCCCCTTCCAGTTCGAACTGCAGAGCCTGGGCATCCTGCAGGCTGAGATAGATCAGCGGGTTGCCGCCGGAATCGACCTGGCCCCGGGTCAGGCCGACCACCCGGTAATCGTCGTTGCCCAGCCGGATGAGCTGCCCCAGTTCCAGCCCGGTCTTGATGTCGGCGACCATCTCGAAATGACTGCGTTCCAGCGTACGGCCGGCGGCCAGCACGGCCGGGCCGCCCGGTCGCCCCGGTTCGAAGCCAACCACCAGCACCCGAGCCACGCCCTTGGCGGTCTCGATCTGCATTGACTGATAGGTCACCATGCCGGCGCTTGCGATGCCGTCGATGCGGGCCACCGCGTTACGCGTGTCGCGGGGAATGCGCGACGCCTCGGCGAACGGCCCCTTGGTGCCGCCCTCGACCACCCACAGATCGACCGCCGGAGCACGGACCAACACCAGCGCGTCGGCCACCAGGCCGCGATAGATGCCGATCATCGAGATGACCACGCCCAACAGCAGCGACAGCCCCAGGCAGGTCAGCACGAAGCGGCCCCAATGATGGCGGATGTCGCGGATCGCCAGATTCATGGACGCTTGGCCGAAATCAGCACTTCCGCCTGCTCGCCCAGGGTGAACGGGGCCAGCGGCGTATCGAACGCCACCTGGACCCGGCGCTCTTCCGAGACGCGGTCGTTTTCCAGATCGATGCGCGCCACCTTGCCGGCCAAAGGCTGGCCGGGGCGCGAGCGCAGGCTGATCTCGGCCACTTGGCCCACCTCGACGCGGCCGGCCAGCGCCTCGTCGACGAAGGCGGTGACCCAGATGGTCGCCGGGTCGGCGATGGTCAGCACCGTGCCGCCAGGGGCCACGGCGCTGCCCAGCTCGCGGGCGCGCTCGATCACCAAGGCGTCGTACGGCGCCACCAGGGTCAACTTGTCGAGCAAGGCCCGTTCCAGGGCCAGCTTGGCGACGGCAGATTCGATACCGCCCTTGGCCGCCTCGACGTCGGATGCGGCCACCGCCACGTCGGCCACCGCCACCGCCGAGGTGGCCTGGGCGTCCTCGGCCGCCTCGACCGACACCGTGCCCCGCGACGCCAGAGTCTGGCGGCGTTGGTTGACGCTGGCGCGCTGATCGCGGGTGGCGCGGGCGCGGTCCAGCCGGGCATTGGCCTGGACCAAGGCGGCCTGGGCCTGGCGCACGCCGGCCTCCGCCTGGGAAACGCGGGCCTGCTGGTCGGCCAGCCCCAGCCGGGCCAGCACCTGGCCCTTGGTGACCCGGTCGCCCTGATCCACCAGGATTTCCGAAAGCGTGCCCGCCGCCTCGAAGCCCAGACGGGACAGCAGGCGGGCTTCCACCGTGCCCAGACCATAGACGCGGCCGTCGCGCGGGGCGGCGGCATGGGCCGCCACCACCGGCTGGGGACCTTCGCCCTTCATCCGAGACAGCGCCACGCCGCCCGCGACGACAGCCGCCAGTCCGCCCAGCACCAGGAATATCGGCTTCACCGCGCGGTCCTCCGTTAGGTTAGTAAACACTAACCTATACGAAGCGCCGCCCAGATCAAACCCGATCCAGCCCGATCATCTCGCGATAGGCATGCCAACTGGCATGTCCGATCAGCGGTAACGCCACCACCAGGCCGACGAAGCCTGCCAGCATGCCGGCGCCGACCACCAGGGCGATGGTCGCCGCCCACCGGACCGAGGTGACCGGATTGCGCACCACCGCCATCACCGACCAGATCGCCGCCGAGAAGATATCGACCTTGCGATCCAGCATCATCGGCAGGCTGACCATGTGGGTGACGAAGATGGCGGTGGCGAACACGAAGCCCAACGCCATCATCATCACGGTAAAGACGATGCCGTCGAAGGTGACGATCTGGGCCAGGAAGCTTGCCAGCGTCATCGATTGGTAGGGAAAGAAGAGGGCGAACAAGACCGCCGACAGCCTGGCCCAGATCATCACCACCAGCATCAGGACCAGGCCGGCGGTCAGGATGTGGAAGCGGTTGCGGCGAAAGGCCAACAGCGCGTGGCCGAAACTGGCGGCCAGGCCCTTCTCGTGCCGGTCGGAGATATCGTAAAGCCCCAACGCCAGCAGCGGCCCGATCAGCAGGAAGCCGCCGATCATCGGGGTGATCAGATAGGGCATGCCGGCCAACACCAGCCCGAAGGTGATGACGAAGCCGCCTGCGGCGAAGATCGCGCCATAGGCCGGGCTGACCCAGCCGGCGGCCCGAAGGTCGGACCAGCCCAGGCAAAGCCAGCGCTTGATGGCGCCGGGGGCGGCGAGACGGACATGGTCGAAGGATGGAAAGTCGGCCGAGGCCGGTGAGGACGACGCTGCTGTCATGGCGCACCTTGTTCAGGCTTTCCTGACAAGTGGCGACGATCAGCGCCGCTGCAAGGGCCTGGAGCGGGTGTGCTGGGTGCGAAACGGCCTGGATGGCCCGGCCTTGGCGGCGGGTGCGGCGGTGCCGCCGGGCACCAATTGGTGCGCGCCCGGCCCGATCAGGTCGGCGCGGCCCATGGCCTTCAGGGCGTCGCGCAAGATCGGCCAGTTCTCGGGATCGTGATAGCGCAGGAAGGCCTTGTGCAGGCGGCGCTGGCGCAAGCCCTTGATGGCCTCGACCTCCTCAGATCCGCTATGGCGCACCGGCTTCAGCGGGTTTCGCCCCGAATGATACATGGCGGTGGCCAGCGACATCGGCGACGGCAGGAAGGTCTGGACCTGGTCGGCCTTGAAGCCGTTCCTTTTCAGCCACAAGGCCAGGTTCATCATGTCCCGGTCCGACGTGCCGGGATGGGCGGCGATGAAATAGGGGATCAGGTAATATTTCTTGCCGGCCGCCTGGGCGGCCTGGTCGAACAATTCCTTGAACCGTTCATAGGCGGCGATGCCCGGCTTCATCATCTTGGACAGCGGGCCGGCCTCGGTATGTTCGGGGGCGATCTTCAGATAGCCGCCGACATGATGGGCCACCAGTTCGCGCACATAGTCCGGGCTTCGCACCGCCAGATCGTAGCGCAGGCCCGAGGCCACCAGCACCCGCTTGACCCCCTTGATGGCGCGGGCCTTGCGGTACAGCGCGATCAGCGGGCCATGGTCGGTGCCCAGATTCTTGCAGATGTCGGGATAGACGCAAGACAGCCGCCGGCACATTGCCTGGATGCCATCATCCTTGCAGGCCAGCCGGTACATGTTGGCGGTCGGGCCGCCGATATCGGAAATGGTCCCGGTGAAGCCCGTGGTCAGGTCGCGCACCCGCTCGATCTCGCGCAGGACCGAGCCTTCCGACCGGCTTTGGATCACCCTGCCCTCGTGCTCGGTGATCGAGCAGAAGGCGCAGCCGCCGAAACAGCCGCGCATGATCGATACCGAGAAACGGATCATCTCCCAGGCCGGAATGCGGGAATCGCCATAAGACGGATGGGGTGCGCGGGCGAACGGCAATTCATAGACCGCATCCAGTTCCGCCGTATTCAGCGGCACCGGCGGCGGGTTCAGCCACACCTCCTTGTCGCCATGGGCCTGCACCAGGGGCCGGGCGTTCGACGCATTGCTTTCCAGATGCAGCACCCGTGAGGTGTGGGCGTACAGGACCGGATCGGCGGCCACCTGCTCGTAGGACGGCAGCCGCACCGCCGCCTTGTCGCCGGCCAGGTCCGGGGGCGCACCATCCATGTCGGTCCAGTCGGCGACCCGGAAGGCCTTGGGGACGGCCCCCACCACCTGGGCGGTGCCGCGGATATCGGTCATCGAGCGGATGGTTTGGCCGGCCCCGGCGCGGTGCGCCAGTTCCACCAACGCCCGCTCGGCATTGCCGAACAGCAAGATGTCGGCCTTGGCATCCATCAGGATCGAGCGGCGCACCTTGTCCGACCAGTAATCGTAATGGGCGATGCGGCGAAGCGACGCCTCGATGCCGCCTAAGACGATGGGGACGTCCTTGAAGGCCTCGCGCGCACGTTGGGCATAGACGATGGCGGCCCGATCCGGCCGCTTGCCCCCCTCGCCTTCGGGCGTATAGGCGTCGTCATGGCGCAGCCTTTTGTCCGAGGTGTAACGGTTGACCATGGAATCCATGTTGCCGGCGGTGATGCCGAAGAACAGGCGCGGCCGCCCCAGGATGGTGAAGGCTTCCGGCCCCGACCAGTCGGGCTGGGCGATGATGCCGACCTTGAAGCCGTGGGCTTCCAGCAAGCGCCCGACGATGGCCATGCCGAAACTGGGATGGTCGATATAGGCGTCGCCGGTGACCAGCACCACGTCGCACGCCTCCCAGCCCAGCCGGTCCATCTCGGCCAAGGACATCGGCAGGAACGGCGCGGGCGGCACCGGCGGGTGGGCCTGTTCGAACAAGGAAGTGGCGGCAATCATGGCGCCACCATAGCCCGCTGGCTTGGGAAATGGAATCAGCGAGCGCCCTGGCGGCGGTCGGCCCCATGGAAGCCGGGAATGCCCTGCCGGCGTTCGGGGCCGACATGGGAGAAATTGGCCTGCCGGCGGTCGGCGAAACGGGTGCTGGTGTGATGGCGCCGCTCGAAGCCCTGGAAGCTGTCGTGCCGACGCCTGCGGTCCGGCCCGAAGAAATCGGGCGATTCGACATAGACACGCGGCGCCTGGGTGATGGATTTCAGCCGGCTTTGGATTACCTGGGCGGAAAACGGCTTCAGCATGAACTCGGTCATGCCGGCATCGCGGGCCGCCTTGATGTGTTCGGCGCTGGAAAAGCTGCTCATCACCACCACCGGCAGGAAGCGGAACGGACTGCCGGCCACCCGCAGGCTTTTCAGCACGGCGATGGCGTTGGTGGCGGCCGACCAGTCGGAGAACAAGATGTTCCAGCCGCCTTCCAGCAGCAGTCCCATCGCATCTTCGGCGGTGGCGCAGGCACGCGCGGCGCCGACCCGCATGTCGCGCACCAAAATGTCGGTGACCAATCGGCGGGTGGCGATGAATGGGTCGAGGACGACGACGCGGCAGCGGCTGAAATCCAGCTCGTCGGCCCCGCCGATGGCGGCAGTGCGGTGAATGAGAACGCCCATGGCCTTGCCTCCGATGGGATGCGACGGATCATGGATTGCTTTCAGACAAGTATAATCCTGCCCTCGGGGATTTCCACCGCACCTTCCGCAGGGCTCCCTTCCTGTTGGCACGGGGCTGGCCAACGTGCTATCTTTCCGAGCACTAACTTTCAAAAGAGACGCCCTATGGTCGCATTCCCACTCTCCCAGGGCCAGGACGGTCCGGACATCGTGACGCTGCAGCAGGCGTTGAACCGCATGGGGGCGCTGATCTCCGAGGACGGCGATTTCGGCAAAGGCACCGCCGCCGCCGTGCGCTATGCCCAGACCGTGCTGGGCCTGGAACCGACCGGCACCGTCGATGCGGCCCTGTGGAATCGGCTGATGACCCAGCCCGAGCCGTCGCCGCTGCTGCCGACCCGCGGCATCACCTTCATCGCCACCGAGGAAATCGGCTCGCGCACCCGCTATGAACAGGCCTATTGCCACCCGGTTTGGCCGGGCGGCGACAGCGGCATCACCATCGGCATCGGTTTCGACCTGCGCTTCGCCGATCAGGCGACCTTCGGCAGGGCCTGGGGCAAGCTGAACCAGGATGTGCAGAACGCCTTGATCCCGTGGCTGGGCAAGCAGGGAAGCCAGGCCGGCGCCGACGGACTGAAGAACGTGGTGGTGCCCTATGACCTGGCCTGGCCGGTCTATTGCGCCGACACCATCCCGGTCTATGTCGATCGGACCGAGGACGCCTTTCCCGGCGCCGACATGCTGCCGGGCCTGTGCAGAAGCGCGCTGGTCAGCCTGGTCTACAATCGCGGCCCCAGCCTGAAGGGCGACCGCCGCGTGGAAATGCGGGCGATCCGCGATCTGGTCCAGGCCGGCGACCCGGCCTCGCTGGCCCAGGTCCCGGCCCAGTTCGAACAGATGAAGAAGCTGTGGCCCGAGGGCAACGGCCTGCGCGACCGACGCGGCCGAGAGGCGAAACTATGGGCCGACGGGTTGCCCAAATGAAAATGGCCGGGTCAGACCCGGCCATTTTATTTGGCTCTATTCGCAATTCGTATTGATATCGTGTAGAATGGCGGAAACGCGGGAGGTTTTGCGCGATGGATCGGAAGGA
>NZ_LWQU01000192.1 GCF_001650635.1 Magnetospirillum moscoviense | reverse complement strand
CCGCCACCACCAACGCCAATCAGGCTGGCAGAATCTCAGAGCAAGGGCCGCTCGAACAGGCGGCCGTCACCGGGGGGATACTCAGCAACAGGCCCTTGATGATCTTCTCGGCGGCCTGCTGACAGTGGAAAGCGGCCGGATCGATCAATGGTGGCTCGCATTTCCGCCATGCAAATATCTTCATCGGCCTTGGCGAACCACTGGCCGGCTTCTGCCCATTGCCGCAGGGTTTGCGGGTCAGGGTCGCTCATAGACGACCACGCCCTCAGTCAGGACGGTGTGAGCGAATGAACCGATCGCTCGTGCCCGTTCCTTAAGCACTCCCTCGCGGCACGGCAGGATATCGACCGGCTCGTGATAGCCCGCTCGGGCGGAATGGATCACCTTGGCCGACATCATTTCCGGCGGCGCGTCGTTGTCTAATTCCACCACAAGATCAATATCGCTGTCCAAGCGGGCATCACCACGTGCCCGGCTGCCGAACAGGATGACCCGCCGGGGGTGGAACACCGACACCACCTGATTCAACAACTGATCCGGAACCGAACTAACCGTCGCCATCACGTCCTCGATTTTGCCCGGTGCGATGACCAGAGACACATCATGCCATCGGCCCTGGGTGCGGTCACTATCTTCGCAAAGCGCCGGGACTACATTCCGAGGGCCTTGCGGTGCCTCTGCTCCAGTTCGGCCATATAGTGGCGCTGAGGAACCCGTGCCATGAAGGTTCTGTCCCTCAGGTGATGGATTGCGTAATTGGAATTGATATCCTTGAGGTCACGGCTGAACCCCCGGCCGAAATCTTGATGGTAGAGGGCCGTGAAGGTCGCCAGGTCCTTTTCCAGCGAGGTATGCTTGTGGGCCGATTCCTTTGATGTCGGCACCAGCTTGTTCGGCGCAAGATTGGCTTCGTACAGCAGTTCGCATCTCCCCCCCCCCCCGGCCTTCCATACCCGCATCGCCAGATCAGGGTCGCCGAAATGGGCGGTAAAATCCGGTGAGAAGAACCCGCCGATCGCTTCCGCCGACTGGCGGGACAGAACCGGGAAGTAGGGGTAGTACAGCCCGTAGACGGCTCCGAACCAGGGTGATTGCGGTCTGTTGATGCCTGCGCAGAACGGAAAATATTGTGTTTCGCGCTGTTCGATGAACGACTGGACCGGGGTCAACCAGCCATCAAGGGCGATGTGGTCGTCGCTCATTGCGACGATGATGTCGCCCGATGACGCCTGGTAGCCCATGGCATGGGCGGCGCAATTTCCCTTCGGCACCTCTTCCTTGACGTGGACGATGTTCTTGCCCTGGACAGGAAACGGCGACACGACGACGATTTCATAACGGACATCGTCGCTGCAGGCGACGATGCTTTGCAGAGCCGCCCCGGCCAAGTCAGGCCGGATGGTGGGCAGGATGATCGAAATAAGTTTGTCGCGACTGGAATTGCCTGGATTACCCATAATCTTTGATCACCGTGACATTCGTACAATGCCACTTCTCGTCGCAGAAAATCCTAACCAAGTCCAGTGCGTCATCGCCCGCTTATTCCTCATTCCCGCACGAACACGACCGCCCAATCTGGCTGTCCGGGCAGGGCACGTCGCCATAGGCGCAGAACACGCAGCATTCGCCCTTGGGCGGGTGCATGACGTGGCCGCAGGCCTTGCAGGTCAACGCCCACAACTGGCCGGGCATCTCTTCTTCCTGCCGGGCGCCGCAGGCCGGGCAGGTGACAGTCGAGGTGGTGAACCAGCAATCGCTCATTCGGCCGGCTCGGCGATCTTGTGGCCGTCCTCGGCGGCCTTTTCCGCCCGGCCCCGTTCGGTCGCCAGGAACGAGTAGATCACCGGCAGCACGAACAAGGTGAACAAGGTGCCGATGCTCATGCCGGCGACGATCACAACGGCGATCGAGAAGCGGCTGGCCGCACCGGCCCCGCTGGCGATCAGCAGCGGCACCAGGCCGGTGACCATCGCCGCCGTGGTCATCAGGATCGGCCGCAGGCGCAGGCTGGCCGCCACCTGGACCGCCTCGATGCGGCTAAGGCCGTCTTGTTCCTGGCGCTCGCGCGCCACCTCGCAGATCAAGATGCCGTGCTTGGTGATCAGGCCGATCAGGGTGATCAGTCCGACCTGGGTGTAGATGTTCATGCTGGCCACCCCCAGGGCCAGCGGGATCAGCGCGCCCGACAGCGACAAGGGCACCGACACCAGGATCACCAAGGGGTCGCGGAAGCTTTCGAACTGGGCGGCCAGCACGAGGAAGATGATCACCAGGGCGAACACGAAGGTCACCGCCAGGGAACTGCCTTCCTGGACATACTGGCGCGACTGGCCGGCCTTGTCGGTACTCACCCCTTGCGGCAGCACTTCAAGGGCGATGCGGTCCAGGAAGTCCAGCGCCTGGCCCAGGGTGACGCCCGGCATCGGGAAGGCCTGGATGGTGAAGCTGTTCAACTGGTTGAACTGGTTCAAGCTGACCGGCTTGACGGCGGCCGACAGGGTCACCAGCGACGACAGTGGAATGGCGGCGCCGTCGGTGGCGGTGACGTGGAAGCGGCCCAGCTGGCGCGGGTCCAGGCGGAAGTCGCGCGACACCTGCGGGATGACCTGATAGGACCGGCCCTGCAGGTTGACCAGATTGACGTAATTGCCGCCGGTCATGGTGGCCAGCGCCTCGCCGATCTGCTGCATGGTGACGCCATAGGCGGCGGCCTTGTCGCGGTCGATATCGACGATGGTCTGCGGGCTTTCGAACTTCAGGTCGGAATCGATGAAGGCGAACAGACCCGACGATTGGGCCCGCTTCATCATCTCGGCCTGCAGGTCGTTCAGCACCCGGTAGTCGCTGGTGGCGGTGACGGCGAACTGTACCGGCAGGCCGTCGGAACCGGGCAGGGGCGGCGGTGCGAACACCGACGCCTTGACCCCCGACACCTTGTCCACCGCCTGCTGGAAGATCGGCGTCAACTCCTTGGTTGACCTGGCCCGCTGATCCCACGGCTTGGTGACGGCGCCGCCGAAGCCCTGGTTGACGGCACCCATGCCGGCGATCATGAAGGTGTCGCGGATTTCCGGGAAGCTGCCCAGGGCGTGCTCGACCTGATGGAGGAAGGCATCCATGTAATCGATGTTGGCCGAGGCCGGTCCGGTGAAGGCGGTGAACACCACGCCTTGGTCCTCTTCTGGCGCAAGTTCGGTCGGCACGGCCTTGAAAAGAAACGGTAAAACGGCAACAACAATCAGTGTAAACGCCACGGTTGACGAGCGGTCGGTCAGCGAGGCTTTCAGCCAGCGCCCATAGCGGGTCTGGATGGCGGCGAACATTTTGTCAATGCGGGCTGACAGGCCCTTCTTGTCGTCGTCATGCTTCAGGATGCGCGAGCACATCATCGGCGACAGGGTCAGGGCGACGATGCCCGACACGATCACCGAGCCGGCCAGCGCCATGGCGAATTCCTTGAACAGCGCGCCGGTCAGGCCGCCCATGAAGGCGATGGGGGCATAGACGGCGGCCAGGGTGATGGTCATCGAGATGACCGGGGTGGCGATCTCGCGGGTGCCGACGATGGCCGCCTGGAACGGCGACAGGCCTTCCTCGATATGGCGATGGACGTTTTCCACCACCACGATGGCGTCATCGACCACCAATCCGATGGCCAGCACCATGGCCAGCAGGGTCAGAAGATTGATGGAAAAGCCCAAGGCCAGCAGGAACAGCGCCACGCCGATCAGGGACAGCGGCACCGTCACCACCGGGATCATCACCGAGCGCACCGAGCCCATGAAGGCGAAGATGACGATCATCACGATCACCGCCGCTTCCAGGATGGTCTTGATCACCTCGCGGATGGCCGCCTCGATGAAGATGGTGGAATCATAGGCGACCTGGGCGGTCAGGCCGGGCGGCAATTGCGCCTCGATGGCCGGCAGGGTGTGTTCGCGCACCTGACGGATGACCGTCAGCGGGTTGGCCTCGGGGGTGGTGTAGATGCCGACGAAGATGGCCCGCTTGCCGCTGGCATAGACCGCCATGTCGTCGCTTTCCGCCCCCATCGACACCTCGGCGACGTCGGCCAGGCGGATCAGGCTGGTCCCCGAATGGCGGATCACCAGCTTGCGGAAATCGTCGGCGGTGGTCAGGTCGGTCTCGGCCTGGGTCGAGACGACGTCGAAGGCGCCCTTGGTGCTGCCCGCCGCCGAGGAATAATTGTTGCTGGTCAGTGCCAGCTTGACCTCGTCGGCCGAGATGCCGAACTGGGCCAGCTTTTCCGGGTCCAGCCACACCCGCATCGAGAATTTCTGGCCGCCGTAAACCGCCGGGTTGGCGACGCCCGGCACCGAGGCCAGCTTGGGCTGGATCACCCGGTTGACGTAGTCGGTGATCTGTTCCTGGCTTAAGCGGTCCGACGAGAAGGCCAGATAGGCCGAGGCGAAGGTCTGGCCGGTTTCCTTCTTGATGACCGGGTCGTTGATGCCCCGGGGCAGCAGCGAGCGGACCTCGTTGGTCTTGCTCATCACCTCGGTCATGGCCGCGTCGGGGTCCTCGTTCAGGCGGACATAGGCCTTCACCTCGGACACCCCCTGGAACGAGCGCGACGTCAGGTAATCCAGCCCCGACGCCGTCGCCATGGCCTTTTGCAGCGGCTGGGTGATGAAGCCCTGGATCAGGTCGGCATCGGCACCGGGATAGGTGGTGGTCACCGTGATCACGGTGTTCTTCATTTCCGGATACTGGCGGACCGGCAGCATCATCAGGGCGCGCAGGCCGACGAACAGGATCAACAGGCTGACCACGCTGGCCAGAACCGGGCGTTTGATGAAGATGTCGAACATCTCAGTTGGCCTTTGCCGATTGTTTCAGGGGATCGGCGCCGTCCATCTGGACCTTCGATCCGTGCTCCAGCTTCAACTGCCCGGCGGTGACCACCAGGGCGCCCGGCTTCAGGCCGCTCTTGATCACCACTCGGCCATCCTTGCGCTCGCCCAGTTCGACCACCACGCGGCTGACCTGCTTGCCCTCGGGCCCGTCCTCGACCACGAACAAGGCGTCGCCGTGCAGGTTGTAGGAAATCGCCTGGGCCGGCACCGTCACCACCTGTTCGGTGCCGCGCCGGGGGATCTCGATGCGGGCGAACATGCCCGGCCGCAGGCGGCCTTCGATATTGGGGAAACGGGCCTGGGCGGCGACCATGCCGGTCTTGGCCTCGACCTGGGGCTCGATGGCGGCGATGGTGCCCTCGAACGCATGGCCGGGCCAGGCGTCGGTGGTCATGCGCACCGTCTGGCCGGGGGCCAACGCCGCCAGGTCGCGCTGCGACACCGTGAAGTCGGCCAGCATGGTCGACAGGTCCTGCAGGTTGACGATGGCCTGGCCGGGTTGCAGATACTGGCCCAGATCGATCTTGCGCACGCCCAAGATGCCCTCGAACGGGGCGGTGACCGATTTCTTGTCGACAAGGGCGCGGATGCCGGCGACCTTGGCCTCCTTGACCTTCAGCTCGGCCTCGGCCTTGTCGACGGCGGCCTTGCTGACCGCGTCGGTCTTGACCAGGGTCCGTTGGCGGTTGGCCGAGATGCGGGCCAGGTCGGTATCGGCCTGGGCCGAGCGCAGGTCGGCCATCTCGACATCGGTATCCAGGCGCAACAGCACCTGGCCCTTCTTCACATTCTGACCGGATTGGAAGCTGATATCCTTGACCAGACCGGCCCCTTGCGCGGCGATATCGACGCCGTTGACGGCGGACAGGGTGCCGACCGCCGACAGGCTGTCCTGCCACGAGGTCAGCTCGGCCGGCTGGGCGGTGACGGCGATCACCGGCTTGGGCATGTTGGCGAAGTAATCCTTGATCATCTTGTCGCGGAACTGGACGAAGCCCAGGACGCCGCCGAACACGATGGCGCTACCGGCCAGCATGATGCCCATGCGCTTGACGTTCATGATCCTTACTCCTTCAGCAGGTCGAGAGCGGCCTGCTTCAGGCGCTCGGCATCTTTTTCGCAGCCCTGGCACAGGCCGAGGATGCGCTGGAACACGACCCCGTCCATGGCCGAACAGACCAGGGCGGCCCTGGCGGGATCGGGGCTGTCGCTCATCACGCGCTCGACCCATTCGGCGTACTTGGCCTGGATCGGCGCCATCAAATCGGGATTGACCGCCATCGCCGCCAACAGGGCGCCGCTGACCGGATCGCCGGCCGGGCCCTGGGGGTCGAAGGCGGTGTGCACCACGGTCCGGGCCCAGCGATAGGGGCCTTCGGGCTGTTCGGCGTAATAACGGTGGTGAAGCGCGTCGCAGGAATCGGTCATGCGTTGGACCATGCCGCGAATCAGATCGTCCTTGCTTTTGAAGTGGTATAATACACCGCCCTTGGACACTCCTGCGACGCGGGCGGCCTGGTCCAGCGTCAGCTTGGCGACGCCGTGGTCGCGCATGATCGACATGGCTGCGTCGAGGATCTTTTCGCGGGTGGATGGAGTGGTCATGGACTGGCTGGCCTTACTGTACCGTCTGGACGGTTTATATGGCGAGACCATCGCCTCAGTCATCCCCTGATAACGTCAGGGTGGGTATGCATAAAGGAAGGGGGAGCGGATCATGGCGCGGATCGTGGTGGTAGGCAGCGTCGCCACCGACGAGGTGGTGCGGTTGACCGAACGGTGCCGCGAAGGGGCGCATCTGAACGGCACCATGGAGGTGCCGCGCTTAGGCGGCGGCGGCGCCAACAGCGCGGTGGCGCTGGCGGCGGCCGGCCATACCGTTACCCTGGTCGCCGCCGTCGGCGAGGACGATGACGGCGATTGGCAGATCGAGGCTCTGGCGCGATCGGGCGTCGATGTTTCGGCGATCCGCCGGGTCAAGGGCGGCAGCACCCGCTCGATCGTCATGGTCGATCCCATCGGCGAGCGGACCATCGTCAATCTGGGTCGCGCCAAGGAGGAACAGCCGCCGGCCCGCCTGCTGGATATCCCGGCCGACCTGGTCTATGTCCGCACCCGCGCTGTCGGGCTGGCGCCGCTGCTGGCCGAGAAGGGACGTTTTTGCAAGGTGGTTGCGCATATCCCGCCGATCGAGCCGGGGGTGTTTCCGGCCCAGGTGATCGTCGCCTCGGCCTCGGATTTGCCGCCCGATCTGCTGGCCGAGCCGGTCACCGCCGGCCTGATGGCCGCCGGCACCCGGCTGGAATGGATGGTGCTGACCCGGGGCGCCGACGGCGCCGAGGCCTTTTCCGCCGCCCGCCATCTGCGCCAGCCCTCACCCGAGGTGCAGGCCGTCGATTCCACCGGGGCGGGTGACGCCTTTGCCGCCGGCCTGTGCCACGCTTTGGTCGGCGGCGCCGAGATGGAGGACGCACTGGCGGTGGCGGTCAGGTGGGGCTCGGCCAAGGTCGGCCAGGACGGCTCGGCGCTGGCGCCGGAAACGGTGGCTGGGTTGCTTTAACCCGTCAGCGCCGGGCCGTTGACCCAAACTCCGGCCAGCAGGCTGATGCCCAGCAGGGTGATGGCCAGGGCGCCGGCCAGACCCAGGACCCGGCGCCAGGTATCCGACTTGGCCGAGGCGCCAAACAGGCGCTCCAGCAGGCGGTTGAGGCCCAGGGCCGACAGGCCGATGCCCGACACCGTCAAGGCCACGCCGACGGCCATGGCCAGGGTGGCCAGGATGCCGACCCACAACAGGCCGCCCGCCAGGGTGAACAGCAGCACCAGGATGGCGCCGGAACAGGGCCGAAAGCCCACCGCCGCCGCCATCGCCCACAGGCCGCGATCCTGCTGGTGGTGATGATGGTGAGCGCATTGGGGGCCGTGTTCATGGTGGTCGTGATCGTGGCCGCAGCCATGCTTGCCGCGCAAGGCCTGCACCAGCATGAACAGCCCAATGGCGGTGATCAGGCCATAGGAGGCGACTTCCAGCCAGGCGGCGTGGGCCATGACGTCGCGAGGCGCCAGCGACAAGGCGCCAGCCAGCAGCAGCACGGCGGCGATGGCCGATCCGGCCTGGACCAGCGCCGAAAGGGCGCACGCGGCCAGTCCATAGGCGATGCGGGCGCGGCGGCTGGCGAACCAGGCGCCGATCACCACCTTGCCGTGGCCGGGGCCGATGGCGTGGAATATTCCGTACAGGAAGGCTGCCAGCATCAGGGCCAGGGCCGGCTCGATGGCGCCGGTCTCTTTCATCGCCGCCAGGTGCTGGCGCATCTCGGCGTTCAGGGTGCGCTGGAAGGCGAAGGCCCATTGGGCGATGGACCGCAGCGGTTCGGGCAGGTCGAAGCCTGATCCGGTCGGCGGCGGCGACAGCGCCGCCCAGGCCCAATTCGGCAGCAGGCACAAGACCAGGCTTAGGGCTCGCATGTCACCACCATCTTCTTGGGATAGGCGGCGCCGCCCAGCAGCGGGGTGGCGCGGTCCTCGCTCAAGGTCGCCCGGCAGCCGGCCGAGCCGTCGCCGACCAGACGGATGGCGGCGTCGTTGGGGATGTCGATGTCGATATAGAAGCTTTCCTCGTAGGTCGAGACCTTGAAGGCGTGGCTGCGCGGATCGATCGGCTGGGGCAGGGCCAGCTTGAAGCCGTAGATCAGGGTATCTTTTTGCACCAGCAAGGTGAAATTGCTGGCACGCGTCCACTGGACCGGCTGGCCGTCGATGCTGGCATGGGTGAAGTACTGGTGCTGGGCGGTGTCCTGGAAGGCGTCCCTTTCGATGTCGGCGATTTCCTTCGCCGACAGGGTGGCGTTCTTGTCCTTGTCGAAATCGGCGACCAGCGAGCCGGAATAGACCGGGTCGAACTTCCAGCCGATCTGCAGGGCGGTGATCAGCCCCTTGTCGAACAAGACGATGATGTGGGCGTCGATCAGCACATGAGGGTGCGCCCAGGCCGGCCAGGGCAGCAGAAAGGCCAGGAGCAATGCCAGCCGCCGCATGTCAGGCAGCCGCCTTCAGCCGCGCGAAGCCGGCTTCCAGGTCGGCCTGCAGGTCGGCCGCGTCCTCCAGCCCGGCATGGAAGCGCAAGGATGGCCCGGACGGCGCCCAGGAACTGGCGGTGCGGATGATGGAATGACCGGTGGTCGGGATCACCAGGCTTTCGAACCCACCCCACGAGAAACCCAGCTTGAAATGGCTGAACCCGTCCAGCATGGCATCGACCGCTGCCTTGGTGGCAGGCCTCAAGATCAGCCCGAACAGGCCGCAGGCGCCGGTGAAGTCGCGCTTCCACACAGTGTGGCCGGGGTCCGATGGCAGGGCAGGGTACAGCACGCGCTCGATCTCGCGGCGGGTTTCCAGCCACCGGCACAGGGCCAGCGCGGTTTGGCCGTGGTGACGCAGGCGGACCGGCAGGGTGCGCAGGCCGCGAAGGCCCAGATACAATTCCTCGGCACCCGGCGAATGGCCGAAGGCGGCGACCGAGCTTTTGACCTTCAGCCAGCTTTCCTCGGTGGCCAGGGTGATGGCGCCCAGCATGGCGTCGGCATGGCCGACCACGTATTTGGTGCAGGCCTGGATCGACACGTCCACCCCATGGGCGAAGGGCTGGAAGGTCAGCACGCCCCAGGTATTGTCCATCATCACCACCGCGCCGGCCGCGTGGGCGATTTCGGCGATGGCCGGGATGTCCTGAACCTCGAAGGTCAAGGACCCGGGCGATTCGGTGAAGACGACCCGGGTGTTGGGCCGGATCAGGCCAGAGATGCCGGCGCCCACCAGCGGGTCGTAATAGGTGGTCTCGATGCCCAATCCGGTCAGCACCGAATCGCAGAACTTGCGGGTCGGGAAATAGGTACTGTCGACCATCAGCAGATGGTCGCCGGCCTTCAGGAAAGCCAGCAATGCGCCAGTGATGGCGGCCAGGCCCGACGAGGTGGCGACACTCTTATGGCCGCCCTCGACCACCGCCATGGCTTCCTCGAAGGCGAAGGTGGTCGGCGTGCCGAAGCGGCCGTAGCGCACGCCCTCGAACGGATGCTTGCCGCTGGCCTCCATCGCCGCCACCGACGGGTGCAGGATGGTCGAGGCGTGATAGACCGGCGGGTTGACGGCGCCGAAATGCCGCTCGGGGTGGCGGCCGGCATGGACGATCTGAGAGTCTTTTTTCATGGTTCCGTCGGGCAGGCAGGGATGATCTGCCCGGATGGTGGCACCAAGCGGCGCCGGATTCCAGTTAATCCGCCGCCAACGTCAATTGGGCCAGGATGTGGCTGTCCCGCGTGGTCGGCACGAAGCCTGCGCCGCGCCGGCGCCAGAACTCTTGTCCGTCTTGGTCGTCCTTGCGGCATTTGCTGCCCAGGACCGTGATTCCCTGGCGAATGGCGATGGCGATGATGGCGTCAACCGCCGCGTCCTCGATTCCCAATTCCTGGTACGCTTTGGCGACGATCCAGCCGCAGCGGGCGGTTCGGGCATCTTGGTCGATATGCGACAGCGAGATGTTGCCGACCACCTTGTCGCCGTCCAGGAGGACCACGTAATTGACGGCCTTGTGCTGGTGGCACCATTGGATGGCGTAGTCCAGCGCCTGTTGGCCGGTGCTGGCGCCCCCCATGTCGGTATTGAGAATGTCGGCCAGCGCATCGGCCAAGCGCGACAGCTCGGCGGTATTCAGCGGCGAGCCGGGGGCGAAGGGAACCAGCGAAATGCGGCCAGGCTCAATCGGCGGCACGCTTCAGGACCTCGGTGACGGTGACGGCCAGATGGTCCTCGACCACCACCACTTCCGCCTTGGCGATCTTCTTGCGGTTGACGTACAGATCGACCGGGTCGTTGACCTTGCGGTCCAGTTCCACCACGGCGCCGCGGCCCAGCTTCAGAAGCTGGGCGATCGGGAGGTTGGCGGTGCCCAGCACGGCATAGCATTCCACCGAGACGTCATAGACCGCCTCTTTGCCGCCCACCATCGTATCGTTGCCCATCGCCGGCTGCCCTTAGCTATTTGGTTCCAGTCTGATCATAGCGCCGACAATGGTTAAGGGAGGCTTACCCCCATAGGCGTTAACATAGCCTGGACAGGCGGGCGTGAGCGTGATTCAAGATGGAATGACTCATCCATCATGCCCC
>NZ_LWQU01000191.1 GCF_001650635.1 Magnetospirillum moscoviense | reverse complement strand
CAATCCGGCTTCTCAGAGGTCCGGCTCGTCCGGGGCTGGCGTCATGCTTGCCGGACCTCAGAGAACCTTCCAGATTCAAAGGCATCACCGCGAAAGAACCCTCCGCCAACATTAATCATGCGCCCATTTCGCGGGATAAGTTTCTGCGCGTCTTCGTAGTTGAGACCCAATAAGGTCTCAGAATTGTGCCCTTCCTGGGCATACATGGGGCCAGAGGCAATGCATGTGGCGAACGCCAATGCCGCTGCGATGAACGTTCTGCCGCTCATGTCCCCCCCCCGGAAAAATGCTCGGCTAATTACCGCGCAGTCGGCAACTGTCGCATGAACACGATGCGCGCTATAAACGAAAAACGAGGCGGATCGCTACCCGCCTCGTTCTAAGCGCAAATTTCTCAGTTAATGCGGTAACCGACAAACGCCCCTACACGTCCAGATTCGCCACCTTCAGCGCGTTGGACTGGATGAATTCGCGACGCGGTTCGACCACGTCGCCCATCAGGGTCGAGAACACCTCTTCCGCGTCGTCGGCGTGGGCGACCTTGACCTGCAGCAGCGAGCGGGCCTCGGGGTCCAGGGTGGTTTCCCACAGCTGATCGGGGTTCATCTCGCCCAGGCCCTTATAGCGCTGGAAGGCGATGCCCTTCTTGCCCAGATCCATCACCGCGCCGACCAGGGCGACCGGCCCGTCGATGCGGGTCTCCTTGTCCTTGGCGACCAGGGTGGCGGCGCCCTGATAGGTCTCGATCAGGGTGGCGGCGATCTCGTCCAGGCGCCGGGCCTCTTGCGAGCGCACGATGGCGGCATCGACCGCATGGGTCTCGGTGACGCCGCGCAGCGTGCGGCTGAACAGCCAGCCGTCGCCTTCCACCCATTGGGCGGCCCAGCCGCGTTCCAGATGGCTTTCCAGCGCGTTCAGGCGGGCGGCGATGGTGGCGCCCATGGCCTCGCCGCTGGCGCGGTCGGTCAGCAGGCTGTTCTTGAAGGCGCCGGCGATGGCCGCCTGCTCGACCACCTTCATCGGCAGGCGCCGGGTCAACGGGGTGATCAGGGTGCGCACGGTGCGGGCCTGCTCGGTCAGACGCTTGAGGTCGGCGCCGCCCAGCTGGGCCCCCGACGACAGGTTCAGCACCGCGTCGGCCAGGCCGCCATCGATCAGATATTCCTCGAGGGCGCGCTCGTTCTTCAGATAGACCTCGGACTGGCCGCGCTTGGCGCGGTAAAGCGGCGGCTGGGCGATGTACAGATAGCCCTTCTCGATGATCTCGGGCATCTGGCGATAGAAGAAGGTCAAGAGCAGGGTGCGGATGTGGCTGCCGTCGACGTCGGCGTCGGTCATGATGATGATCTTGTGATAGCGCGCCTTGGCGATGTTGAAATCGTCGCGGCCGATGCCGGTGCCCAGAGCCGCGATCAGCGTGCCGATTTCCGCCGACGACAGCATCTTGTCGAAGCGGGCGCGCTCGACATTCAAGATCTTGCCCTTCAGCGGCAAGATGGCCTGGTTGGCGCGGTTGCGCCCCTGCTTGGCCGAACCGCCGGCCGAGTCACCCTCGACGATGAACAATTCCGACAGCGCCGGGTCGCGTTCCTGGCAATCGGCCAGCTTGCCGGGCAGGGTGGCGATATCCAGCACGCCCTTCCTGCGCGTCAGTTCGCGGGCCTTGCGGGCTGCCTCGCGGGCGGCGGCGGCTTCCACCGCCTTGCCCACCACCTTGCGGGCTTCCTGCGGGTGTTCCTCGAACCATTCCGCCAGCTTTTCCGACACCAGCGATTCGACGATCGGGCGCACCTCGGACGAGACCAGCTTTTCCTTGGCCTGGCTCGAGAATTTGGGGTCGGGCATCTTGACCGACAGCACGCAGGTCAGGCCCTCGCGCATGTCGTCGCCCGACAGCGCGATCTTTTCCTTCTTGGCGATGCCCGATTCGTTGGCATAGGCGTTGATGGTCCGCGTCAGCGCCGCGCGGAAGCCGGCCAAGTGGGTGCCGCCGTCCTTTTGCGGCACGTTGTTGGTGAAGCACAGGCAGGTCTCGTGGTAGCTGTCGGTCCATTCCATCGACAGCTCGATGCGCACGGTTTCCTTTTCGGCGGTGACCAGGATGGGGGCGTGCAGCGCCTCCTTCGAGCGGTCCAGCCACTGGACGAAGGCCTGGACGCCGCCGTCGTAATGCAGCGCCACCTCGTGCGGCTCGGCGTGGCGGTGGTCCTTCAGGGTCAAGGTGGCGCGCCAGTTCAGGAAGGCCAGCTCGCGCAGGCGGTGTTCCACCGTGGCGAAATCGAACTCGGTGAACGAGAAGGTGCCCTTGGACGGCAGGAACAGCACCTGGGTGCCGGTGCGGTCGCCGCAATCGCCGACCACCGCCAGCGGCGCCTCGGGCTCGCCCAGGCGGAAGCGCATGAAATGCTCCTTGCCGTGGCGCCAGATGCGCAGCTCCAGCCACTCCGACAGGGCGTTGACCACCGAGATGCCGACGCCGTGCAGGCCCGACGAGATGCGGTTGGCATTCTGGTCGAACTTGCCGCCGGCATGCAGCTTGGTCAGCGCCACCTCGGCCGCCGAGATGCCTTCCTCGGCGTGGATGGCCACCGGGATGCCGCGGCCATTGTCGGTAACCCGCACCGAGCCGTCGGCGTTCAGGATCACTTCGCAGGAATCGCCATAGCCGTTCATGATCTCGTCGATGGCGTTGTCGACCGCCTCGTAGATCATGCGATGCAGGCCCGAGCCGTCGTCGGTGTCGCCGATATACATGCCGGGACGCTTGCGCACCGCTTCCAGGCCGCGCAGGACCTTGATGGAATCGGCGCCGTACTCTTCTTCGGCGATGGCGGTCACGGGTTCGGTCATCGAAATTGATCCTCTGCTCATACAAAATCCGAATGGTTCATTCGGATTTCAAAAGTCCTCGCCGGGCGCCAGCTCCGCTGGCTTGGCCGCGCCCTCAATGGGCGCCAAATACGGAACCCGAATGAATCATCCGGGTTCCGTATCACGCATCATGGGCGACGGAGGACTCCGCCACCTTGAAGAACTGCGCCCGGTCGCCGAAACCGGCGAACAGATGGGCGTCGGTGCCGGTAAGCCAGCTTTGCGCCGACAGCCCGGCCAATTGGTCGAACAAGGCGTTGCGGCGCTCCTCGTCCAGATGCGCCGCCACCTCGTCCAGCAACATCAGCGGCGCGATGCCGCTCAAGTCCGTCTTGACCCGGGCCTGGGCCAGGACGATGGACACCAGGACCGCCTTCTGCTCGCCGGTCGAGCATTGCCCCGCCGGCATGTCCTTGGCGGCGTGCCACACCCCGGCATCGGTGCGGTGCGGCCCGAAGGTCGCCGCCCCCGCCGCCCCGTCACGCGCGCGCGCGCGTAAGAGAGCGGCCCGAACCATGTCCTCGGCCTGGGCCGCATCGGCCCCGGCCAGCATCTCCTCGACCTCGCCGGCCAGCGTCAGGCGCGCCGCCGGAAACGGCCCGCTTTGACCGCCGGCCTCGGCGTTCAGCCGCTCGGCCGCCCGGACCCGGGCTGAAGCCATCGCCACCCCGTGGCGGGCCATGCCGTCCTCCAGCATCGCCAGCCAGGCCGCGTCGCCACCGCCCCCCTTCAACAGCCGCGTGCGTTCCCGCATCGCATGCTCATAGGCGGCGGCATGGGCGCCGTGCTCGGCGTCCTGGCCCAGCGTCAGCCGGTCCAGGAAGCGGCGCCGACCGCCGGCGCCCTCGATCAGCAACCGGTCCATCGCCGGCGTCAGCCACAGGGCCGAGGTCAACAGCCCCAATTGCTGGGCCTTGGCCGCGCGGCCGTCGATCTTGACCACCCGGCGTTCGGTGCCGGGCTGGCGGCCGGTGCCGATCTCGACCTGGCCGTCCGGACCGTCCAGAACCGCCGCCACGCCCCAGCCGTCGATGGCGGCGCCCTTGCGAGTGACCTCGGCCAGGGTGGCGCGGCGCAGGCCGCGTCCCGGCGTCAGGAATGACAGCGCTTCCAGAAGGTTGGTCTTGCCCGCCCCGTTGGGGCCGGTCAGCACCACCGGACGCGCATCGGCGTCCAGGCGCAGGAAGCGGTAACAACGGAAATCGGTCAGTGTCAGACGGCGAACCGCCAGATGCTGAGACCGCAGGGCAGTGTCCTCGCGCTCCGTGATCACACCCGCATCGGCATCAGCACATAGACGGCGCTGCCGTCGGCGGAATCCTTGACCACCGTCGGGCTGGCGGCGTCGGCCATCGAGAAGCGGGCGCCGTCGCCCTCGACCTGGGACAAGATGTCCAGCAGGTAGCGGGAGTTGAAGCCGATTTCCAACGGCGCGGCGTCGTAATCGGCCTCGATTTCCTCGGTGGCGTTGCCATTCTCGGGGCTGGAGGCCGACAGGGTGACGGTGCCTTTTTCCAGGGCCAGCTTGATGGCGCGGCTTTTCTCGGTCGAGATGGCCGAGACGCGATCGACCGCCTGGGCGAAGCTTTTGACATCGACGTCCAGGGTCTTGTCGTTGCCCTCGGGGATGACCCGCTCGTAATCGGGGAAGGTGCCGTCGATCAGCTTGCTGGTCAGCACGGCGTCACCGAAGGCGAAGCGGATCTTGGTTTCCGACAGCGACACGGTGATCTCGCACTCGGTCTCGTCGATCAGCTTGCGGATCTCGTTGACGGTCTTCCTGGGCACGATGATGCCGGGCATGCCCGCCGCGCCGTCGGGGCGGGTGATTTCCACCCGGGCCAGGCGATGGCCGTCGGTGGCGGCGGCGCGCAGCACCTCGCCGGCCGGGGTGGTGGCGGCATGCAGGTAGATGCCGTTCAGGTAATAGCGGGTTTCCTCGGTCGAGATGGCGAAGCGCGTGCGGTCGATCAGCGTCTTCAGCTCGGCGGCCGACAGGGCGAAGGAATGCGGCAACTCGCCGCCCGACAGAACCGGGAAATCCTCGACCGGCAGGCAGGACAGCGAGAATTTCGACCGTCCCGAGCGCAGCGACAGCAGGCCGTCCTCGGAATGGTACTCGATCTCGACCTGGCTGCCGTCGGGCAGCTTGCGCACGATCTCGTAGAAGGTGTGGGCCGGGGCGGTGGTGGCGCCGGGTCGGCTGACGTCGGCGGGCACCGTCTCGATGATGTCGAGGTCCATGTCGGTGGCGTTCAAGGACAGCGAGCCGGGACGGCCCTCAAGCTTGACGTTGGACAGGATCGGGATGGTGTTGCGTCGCTCAACGACACTTTGGACGTGAGCCAGGGACTTCAACAGCTGGGAGCGCTCGATGGTCAGCTTCATGGCGTTCTGGATGGATCCGTTGATGCCTTATGGTCCCGCTTGCAAGCAGGGTCGCGCAGTATATCACAGCAAGGCTAACCGCAAAGCGGATTCAGGGGCTGGTCAGGCCGGCGGACAGCTGGCCCAGGGCCTCGGCCCAATCGCCGTCGGCGGACTGGCGGTACACGCGGCAGGCGGGGAACCACGGCGAGCTTTCGCCGGTCACGAGCCACCGAAATTCCGGCGGCCGCGGCACCAGCACCTCGACCGGCCGGCCCAGCGAGGCGGCCAGATGGACATTGGTGTTGCTGACCGCCACCTGGCGATCCAGCAGCGACAACAAGGCGGTCATCGCCTCCAGGTCGTCGTTGGCATCCGAGCAATCCAGAACCTCGCGGCCCAGGGCGGCGGCGAAGGCTTCGATCTCGTCCTTGAGGGGACTGCGCTGCAGCACGACGATGCGAGCGTCCTGTCCGCGCAAGGATTCGGCCAGCAGGCTGGGCGCGATATCCTTGGACAGTTTGTTGAAGCCGGAGATGCCGGCCCGCCAGGTGACGCCGACATAGGGCGGCGGGCCGAAGGCGGCCAGGCGGGCGCGGGCCTGCTCGACCAGCTCCGGCAGCGGGGCCAGCTCGATCGGCGGCAGCGGCCCGGGCTCGGCCAGCAGCCATGGCAGGTCGCCGGCCCAGATGCCGATATTGGCGGTGATCTTGCTGGTTCCGTCGGCGGTGCGGGCCAGGAACGGCAGGCGGGCGGCGATCGGGGCCAGCTTCGGCCCCGGCACATAGGTCAGGTTGGCCCCGCGCGCCGCCAGGCGTTCGACGAAGCGCATCAGGAACAATTCGTCGCCCAGACCCTGCTCGCCGACCACCAGCACCTCATAGCCGTCCAGCCGCTCGGGCAGCGGCCGCACCGGGATGCCCGGCCGACCCAGGGCGGTATGGCGATAGCGGTAATGGTCCCAGCCTTCGGCCAAGCGTCCCAGCGCCAGCAGCATCATCGCCAGCGACCCGCGGGCGCGGTGGTTGCCGGGATTGCGCTTCAGGCACTCGGCCCAGGTCGCCTCGGCCTCGTCATAGCGCTCCAGGGCATAAAGCGCCTGGGCCAGCGAGTTCAGGCTTTTGTCGGCATTGGCATCGGGAACGGTCAGCGCCTTCCTCAGCAGCGGCACCGCCTCGGCCGAGCGGCCCAGCAGATGCAGGCAGGTGCCCTCGATGGCGGTGGCGCCGACGGCGCGGGCCTGCTCCAGGGCCTCGTCGGTGCGGCCGGCCTCCATCAGCACCGAGGCCAAGAGGTGACCCAGGCCGGGATGGTTCGGCGCCAGCGCCAAGGCCTTGCGCAAGGGGGCGACCGCCTCGTCGGGCAATTGCACGGCTGCCAGCGCCTGGCCCAGGAAGCGCCAGACATCGGCGGAAGGGGCCAACCTGGCCAGTCGCTTCAAGGGGGCCACCGCCTCGCCGGGGCGGCGATCGGACAGCATGAGGGCGGCCAAGAGGTGCAGGGCGTTGGGATCGTCGGGGGCCTGGGCCAGCAGGGCGCGGCATTCGCCTTCGGCCTCGGCCAACTGGCCCTGGTCCTTCAGGGCGATGGCGGCGGCCAGGCGGTCGGATTGGTGGGTCTGGCCGGTCAAATCGGCGGTCAGGGCCGCCAGGGCCGGGCGCCAGGTGCCGCCGCCTTGTTGGCGGTAAAGCCGGACGCCGGGGAACCACGGCGATTCCTCGCCCTTATCCATCCAGCGAAATTCCGGCGGATGCGGCAGCAGCAGGTTGGCCGGCTTGCCCAGCAGGGCGGCCAGATGCAGGTTGGTGTTGCTGACCGCCACCTGCCGCTCGAGCAGGGACAGCGCCGCCAGCATGTCTTCCAGGTCTTCATTGGCGTCGGACAGGTCCAGCACCGGCCGGCCAAGCGCGGCGGCGAAGCGCTCGATCTCGCCCTGGTCGGGGGCGCGCTGCAGCACCACGATGTCGGCCTCGACCGGGGCCAGGGCGGTGGCCACCCCCTCGGGCGACAGCGCCTTGGACAGCCGGCCGACCATCTGGGTACCGGCCCGCCAGGTCACCCCGATCAGCGGCCGGGTCGAAAACGCCGCCAGCCGGGCCTGCAGGGCCTGGACCCGATCCGGCAAGGGCGCCAGGGTCAGCGAGGGCAGGGGGGAATCGGCGTCCAGCAGCCACGGCAGGTCGCCGAGCCAGACATGGTGGTCCGCCTTGGGCGTCTCGTCGGGGCCGACCGATCCGTCCAGCACCGTCAGCCGGGCGGCCAGGGCGGCCAGCTTGGGCGATGGCCGGACCAGCACGCGGGCGCCGCGGGCGGCCAGGGGGGCGGCGAAGCGCAGAAAGAACAATTCGTCGCCCAGCCCCTGCTCGGTTTCCACCAGGATGGTCTGGCCGTTCAAACGCTTGGGCAGGTGGCGCGTCGGTGGGTGAGGCCGGGCCGAGACGTGGCGGCGGCGATAGAGCGACCAGCCGTCGGCGAACAGCCCGCGTGACAGCCGGATCAGCCCCAGCGCGGCGGCGGCGACATTCATGCCCGGTTCCAGCTCCAGGCAGCGGGTCAGCGCCGCCTCGGCCTGATCGGCGCGGCCCAGGCTCCACGACAGGATGCCAAGATGGCCATAGGCCTGGGGCCGTTCGGGATGGATGTCGATCAGGCGGCGATAGGCCGCCTCGGCCTCGTCATGGCGGCCCTCGGCGACCGCCACCAGGGCCAGCACTGTCTCGGCGGCATAAAGTTCGCCGCCGGCCGCGTCGATGGCCGCCTGCGCGGTGGCCTTGGCGTCGGCCAGGCGGCTGCAATCATGGAGTGCCAAGGCCAGCTTGGCGCGATTGTCGGGACTGGTCTCGATGGCGGCGGCGGCTTGGCGGCAGCACAGGACCGAACCCAGCCGGCCCAGCCTTGCGTGGGCTTCGGCCATCAGGTCCAAAAGGTTGGTGCGGGTGGGCGTGGCGGCGAAAGCCTGGCCCAGCATGGACAGCGCGCGATCGGCCTCGCCGTCCAGGATCAGGCCGGCGGCGCGCGCCAAGAGATCCTGGTCGTCGCCCCTGGCCATCGGCTGTCCCTAGCCCTGCAGCATGCGGCGCAGCAGGTCGACGTCTTCCGAGAAGTTCTGGTCCGAGGCCTTCAGCTCCTCGACCTTCTTGACCGCGTGCATGACGGTGGTGTGGTCGCGACCGCCGAACTTGCGGCCGATTTCCGGCAAACTGCGGCTGGTCAGCTGCTTGGCCAGATACATCGCCACCTGGCGCGGCCGGGCGACCTGGCGCGAGCGCCGGGCCGAGCCCATTTCGGCCAGCTTGATGTTGAAATGCTCGGCGACCCGCTTCTGGATCTCCTCGATGGTGATGCGCCGGTCCGAGGCGCGCAGCAGGTCGTGCAGCACTTCCTGGGTGGTTTCCAGCGTGATGGCGCGACCGACCAGCTGCGAATGGGCGACGACGCGGTTCAGCGCGCCTTCCAGCTCGCGGACATTGCTGGCGATCTTGTGGGCCAGGAATTCCATCACCTTGGGCGGCACCGGCACGCCCATCTGCTCGGCCTTGGATTCCAGGATGCCCAGGCGCAGCTCGTAGGTGGTGGCGTGCAGATCGGCGACCAGGCCGGAATTCAGCCGCGACTTCAGGCGCTCTTCCATGCCTTCCAGGTCCGACGGCGACTTGTCGGCCGAGATGACGATCTGGCGGCCCTGATCGACCAGGGCGTTGAAGGTGTGGAAGAACTCTTCCTGGGTGGCGTCCTTGCCGGCGATGAACTGGACGTCATCGACCATCAAGACATCGACCGAGCGGAACTGCTCCTTGAAGCTCATGGTGTCCTGGCTGCGAAGCGCCCGGATGAAGCGGTACATGAACTTCTCGGCCGACAGGTAAAGGACGCGACGGCTGGGATCGTGCTCGCGGATGTGCCAGGCGATGGCGTGCATCAGATGGGTCTTGCCCAGGCCGACGCCGCCATAAAGGAACAGCGGGTTGAACGACACCTGGGCGGCCTCGGCCACCCGGCGGGCGGCGGCATAGGCGAATTCGTTGGGCTTGCCGACGACGAAATTCTTGAAGGTCAGGCGCGGATCCAACTGGGCGCCCAGTTCCTCGACCTCGGGGGCCGCCGGGCTGGCGGCGATGGCGGCCGGCGCAGAGCTGGCGACCAGGGTCGGCTTGGCGAGGGCCGTCTTGCCGGCCGAGGTGGCGGCGGCATCGACGACGATATCGACGGCGCGGATCGACGGGTCCTCGGCGCCCCACAGGACGCGCAGACGCTCGCCGTAATGGGTGGCGACCCAATCGCGCATGAAGCGGGTCGGCAGGGCCAGGCGGACGGCGCCGTCCTTCAGGCTGTGCACCACCACCGGGCGCAACCAGCTGCGCCAGGCGGCATCGCCGACCTCATCGCGCAAGCGGCCTGCAATCCGCTCCCATTGGCTGTTGATCATTCTTTATCCCCGAACACTAGCCTTTAACGGACTCAGGTCGCCCGATCCTCTTGACCGAACGCCCCTTGACCGAACACAAAAACGCGAGTGATGCGCGGTGTGCGCAACCCCTCCCGTTTCGACGAACCCGATGTGAATGAAGGACTTCTTCCCTCATCCACGCCAACGCGCCGCGGTCCCCAAACCGATGATCGGCGCGGTCGGCAGGTCCTTCCCACCCTGTAATCCCCAAACCCAATCAGTAGATAACCACAATATGCGGCTGGAAAGCAACGGCCATGAAGTGCAAACACAATAAAAATACCAGCCCCACAATAAATAGCGGGGGTTATACTTAAAATTATAGCAAGTGTTTGTCAGATTTACTTCGCCCGGGTCGAGCGAGGAACCGGACTCTATCGATCGATCCGACTCGATTCAACGGGATCGGAACAGGAACATGACAAATTTTTTGCTTGCAATCCGCAACCCCAGGGAATCCGCCGATTGCAAACGACAAGGGCCGCGCCAGGAAGGCGCGGCCCTTGAAAACAAAGGATTTTTCGCCGGGCTTTAGGTCAGCGGCTTCATGTCCTTGACGCGGGCGGCCAGGCGCGAAACCTTGCGCGACGCGGTGTTCTTGTGCAGCACGCCGGCCTGGGCGCCGCGCACCAGCTCCGGCTCGGCGGCCAGGAAGGCGGCCTTGGCTTCTTCGGCGTTACCGGCAGCGATCGCCAGCTCGACCTTCTTGACGAAGGTGCGGATGCGGCTCACGCGGGCGCGGTTCACCTCGGTGCGGCGCTCGGTCTGGCGGATGCGCTTCTTTGCCGACTTGTGATGGGCCATGTGATCAACCTGCAAGATAAGGGTTCAGTCGAAATCGAAGGCGCGGTTATAAGTGCAGGGCATCGGGGGCGTCAAGCGGGAATCTTCACCGCGGGTCGGCTCGTGCAGGCGCGGGGATGACTTGGGCTCCGTGGCGCGCTATGGTTCTTGATCACTTCGTCGCGCGAAAAGGCCGCCGCCATGGCCAGTGCCGTCCGCTTGATGCCGAACCATGACCCCCACTGGCGGGCCCGTCTGGCCCAGGCCCGGGCGCGTCAGGCCGACCTTCTGGGGCACGAGGGGCTGCTGACCGCCGCCGAGCAGGCCGAGCTTGAAAGTCTGCGCGGAATCATCAAGGAAGCCTTCCGCTCGGGCTTTCGCACCACCGCCGAATATCGCGATTTCCAGTTCGCGCGCGCGCGTGAGGTTCTGGATGCCGAGGGCATCGCCCTGGACCTGCCGTTCCTGCCCGACGACGCCACCCTGGACGAGATCGACCGCGCCCTGGCCGCCATCCGCCAGACCATCGAGGCGGCGACGGCGGGTTAGACCCTATGTTCGCCCCCTGAAACGGCTGGCGGTCCGTCCCACGGCATGTCCCAATCGAGGGTTGCGCCGGGCT
>NZ_LWQU01000190.1 GCF_001650635.1 Magnetospirillum moscoviense | reverse complement strand
TCGCCGACAGCGACAGGGTCAAAAGCCTCTGCTATCAGCCCTGGGTCCAGCAGGTCATTTCGTAGGTTCGCCGGTATCATTGGCTAGGGTATCGCCGTGGAAGATTTCGAACTCGGTGTCCTTCACCCCATGCAGCAGCATGTTCATGCGGGCTAGGTTGTAGGTCGTGATATTGCTTTCCTGACCGAAGATCTTACCGATGCCGTGCGGTCCCATCCGCCTGCGAACGTTGAGAAGAAGCGAACCCGATCCGCAGGCGAAATCGAGAACACTGGCCAGACGCTCTTTCTGGCCCGTGGCGGGTTCTTGGCTGTCCAGGGTCACGATCGTCGACAGGATGTCGGAAATTTGCTGCGGCGTGTAAAATTCGCCCGCCTTTTTGCCGGAACCGGCGGCGAATTCGCCGATCAGGTATTCATAGGCATCGCCCAGATGATCCACCTCGGACGAGAACTCGGCCAGGCCTCGGGCGATCTCGGCGATAATCGAACAGAGCTTCTTGTTCTTGTCCGCCTGCGTCTTGCCCAGCTTTTCCGAATAAAGATTGATCTCCGAGAACAGCCCGCCGAACGTGCTCTGAAAAGACTCGTTCTCGATGTACTTGAAGCCATCATAAAGCGTCAGCAGCAGTTCATCGCTCTGCCTACGGGCTAGATTGGCGATGTTGTTCCACAGATAGGGCGGCTGGATCACATAATGCACCTTCCGGCGCATCTGTTTTTCGAACTCGGCCACGTCGTTTGGATTGTCGTCGTACCACGCCTGCAAGGGTGTGCTCGCGCCTGAGCGCGCCAATACGTCATCTGACAGATCGGGGTAATCCGGCCCCAGTTCGCGCTTCGCCGCCGCCTCGTAATTGTCCGAGAGATAGCGCAGAAACAGGAATGACAGCATGTAATCGCGGAAATCGTCCGCGTTCATCGCCCCGCGAAGCGTATCAGCGATGTTCCAGAGCGTTTTGCCCAGTTGCTTTTGGATTTGGTCGTTCATGGCCTGTCCTGTGCGTCCTCTGGGAACAAGGCTGGGCTGAATGGATGCAGTGTTATGAACTGCTTCAGCAGCCGCCCGAAGTGCTCCTTGTTCTCTGGCATCATCTCTCGAGGTTCGTACAATGAATAGTCCCCATGGCTCATCAGGTCGATGATCCGCTTGTAGATTGTCTCGTTCGGATCGTCGGCTTCTGGCTTGATGCAGTCGTGCCATTTGGCGTAGCCAAAGAATGCGGCGGTCTGCTCCATTACCCGGCGCAACATGTTGAAATGGTGCGTATAAAGCGCCCCGGATTTCTGCGCCTGATGCATCTCCACAAGCGACGCCAGATGGTAAAGGAATGGCGTGCTGTCAGTCTCTTGAATCTTGAAAGTCTGCCCCCCCACCTGCTTTTGCCGGGTCAGGAAATACATCCGCGGCCTTTTCATCTCGTTGCAGAGCACGTTGAAGAACAGTACGTGATGCGATGATACAACAACCCGAATTCGGCTCGGCGCGTCCTTCAGCATACTGGCAAGGTGATGCGCAACCATCACCGCGTTGTTCTCATCCAGCGAGGTAATCGGATCGTCGATATAGATGTACTTAACCCACTTGTAAGCCTCGGCCTCATCAAGGGCGAGTTGCACGATTGCCAGGAAGAAGCACCAGATGAAAATGTTCTCTTCGCCGCGGGAAATTTTGATGTCCTCGACCGTGGCCGTAGTGCCAGCCGTTTCCACCACGCGCGAAAATCTGACGGCCCATTCCGTTGTGTCGATTCTGAAACCGAAATCGGCATAGCGGTTCAGCAAAGGGCGGATACGGTTATCCATCTCCAACTCGCCCAAGCCCGCGAAGAAACGCGAGTCACTATTGATCTTCAGGACGCGCGCAAGGTCGTTCGCCAGATCATTGTCCCAGTAGAACAGGTCTTCGGTGAAGGCGTTGAAGTAGAGGGTGTCCTGCGCTGTCGTCTCGCCATCGGCGTTCACCACCTTGCCGAGGTCCTTGAATGCGGTCGAAAGCCGAGTCTTGCCCGTGCTGTTATAGGCATAGATCAGAACGGACTTCTTCGTCTCAAGCTCCTCCCGCAGGTGCTGCGCCAGCGCGGGCAAATCATCAAAGGTGGCTTCGGACATCTGTCAGCCCTCCCCAATCTGAGGAAAAAGCTGTTGCATCTGGCTCTCGATCAGCTGGCAAAAGGGCGAAAGCACCACCCTGCCGTCCTCGGCCGCCATGCCGGTCACGTCGGGACGGCGCCGGAAAAAGTCGACCTCGCCCGGCCACGGCTCACGCTGCTCCACGCCACCCGGCAGCATCCCGATGATGCGCGGCGCGTCGGTCACCGACCGATCTCCTTGAGCAGCCAAGCCGCATTGCCCAATGGCGCCTTCTGGCTGAGGAACGCGGTATCGAGGATGATGATGGCCTCACCGATTGCGAGCGCAGCGGCGGCTTCCTCGGTGCCGATCAGTACCCGCACCTGCCCCGTCACGCGGCAAGCCTGAGCGTCCATCAAATACGGCCCCTCAGCGGTCGTAAGCGATCCGAGCCGATGGCAGCGGTCAAGCCGGACGCCACCGACCTCGGCGGCACCGTCGACCAGCATGAACACGCTCGCCGGGCCACCCGGTAACGCCACCTTGCCGGACACCGGGACCTTCACACGGATCAGGCGGCGCCCGTCGACCAGGCCCGGATTGTCGGCGACCACGTTGTTGAAGTTCCGCTCCTCGAAGCCCAACTCGCCCAGATAGAAGTCCTTCCATGCCTGGCTGGGTCGATCGACCATCACGGTGGCGAACGCCGCCACCACCGGCAATGCAACGGCGACCACGGGCATGGTTCCGATGACCAGCACTGCGGCCAAGCCGACCACCAGAAGGTCAGCAAGGAAGGCGGGCCAGAGGGTCGCCGCCTCTAGGATGCGTATTGCCGCGCGCGGGTCCGCAATCAGCTGGCGGTTCACCAGCGGGCTGTTGTCGCCCAGGACCACCCATCGCGCGCCGCCGATGTCGCTGGCCGCCGCCATGGCCAATCGACCGGCTCGGTCGCCGTTGCGCCAGACGTAATCGCCTACCCACAGCCACTCGCCGATGTCCGGCTCGGCCCACCAGCCATCACCCGCCAGCAGCACCTTGTCGGTCAGCGACGCGATCGAAACGCTGGCGCCTCGGTTCAAGATGGACTCGTGCGGCCATCCGCCTCGACGACGCCAAGGCCAATCTCGGCCTGATCTCGGCCGATGCCCGCTGGTTCCGCCGTGAGGGTGTCACCATCGCCAATGGCGACGAGGTCGGCGTCTTGGTGCCGGAAGACCTGGCCGACATTGCCGCCACCATGACCGTCAAGGTGGATCCCCGCCGACGTGATCGACGTGGTGGACGACGGCTCCGGCGACCGCATCGTCGAGGTCCAGCCCGGCCAGGTGGTGCCGCTGGAACCGGGTGAGCAGATCCAGACATCGGCCCCCGCCGATGTGGGCGGATCGTATGAGCCGTTCGAGTACCGCACCCTGCTGCAGATATCCGCCGCCACCGGGGTGCCCTACGCCTATCTGTCCAACGACATGCTGAAGGCCAATTACTCCAACTCGCGCATGGCGCTGCTGGAGTTCCGCCGCCGGGTCGAGGCATGGCAGCACTCGGTGATGGTCCACCAGATGTGCAGGAAAGTGTGGCAGCGCTGGCTGGATGTGGCGGTGCTGTCCGGGGCGCTCGACATTCCCGGCTATGAGCGCAACCGCGCAGCCTTCATCGCTTGCTCCTGGCTGCCGCCCAAATGGGACTGGGTCGATCCGCTCAAGGACGCCAAGGCCGAGATCGAGCAGATCGGCGCCGGCCTGAAAAGCAGGACGCAGGCTCTGGCCGAGCGCGGCTTCGACGCCGAACAGGTGGATGCCGAGATCGCCGCCGACCAGGAACGCGAACAGCGGCTGGGGCTGACCTTCGGTTCCGATCCGTCACCGCAGGTGCCGACCGAACAGGCTGGGAACCAGGCCGCCCTCGGGTGAACCTGCACCCTGATCATGTTCCGAACCAGTTTTCTTGTTTCAGGCCGGAGAAATCCCGGAAGTCGGCCACATTGCGCGTCACCAGAACAAGGTCGTTGATGACGGCAATCGAGGCGATCTCGCCATCGGCGCGCGGTGCCGGCTTACCAATTGCCGTCAAACGCGCGCGCTCTCGTCCGAGCCAGAGGGCGCACCGGGGATCGTAAGGGAGGAGAATGAAGCGAGCTACGACAGCTTCCAGCCAACGATCCAGCATGTCGCGCTTCCGCGACGCCGGAAGCCGAGCCACGCCATACGCCAGTTCCTCCACTGTTGGAGCCGCGATGGCGCAGTTGCGTTCATGGGCCAGAATCTGAGCCTCGACCCCGGCATCGGGTTGCTGCCGAGCCAACTCCGAAATGACATTGGTGTCGAGAAGGTAGGTGGCGGTCAATCCCACGTCACCTCCCGCCCCAAGGAGTTGTCACGGAGGTTCTTGAAATCTTCGGCTTCCGCAAAACCGATGCCCTCTGCCGCCGCCTCTGATCGCCAGCGCCGCAGGAATTCCATGAACCCGGCCCGCTCGCCGGTGAGGCGACCATACTCGTCTTCGGACAGCAGAACCGCCACCGGTCGACCTCTGCGGGTGATGTGTACGGCCTCGCCAGTCTCAACCCGTTGCACCAAGCGAGGCAGGTGGTTCTTCGCATCGGCGATTGAAACCTGGGGCATGAGCACCTCTCAGAAAATAGACATCTAGATAGCCATCTTACGGCCGTCAACCGCAATAGGCAAGGTGCGACACGGCCATCAATCCTCTTGAGGTCAATAGCCGCATGCCAAACATCCCCCATATCGCGGCCCGCCTCTACGGCACGCCGCTGCTGGTCGCCCGCAGCAAGCTGGACGTCATCCTGGGCGCGCTCGGCCCCCGCTTGGCTGGGCAGTCCATCTCTTTCGACGGCGAACCCGCTCCGTCCGCCGATGTGGCGGTGACGCCCGACGGCATCGCCATCGTGCCGGTGGTGGGAACCCTGGTGGCCCGCTCCGGCTATCTCGGCGCCGCCAGCGGCTTGACCGGTTATGGCGACATCGCCGATGCCATCGAGGCGGCAGCCACCGATCCCGGCGTTCGCGCCATTCTGCTGGACGTGGACTCCTCCGGTGGCGAGGTGGGCGGCCTGTTCGATCTGGTCGACCACATCCAGGCCATCCGGGCGCAATGCGGCAAGCCCATCTGGGCGGTAGCCGATGAGGCGGCACTGTCGGCCGCCTATGCCATAGCCTGCACCGCCGACCGAATCTACGTCACCCAGACCGGCGAGGTCGGGTCCATCGGCGTAGTGGCGGTTCACCGCGATGAATCCGGGGCCGACACCCAGGCCGGGCTGGCCTGGACCTTCGTCCATGCCGGAGCCTGCAAGGTGGACGGCAATCCCCACCAGCCGCTGTCCGACTCTGCCCGCGTTGCTCTCCAGGCCGACGTGGATGCCCTTTATGGCCGGTTCGTCGATCTGGTCGCCAAGTGCCGCAGAAAATCCCCCGAGGCCATTCGTTCCACCGAGGCCGCCGTTTATCGCGGCGACCAGGCGGTGTCCGCCGGGCTGGCCGACAAGGTCGGCACCCTGCGTGTCGCCCTGGCCGATCTCGGGGCCGTGCTGGCACGCCCCACAATTTCCCGTCCCATCGCCGCCCGAAAGGAAGTCCCGATGTCCGAATCCCAAGGGGATGTCCCCGCTCTGGCTGCCGTGCCGCAGCCGCCCGCCCAGGCCAACGCGGATCTGGAGCAGCGCCTGCGGGCTGAATATTCCGAGATCAGTGCCATCTCGGCCCAGGCAGCCCGCCTGGGTGTCGCCATCGACCCCGCCGAGGCCATGGCCAAGGGCATCCGTCCCGAGGCCCTGCGCCGCACGGTGCTGGATCAATTGGCCGAGCGGTCCGACGCCACCGACGTGGTCGCCGCCGCTCCGCCGGTCGCGACCCCGAAGGCCGACACCGAAAGCCCCATCGTCCGGCGTGCCCGCGAAGCCGCCTCCCGCAAGTAAGGAACCGCCGCCATGCCGACGTTGACCGCATCGCCCACCCTGGGTGACCTGCTGAAATTCGAGTGCCATCCCAGCTATGGGCGCGAGACCGTCACCCTGAAGGCCGGTGCCGCCTACCCCCTGGGTGCGGTGCTGGGCCGCATCACCGCCAGCGGTGAATTCCGCCTGTCGCCCGCCGCCGAGGTGATTGGCGATGAAGGCGCGGAAACGGCCATCGCCGTGCTGCTGGAAGCGGTGGATGCCACCGACGGTGCCGCCATTGGCCTGATCGCCGCCCGTGGCCCGGTCATCCTGGCCGATGGTGCCCTGGTGTTCGACGCCTCGGTCGACGATGCGGCGAAACGTGCCACCAAGATCGCCCAGCTCTCTGCCCAGGGCCTTGTCGCCCGCGCCACCGTCTGATCGGAGTCCCTCTTCATGGTCGAGATTCTCAATCCCTTCGACGCGGGCGGCTATTCGCTTGCCGAGATGACCCAGGCCATCAACATCCTGCCCAACCTCTACACCCGGCTCGGCCAGATGGGGCAGTTCCGCTTCGAGGGCGTGACCCAGCGCAGCGTCATCATCGAGCAGGCCGAGGGCGTCCTCAACCTGCTGCCCACCGTGCCGCTGGGTGGCCCTGCCACCGTCGCCAACCGCGACGCCCGGAGCATGCGCTCGTTCACGGTGCCGTGGATTCCGCACGACGATTCCATCACGCCCCAGGACGTCCAGGGCGTGCGCGGCTTCGGCGTCGCCGATGCCGCCGATCCGCTGGCCACGGTGATGGAGCGCAAGCTGACCCGCATGCGCTCGAAGCACGCCCAGACGCGGGAGTTCATGGAGGTCAATGCGCTCAAGGGCATCGTCCGCGACGGCGCCGGTTCCACCCTCTACGACTACTTCGCCGAGTTCGGCCTGAGCCGCCAGCAGGTGGATTTCGCGCTCGGCACCGCCACCACCAATGTCCAGGGCAAGATCCGCGATGTGTTGCGCAAGGTGGAGACCGAGTTGAAGGGGGAGACCATGACCAGCGTGCTGGCCCTGGTCAGCCCGGAATTCTTCGACAAGCTGATCGGCCATGCCAAGGTCGAGACGGCCTACCAGTTCTTCTCGTCGGCCGGCGCCCAGCCGCTGCGGGAGGACGTGCGCCGCCGCTTCCCCTTCGCCGGCATGGTGTTCGAGGAATACAGCGCCACTGTCACCCTCTCGACCGGCCAAACCGAAACCTTGATCCCGGCCGGCGAGGGCATCGCCTTTCCGCTGGGCACCATGGACACTTTCGTCACCTATGGCGCCCCGGCCAATCTGATCGAGACGGTCAACACTCTGGGCGTGCCCATGTATGCCCGCCAGTTGGCCCGTCAGGACGGCAGCGCCATCGACGTCAAGACCGAGGCGTCCATCCTGCCAGTGAACAAGCGGCCCCGCCTGGCCGTGCGTCTGTTCTCGGGCAACTGACCATGACTGCCTTCGCCGACGCCCTCGACGACCTGTTCGCCGACCCGAACATGGCGGTCACCGTCAGCTACCAGGGCCGGTCCATCCGTGCCCTGGTGCGGCGGCCCGACCGCGAAGTGGAATTCTCGGACATCACCGTGCAGACCAGCACGGCGATCTTCGAGATCCGGCGGAAAGAGGTCGTCAGTCCGGCGGCAGGGGACGTGATCGTCCATGACGGCGACAGTTTCGTCGTCCAGGGCGAACCCCACCTGGATGCCGAGCGGCTGGTGTGGACCATCATTGTGAGGCCGGCATGAGGGTGCTTGCCGCCATCCGGGGCGATCTCACCCGCGTCATGGCCGACGAGGTGAAGGCGACCGAACGGGCCGCCAGTTCCGCCATGCGCGATGCCACCAACGGGCTGAAGCTGGACCTGCGCGCCCAAGTGACCGGTGCCGGCCTCGGCCCGCGGCTGGCCAACACCTGGCGGTCGCAGACCTATCCGGCCTCCGGCGATTCCCTGCGCCCGGCCGGGCTGGTGTGGAGCAAGGCGCCCCATATCATTCGCGCCTTCGACGAAGGCGCCACCATCCGCTCGGCCGACGGCTTCTGGCTGGCGGTGCCCGGTCCCGGCTGCCCTGCCCGCATCGGCAAGAAGCGGCCGACGCCCCGGCTGGTCGAGGAGCGGCTCGGCATTCCGCTCCGCTTCGTCTACCGCAGGGGCGGCCCGTCGCTGCTGGTGGCCGACGACATGCGGGCGCGGACGGGCAAACGCGGTGGCTTCGCCAGGTCCAGGACCGGGCGCAATGCCGCCACCGCCATCATGTTCCTGCTCTACCCGCAGGTGACCTTGCGCAAACGCCTCGACATCAACCGGGCCAAGGGGGCGGCCGAGCGGCGGCTGGTCACCACCCTGGTCTCGGCGCTGGGGAAGAACGATGGCTGATTCGCCCCGCGAGACCGCCCTGAAGGCACTGGCCGCCCTGCTGGCCGGGATCCCCGGCGCGAGCATTCGCCGCAACGAGCCGCTGGCGGCCAGGATCCCGACGGGTGGGCTGATCACCCTGTTCGACGGCAGCGGGGGCGAACCGGACATGCTGCTGTCCCCGCCCGCCTACATTCACAACCGCCGGGCAGAGATCGAGGTGGTGGTGCAGGGCGCCACCCCGGACGACCGCGACGGGATGCTGGACGGCATCCTCGCCGCCATCGGCGCCCGGTTAGTGGCCGACCCCACGCTGGGGGGCACGGTGGATCTGGCATTGCCCGAGCCGCCGGAATTCATCACCGAGACGATCGACGGCGCCGCCGGCCTCAAGGGGGCCAAGGTCATCGTCGTCCTCGAATACACCGCCGACTCGCCGCTCGGCTGATCCAGACAAAGGAACCGGTCCCATGTCGAAGACGCGCGCCTACGGCGCCGACTGCATCCTGCTGGCCGCCTTCGAGGCGGCCTATGGCACCATGCCGGCCGGCGGCTACACCAGGCTGTCCTTCAAGGAAACCAGCCTGGGTGCCGAACGGCCGCTGGGTTACGACCCGCTGCTGGGCCAGGGGCGCGACGCCCAGGACCCGTTCTACGAAGCGGTCAAGGACGAAGGCGAGTTCGGTGTGCCGCTCGATCTGCGCAGCCTCGGCTTCTGGCTGAAGGGACTGCTCGGCGCCCCCGCCACCAGCGGCGATGCTGGCACCGGCTTCACCCATGCATTCACCTCGGGCGGCGCGCTGCCGAGCCTGGCCCTGGAGATCGGCCACCCGACCCTGGCTGTCCCGAAGTTCTTCCGCCACTCGGGCGCCAAGCTGGGCAGCCTCGCCTTCGACATGGCCCGCTCCGGCCCGGCCAACGCCACCATCGCGGTGATCGCCCAAGGCGAGACCGAAGCTGCCGCTACCATCGACGCCGCTCCGGCCAGCTTCGCCCTGCGCCGCTTCAGCCAGGGCAGCGGCAGCATCCTGGTCGGCGGCCAACCGCTGGCCAATGTGGTCGGCGGGCGACTGTCGTTCTCCAACAACCTCGAGCCGGTTGAGACCATCCGCTCCGACGGCCTGATCGACGGCGTCGACGAGACCGAGGCCACCGCCGAGGGCTCGGTCGAGGTGCGTTTCGGCACCGACACCACACTGACCAGTGCCATCGCCGCGGAAAGCCCGGTCGAGATGCAGTACGGCTTCACCATCCCGGGCACCGATTATGCCCTGCGCTTCCATCTGCCCCGAGTGTTCCTGCCCAAGAAAAAGCAGGAGATCAAGGGCCCCGGCGGCATCCAGGCCAGCTACGACTGGCGTGCCGCCCGTGATCCGGTCGCCGGCTACCTGCTGCGCGTCACCCTGGTCAACGACGTCGATGGCTATTGAGACTGCGGGTGGGTCTCGACGTATTCGCGCAATGCCGAGTCGATGCGCGACTGCCACCCCGGCCCCGTCGCCCGGAAATAGGCCAGCACACGGGGATCGAGGCGCAGGCTGACCATCTTCTTCGGATTGGGGGATTTCGGCCGCCCACCCTTCCGGACCAGCTTCTCTCCCTGATACAGGTCAGCGGAGGCAAACCATTCCTCGGTCAGCTCGGGGGCGTCGTCGGGGTCAACCCAGGTACTTTCGCCAGTTGGCTTCTTCTGCTGCATGACCATGCCTCATTGAAATGATGCGCCGCGCCCCACCACGCGGTGTCCAGACCATCACCACGAAACGGCCGTCGAGGTAGCCGACGGTGATCAGACGCGGTTCCCCATAGTCCATCCGGTCATCCGGGCGGGTGTAATGGGTTCCCGCGAATACCTCTTCAGCGTCGGCAAAATCCAGCCCGCGTTCCGCGAGGGTCTTGATCCGCTTCGCCTCGTCCCAGGTATTCATGGGGTTAATGTAGGGACGAAAACCCGTCCTGTCAAAGATTTCGTATCTACAGAAACAGGGTGCCACCGAATGATCCGTCTGTGCCTGCCCAAGGAGCCGTATTGGCTCGACCTGCCGTTCGGCGTGCGGCTCCACGTCCGCCCGCTCACCACCGCCACCTATTAGGCCGCCCGCATCAAGGGCTGGCGCAAGGCCCGCGCCGTCGCCCGCGAGTTCGCCGACCTCAGATCCGTCGGCGGCGACATCTCCGGCCTGCCCGATTTGCGCGATGACGATGCGGTGGCGGGGTTCTCGCAACTGCTGTTCGCCCAGGCACTGGCCCGCACCGCCATCCTGGATTGGGAGGGGGTGCTGGAGGCCGAAGGCGCTCCGGCTGCGGTGTCCGACACCCATGTCGCAGATCTGATGCTGATCCAGGGCGTGGCCGAGGCATTCGTCGGCCTTTATACCGCGCCCCATGAGGCGGTTCTCGCCGAGGGAAACGCCTCCAGGCCCGCAGCCGATGGCACTTCGGCGGCGGGCCGGGATATTGCCGCCAGTGCCACGACGACGGTGCCCCCTGCGCCGGTGACGGAAGCTGCCCCACCGACCTGAACGAGCCCCATACCCTCGAAGGCTGGCAAGCCTGGGAGATGCTGATGCGCGCCGACCCGGCCCGTTTCGATATCGCCGGCCTGCTCGCCCACGGCCGTGCCCTAGGCTTCGACGAACGAGCGCTGGCCCTGCTGCTGCCGTTCGCGGAGGCGGGAATGCGCGAGGCCCTGGCCGAAAGACATCGTGAATGAGCGAGGCGAAGTCCGAGCGCGGGCGCATTGAGCGCCCCGGAGCGTAGCGGAGGAGCCAAGCGCGCAAAGGCGCGCGCCCGGCGATTGAGGGACAACGAATGACTGCCGCCCGCACTGTCTCCATCCGCCTTGCCCTTGAAGATGGCGAGGTGTTCCGCCGCGCCCTTATGCAATTGGGTGAG
>NZ_LWQU01000189.1 GCF_001650635.1 Magnetospirillum moscoviense | reverse complement strand
GCTGCGCCTGGCCCAGACGGCCCAGAAATTGGTCCAAAGCCCGCTTGCCTTTGCCCGTCTGGTCCGCGCCAACCTCATGCACCTGCGCCGCATCGACCGCCTAATCGGAGACGACCGCAGCCCCAGGGGCGCTCCCAATCAGATGGTGTTGCTATGAGCCCGAAAATTAAACCGGACAGCAGTGGGTCAAGCCCGGCCATGACGAATTAAGCAAAATGGCAGGGCGTCCGAGTTTTTCCTCGAGCCTGTTAAGCCAACCCGTGTTCCATCACCTGGGCCAGGCGGCGGGCGAAGGCGACCGGGTCGGTCGGGGCCTCGCCCTCGACGATGCGGGCCTGGTCGTAGAGCAGCCAGGCCTGGTCGTCGATGCCTTCGCGGCCCTTGGCCTTGATGGCGGCGGCCAGCGACTTGATCAGCGGGTGACGCGGATTGATCTCGAGCACGCGCGGCTGTTCGCGATCCAGCTGGCGATGGGCCTTCAGAAGCTTTTCCAGATGCATGCTCATCTGGCCTTCCTCGATCACCAGGCACACCGCCGAGCTGGTCAAACGTTCCGATGCCTTGACGTCCTTGACCGCGTCGCCCAGCGACAGCTTCAGCCCGGCGATCAACAGGTCGAGATCGCCGGAATCGGCCGGGGCCGGCCGATCGGCATCGGCCTTGTCGTCGCCCTTGATCTTGCCCAGGTCCAGGCCGCCCTCGGTCACCGCCTTCAAGGCCTTGCCCTCGAACTCGCCGACCGCCGGCACCCAGAACTCGTCGATCGGGTCGGTCAGCAGCAGCACCTCGATGCCCTTGGCCAGGAAGCCTTCCAACTGCGGGCTCTTCTTCAGGGATTCCACCGAATCACCGGTGGCGAAATACAGCGCCTCTTGCCCGTCCTTCATGCGGGCCACCGCCTCGGCCAGCGAGGTCCAGCCGTCGGTGGCGGTCGAACGGAAGCGCGACAGCGCCAGAATCTCGGCCTTACGCTCGAAATCCTCGTAGATGCCTTCCTTCAGGACTGGGCCGAACTCTTCCCAGAAGGTCAGATAGGCCGCCTGATCGTCCTCGGCCTTCTTCTTCAGCTCGGACAGCACCCGTTTGACCAGGCCGGTCTTGATCTTGGCCAGCACCGGATTGTGCTGCAGCATCTCGCGGCTGACGTTCAACGGCAGGTCCTGGCTGTCGACGATGCCCCGAAGGAAGCGCAGATAAGGCGGCAACAGCCCTTCGGCCTGGTCGGTGATGAACACCCTTTTCACGTAAAGCTTCAGGTGGTTCTTGCGTTCCGGGCTGAACAAATCGAATGGTTTCGACCCAGGAACGAACAGCAGGCCGGTATATTCGATGGCGCCTTCGGCCTTGTAATGGATGGTCAGGAAGGGCTCGTCGAAGGCGTGGGCGACGTGGTGGTAGAATTCCTTGTACTGCTCGGTCGAGATGTCCGACTTCGAGCGGGTCCACAGCGCCGAGGCGGAATTGATGGTCTTATCCCCCTCGCCCCCGCCATCGCCCTCGGCCAGGATAACCGGAATGGCGATATGGTCGGAATAGCGCTTGATGATCGATGTCAGGCGGTGGGCTTCCAGGAATTCCTTGGCATCGTCGCGCATGGTCAGGGTGATCGACGCACCGCGGGCGGCCCCTTCTGCCGGCGCGATGGTGAAGCTGCCCTTGCCGTCGGATTCCCACGCCCAGCCGTGCTGCTCGCCGGCCTTGCGGGTGACCACGCGCACTTTGTCGGCCACCATGAAGGCCGAATAGAAGCCGACGCCGAACTGGCCGATCAGCGCCATGTCCTTCGACTGGTCGCCGGACAGGCGGCTCATGAACTCGGCGGTGCCCGACTTGGCGATGGTGCCCAGGTTGGCGACCAGATCGTCGCGATTCATGCCGATGCCGTTATCGGCGATGGTCAAGGTGCCGGCGGCCGTATCGACGGTCAGGCGGATCTTGTACTCGCCGTCGCCCTCGGCCAGATGCGGCTCGGTCTGGGCGGCGTAGCGCAGCTTGTCGCAGGCGTCCGAGGCGTTGGACACCAGTTCGCGCAGGAAGATCTCCTTGTTGGAGTAGAGCGAGTGGACGACGATTTCCAACAGCTTGGCCACTTCGGCCTGAAACTCACGCTTTTCTTCAGCCATGATCCCTTGGTCCCGTTTTCTTAGAAGGGGTTGAGCGGCCCCTGATATGAGGCAGCTTTGGAAAGGTTGCAAGCCCGCCTCAAAAGGGGAAAAATGGATACCCCTCTCTGTTCCGGTTGCCCTGGGGCAATCGAATCGTTATGTATAGCGGCCCTGCGGCCCAAGGCCCGCCGAAAGCGGCCGTTCCGGCGCGGGGAAAAGAAGACGCAGGAGACGTAAATGCAGAATTCCCTCCAGATCACCTTCCACGGCATCGACCACTCCGACGCGGTGGAAACCCGCGTGCGCGAGAAGGTGGGCAAACTGGAGCTTTTGTTCGACCGCATCACCACCTGCAAGGTGGCGATCGAATCGCACCACAAGAACTCGTCGAACCTGCACCACAAGGGCGACGCCTTCCATGTCCGCATCGACCTGGCCGTTCCCGGTTCGGAACTGGTGGTCAAGCGCGACTCGGACGAGCACGAAGACATCTATGCCGCCCTCAAGGGCGCCTTCGCCGCCATCGAGCGCCAGCTGAAGGAATATGTCGCCCGCAGCCGCGGCGACGTGAAGGCCCGCGCCAACGTCTAAGACGTTGCGGTTTTTTTAACGTCTAAGACGTTTCGGGTTTTTGCCTGCGCTTGACATCGGGCGCCGATTCCCAAAGGGGGGAGTCGGCGCCCGTTCGCCTGCCTACCCCATCGGAATTTTCGATTACCCTCTTTCGGGCTGTTGATGTTTGCCGGCAATGGGAGTAGAACTCCGCCGTCTTCGCAGGTGCGGAATTACGCACCGACGTCTTGCCCCGAGCCCCATCCATGAACATCGACCTGGCGCGTACCTTTCTGGAAATCGTCGAAACCGGCAATTTCAACAAGGCCGCCGAACGCCTTGACATCACCCAATCGACCGTCTCGATGCGCATCAAGGCGCTCGAGGACGAGTTGGGCCGCCCGCTGTTCATCCGCTCGAAGACCGGTACCGGCCTGACCGCCGCCGGCCTGCAATTTCGCCGCTATGCCGCCAGCCTGGTCCGGGTGTGGGAACAGGCCCGCCAGGAAATCGCCCTGCCGCCGGGCTTTCGCACCGTGCTGAATGTCGGCGGCCAGTTCTCGCTGTGGGACCGCCTGCTGGTGCAGTGGATTCCGTGGATGCGCACCGCGCTGCCCGACGTGGCGCTGAGGGCCGAGGTCGGCCTGTCCGACGGGCTGATGCGGCAATTGTCGGAAGGCATGCTGGATATCGGCGTGATGTATTCGCCGCAAAGCCGCCCCGGCCTGCATATCGAGAAGCTGCTGGACGAGCGGCTGGTGATGGTGTCGACCAAGCCGCGCGCCGTCGAGGAGTGGGACGAGGATTACGTCTTCGTCGATTGGGGGCCGGAATTCCGCCAGGGCCACGGCCAAGCCTTCCCCGACCTCAAGACGCCGGCGGTGTCGGTGGGCTTGGGGGCCTTGGGGCTGCAGCACGTGCTGGCCCATGGCGGCACCAGCTATTTCCCGATGCGCACGGTGCGGTCGTACCTGGCGGCCGGCCGCCTGTTCGAGGTGACCGGCGCCCCGGATTTCCGCCGCCCGGCCTGGCTGGTCTACAGCCCCGACGACGGACGCGGCGAATGGTTCCGCACCGCCCTGGAAGGCCTGCGCTACGTCGCCTCGCTGGAAAGCGAAGATTAAGATTTGTCTGTGCGGCCCGTGCCGTTTTAGGCCGACATTTCCTGCATATGAGCCACCAGGGCCAGGACCATTTCCGGCTCGACGCCGTCGCGGGTCATCATGCGGCGCAGGACCTCGTCACCCAGCAATTCATGCAGATCGGGCTCGGCATTGCCGAGATAATCGCTGCGACAGCGGCGCGAACGATTGCCGATCATGACCGTGCCGGTGCCCCGAGAGGCAAAGGGCGTGGCGGGCGAACAGGCTGCCTTGAACATGCGAGTCCCCTTTCCTGCAGCGGTGATCCTGGGGCCACTATACACTGAGTCCGACCGGGTTTGTCGAGTAATCAGAGAGCATAGAACCGGTGATAAATCTGTGACGTAAATTGCTGCATCGCAAATACTGCGCAGCAACTCTAAAATATCAGGAGGAGACCCTATATGGGAAAGACGGGCGCTGAATTCAAGGGGGGCTTTGCTTGACATGCGTGGGCGCGGCTATCCCCTGGCCGGAATCGGCTGCATGGTGGCGGCGACCTCGGTGTTTGCCGTCATGGACGCCCTGGTCAAGGCGCTGATGGCCGATTATCCGGTGGTCGAGGTGCTGTTCTTCCGCGCCGCCTTCGCTTTCCTGCCGCTGGCGCCCCTTTTGTGGGCGGCCGGACGAACGGCCTTGGTCACCGCCCGGCCCTGGGCCCATGTGGTGCGATCAAGCATCGGCATCGCCGCGGTCACCGCCTTTTTCCTGGCCTTCGGCGCGTTGCCGCTGGCCCAGGTCACCGCCATCGCCTTCGCAGCACCCCTGCTGATGACCGCCCTGTCGGTCCCGGTCCTGGGCGAGGTGGTCGGGCCGAAGCGCTGGGCCGCGGTGATCCTGGGCTTCGCGGGAATCTTGCTGATCACCCGGGCGACGCCGCCGGCCGCCGGCTTAGGACTGACCGCCGCCCTGGTCGGAACCCTTTTGTATGCGGTGGTGATGGTGCTGATCCGCCAGATGAGCACGACCGAACGGCCGGTCACCATCGTCGCCTGGTTCACCATATCCTGCACCATAGGCAGCGGAGCGGCCCTGCCGTGGCATTGGGTGACGCCCACCATCCAAGACGGCATGCTGCTGGCATCGGTGGGCGTGCTGGGGGGGCTGGGGCAGATTCTGATCACCCAGGCGCTGCGGCTGGCCCCGGTTTCGACCGTGGCGCCGTTCGATTACCTGCACATGGTCTATGCGGTGGCGTTCGGCTGGCTGTTCTGGGGCGAGGTACCCGACCCGCGCATGCTGGCCGGGGCGGGGCTGATCGTCGCCTGCGGGCTGTACGTCCTGCACCGCGAGGCGAGGAAACCTAGCGCCTAGGGGCCAGCGGCTCCGAGCGCACCCGCTCGACCGGGGCGGCGCGCGGGGCGGGTTCAAGCACCGGCGCGGCCAGGGGCGCGGCGTTGGACGCCGCCGGCAGCATGGTCGAGCGATGGCCGACGATCACCGACACCGTCGATCCCCACATCGAGCCGCGCTCGACCTGCACGGTGGCGGCGCGGTCGCCGCGCACATAGCTCATCACCGAAATGCCCGAGGTGACGGCCATGATCGGCTCCCAGCCGAATTGCGGCATCTGGACCTGATAGAAGGCGGCGGCCTCGGGGCCGGGCTTCCACAATTTCATCACCACCCGCCCGGTCCAGCGGTCGCGCTCGCCCAGGATCAACGAACGGTCGTTGTCCATGGTGGCACCCGACGGGATCGGGATGTCGGTCAGCAATTGGAAGTCGATGGGCGCGCCGGGATCGCCGGCCTGGGTCTGCGGCAACGAGGTCGAGGCCCCACTGCAGCCAGCCAGCAGCAGGGCAATCCATCCGGCGACAAGAATCGAGCGCGCTTTTCCCATGGCGCTCAAATTAGCCGAATCGGCCAGCCCCCACAAGCCAGAGGCGCAACCGACCGTCCCGACCCCATCATTTTGAATCGAGCGGGTAATCGGCCAACCGCCGATAATCCGGTCCGCCGCGCCCGAGATGGCTTTGGTACAGGTGGAAATGATCGATGGCGAAGGGATCGACCCGAAAGGGCGAATGGTGGAGGATGAAGTCCTGCACCCGCCCGGGCGGCGATGCCTTGCAGCGGGCCAGGGTGACGTGCGGGGTGTATTTGCGCCCCTCGGCCACCAGTCCGGCCCGGCCCATCGCCGCCTCGACCCGTTCTTGCAGATGGAACAGGGCCGGCACGCGCTCGACCCCCGCCCACAATGTGTGGGCGACCCGGCCGCCGAACGTGCCCAAGCCCTCCAGCCCCAACGAGAAGGCGGCGGCCCGCACCCCCAGCAGGGCGGCATCGATGTCGGCGGCCTGGGCCTCATCGACCTCGCCGATGAAGCGAAGGGTGATGTGCAGGTTGGGGGCCCCGCTCCAGCGCGCCTCGGGGACGCCGCCGGCCATCGCCGCCAGCCGCTCGGCCACAGAATCCGGCAGGGACAGGGCGACGAACAGCCGGATCATCTTTAATGACTGACCAGCACGGTCAGCACCCCGGTATAGCCGTACAGCCGCTCGCCCGAAATCTCGCCATTGGCGAAATAGCCGATCAGCGGCACGTCGGGCCCCAGGGCCTGCTGCACCATCGCCGCCTCGATCCCGGCGGCGCCGAACATCGCCTCGCCGCGGCCTGTGCAGGTGACGTAATGGGCGGCCAGCGGCCGGCGCCGATCGAGGCGGCGGGTGACGTCGGCCAGCATGCGGGCCAAGTCGGCCCGCGCCGTCTGCGGATCGCGGCGCACGAACATCAGCCGGCTGCCCAGGCGCAATTCGTCGCCGACCACCAGCCAGCCATTGCGGGGGTCGATCCCCAGCAGCGAGCGCACCTGATAATCGCCCCGGTCCGAGCCGGCCACCGGCAGCGCCACATGGATATAGCCGGCGGCACGCTTGAGATCGCGGGCGATCAGCTCGCCGGCCTCTTCCTTCAGCACCTCGATGGCCGGACGGCCGTCCAGGCTCATCAAGGCGGCGTCCCACGCCTCGGTGACCAGATGCTGGCCGCCCAGCGGCGCGCAGCCCTGGGTCAGGCCGGTCACCGCCTGTACCTTCGCCCCCAGCACCAGCCCCGACAGCGCGCCGCCGACCACCTGGCCGGCCACCTGGGCGCGTTCTTCGGCGGCACCGACCAGACCGCCGGTCAAAAAGCCGATGCCGTCGGCGGCGGCCACCAGCGAGGCCGGCAACGCCGCCTCGCGCGGGTTGGCGTGGACCATCGCCAAGGTCGCGCCCTGCCGCTTCAGCCACGGCGCCATCCGGATCGAAAAGGCCGCCAGGTCGGCATTGGTGAAGGGCAGGAAGGAATCCTCGGGCAGGCGGCCGACCATCACCGCCATGGCATCGCCGCCGCGCAGCTCGGCGTCGCCGGCCACCACGCCCGGCACCGCCGCGCCCACCCAGGCGTTGATGCGGGTGGTCTCGCGCAGGAAGGTCAGCACCGACGACAGATCGGGGGCGAAGCGTTCGGCGACGTAGACGATGCCGAGATTGGCCCCGGCCACCGCCAGCCCGACCCCTTCCAGGCAGGCCTTGGCCGCCAGGCCCCAATGGTCGGATCGGGCCGCCCCGCAGGCGAAGCTCATCGCTTTCCTCCGTCGTCCTTCAGCAGGCGCGCCACCGAAGGCGCGATCCGCTCGACGATCACCGTGACGCCTTCGGCGGTCGGATGCAAGCCGTCCTTCTGATTGAGCTTGGCCTGGCCGGCGACGCCGTCCAGGAAAAAGGGGTAAAGCGGGACGCCATGGCGCGTGGCGACCTGGCGATAGGCCGCCAGGAAGGCGTCGCCATACTCGCGGCCCAGATTGGGCGGCGCCAGCATGCCGGCCAGCAGCACCTTGACGCCCCGACTTTTCAGCCGGCCGACGATGGCGTCGAGATTGTCTTGCATGCGGGCCGGCTCCAGCCCGCGCAATCCGTCATTGGCCCCCAGTTCGACGATGGCGGCATGCGGCTTGTCGGCCAGGGCCCAATCCAGCCGGGCCAGCCCGCCGGCGCTGGTATCGCCCGAGACGCCGCCATTGATGACCCGGACGTCGAGCCCTTGCGCCCGCAAGGCGCGTTCCAGCTGGGGCGCGAAGCCCTGGTCGGCGGCCAGACCGTAGCCGGCGGTCAGGGAATCGCCCAGGGCCAGCAGGCGCAAAGTCTCGGCGCCGGCCGGGCCAGCGTTGACAAGCAGGGTCATGGCGCCATATCCGAGCAGCAAGACCCGTCGCCATCCCCCAATGAAAGCCAAGCCGATCATGAGTGGTTCTTCTTCCCAGCCTTTGGTGGAATTGGACGAGGTCCATCTCAAATTGGCGAGCCAGGCCGGTCCGGTCAATGTCCTTGCCGGGGTTTCGCTGTCGGTGGCCGAGGGCGAAACGGTCGGCGTGGTCGGACCGTCGGGCTCGGGCAAGTCCAGCCTGTTGATGGTGATCGGCGGGCTGGAGCGGGCCAGCGCCGGGCGGGTCATGGTCGCCGGCCAGGATTTCGGCCGCCTGGACGAGGACAGCCTGGCCCGGCTGCGCCGCGAAAGCTTGGGCATCGTCTTCCAGAATTTCCACCTGATCCCGACCATGAGCGCCCTGGAAAACGTCGCGGTGCCGCTGGAACTGGCCGGCCGCCCCGATGCCTTCGAGCGTGCCCGCGAGGAACTGGACGCGGTCGGCCTGGCCCATCGGCTGGATCACCGCCCCGGCCAGTTGTCGGGCGGCGAGCAGCAGCGCGTCGCCCTGGCCCGCGCCTTCGTCATCCGCCCGCACCTGCTGCTGGCCGACGAGCCGACCGGCAATCTGGACCGCGCCACCGGCCAGGCGGTGATCGAGCTTCTGTTCGCCCGCCACCGCGAGCTGGGCACCGCCCTGATCCTGGTGACCCACGATCTTGATCTGGCCGGGCGCTGTTCGCGGGTGGTGCATATGCAAGACGGGCGCCTGTCATGAGCCTGGCCGCCCTTCGCTTCGCCCGGCGCGAATTGCGCGGCGGCCTGGCCGGCTTTCGCATCCTGATGGCCTGCCTGGCCCTGGGGGTGGCGGCGATCAGCGGCGCCGGCTCGCTGAAGGCCGCCTTCCACGCAGCACTTTCGCAGGATGCCCGCGCCCTGCTGGGCGGCGATCTCGACATCCGCCAATCCTATCAGCCGGTGACCGAGCCCCAGTTGGCCGCCCTGAAGCAATTGGGCACGGTCAGCCAGGGCGCCGATCTTCGGGTGATGGCCCGCTTCGGCGATGCCCGCCGGCTGGTCGAGTTGAAGGCGATCGACCGGCTTTATCCGCTGGTCGGCCGGGTCACGCTGGAGCCGGCGCAGGACCTGACCGCCGCGCTGGCGGTCCAAGACGGCATTCCCGGCGCGGTGGCCGAGGCCGGATTGCTGGATGCGCTGGGCATATCGCTGGGCGACACCATCCGCATCGGCGATGCATCGGTGCAGGTGCGTGCCCTGCTGGTCGCCGAGCCCGACCGCGTCGCCAACGCGCTTTCGTTCGGGCCGCGCCTGGTGGTCGGGCTGGAGCTTCTGCCGACCACCGGCCTGCTGCAGCCAGGCGCCCTGGTGCGCTGGTCGACCCGGCTGGTGCTGGACAACACCAGCCCGGCCCAGGCCAAGGCGCTGCTGGCCGAACGCTTCCCCGACGCGCCCTGGCAGGTGCGCGACACCAGCGAGGCCGCCCCCGGCCTGGGCCGCATCCTCGACAATATCGCCGCCTTCCTGACCCTGGTCGGCCTGACCTCGCTGCTGGTCGGCGGCATCGGCGTCGCCAGCTCGGTCAAGGCGGTGATGGACGGAAGGCTGCGCTCGATCGCCGCCCTGAAGGCGGCCGGGGCCGGCTCGGGGGTGATTTTCGCCACCTACGCCCTGCTGGTCGGCGGCCTGGCCCTGGCCGGCATCGTCGCCGGCCTGGTGGCGGGCGGCCTGCTGCCCGGCCTGGTGGTGGCCCTGGCCGGGGATGCCCTGCCCATCGCGGCAAAGGTCGGGATCTATCCGCTGCCGCTGATGGTGGCCTTCGCCTTCGGCCTGCTGACCGCCCTGGTGTTCGGACTGGCCCCTCTGGCCCGCGCCGCCCGGACGCCGGCGACCCGATTGTTTCGCGGTCCGGCCGAGGAACCGACGGCGCTGGGCTGGCCGGTCCTGGCGATCATCGGGGTGGCCGCCCTGGCCATGGCCGCCCTGGCGGTGGCCAGCGCCGACCGCAAGGGTCTGGCGGCGGTGTTCGTGGCCGCCGCACCGGCCACGCTTCTGCTGTTTCGCGCCCTGGCCTGGGCCTTGGCCGGGCTGTCGGCCCGGCTGGCGCGGCGGCGCACCGGCCTGTTGGCCCATCCGGCGGCCCGTTTGGCGCTGGCCAACCTGTACCGGCCGGGCAGCACCATCGTCGGCATGGTGATCAGCCTAGGCCTGGGCCTGACCGTGCTGGTGACCACCGCCCAGGTCGAGGGCAACCTGGCCCGCCAGTTCGGCGAGAAATTGCCGGCCGAGGCCCCCAGCTTCTTCTTCATCGACCTGCAGCCCGATCAGGCGGCCTGGTTTGACGACATCGTACGCAGCGCCGATCCCCAGGCCCGCATCGAACGGGCACCCATGGTGCGCGGCCGGGTGGTGGCGCTGAACGGGGTGCCGGCGCAATCGGTGACGGTGGCCCCGGAAGCCGAATGGGCCTTGCGCGGCGATCGCGGCCTGACCAGCGCCGCCGACATGCCGCCCGGCACCCGGCTGGCGGCCGGGGCGTGGTGGACAGCCGACCATGCCGGCCCGCCGCTGGTGTCGCTGGACGCGCCGCTGGCCAAAGGATTGGGGCTGGGCCTGGGCGATCACGTCACCTTGAACGTGCTGGGACGCGAGATCGTGGCCCGGGTCGCCTCGCTGCGCGAGGTGGAATGGTCGTCGCTCAACATGAATTTCGCCTTCGTGCTGTCGCCCGACGCCCTGGCCGGCGCGCCGCATACCTGGCTGGCGACGGTGCATGCCGATGCCGCCCACGAATCGGCGGTCGAGCGCGCCGTCACCGACCGCCTCGCCAACGTCTCGGCGATCCGGGTCAAGGAAGCCCTGGGCTCGGTGCGCGATCTGGTGGCCCGCGCCGATCAGGCGGTACGCCTGGCCGCGCTGGTCACCCTGGCCGGCGGCGCCCTGGTGCTGGCCGGCGCGGTGATGGCCGGCCATCGCCGCCGGGTGCGCGAAGCGGTGGTGCTGAAGGTGCTGGGCGCGACCCGGGCCGATCTGTGGCGGGCCTGGCTGGTGGAATTCGGTGCGGTCGGGGGCGTGACCGGCCTGCTGGCCGGCGCCATCGGCACCCTGGCGGCCTGGGCCATCCTGGTCTTCGTGATGAAGGCCGATTGGGTGTTCCTGCCGGCGATATTGGCCGCCACCCTGGCGGTCTGCGTCAGCGCCAGCCTGGCCGCCGGCTTCGCCGGAACCTGGGCGGCCACCGCCGCCAAGGCCGCCCCAGAGCTCCGAGCGGAGTAAAACTCCGCTCGGATTATGCCTGTGGCGCGCCCGATCCCGGGCCGGCTCAATCGCCGCTCGGGCTTTTTCGCACAGTGCCAAGCCCGGCGGCGTCTGATACCGGCGAACCTACGAAATGACCTGCTGGACCCAGGGCTGATAGCAGAGGCTTTTGACCCTGTCGCTGTCGGCGA
>NZ_LWQU01000188.1 GCF_001650635.1 Magnetospirillum moscoviense | reverse complement strand
GGACCCGACCGCGCGATATTGCCTCGCCGCCGCCATGGGGGCGTGACCGTCAATACGATTCACGAATAGAGCCTTTTATTTCGAAGCATCAGCCCCCTTCGGTGGGAGCGGCCGGCTTGGCCGGCGGCGGCCGGCGCTTGACTGTCTTGGGATCGACGGTGATGGCACGGTAAATCTCGACGCGGGCGCCGTCCTCCAGCACCGCGTCCAAAGCCGCGACCTTGCCCCAGATCCCGACCTTCTGGGCTTCCAGGTCGATGTCGGGGCAGCGGATCAGGATGCCCGACTTGTCCAACGCCTGCTGAACGGTGGCGCCGTCCGGGACCTCGGTCGTCAGCACGGTCTGCTTGGTCGGCAGGGCGTAAACGATGGTGATCTTCATAATCCGCCCTTTCCTTAAACGCTGTGCGCGCCGGCCATCTTGATCTCCTTGCCCATGGCAAGATCGACCATACGCTTGGCCACCACCATCAAGCCGGCGACCAGGAAGCCGCCCGGTGGCAGGATCAGCACCAGGATGCCCATGTCTTCCGGCATCACCCGCATTTCCAGGAACTTGAAGGCCGGCCCCAGCAGCAGCGAGGCGTCGGCGAACAAGGTGCCCTGGCCGATCAGTTCGCGCACGGCTCCAATGGCGGTCAGGGCCAAGGTGAAGCCCAGGCCCATGAAGGTGCCGTCCACCAGCGACGGCAGCACCGGCTCTTTGGCGGCGAAGGCTTCCAGGCGGGCCAGCGGCAGGCAGTTCGAGACGATCAGCGGGATGAACAGGCCCAACACCTTGTAAAGCTCGTGCATCCAGGCATTCATGCCCAGATCGACGAAGGTGACGTTAGCCGCCACGATCAGGATGTAGACCGGAATGCGCACCTCGTGGGTGACGTAGTTGCGAAACATCGCCACCATCATGTTCGACGCGGCCATCACCACCGCGGTGGCGATGCCCATGCCGAAGCCGTTGGTGGCGGTGCCGGTCATGGCCATGGTCGGGCACATGCCCAACAGCATGCACAGCACGCCGTTATTGTCCCACAGGCCATCCTTGACGATTCGTCCGTAGCTGGTGGACATCAGCGCCCCTCCATCATGCTAGCCTTGTTCGCGGCGAAATATTCCAGACCATGGCGGATACCGCCGACCACGGCGCGCGGCGTGATGGTCGCGCCCGAGAACTGGTCGAACTGGCCGCCATCCTTCTTGACCTTCCACTTCTCGGCCGGGGGATTGCCCAGGAACAGGCCGGTGAAGCGGGTGATCCACTCGTTCTTGGCGGCATCGATCTTGTCGCCCAGACCGGGGGTTTCCTTATGGGCGATCACGCGCACGCCCAGGATCTTGCCGTCGGGGTCGACGCCCAGCATCAGCCGGATCGGACCGGCATAGCCGCCATGGGCGATCACTTCATAGGCGACACCGGTAACCTTGCCGGCCATCATGGCGCGGTAGACGGTCTGGGCCTTGCCGTCGGTGCCGGTAAAAGTGACGGCATCGGTCACGGGATTGTTGTCGTGGATCGACTTGGGGATCACCAGACCCAGCGAGTTCATCTTGTCTTCCAGGGCGCGTTCCTTGATCGGCTCCTGGGTGACGATGTCGGTGGCGGCCAGCAACACCCCGAACCCGGTGCAGAAGGCACCCAGGATGAAGGCGTGGACCCAGGTCGGCTTGATGGCGGCGGCGCTCATTGCTCTCCCCCCTTGACCGGCAGCGGCTCACCCTTCGAGGTGCGGCCGAACGCGCGCGGACGGAAATGTTGATCGATGATGGGCGTCAGCGAATTCATCAGCAGGACCGCGAAGGCCATGCCCTCGGGATAGCCGGCAAAGGTGCGGATGATCCAGGTGAGCAAGCCGATGCCGACACCGAAGACGATCTGGCCCTTCTTCGACACCGGCGAGGTGACGTAGTCGGTGGCGATGAAGAAGGCGCCCAGGAACGAGGCACCGGTGACCAGATGGAACAGGCCGCTCGAGAAGCGGGCCGGATCGACCAGGTTGAACAATGCGCCCATCACGAACAGCGTGCCCAGCAGCGACACCGGGATGTGCCAGGAAATGATGCGCTTCCACATTAGGTAAAGGCCGCCGGCCAGGACCAGCGGGACCGAGGCCTCGCCCATCGAGCCGGGATGGAAGCCCAGGATCAGGTCCATCAGCCCCGGCGCATTGGCCATCGACTGGTCGACGGCGATGCCGCGGGCCAGCTCGGTCTTGATGAAGCCCAACGGCGAGGCCTGGCTGATGGCATCCAGGCTGACGTCGCGGCCGAAGGTGTAATGCAGGCTTTCCAGGAACCCGGGCGAACCGGCCCCGAACAGCGGCTTGGGCGCAACCCAGGCGGTCATCTGCACCGGGAAGGACACCAGCACCACCACGCGGCCGACCATGGCCGGGTTGAAGACGTTCTGGCCCAGGCCGCCAAAGGCATGCTTGGCCAAGGCGACGCCGAACACGGCCGCCACCACGCCGATCCACCACGGAGCCCACGGCGGCAACGACACCGCCAGCAGCCAGCCGGTGATCAACACCGAGCCGTCGCCGATGGCGCTGTCGGCCGATCCGCCCGACAGGCGCACACAGATCACCTCGCAGGCGACGCAGGCGCCGACGGTGACCAGGAACAAGAAGATGGCCGGCCAGCCGAACATCCACAGATTGAACAAGGTCGCGGGCGCAAGTGCCGCCAGCACCGTGAACATCGTCTTCGAGACGTTGACAGGGGCGTGGGTGAACGGCGCGGCGCGGTCGTTATATGCGGTCGTCATGCGTTGGCCTTGTCGTCATCGGTGGTCGAAGCCTGGGCGGCCTGCGCCTTGGCGGCGGCAGCCGCGGCGGCGGCGGCCTTCTTGGCGGCCTGTTGCTTCTCGATACGGGCGTTGTGGTTCTCGACCAGGCCCTTGATGGTGTCGAGCCGGCGACGTTCACGATCGGCGGCCGACAGCGCACCCTTGGCATAGTTGAAGTAATGGACCAGCGGAATGTGCGACGGGCAGACATAGGAACAGCTGCCGCACGACACGCAATCGGTCACGCCCCACTTGGCTGCGTCGTCCAGCCTGTCGTGCTTGATGAAGCGGGCCATTTCCACCGGCACCAGCCCGCACGGGCAGATGGTGACGCAGGTGCCGCAGCGGATGCAGGGCTTCGCAGGCTCTTCCCCGGTTTCCTCGGTGGTCAGGCCCAGGATGCCCGACATGCCCTTGACCACCGGCACTTCCAGGCTGGGCAGCGGCTGGCCCATCATCGGACCGCCATTGACCACCCGGCGCGGCGGCTGGGTGAAGCCGCCGCAGAAGGCGACCAGATCGGCGACCATGGTGCCCAGCGGCACCTCGACGTTCGAGGGCCTGGCGACCGCCCCGCCCGAGACGGTGATGACGCGGCGCACCAAAGGCTGGCCGAGGCGCACCGCCTTGTGCACGGCGCGCGCGGTGGCGACGTTGTGCACCACCACGCCCAGATCGGCGGTCAGCTTGCGGGCCGGGGTTTCCAGCCCGGTGATGGCCTGGACCAGATGGCGTTCCGACCCCATCGGGTACTGCACCGGCACCCCGACCACGGTGATGTTGGTGTGGGCAGCGGCCGCCTTGCCCATCGCCTCGATGGCGGCGGGCTTGTTGGTCTCGATGCCGATGACGATGTTCGGAGCGCCCAGGGCATGCGCCATGATGCGGGCGCCGTCTATGACCTCGTCGGCGAATTCGCGCATCACGCGGTCGTCACAGGTCAGATAGGGCTCGCACTCGGCGCCGTTGATCAGCAGGGTCTGAAGCTTGTGCTGGGTGCCCAGGTTCAGCTTGACCGCGCTGGGGAAGGCGGCGCCGCCCATGCCGACGATGCCCGAGGCGGCGACGCGGTCGCGGATCACCTTGGAATCGGCGGCGAAGGGATCGGCAATCGGGGCCGGCAGATCGTCGGCCCATTCATCCTTGCCGTCCGGCTCGATGATGATGGTGATCAGCGGCAGACCCGAGGCGTGCGGCGCGGTCACTTCCGTCACCGCCACCACAAGCCCTGAGGTGGGCGCGTGGGCGGCGGCCGAGACCACGCCGCCGCTCTTGGCGATGACCTGGCCCTTCTTGACACTATCGCCGGCGGCGACGATCGCTTCCGAGGCGGCGCCGATATGCTGCTGCAGCGGGATGTACAGGGCGGCCGGCATCGGCAGGGTCACGATCGCCTGCTCGGCGGTGCGTTCCTTGCGATATTCGGGGTGGATGCCGCCGCGAACGGGAAACAGTTTCATCTTACAAGGCTCCCGTCAGTGGTGGGCCGGCTCGGACTGGGGCTTGCCCCAGTGCCAGGCGGCCATGGTCACCGGCACCGTGCACATCTCGATGGCTTCGGTCGGGCAGACCTTGAAGCACTTGGCGCAGCCGTGACACTGGTCGACGATGATGGTGTGAAGCTGCTTGTTGGCACCGACGATGGCGTCCGAGGTGCATTCCTGCACGCAGCGCAGACAGCCGATGCACAGATCCTCCTTGATGTGGGCGTGCTGCGGGGCCTGCTCTTCGTGGTCGTCGGCATTGGCCTCGACGCCCAGTTTCTTGGCCAGGGCCTCGATGGTGCCCTTGCCGCCCGGCGCACACAGCGTGATCGGCGTGTCACCCTTGGCCAGCGCGGCAGCATATTGCGAGCAGCCGACGAAACCGCATTGGCCGCATTGCGAACCCGGCAGCAGGGCCTGCAACTCGTCTTCCAGCGGGTTGGTCGGCACCGCCAAAAGCTTCGCCGCCGTTCCCAGAACCGCACCCAGGGTCACGCCCATGACCGCCAAACTTCCAACATCCAGCAACATGATCGCGGTCCTCCTAGTTGGTGCTCATGCCGGAAAAGCCCATGAAGGCCAGGGCCAGCAGGCTGGCGGTGATGAAGCCGATCGGCGGGCCGGCGAACAGCCTAGGCACGTCGGCCAGGGCCAGACGTTCGCGCAGGCCCGCGAACAGCACCATCACCAGGCTGTAGCCCAAGGACGAGGCCAGGGCGAACAGCGTGCTCTCGATGAAGTTCATGTGGCCTTCGACCAGCAGCAGATTGACGCCCAGCACCGCGCAATTGGTGGTGATCAGCGGCAGATAGATGCCCAGAAGCTGGAACATCGTCGGCGACACCTTGCGCACGGTGGCTTCGGTGAACTGCACGGCGGCCGCGATCACCAGGATGAAGGTGACGGTGCGCAGGTAGCCCAGGCCATAGGGTTCGAGCAGGTAATATTCGATGCCCCAGTCGATCATCGCCGAGATGGTGATGCAGAAGGTCGTCGAGGCGCCCATGCCGAGAGCCGTGTCGACGCGGGTGGTGACACCCATGAACGAGCACAGACCCAAAAACCGCATCAGGACGACGTTGCTGACCAAGGCCGCGCTGATGAACAGCAGGATATAATGTTCCATCGAAGACCTTCCCTTATCCTTGATCCGGTGAACAGCTCGCCCCTTGGGCGGGCTGATAGGCCCGCCGCAGGAACCGGGGCGTCAACTGGCCACGCGCGGTCATCACAGACGCCAGAACACGCGACACCAGCAATCCCACCGCCAAACCGACCACGGCACCGACAAACGCCAGGCCGTCACTTCTTCCAAATTCCTGACCGGCGATGCCGCCGGCCGCCAGGAACACCAAGGGCACGCCAAAGGCGACCAGCGCGCCCCGCGACAGCGAGGTCTCGGGGATGCCGACCACCACGCGCTCGCCCATCTGAAGGCCCAGATCGCCGCCCAGGGCGAACCGGCGCAGTTCCAGCCGCTTCGGGTTGCGACTGCCCACCCCGCACAAGCCGGCCGAATGACAGCCGCCGCACGAGCTGGTCTGCTCGGGCTCCAGCCACACCCGGCCCGGCTCGACCGCGACGACGCGGGCAAAGCCCTCGACCAGTTCGCGATCGTCGGGACTGGGCAGGGTGGAACCCGGAGCCTGCATCCGCCTTACGCCTCGACCGAGGCCACCACGCCCGCCGGCGTGACGTAAAGGGCACGTTCGCCGCCGCCGGCCTTCAGGATGGCCTGACGCTTCTCGGGCTCGGCCAGCAGCATGGCGGTGGCCAGGCCGTCGGCCTGGGTGGCGGTCTTGGCCACCACCGAGACGCTGGCCAGAGCCGGAGCGGTGGCGCCGGTGCGCGGGTCGATCAGATGGGTGAAGCGGGCCGCGTCGTCGAACACGGTGCCATAGCCGCCCGAGGTGGCGACGCAGGCATCGACCACGTCAAGATGGGTGATCGCCTGGTCCGGGTTGGCCGGATTGGCGATGCCGATGCGCCAGGCCGAACCGTCGGGCTTGGGCGCCATGGCGCGGGGCTCGCCCATGTCCACCAGCATCTGCGAAAAGCCGTGGTCGCGCAGCACGGCGGCGACGCGGTCGGTGATGAAGCCCTGGGCGCCGGAATTCAGCGTCAGGCCCATGCCCGGCTTGGCGAACGACACGCGGTTGCCGTCGATCTTCACACCCTTCCAGTCGACCAGCGCCATGGCGGCGGCCAGATCGGCCTGGGACGGACCCGAGGCGGACGCGCCGGGGCTGGTGAAGTGGCGGAAATAGGTCTGCCACACCGGCTGGATGGTCGGGTCGTAGATACCGCCCCTGATCTCGGCCAGGTGCAGGGCGCGGGTCAGCATCTCGACGAACTCGGCCGGCGCGTCGGCCAGCACGCCGTCGCGGTTCAGGGCCGACAGCGCCGAATCGGCACGATAGACGCTGAACATGGCTTCCAGCCGGGCCAGCTCGGCCAGGGCGGCATCGATGGCGGCACGGGCCTTGGCCTCGTCCTTATGATACAGCTGGATGGTCGACTTGGCCCCCAGCGTGGTGCCTTCCCAGCGAACCAGCCGCGCCTCGGCGCCGGTGGCGTTTAGCAACAGCGGCAGACCGGCGGCGGCGGCCAGCACGGTAATCGCACGACGGCGAGTGAACGTCACGGACATGAACGGCAACCCTCCAGACCTAAGTAACCAACGGCAGCCCCCGAAGGCCGCCACGCAGCGCGATGCGATTCAGCATCAATACATAAATTACGCATTTCGGTACCGATTTCGGTATCGTATTGCAATGCAGCGCCATCTTGCAAGACTCGCTGCAGGAAGACTAGACATTTTTTTGCCATATTCGAAGCATGAACTGCAGTGAACCTGCCTTTTCGGGTAGAAGGCATGTATTGACTGCCGCCCAACAGAAATAAATGCCAATTTGTTGTGCGCCCACCCGTTCGGGGGTCATGCTCATTCATTGTGCAGTTGCGAGATGAGTGGGGCACCCGCCCGGCTCGGGACGGCGCCGCCCTGCCTGTTGTTGTTGACAAGGCCCGTCCCGTCCCCTTATAAGCCGCGCTTCATTCCCGAGAACGAGGGTGGCGCAGCCATGCGTCCATCCCGCCCCGGCAGGGATGCCGGACCAAGGCCTATCGGGACAAACCCCAACCGGCGACAGCCGGGACAGACTTATAAGGAGCCCTTGGAATGACCAAGCGCGCTGAAGCAAAGTTCAAGATCAATCGCCGCCTGGGCGTCAACCTGTGGGGCCGCGGCAAGAGCCCGCTGGCTCGCGGCAAGGAAAACCCGCCCGGACAGCACGGCGCCCGCCGGAAGAAGCCTTCCGACTTCGGCACCCAGCTGATGGCCAAGCAGAAGCTGAAGGGCTATTACGGCAACATTTCGGAAAAGCAGTTCCGCAAGCTGTATGACGAGGCCGTGCGCCGCCGTGGCGACACCTCCGAGAACCTGATCGAGCTGCTCGAGCGCCGCCTGGACGCCGTCATCTATCGCATGAAGCTGGCCGTCAGCCCGTTCCAGGCCCGCCAGGTCGTCAATCACGGCCACGTGCAGGTCAACGGCAAGCGCGTCAACATCGCCAGCTACCAGATCAAGGACGGCGACGTCGTCTCGATCAAGCAGAAGTCCAAGGACCTGGCCATCATCCTGGAAGCCGCCGGCAGCCCCGAGCGCGATGTCCCGGAATATCTGGAAGTCGATCACAAGGAAATGAAGGGCAAGTTCATCCGCGCCCCCAAGCTTTCCGACGTTCCCTATCCCTGCCAGATGGAACCCAACCTGGTCATCGAATTCTATTCGCGCTAAACGCCCGCGAAGGAAAGACCGGTCCGAAAACGACGCGCTGCCGCAAGGCAGCGCGTTTTTCTTATGCCCGCCACACCGACAGTTGCGCTACGCGCATTGCCGCCATGACTCCTCAACAATTTGGTTCACACCCCCCTCCTTTCGGGGGTACCATTTTTAGTGGGGCTGGAAATATGTGGGGGGACGATGGAACAGGCTCCATTGAACGTCCTGATCATCGAAGACAACAGCGGCGACGCGCTGCTGGAGGAAATCGCGCTGACGGAGCAGGACTTTCCGTCGATCGTGCGCCGCGCCCTCAACGGCGACGAAGCCATCGCCTATTTAGGCTCGGCGCCGGTCGATCTGGTCCTGCTGGACGGCATCTTAGACGGCGAGCCCGGCCTTGAGGTCCTGCGCCGCATCAAGACCGATTCGGCGCGCCCCGATGTGCCGGTGGTGATCGTCACCGGCTCGGAACGCCAGCGCGACCGCGAGGAGTTCCTGGCCAACGGCGCCGCCGCCGTCTTGTACAAGCGCGCCACCTTCGAGGAATTGGTGCGTGAACTCAGCGCCTTGAAGCGGTTCACCTGATCCTTCCCTTGCCTGAAATCAAGGCGGCCTTGGCGGATGCGCATTCCTCTTGGGAGCAAGCGTGCAACGATGATAGTGTCGTCGCCGCGAAATCCGTATCACGTCATTACGGACGTCAAGCCGGGCCAAGCCCTTGTTTTCAGCCGTTTTCGATGACACGCCGCATCGGCGGACGTCGGCAAACGGTGCAAGACGGGGCAGCCTTTGTCAAAGAGGGTGAGGAGAGTCCATGTCCGCTGCCGTTCAGGCCAAAGCCGCCAGCCGCCTGCTGTTGTCGGGTAATGAAGCCATTGCCCGAGGTGTGTGGGAGGCCGGCTGTAAAGTCGCCGCCGCCTATCCCGGAACGCCGTCCACCGAGATCTTGGAAAACGTCGCCCTTTATCCCGACCTTTATGCCGAATGGTCGGTCAACGAGAAGGTGTCGATGGAGGTCGCCATCGGCGCCTCGATGTCGGGGGCGCGGGCTTTTTGCGCCATGAAGCATGTCGGCATGAACGTCGCCTCCGACGCCTTCATGACCCAGACCCTGGCCGGCGTGGTCGGCGGCCTGGTGGTGGCGGTGGCCGACGATGTCGGGCTGTCTTCGTCGCAGAACGAGCAGGATTCCCGCTTCTGGGGCCGCTTCGCCCATGTCCCGGTGCTGGAACCGGCCGACAGCCAGGAAGCCTATGACATGGTCAAGCTGGCCTTCGACCTGTCCGAGAATTTCAACACCCCGGTCATTCTGCGCCTGACCACTCGGGTCTGCCACGTCAAGGCGATGGTGACGGTGGGCGAACGCGATCCGCGCGCCATTTCCGGCTTCAAGCTGGATTCCAAGCGCTGGGTGATGACGCCGGCCAACGCCAAGGGCATGCTACCCAAGCAGATGGAGCGCGAGGGCAAGCTTCGCGCCGCCGCCGAGAACTCGCCCTTGAACGTGATCGACGACGGATCGGACCGCCGCATCGGCTTCGTCACCTCGGGGCCGGCCTTCATGCATCTGAAGGAAAGCTTCCCCGAGGCGCCGGTCCTGAAGCTGGGCTTCACCTATCCGGTGCCGATCGAGAAGATCCGCGCCTTCCAGGCCAGCGTCGGGACCTTGGTGGTCGCCGAGGAAACCGAACCGCTGATCGAGAACGAGCTGAAGGCGGCCGGCCTGACCAACGTGCATGGCAAGGACATCCTGCCGCGCCTGGGCGAGCTGACCCCCAACATCCTGATCCCGGCGATCTTCGCCTTCCGGGGCGAGACGCCACCGCCGGCCACTACCTATCCCAAGATCGACCCGTTCCCCCGCCCGCCGACCATGTGCCCGGCCTGCCCGCACATGGGCGTCTATTACACCTTGTCGCGCCTTAGGAAGCGGGTGCAGATCTCGGGCGATATCGGCTGCTACACCCTGGGTGCCGGCCATCCGTGGAACGCGCTGGATTCCACCATCTCGATGGGCGCCAGCATGGGCATCGCGCTGGGCATGGACAAGGCCCGCTCGGAAGAGACCAAGGACAAGGCGGTGGTCGCCGTCATCGGTGATTCCACCTTCCTGCACATGGGCATGCAGGGCCTGCTGGACATTGTCTACAACAAGGGCAACGTCACCGCCCTGATCCTCGACAACCGCACCACCGGCATGACCGGCGGCCAGAACCATGCCGGCACCGGCAAGGCGCTGGATGGCGGCGAAGCCCCCCGGGTCGACTTCGTCAAGCTGGTGGAGGCCCTGGGCGTCAAGCCCGAGCGGGTCCGCAAGGTCAACCCCTATCAGCTGCCGGTCCTGTTCAAGGCCATCCGCGAGGAGATCGAACAGCACGAGCCCAGTGTGATCATCACCGACCAGCCCTGCGTGCTGAGCGAGTTCTACGAGAAGTTCAAGCCCTACAAGGTGGTCGATCAGGATTGCACCGGCTGCGGCAACTGCATCAATGTCGGCTGCCCGGCGATCACCGTCTCGCGCAGCGAATCCAAGACCCGGCCCGACGGCAAGGTCAACGAACTGAAGTTCACCACCATCGACACCGCCATGTGCACCGGCTGCCACATGTGTGTCGAATCCTGCGGACCCAAGGCCATCGTGCCGGCGGTCCCGGTCCTGGTGCAGTGAGAGGAATGGCCTTCATGAACAACGACGTCATCACCAACATCCTGGTCTGCGGCATCGGCGGCCAGGGCGTCATGACCGCCGCCGAAATCCTGGCCCAGACCGCCATCGCCAAGGGCTACGACGTCAAGAAGTCGGAAGTGGCCGGCATGGCCCAGCGCGGCGGCGTGGTCACCAGCCATGTCCGCTTCGGCAAGAAGGTGTGGTCGCCGGTCATCACGCCCGGCACCGCCGACATCCTGGTCGGGTTCGAGGTGGCGGAAGGCTCGCGCTGGGCCGACATGCTGCGCCCGGGCGGCGTGGCGATGGTCAACACCATCCGCCTGACCCCGCCGGTGGTTTCCATCGGCCTGTTCAAGTATCCCGACGACCCGGTGGCGCAGATGCGGGCCGCCGGCGTCACCGTCTATGATTTCGACGCTGGCGCCATCGCCCGGGAACTGGGCGACCTCAAGCTGGTCAACACCATCATGCTGGGCGCCATCGCCGATTACCTGCCCTTCCCGGCCGCCGATCTGGAAGAACAGATCATCGGCCGCTTCCGGGCGCGCAAGCCGGCCATGGTCGAGGCCAACCAGAAGGCCTTCGAAATGGGCCGGGCCGCCGCCGAGCGGGCCGCCAGCGCCCTCGGAAAGGCGGCAAACGGATAAGGCAGCCTCATTCCTTTGCACCAGGGGGAGGCCTGCGCCCATAGGCGTTAACATAGCGCACACACTTGGCGTTTTCGCTTTCTTGGGGTGTCGGCGAGGCGTACAGCGAGGCTG
>NZ_LWQU01000187.1 GCF_001650635.1 Magnetospirillum moscoviense | reverse complement strand
AGGGGGGCATGATGGATGAGTCATTCCATCTTGAATCACGCTCACGCCCGCCTGTCCAGGCTATGTTAACGCCTATGCCTTCTCCCCCCCCCTACCCCTGGAACTGTTCCGCCAAAATCCGTTCTTCCAGATTGTGCTCGGGGTCGAACAGTAAGGTCAGGCTGACCGAGCGGTCCTCGCGGATTTCGACCATGCGGACGTCGCGGGCCTCGGTGTAGTCGGCCACCGCCGAGACTGGGCGCTTGTCGGGCTCCAAGACCTCGAAGGTCACGCGGGCATGGTGCGGCAGCAGCGCGCCGCGCCAGCGTCGGGGCCGGAAGGCCGAAATCGGGGTCAGGGCCATGATGCCGGCGCCGAGCGGCACGATCGGACCGTGCGCCGACAAATTATAGGCGGTCGAGCCGGCCGGACTGGCCACCAGCGCGCCGTCGCAGATCAGCTCGTCCAGCCGGACCTTGCCGTCGATGCGAATCTGCAGTTTGGCCGCCTGGCGGGTCTCGCGGAACAAGGACACCTCGTTGATGGCCAGCGCCTCGATTTGGGTGCCGTCGGCCAGGGTCGCCAGCATGCGCAACGGGTGCAGTTCCACCGGCTGGGCGCGGTGCAGCCGTTCCGGCAGGCCGTGCTCGCGAAAGCCGTTCATCAGGAAGCCGACGGTGCCGCGATTCATCCCATAGATCGGCACGCCACGATGCAGCCAGCGATGCAGCGTTTCCAGCATGAAGCCGTCGCCGCCCAGGGCCACGATCACGTCGGCGGTTTCGGGCGCGACATGCTCGTAACGGTCCTCCAGCCGCTTCAGGGCGGCACGGCCGGCCTCGGTGTCGGCGGCGACAAAGGCGATCTTGGCTTGGTGCATCGGATGAACCGGGACAGTCGGGACCAAACCCAGTATAGCCGCTTGCCGAAATTGCGCGACCCCCGATCGGTCAGCCGCCGGTGACGCTCATGTGACGGGCGATTCCGGGCTTGGAATCCCGCTCGATGATGAAATCATGGCCCTTGGGCTTGTGGGCGATGGCCTCGTCGATGGCGCTCGACACATGGGCATCGGTCGGATCGGCCCGCAAGGGGATGCGCAGATCGTGGGCGTCGTCCTGGCCCAGGCACATATACAGCGTGCCGGTGCAGGTCACCCGCACACGGTTGCAGGATTCGCAGAAATTATGGGTGAGCGGCGTGATGAAGCCGACGCGGCGCCCGGTCTCGGCCACCGTGCAATATTCGGCCGGCCCGCCGGTGCGATAGTCGGTGACCTGCAAGGTCCAGCTTCTTTCCAGGCGACGACGCACGTCGGACAGCGGCAGATATTGCTCGGTGCGGTCGGAATGGATGTCGCCCATAGGCATGGTCTCGATCAGGCACAGATCGAAGCCGTGGCTGCCGCACCATTCGACCAGCCGGTCATATTCGTGATCGTTGACGCCCTTCAGGGCCACACTGTTGATCTTGATGGAAAGACCCGCCGACTTGGCCGCCATGATCCCTTCCAGCACCTGGGCCAGGCGCCCGCCCCTGGTGATGGCGGCGAAGCGGTCACCGTCCAGGGTATCCAGCGAGACGTTGATGCGGCGCATGCCGGCCTTGGCCAGGGTCTCGGCATGCTTGGTCAACTGGGTGCCGTTGGTGGTGAGCGTCAGCTCGTCCAGGCCGCCTTCGCCGATCAGGGTGCCCAGATTGACGATCAGGCTTTGCACATTGTGGCGCACCAAGGGCTCGCCGCCGGTCAGGCGGATCTTCTTCACCCCCTTGGCGACGAACACCCGGCACAGCCGCTCCATTTCCTCGAGCGACAGCAGGTCGGCCTTGGGCAGGAAGTGCATCTCTTCGGCCATGCAATAGACGCAGCGAAGATCGCAGCGGTCGGTGACCGAGACCCTGAGATAGGTCACCTTGCGACCGAACGGGTCCAGCATGACGGCAACTCCAGTGAAACGCGCCGTTGCGCGGCAGGAACAATCCTAATATGGGTGAGGCAGTGAAAACGAGTCTTAAGCTTGGTCAAGACCGATGATCGATCCCCTGCAGGCCCCGCCGCTGATCGGCGCCATCGTCTATCCCCCCGACCGCCAGCCGGAAGCGCTGCAGGCGGCGTTCGCCCGTGCCTTGAAGGCGCGCGGCTTCGCCGTCGGCGGCATGGTTCAGACCACCCGCTTCGGTGAAGACGGCCGCAAGACCGACATGGAACTGACCGACGTCGCCACCGGCGAGATCTTGTCGATCCGCCAGAAGCTGGGAAGCGGATCGCGTTCGTGCTCGCTTGATCCCGCCGGCCTGGCCGAGGCGTCGGCGCCGCTGCGCCGGGCCATCGAGGCGAAGGTCGACCTGCTGTTCGTCAACAAGTTTTCCAAGGCCGAACAGGCCGGCGACGGTCTGGCCGCCGAGATGCTGCTGGCCATGGAACACGGCGTGCCGTTGCTGACCGCCGTACCGGCCGCCCTGGTCGAGGACTGGCACGCCTTCACCGGTGGTCGGGGCCGCTTGCTGGGCGCCGACATGGCCAGCCTGTGGCGCTGGTGGGGACCGACCCACCTGTATCGCGACCTGGTGGCCGGAGTGGGTCCGGGCGAGGCTAAGCGGGTGATCGTCGGGCTGAACTGGATCATGGTCGAAGGCCCCGACGGCATCGGCCTGGCCCAAACGCCCGAGCGCACCGCGCCGGTCTGTCGCGGCGCCGCCGGCGGCTGGACCGGCCGGCCGCTGGCCGAGCTGGCGCAAGGAATGCTGGGCTGGGACCCGCTGGCGGCGGCGGTCGGCATCGCGGCGGCCAACGCCTTCACCAACCGCTTCGACCTGGCGGCCCTTGACGTCAACGGCCTGGACAGCCTGGATGCCCCCGACCGCATGGTGGTGGTCGGCGCCTTTCCCGGCCTGGCCGAACGGCTGCCGGGGGCTGTGGTCATCGACCGCCGGCCCGGCCCAGGCCAATATCCCGCCGAAGCCGCCGACTGGCTGCTGCCGCAGGCCGAAGCGGTGATCGTCACCGCCTCTGCCCTGGCCAACCGCACCCTGGCGCACCTTTTGCGTCTGGCCCCCTTCGCCCGCATCGCCCTGGTCGGACCCGGCGCGCCGCTCGCGCCCCGCGTGTTCGAATACGGAGTTTCCGTCACCTCGGGGCTGGTCGCCACCGATCCCGACGGCCTGGCCCGGGCCGTCGCCGAGGGAGCCGGCGCGCGCGATCTCAAGCGATATTGCCGCCAGGCCACGCTGGTCGACCCGGAGGATCGGCCGTGACCAATTCACCGGACGTCCTGATCACCTATTATCCCCTGACCAGCGACACCGTCGCCGAAATCGAGGCCCATCTGGGCAACCCGGTCGAGGCCCTGGTGGTCTCGAACATTCGCGGCCGCGGCACTCTGGATATCCTGCGCCAGATGCGGCGCATGTCGTTTGACCGAATCATCCTGCCTTGCCCCAGCCGGGATTGGGTGCCGTTCCTGCCGATGTTGCGCCTGATCGCCCTGTTGCCCAGGTCGAACCGGATCATCCTGCTCGGCCCCAATTTCGAACAGACCAGGCTGGGCTGGCCTGGCGCCGTGCTCGCCGCCGTGAAACTGGGCTGGCACAGCGTCAGCGCCGGATTGGCGATGGCGCTATCGACCGGCCGCTTGCGCAAGCTGGCGGCCGCGCCCCGCCAGACCGTCACCATCGACGGCGACAGCAACGAGGTCTTGTACCTGAAGACCAACCTGTGGACCGGCGTCATGGCCGGCGGTTCGGTGTCGCACACCGCCGGCGTCATCCAGGGCCTGAGCGAAAACGACCTGCGGGTGACCTATGTCTCGCCGTCCGAAGCGCCGGAACTGGCCGGCATCCCCGCATTGTCCAACCTTCGGGTCCCGCTGCCGTACGGCTACACCTACCCGCGCGAGGTCAACAACTACCGCTACGATTCCCGGCTGCGGCGGTGGATCCTGCATTACAACCGGCGCCGGCCGGCCTTCCTTTACCACCGCCTGTCGCTGGGCAGTTCGGCGGCGGTCAGCCTGGCGCGGCGCCTTGGCGTGCCGCTGGTGCTGGAATATAACGGGTCCGAGGTCTGGATCGCCGATCATTGGGGCTCACGGCTGAAAAGCCGCGCGGTAGCGATGCTGGCCGAGGATATCTGCCTGCATCACGCCCACCTGATCGTCACCGTCTCGGAGCCCCTGCGAGAGGAACTGATCGGCCGCGGCATCGAGCCCGAGCGCATCCATGTCCAGCCCAACGGGTTCGACCAGAAGCGGTTCGACCCCACCCGCTTCACCGCCGCCGACCGCGCCGAGGAGAGGCGTCGGCTGGGCATCCCCGCACAGGCGGTGGTCGCCACCTTCGTCGGCACCTTCGGGCCGTGGCATGGTGCCGAGATCCTGGCCCAGGCGCTGATCCAACTGGCGCGGTCGCGGCCGGAATGGCTGGAAAAGAACGGGCTGCATCTGTTGTTCATCGGCGACGGCATGTCGCGTGCCGAGGTTGAGACCCGCCTGCAACAGGCTGGTCTTGCCGATCGCTGCACCTTCTCGGGCCTGGTGCCGCCCCACCAGGCGCCGGCCATGCTGGCGGCGTCCGACATTTTCGTCGCCCCGCACGTTCCCAACGCCGACGGAACCGAATTCTTCGGCTCGCCAACAAAATTGTTCGAATATATGGGCATGGGACGGCCCACCATCGCCAGCGCGCTGGGCCAAATCTCGGAAATGATGGCCGGATCGCCGCCCGTCGCCAGGGCCGCCGAAATGGACCAGTTTCCCGATTCCGTCGGCATCTTGATCGAGCCGGCCAATGTCGATCACCTGGCCGACGCCCTGGTCCACGCCACCGACCATCCCGATTGGCGCGCCCGCGTCGGGGCCAATGCCCGCGCCCGCGCCCTGGCCAGCTTCACCTGGTCGCATCACGTCCAGGGCGTGCTCGACCGCCTGCGCCGGGACGTGCCAACCCGTTGCGCCCCGGTGTCGCCGCAACGCCATACCGTGCTGGTCAACGCGGTTCACGCCAAAAGCGGCGGCGGCATCACCTATCTCGCCAACATCCTGCCCCGGCTGGCGGCCCATCCCCAGCTGAGGATCGAGGTGGCGATCCAATCCGACCAGGAACGGCAATTCCGCGACATGGCCGCCGGCCTGACGCTTCACGTTCTGCCGTCGGTGTCGCGCCTGGCGACCGTCTATTGGCAAGAGCAGATCGATATTCCCCGGCTGGCCGCCAGGATCGGCGCGACGGCGGTGTTCTCGCCGGCCAATTACGGACCGATCCGCGGCAAAGGCAACATCTTGCTGCTGCGCAACGCCTTCGAGGTGGCGACGATGGACCGCCGGCTCGACAAGCGCCTTTACTGGCTGGCGGTCAAGCTGACCACCGAATGGTCGTTCCGAGCCTCGGGGCGGGCCATCGTGGTGTCACGCCACGCCGCAGAGAACTTCCTGGAAGCCTTCGGCATGGAAGGCGATTCCCGCCTGGACGTCATCCATCACGGGGTGTCGCCGTTGTTCTCGCCACCCGCGGCCGAAGGCCTCCGCATCAGCCACGGCCTGCTGGCGGTGTCGGACATCTATGTCCAGAAGAACTTCGAGACCTTGCTGAAGGCGGTGGCGATCCTGTCCCGCACCCGGCCGGACATCTCCCTGCAGATCGCCGGACGCCCGTTGGACGACGGCTATTTCAGCCGGCTGAAGGCGATGGTGGTCCAACTGGGGATCGGCGATCACGTCACCTTCCTGGGCGGCAAGACCCAACCCGAGGTGGCCGAGCTTTACCGTCAGGCCCAAATCTTCGTATTCCCGTCGCTGGTGGAAACCTTCGGCAATCCCTTGCTGGAAGCCATGGCCTCGGGGCTGCCGGTGGTGTGCTCGCGGGCCGCCGCCCTGCCCGAGGTCGCAGGCCCGGCGGCGCTTTACTCGAAGCCCGGCGATCCCGCCGACATGGCCGCCACCATCGACCGCCTGCTGGACGATCCCCACTTGTGGCGGCAACTGTCACAGGCCGGAATCGAGCGGGCCAGGGGCTTCACCTGGGATTCCTGCGCCGAGGCGACCGCCTCGGTGCTGTTGGATGTGGCGAGGGCCTAAGCGAAATGGCACGATGCGGCCGCATGCGTTGAAAGGGTGAATCGGTGGGTGTTTCTTGGTCGATGGGGGCGTGGATTCCGGTGCTGCGCCGTGTGCCCGGCGCCGATAGCGTGGCGTTGACCATCGACGACGCGCCGATGCCCGACACCACGCCCGCTTTGCTGGATTTGCTGGAAAGCCACGGCGCCATGGCCACCTTCTTCCTGTCGGGCTGCCGCATGGAAGGCCATCTGGCCCTGGTGGCCGACATCATCCGCCGCGGCCACCCGGTCTATGCCCATGGCTGGGACCATATCCGCCTGGACAAGGCCGGCCCGGTCCGCCTGGTCGACGACATGACCCGGGCCGAATCGCTCCTGTCGGGCTTTCGCCCGACGCCTTCGCCCTATCTGGTGCGGCTGCCGCAGAATGGCGGCTATCGCAACGCCCGGGTCCACCGCACCTTGGCCCAGTGGAAGCCGGGCTGCCAGTTCGCCCATTGGGGCACCTCGACCGAGGACCACCTGATTTCGACCCGCTGCACCGATGCCGGCGACGTCGTCCGCGAGTGCGCCATCGAGGTCGACCGCCTGATGGACGACCCCCGGCTTCCCGGCTCGATCCTGCTGATGCACGACCAGCCGATCAACGAGCGGCCGGGCGCCATCCACAAGCCGGCCGTCACCGTCACCTTGATGCGCCTGCTGCTGGAAGGCCTGGCGGCCAAGGGCCTGAAGACCGCCCCCCTGCAACCTTTGTCCGCCCAGCCCTGGTGGACCCGTTTCATGTTGGTCTGAACCATGCGCATCCTGCACACCATCCCCGGCCGCAATTGGGGCGGCATGGAACACCGGACCATCGAGCAGGTGCGCTGGCTGGTCGCCAACGGCCATGCGGTGTGGCTGGCGGCGCCTGCCGACGGCGAGCCGTTCAAGCGGGCCCAGGCCATGGGCCTGCCGGTGGTCGATTTCGACTTCGACCGGCCGTGGAAGGCCTCGACCGTGCAGGCGATGCGCCGATTGGTGCGCCAGTACAAAATCGAGGTGATCGACGCCCACGTCACCCGCGACGCCAAGGCGGCGCTGGCCTGCCTGGATTTGTGCGCGCTGGTGCGCTCGCGCCACGTCAACCAGCCCTTGAAGCCCGGCTGGGTCCGGCGGCTGCAATGGCGGTTGTCGGACCATATCATCACCGTCGCCGAATGCACCCGCGAACATCTGGTCGAGATCGGCCTGGCCGACCCGGCCCGCTCGACCTCGATCGGCGGCTGGGCCGATGAACGCTTCTTCCAGCTGGCCGACCCGGTGGCGACCCGCGCCCGCCTGCGGTCCGAGATCGGGCTGGCCGACGATGCCTTCGTGCTGGTCTGCGTCGGCATGCTGCGCCCCGACAAGGGCCAGAACTTCCTGATCGACGCGCTGGGCCTGTTGAAGGCCGAGGGCCTGACCTTCACCACCTTGCTGGCCGGATCGGCCACCGCCGAAAGCGCTGAATACGAACAAGGCCTGAAGGAGCAGGCGGCGCGGCTGGACGTCGATGTCCGCTTCCTGGGCTATCGCGACGACGTATCGGAACTGATGCAGACCGGCGACGGCGTGGTCATCCCGTCCTTGACCGAGGCCCAGCCCCGCGTCGCCGTCCAGGCCTTCGCGACGGCCAAACCCGTGGTCGCCTGCGCCGTCGGCGGCGTGCCCGAAATCGTCAAGGATGGCGAGACCGGCTGGCTGGTGCCCCCGGCCGAGCCGACCCAACTGGCCGCCGCCATCGCCCGCCTGGTCAAGGACCGGGAAACCGCCGCCCGCGTCGCCGCCAATGCGCGGCACCTGGCCGAGCAGGCGATGCGCTTCGACCACCGCATGAACCAGACGTTGGAAACCTATCGCACCGCCATCCGCCGCGCCCAGTCGCGCCCGTGGGTCAGCGTGATGCCATGAAGCTGTCCGCCCTGGTGGTCGCCCACAACGAGGAAGCGCGCCTGGCCGCCTGCCTGGAAAAACTGGCCTTCGCCGACGAGTTGGTGGTGGTGTGCGACAAATGCACCGACGGCACCAAGGCGGAGGCCGAACGCTTCGGGGCAAAGACCGTCGAGGGCAGCTGGGACATCGAGGGCGACCGCCGCAACAAAGGCATCGAAGCCTGTTCCGGCGACTGGATTCTGGAAGTCGATGCCGACGAGCACGTGCCCCCCGATCTGGCCGCCGAGATCCGCCGCACCATCGAGACCAGCCAGTTCGACTGGCACGAGATCCTGGTCGATAATTACATCGGCGACCGCCTGGTCCGCCATGGCTGGGGCGCCAGCTACGGCAAGGCCGCCTATCCCGGCCTGTTCAGGAAGGGCGCCAAGGTATGGGGCAAGGACCGCGTCCATCCCAGCCTGCGCTGGACCGGCACCAAGGGGCCGATGCTGACCTTCCGCCTGAACCATTATGTCGACCGCAACATCTCGGACATGATCCGCCGGCTGGATTCCTATTCCACCGCCAAGGCCCGCGACCTGCGCGAGCGGGGCGAGACCTGGGGCGGCACCGCCGCCAACACCAGACGCATGGTCAGCCGCTTCTTCAAATGCTATGTCCGCCGCAAAGGGTGGAAGGAAGGCGGCCACGGCTTCATCATCGCGGTATGCGCGGCCCTTTATCCGATGCTGTCGCACCTGAAGGCCAAACACGAGAAGGACTGATCTGATGGCCCGTATCGTCATGGCCGACGACGGCATCGTCTTCGACGGCCGTACCCTGGAAGAACGCCCGCTGGGCGGCGCCGAAACCAGCTTTATCGAGATGGCCAACGCGCTGGCCGCGCGCGGCCACGAGGTTCTGGTCTGCAACAAGTGCGAGGCCGAGATCACCCACAAGGGGGTGACCTGGCGGCCGCTGTCGCGCGGCATCCCCGACAATGCCGACCTTTACATCCCCAATCGCGGCGACAAGCTGCTGAAGGACTGCCGGGCGGCTGCCTTCGTCATCTTCTGGATTCACAATCCGGCCGGATACCTCTTGAAGTGGCGCTATCAATGGAAGCTGGCCTGGCGGCGGCCGACCATCGTGTTTTCCGGGGCGTCCCATGCCGGCACCTATCCGGGCTGGGCCTTCGCCGGCGGGCGCGAGATCGTCCCCTATGGCCTGACCGACCTGTTCCGCCATGCGAGCGAACGCACGGCGGCGCCGCCGCCAAAGGTGGCCTTCACCTCGAACCCGATGCGGTCGCTGGATTGGCTGCTGGATCTGTGGGAGGCCCGCATCCGCCCGGCCGTGCCGGCGGCCGAGTTGCACGTCTTCGCAGGCCAGGCCACCTATGGCGCCGCCGGCGCGGCCAAGGCCGGCCGCATGGGGCCGGTGCTGGACCGGGCGGCTGGACTGGCCAGCCAGGGCGTGATCCTGCGCGGCCCGGTGCCCAAGGCCGAATTGGTGACCGAACTGGCCCAGGCCCGCGCCCTGCTCTATCGCGGCGACATCGGCGAGACCTTCTGCTCGGCGGTGGCCGAGACCCAGGCCATGGGGGTGCCGGCGGTGCTGCGCGACATCGCCTGCATGAAGGAACGGGTGGCCGAGGGCCGCACCGGCTGGGCCGCCGGCTCGGATGACGAATTCGTCGCCCATGCCATCAAGGTGCTGACCGACGATTCCTTGTGGCTTGCCATGCACCGGGATTGCCTGGCCCTGCAGAACGCCTGGGGCTGGGATCAGGCGGCGGCCGAGTTCGAGAAGATCGCCCGAATCAGCCGATAATCCGAAAGCCGCGCCGTCCGATCCGGTCGATGCGGCCCTGGGCGACCAGGCGTTTCACCGTGCGATAAAGCGCCTCGTGGGTCAGGCCCAACTGGCCGGCCCAGGCCAGCAGCGGACAATCCAGCTCCAGCCGGCCGCCGGCCAGGGCGATGGCGGCCAGGATGCGCTGGTCGGCGCCCTTGAGGCGCAGGATTTCGGCATCAGAGCGGGCCTGGTCCAGCCGCGCGGCCATCCAGGCGGCGAAGCCCACCGCCAGGTCGGGATGGGCCTTCAGCACCAGCAGCAAGCCGTGGCGGGGAAAGGCGGTGACGGTGGCCGCATTCTCGGCGATGGCGGTGCAATCCCAGACTTGCGCGAACAATCCGCTTTCACCGAACAAGGCGCCGGCCCGGGCGAGGTGCAGGCATGCGCCGTCCCGGACCAGCCGGATGCCCCCTTTATCGACCCGGTACAGCGCCTCGGGGGCCTGTCCGGCGGAAAACAGGGTCTGCCCAGCGGACAGACGAACGGCGCGGCCGGGAACCGCGTTCAGCAGGGGTAAGGCCAGGTTCGACACCGTCAGGATAACCCGATCAAGGCGGCGAGCTTGGCCCGCACGTCATCAAGGACGGCACCCGGCACCGCCTGCCCGACCGGACGGATCGGACGGGCCAGCGTATCGATGCTGCGCACGTGGCTGGTCAGGATTTCACCGGCCAGCGCCAATCCCACCGGCAAAACGACGCTGGTGCCGAATGGCCTGATCTTCGAGGTGATCGGACAGACGATGGCGAAACCGCTGGCCTGCCAGAACGCTTTGGGCGACACCACCAAAGCCGGCCGCCGGCCACCTTGCTCGCGCCCGGTGCGGGGATCGAAATCAGTCCAGATCAGGTCACCGGCTTCGGGGGTGTAAGTCTCGCTCACTCGACCGTCTCGCGGCCGACATCGTCGCCCCAGTCGAAGGCGTCGCGCATGGAAGATGGGGTCATCCCGGTCAGAAGATCGCCCAACTGATAGCGCGGCCGCGCCAGCGAGATCACCACCTGGGTTCCCACCGCCTCGATCTCGACCTTGGCGCCTTCGGTCAGCCCAGCCCGGCAGGCGACATCCTTGGGAATACGAATGCCGAGGCTGTTCCCCCAGCGCGCCACCTGAGCCAGCATCGCCACCTCCGACGTTGAACGGTCAGGATAGGGGATATCCGGCGGATATACAAGAGATGGGCGCGTGGCCTTCCTGCGCGATTATGGCGCCGTTCGCTGCTGCCGCTAACCAGGGTTACGACTGCCTTCACAGAAAGGCGACTTCTTGGCCTGTTGGACGCTCCCTAACCTTTTCTCAAACCATTATTTACATGAGGCTGGGAGCACGATGCAGGCTTGAGTGAAGGCCCAATATCTTGGGCTGCATATGCAAAAGCAAACACGATCATGTGGATAAGATTGGGAATCTTGGCACGTTACTTACAGGTCGCCACCTGTGGATAAGTCCATAAAGATGAGAAAAGATGAGAAAACTCAAAGCGATAAGCTGTGGAAACGAAAAAAGAACGGCCTTCTTGACTACGATGGGCGGCACGAGCCAAAATATGGGCACGAAAAAGGCGGCGCCGATTGCAGTCGACACCGCCCTCTTCGGAGGTCAAGCGAGAAGCTTCCCGCGCTGACCGGCGGAAATAGGATCGGGTGTTGTGACAACCCTATGCTCCCAAGTTGGATAGTTGCACACCTGAACCTGCCCGTTCAAGGGGAAGGCCGTTTCCCTTAATAGGCGATACAACTATGCGTGCAAGAAACCCCTTCACCTATGAACAAGCAGCGACGGCCAAATGGCTAGTTCACTCGCAGGGCCTTTATCAACACGAGGCGGCAGCTCTTGTTGGCTGTAACCAGGGTCGTGTCTCAGAAACGCTTAGCGGGAAACGTTATCCCGAGGCTCCGTGCGAAAACCTGTTGAATATTAAAATTCACTGATGCCTGTCAGGGGAGGGGCAACTCTCATAGGCGTTAACATAGCGCACACACTTGGCGTTTTCGCTTTCTTGGGGTGTCGGCGAGGCGTACAGCGAGGCTGGT
>NZ_LWQU01000186.1 GCF_001650635.1 Magnetospirillum moscoviense | reverse complement strand
GCTGCGCCTGGCCCAGACGGCCCAGAAATTGGTCCAAAGCCCGCTTGCCTTTGCCCGTCTGGTCCGCGCCAACCTCATGCACCTGCGCCGCATCGACCGCCTAATCGGAGACGACCGCAGCCCCAGGGGCGCTCCCAATCAGATGGTGTTGCTATGAGCCCGAAAATTAAACCGGACAGCAGTGGGCTTGACCCGAGGGTCCACGCGTCAGGTCGCAAAAGTCATTGGAAACAATGAGAGTGGCGGAGCGGCGTGGATGGCCGGATCAAGTCCGGCCATGACGGGTGGCGGACGTATACTTCAGCCTGATCCAGACAGACCCTAAGACCACAAACGAAAACAGGCCGCCGGGGGGTACCCTCGGTGGCCTTTTTCATGGGCAAGCAAGCAAGGCTAGATGATCGCGCTCAACAGGGCGGCGCCCATCGCCAGCAGGGACAGGGCCAGCGAGCGCCAATCGGCCTGGTGGCGGGCCACGGCAACGGCCTTACGGTGCTGATGCATGGCAATCTCCTGTCCTTGGGTTGATCCGTTCCTACCTTACATGGGAACAGGTTACCGAGAGGTCAACGGGTGCCTGGGGTGAAATCCCGATGGCTCACCCTGCCGGCGTGGACTGACCCACGATCTGGCCCGAGCGGACTTCGTCCAGGAAGGCCTCCACCTCGCTGTTCAAGGCCCGCGCGGTGGTCGACAAGGTGTCGGCCAGGCCGAACAGGCGATCGGCGGCGACGCCCGCGTCGTCGGCCGCCGCCGACAGGGTGGCCATCTGGCCCGACACCTCGGACGTCCCTTGGGCGGCGACCTGCATGCTGTCGGCGATTTCCTTGGTGGCGCCATCTTGCTGACACATCGCCTCGGCCACCGACCGGGCGATGGCATCGACCTCGCCGATCACCTGGACGAAGGCGGCGATCTCGCCGACGGCGGCGTTGGTCTCGTCCTGGATGGCGGGAACCTGGGCAGAGATGTCGTCGGTGGCCCGGCTGGTCTGGTTGGCCAGGTTCTTGACCTCGCCGGCCACCACCGCGAAGCCCTTGCCGGCTTCGCCCGCTCGCGCCGCTTCAATGGTGGCGTTCAGGGCCAGAAGGTTGGTCTGGTTGGCGATGGCGCTGATCAGCTTGACCACGTCGCCGATCCGTTCGGCGGTTTGCGCCAGGGATTCGATCTTGGCGGCGGTGGCGTCGGCGCTGGAGCGCGAGCGGTCGGCGGCCAGCACGGTCTGATCGACCTGGCGGGCCACTTGATTGATCGAGGCCGACAGGCGCTCTGCCGCCGCCGCCACCGTCTCGACCCCCGAGGTGGCCCGTTGCGCCGATCCTTCCGCCCCGCTCGACATGATGCGGGTCTGCTGGGTGACGCTGGTCAGGGTGCCGGCGCCGCTATGGACGTCGTCGGCCATGCGGGTCCAGTCCCTGCTTTGCCGGGGCGTACAGGTCCTTGAAAGCCCGCGCCTGGCCGGTCACCTTCATCATCAGATCGCCGGCACCCTGCAGGGCGGCGGTGACGGTCGCGTTGGCCTGGCTCAGGCGCTCGCGTTCGGCGGTGGAGAGCTCGCGCGATTGGGCGATGGCGGCGGCCAAATTCTTGGCGGCCTCGATTGTCGCGCCATAGGCCTTGTCGCTGGCCGAGCTGCCCAATTCGGCGGCCCGCCACAACAGCTCGGTCAGCGCCCGCTCGATCGCTTCGTCCTCGGACTGGGGGCGGGCGGCGACGATCTGGTGATGGGTCTGCTCGAGCTGGCCCAAGGCATCGGCCAGCTTGCGGCGCAGGCCCTGGTCGGCGGCCATCCCCAGCGCCCGCCAGTCGGCCACGAAGCCGTCCCAGGCGGCGAAATAGGCTTTGCTGCCTTGCCCGATCGCGGCCACGATGGCGCGTTCCTCATCGGTGGCGGCGTCCTGGGTGGCGCTGGTCAGGATGGTGTCGATGCTGCGCCGCGCGCCGGCCATCTCGGCATCGTATTTCTCGTCCGGGCGGATCAGGAATTCCTTTTCGAAATAGCGGGCCTTCAACAGCCAGAAATCGATGGCGACGGCGTCGCGTAGGTCGGCGGTCTCGATCTGGTGGGTGTCGAAGGCATGGTCCTGGGTGGCTCGGGTTTGCAGCCAGATCGCCAGATTGACGAAGGTCCCCAGCACCACGACGGCGGCCAGGGCGTAAAGTCGTTCGGAAATGGTCGTGTCCAGATAACGGCGCATATCGAGTTCCCCCTGGATATGGCGAGCCCCGATGTGGGGGCCATAAACGCAACGGCTCCCGTCTCGAGGACGGGAGCCGCTGGCACCTTGGAGGAGCGACGATGACCGCAGGATGAGCGGTCGCGTCAGAATTGGTTCAGGCCCCTGAATTGGTTCAGGCCCAAGAATTGGTTCAGGCTACGGGGGCGTCGTCGCGGTTGCCCCATTCGGCCCACGAGCCGTCATAGACCGACACGTCCTGATGGCCCAGCAGGTGCAGGGCGAAGGCGACCACGCAGGCGGTGACGCCCGACCCGCAGGTGGCGATGACCGGCTTGTGCATGTCGATGCCGGCGGCATCGATGCGGGCCTTGATCTGGTCCAGGGGCTTCAACGTGCGCTCGCGTTCGTCGATCAGGTCGGCGAAGGGCAGGTTGGTCGAGCCGGGGATGTGGCCGCCCTTCTTCACCGGCCACAATTCCGGGTCGGTGCCGTTGAAGCGGCCGGCGGCGCGGGCATCGACGGTCTGCTCGCGGCCCAGCTCGATATTGGCCTTCACCTGTTCGAAATCGCGCAGCAGGGTGTGGTTGACGTGCGGGATGAAGTGGCGGTCGCGCGGCATCGGCGGCATGTCCTCGACGGCGCGCTGCTCGCGCAGCCACTTGGGGAAGCCGCCATCCAGGATGGCGACGTCGCGGTGGCCGAAATAGCGGAACATCCACCACACCCGGCAGGCGGCGCTGGCGAAGCCGGTGGTGTCGTAGACGACGATCTTGTGGCCGTTGCCCAGGCCCAGCTTGCGCACCTTGCTGGCGAACTTCTCGGGAGCCGGCAGCATGTGGGGCAGCGGATTGGCCTGGTCGGCGATGTCGTCGATGTCGAAGAACACCGCGCCGGGAATGTGCTCGGCATCGTATTCTTCGCGCGGGTTGCGATTGGCGATCTTGGGGTAATAGCTGGCATCGACGACGCGGACGTCGGGAGCCTTCAGATGGGCCTCAAGCCAGTCGGTGGTGACGATCGCGTTGGACATGAGGCTCCCCCTTTATGGTCGATTCTTGGTCTTCACGTCAGCCAATCCGGAACCGGCAGGTTGCGCTCGGCCAGGAAGGCTGGATTGAACAGCTTGCTCTGATAGCGGGTACCATAATCGCACAGCACTGTCACCACCGTATGACCTGGGCCTAATGTCTGGGCCACCTTGATCGCCGCCATCACGTTGATCCCGCTCGATCCGCCCAGCACCAGGCCTTCCTGGCGGACCAGATCGAAAATCAGCGGCAGGGCTTCCTCGTCGGTGACGCGGACCTGGTCGTCGATGGGCGCGCCTTCCAGGTTCTTGGTGATGCGGCCCTGGCCGATGCCTTCGGTGATCGAGCCGCCCTCGGCCTTCAGTTCGCCATGGGCATAGTAATTGTACAGCGCCGAGCCCATCGGGTCGGCCAGCACGATGCGGATATCCTTGTTGCGTTCCTTCAAGGCCATGCCGATGCCGGCCAGGGTGCCGCCGGTGCCGACCGCGCAGGTGAAGGCGTCGAGCTTGCCGTCGGTCTGGTTCCAGATTTCCGGGCCGGTGGTGTTGAAATGCCCCAGGCGGTTGGCGACGTTGTCGAACTGGTTGGCCCACAGCACGCCGTTGGGCTCGGTGGTTTCCAGCTCGCGCGCCAGGGTCTCGGAATAGCGGACGTAATTGCCGGGATTGGCATAGGGCACCGCCGGCACCAGCCGCAGATCGGCGCCGATCAGCCGCAGCATGTCCTTCTTTTCCTGGCTTTGCGTCTCGGGCATGACGATCACCGAACGATAGCCCAGGGCGTTGGCCACCAGGGTCAGGCCGATGCCGGTATTGCCGGCGGTGCCCTCGACGATGACGCCGCCGGGGCGAAGCAGGCCCTTGGCCTCGGCGTCCTGGATGATCGCCAGCGCGGCGCGATCCTTGACCGAGCCACCCGGATTCAGGAACTCCGCCTTGCCCAGGATGGTGCAGCCGGTCAGTTCCGAGGCCTTCCTCAGCTTGATCAAGGGCGTGTTGCCGATGGAATCGAGGAAACCGTCGCGAATGTCGGGCATGGAATGGTCTTTCATGGCAATTCACACTTTCAATGATGATATCGGAACTGCGCGACCACAATCAAGCGGCAAAAGGTGTGAAATACATGGGGTGGTCTGGAGGGGCGGGGCGGCGTATCCTCCGGCCAGGCTTGCCGTGCCGGGAGATCAGGGATGGACCGCTTCACCGTTTCGTTGGATGAGGAATTGCTGGCGCAGTTCGACGATTACATCCGCCGCCGCGGCTATCAGAACCGGTCCGAGGCGGTGCGCGACATCCTGCGCCAGACCCTGGATTCCGAGCGCTTGACCGAGGATCAGGGCGGCGATTGCGTCGCCTGCCTGTCCTATATCTACAACCATCACGAACGGGAATTGTCGCGTCGGCTGACCCAGGCCAGCCACGACCACCACGACCTGACCCTGTCGACCCTGCACGTTCATCTGGATCACGAGAATTGCATGGAGGTGGCGATCCTGCGCGGCCAGACCGCCGAGGTCCGGCGCTTCGCCGATGCCATCACCGCCGAAACCGGGGTGCGCCACGGCAAGCTGAACGCCGTGCCGGTCGAAACCCGCGTCGGCCACGGCCACCACCACCATGGTCACGACCACCATTCCCATGGGCACGATCATGGCCATGGCCATGACCATGACCACGGGCACGCCACCCCGCACGTCCATTCCCGGCCGAAGACCTAGATTTCATCGGGGCGTCACCCGAGCGGCCTTGGCGCTGTTCCACCTGGCACGATAGAATGCCGCCATGTTGTCCCCCTTCGGCACGCCCGAAACAGAACGTCGTTTCCTGGTCGGCTCGGCCTGGCCCAGCCATGTGAGGCCTCAGGCGATTCGCCAGGGCTACCTGCCGACATTGTCGGGGCTGACCTTGCGCATCCGCTGGACTTCGGACCTGGGGACGGTGACGGTCAAGACACCGGCGCTGCTGGGCAGCCGGTGGGAAACCGAATGGCCATTACTGCCGGCGGTCGCCCTGGCCCTGCTGGATCTGTGTCCGCACCCGCCGATCGAGAAGCTGCGCCGTGTGGTCGAGCATGACGGCCTGACCTGGGAAATCGACGAATATCTGGGCCGCCATGCCGGCCTGGTGGTGGCGGAGGTCGAATTGGCCCATCCGCTGCAGCAATTCCAGTCGCCGGACTGGCTGGGCCAGGAGGTGACGGGCATCGCCGAGCTCAGCAACAGCCGGCTGGCGCGGACCCCGTCGCTGGAGCCGGCCTGGGCGGCGGTGGCGGCACGGGGGCTAAAGCGGGCTTGCTAATCTGCCGCCTTCCAGCGCCACCGTGCGGGTGGCGAGGCGGGCGATGAAATCGCCATCGTGCGAGACGATCATCATCGCCTGGGGCAGGCCCTGCAAGATGGCGGTCAGACGGGCGCGGGTGTCGTGGTCCAGCCCGTTGGTCGGCTCGTCCAGCAGCAGAACCTGGGGCTGCATCGCCAGCACGGTGGCCAGCGCCACCAGCCGCTTCTGGCCGCCCGACAGCTTGTGGGTGATGCGGTCCTCGAAATCGGTCAGGCCCAGCTCGGCCAGGGTGCGGACGGCGACGGCCCGGGCCTCGGCGCGGCTGGCGCCCAGGTTCATGGGGCCGAAGGCCACATCCTCGATCACCGTCGGGCAGAACAATTGATCGTCGCTGTCTTGGAACAACAGGCCGGCCTTGGCCCGCACCTCCTTGAAGTCGCGCTCGCTGGCGCGGGGCGCGCCGAAGGCCTCGATGGTGCCCGCCTGCGGCCGCAACAGGCCGACCATCAGATGGAAAAGCGTGGTCTTGCCCGAACCGTTGGCCCCGCTTAAGGCCACCCGCTCGCCGGCGGCCAGGGCGAAATGGGCGCCGTTCAGCACCGGGGCGCCGGACGGATAGGCGAAATGAATGCCCTCCAGGCGGAACAGACTCATCCCTGGCTCATCATCAGCACCACCGAGGCGGCCGAGGCCAGGGCGAACAATCCGTCGGGACGGCCGAACCGGCTGGGTTCCTCGAGGCAGGGGAAATGGCCGTCGAACCCGCGCAGCCGCATCGCCGCCAGGATGCGGTCCGAGCGCTCCAGGCTGCGGACCATCAGCATGCCGAACAGATAGCCGACCGATTGCCAGGTGTGGCGGTTGGTGCCCATGGTGAAGGCGCGGGCCTTCATGGCGGTGCGCAGGCGGGCATATTCGCGGTGTAGCAGATCCAGATAGCGCACGGTGAACAGGAACAATTGCACCAGCTTGCACGGAAGGCCCAGCCGGGCCAAGGCGTGGCCCAAGGCGATCGTGTTCATCGATCCGACCAGGGCCAGCAGCATCAACACCACCGCATTGGCCTTCAGCAGGATCAGCGCCGCCTGGTGCAGTCCCTCGCCCGAGCCGGTCAGGCCGAAGGCCGAGAAAGCCGGATCGCCCGGCACGGTGAAGGGCAGCAGCGCCACCGCCGCCACCATGAAGCCGTCCATCGCCAGCATCCGCCTGAGCGTCGGCAGGACGCGCAAACGGGCCAGCAGGGCGGCGGCCAGGGCCAGTCCCACCGCCAGCACCAGCGGCCAGATCTGGTCGCGGCTGACCACCATCAGGGCGAACAGCCCGGCGGCCACCAGCCGGGTGCGGGGGTCAAGGTGGCCGATCGGTCCGTGGCCTTCGCAATCGTCGTGCAGGCTGGCATGGCCGTGCGCCTCGCCGCCCAGCATCGGGCGCGCCGTTCGGGAATGGGCGTGCGGCAGGCTCATGATTTCTTGTCCTTGCGGGCGGACAGGCCATAGGCCAGGCCGAAGAAGCCGATGATGGCGCCCAGCCCGCCGACCACGTCATGCCACCAGATCTTGTCGTGGGTGGCGGCCAATTGCTCGCGCAGGGGCCGCAGCTGGCGGGCCAGGCTGGCATCGATCATCGCCTGCAGATCGGGGGCGGGGGCACCCGGGGCCAGAGTGTCGGGCAGTTCGGTCGCGGCGATGGTGAATTGGGCGGCGTGGCCGTCATCACCCTCGACGGAAATCCGATGATCGGCGCGGCTGGAGGCGGTGAAGGAAAAGGCCCCCTGGGCATCGGTGGTCAGGCGATGCAGCACGGCCCCGGCCGGGTCGGTCACCGTCACCACCACCCCTTGGGCGCGGTCGCCGCCGCTGAAATAGGCATGGCCGGAAACCGAATTTCCCTCGGTACTGGCGAACAGCGTCAGCTTGTGGGCCAACGCCGGCCCGGCGGCGGTCAGCGTCGCCGCCAGCACCACAACAGCCACCGCCCCGCGGCCCAGGAAGCCGGGACGGACCTTCAACAGCAGCCCGGCGGCGGCGGCGGTGAAGGCCGCCTCGATGGCCATCACCGGCAGGTGGGTGACCAGCACCAATTGGGCGGCCACCAGGAATTCCCGCCCCGAGGCGGCCAGCGACAGCGCGACCATCAGCATCGATGCCGCCACCCCGAAGGCCCCGGCCGCCCCGGCCGCCGCCACGCCCCAGGCCGGGCGGGCCTTGATGACGGCATTGAAGGCCAGGCCGCACAGTGCCGCCGGCACCGCCAGGTTGGTCAGGTTGACGCCCAGCACCAACAGGCCGCCGAAGCCGAACAGCACGGCTTGCAGAACCAGGGCGACGAAGATGGCGGGAAAGGCCGCCCAGCCCAGGCTGATGCCGATCAGTCCGTTCAGGATCAGATGGGCCGAGCTGGGGCCGACCGGGAAATGGACCAGCGCGGCGACGAACAACAGGCCCGACAGCACCGCCACCTGGGGAATGCGCTCGGGCGCCAAACGCTTCAACCCGATGGCCAGCCCGCCCGCGCCGATGGCGGCGCCGGCCAGCAGGACGGGAAGCGTCAAGATGCCGTCGGGGATGTGCGCCATTATTTCATATCCGTGGCTTTGACCCAGATCAGGCCGCCCAGCTCGACCGGGGCTGCCTTGCCGTCGGGGCCTTTCATCGGCTTGTCGGCATCGGTCAGGGCGGCAAAGCCCCACCAGCCGGCGCGCGGCATGGCATAGCTGAACTCGCCCAGGGCATTGGCCTTGATGGTCTGGGTGACGAACGGGTCGGCGGGAGCCTTGACGCTGCCGTCATTGACCCATTCCACCTCGATTTCGGCGTGGGGCAGGGGCTTGCCGTTCTTCCTGACCACGCCGCGAAACAGATTGCCGGTCCACAGGCCATAGGGCCGCACCAGCGGTTCGATCTCGATGGGCAGGCCGACCAGCTTGTCCCAACCTTGGCCTTCGGCGAAATCCACCACCACCTTGGTCAGGTGGATGATGTACTTCTTTTCCGCCGGCTCCCAATAGGGCGCCGGCTCGAGGAAGAAGACGTGGTCGCCCGGCTGCTTGAACTTGAACGACGCCTCGAAGGCGGTCTTGCCGTCGGCCGGCTTCTTGACCAGGCTGGCCAGCAAATCCTGCTTGGCCCCATGGGCCAGCACGCCGAATCGCACCGGTTGGCCCATCTCCATCACCGGGCCTTGCTCCATCGGATGGGTGAAGCGGATGTCCAGGTTGATTGTCCGCGTCCCCTCTGGCCCGACAATGTCGGCCGACGGCAACACCTGCTGGAAATGGGCGCTGGCGGCTGCGGGCGCCAGCAGCATGGCCAAGGCGGCGATGGAAGTACGGACGGTCGGCAACGATGTTCCCCTCACGGATCGGCCAGAGCGTAATACGATTTTTTCAATTTTCATACAGGCAAAAGCGGCCTGGGTGATTGACAGCGGCCAAGCCGGGATGGAAGGCTTCGGCCCATGAGCGAAACCCCGTCCTTGCGGTCAGGCTGGACCACCGGCGCCTGCGCCACCGCCGCCACCAAGGCGGCGTGCCGGGCGCTGTTCGGCGCCGCCTTTCCCGACCCGGTCACCATCACCCTGCCGGGTGGACAGAGGCCCCAATTCGCCCTGAGCGTCACCCGGCAGGGCGAGGGCTGGGCCAGGGCAGGGGTGATCAAGGATGCCGGCGACGATCCCGATATCACTCACGGCGCCACCATCATCGCCACCGTGCGGTTGGGCCGTCCGGGAAGCGGCATCGTCTTCAAGGCTGGTGATGGTGTGGGTACGGTGACCAAGCCGGGCCTGCCGCTGGCCCCGGGCGAGCCGGCCATCAACCCGGTGCCGCGCGCGATGATGACTGAGGTGGCCGAAGCCGAGGCCGCTCGCCACGGCCACGCCGCCGATCTGGAAATCGAGATTTCGGTGCCGGGCGGCAAGAAGCTGGCCGCCGGCACCTGGAACCCCCGGCTGGGCATCCTGGGCGGGCTGTCGATCCTGGGCACCACCGGCATCGTCGTGCCCTATTCCTGCTCGGCGTGGATTCATTCGATCCAGCGGGGCATCGACGTGGCCCGCGCCACCGGGCTGACCCATGTGGTCGGCTGTACCGGCTCGACCTCGGAAAAGGCCGCCCGGGCGGTCCTGGGCGTGCCTGAGGAAGCCATCCTCGACATGGGTGATTTCGCCGGCGGCATGCTGAAATATCTGCGCACCCATCCGGTCCGGCGGGTCACCATCGCCGGCGGCTTCGCCAAGCTGGCCAAGCTGGCCGCCGGCCATCTGGATTTGCATTCCAAGCGCAGCCAGATCGATGCCGGCTGGCTGGCCGGGCAACTGGCCGATTTGGGCGGCGATGCGGATTTGGTTGCCGAGGCCCGGGCGGCCAATACCGGGCTGGCGGTGCTGGACATGGCCCAGGGGGCCGGTCTGGCCATCGGCGAGCGGGTGGCCGGCTTGGCGTTGGCCCGGGCGGCCAAGGTTCTGGACGGCGCCCCGGTGGCCCTGCAGGTGCTGGTGTTCGACCGCCGCGGCAATCTGGTCGGACGAGCCTAGCTTCTGTCCTGTGTGGACGGCCCCTGCGTTGCAAGGAGATTTTGCGTGGTGCCGCCCCGGTCGGGTGACGATGCGGCATCCCGCCGCGCCCATCTTCGCCCACCAGCCATAATCATAGTAGCCGAGATCGAAGACGTAGGGCGGCCTGCCGCTTCGCATCGACTCGAAATCGCACCGGACCGCATTGCATGAAGATGATCGGATGATGCCCGTCCTTGCGGGTGACGGTCGCCGACAGGCCGAGGACGTATTTCGCCTTGCAGCGCCGGGCCACCGCCTCGAAGCTGACCGCCGACAAATGGTGGCACTCGTCGATGATCAGATGGCCGTACTCGCCGACGATGTCATCGACCTCGCCCTTGCGGGCCAGACTTTGGATGACGGCAACATCGACAATACCGGTGGGTTTGCGCTTTCCGCCGCCGATCTGGCCGATGGACTCGGGCGGTAGATCGAGAAAGGTCGAGAGCCGGGCAATCCATTGGTCGAGAAGCTGCCGACGGTGGACCAGAACCAGCGTGTTGGTCTTGCGGGCGGCGATGAGGTGCGCGGCCACCACGGTCTTTCCAAACGCCGTGGTTGCCGCCAGCACCCCGGTGTCGTGGCGCAGCAGCGCATCGGCAGCCGCCTGCTGTTCCAGTGTCAGCGTACCGGTGAAGTTGGCATCGATCAGTTGGCCGACATAGCGTTCATCACGGCAACGGATGCCAATTCCCAATGAGGTGAGCAGGGCCTCTGCCTGATCACGGCATCCTCGGGGCAGGGCGACATGGTGTGACGGCAACTCGGCGCAGCCGATGATGCGGGGAATGTCGAAGATGGGCAGCCGCATGGCCTGGGCGCTGTAGAACTCGGGGTTCTGGAATGCCGCCAGACGGACCAGGCGATTGACCAAGGCCGGGGGGAGGGCGGTGCGGTCGATGTAGACCTGATCGCCCAGGACCATGTCGACCGTTTCCGGAAAGGGGCCGCTGACCGGAGCCTCAGGCTTGCGCCGGGACGGCGGTGCCAGCCACGGCTCCTCGTCATCGTCATCGATGGGCAGGCGGACACCGAGGATGCGGCCCTGGCGACTGGCCTCGTCAGTCAGGGCGGTGACCTCCGTCAGCGTCATTCTTCGGACCCCCGACAGGTATTGCCATTGATCGGGATGGGGTTCGAATTGGTCATCCAGGAAGACGCTGTTGCCGGCCTCGCGGGGGCGTCTCTGCAGGGGCAGGGCGATCAGGTTGCCGAACCCGCCCGCCGGCATGGTGTCCTGGTTAGGGAAGAAGCGGTCGTAAGAATCAAAGCCGAGTTCGGGGGCGCGTTCCATGGTCTCGGTCAGGATGTGGGCACCCAAACGGCGGGCCAATCCGGCCGGAACCGGTTCGGCAAAGAAGATCCAGACGTGACCGCCATTGCCGGATCGGGATCGCTCCACCGCCGCCGGGATGTCTTTGATCCGGCAGGTTTCCAGAAAGGCGGCGACGTCGTCCCGCCACGATTTCTTGTCGAAATCGGCGGCGAGAAACCAGCAGGTCTCGTCAGCCAGCATCGGATAGACGCCGATAATGAAGTCCCGCCCATCCGATCCCTCGCCGCGAAGATGCTGAGCGATGATGGTATCGGTCACAGGCAGGAAGTGCCTGTTTGGACAATCTCCGCATTTGACCTTGGGCTTGCCGCATAGGCGCGGCACCCATTCGTTGGCGCAGGATGGCGAATAGCCCGATTTACCGCTCTTGGGATTGCTCCAGCGTTTCGGGAAAACATCCTCGCGTCCCCGGAACAGCGACCGGAACAGAGCGATCTTGATGGCGGGGGAGGCGTTTCCCGTCATCGTCCCCGCAGCGGAGGAGGGTGGCGGCGCGGGAACGGGGCGTTCCGTTCGGAGCGTCAGGAGGCTGAGAAGCCTGCCTTCCAAGGCCGTCCGTTCCGCATCAAGCGCGACAAGGCGTTCCCGGATCGCGGCAATCTCGTCATCGTCGGAAGGCGAGGGCAATGTCACGACGATGACCTCCCGCGATTATCGTTCGGACAGCCAGTCGCGGATCTCGGGCAGCAGCGCCTCGATGTCGGCCAGTGCCGCCTCGACGTCGCCCGGATCGGGCATGGCCGGGAACCAGCCGCCGGGGCTGGGGTAGCGCCACGCCGTGGCCGCCGCCGACAGGTTATCCAGGCCCAACAGATCTTCCTTGAAAACATGGCCGTCGGGAAGGGAGCCGGCGGCCTGTCCGATATTGTGGGTGCGGCCGACGGCAAGCCCTTCGCCTTCGCAGACCGCCCGCGTCATCTTCTCCGCCGCCTGCTGGGCATGGAAGATCGCCTGATCGGGCATTTCGGGAAGCAAACGTCGCGCGGCTTCGATGTCGCGCTCGGCGGCGGTCATCAGGGCGGAGAGGCGCCGGTTTGTCATTGGCTGACCGCCTGACTGCGCCAGCGGTTACGGAAGGGAGAGCCGGGGCTGGCATATAGCAGTCGGCCCTCGCTGTCGGCGGCGTGGGCAATGGTGCCGGGCCGTTGCCGTTCGGCCTCGAA
>NZ_LWQU01000185.1 GCF_001650635.1 Magnetospirillum moscoviense | reverse complement strand
CAAGTCATGAAAAACGCTATTCTGATGCCGCACGGTGTTGCTCCAATTCGTGTCCAGGAGACGCGCCAAACGTCTGAACACGAGTAGAATCAACGCCGTGCACTCAGTCCACTAAATTAAACCGGACAGCAGTGGGCTTGACCCGGCCATCCATGGACCCTCGGGTCAAGCCCAAGGGTGACGACAGGAAAATCCGAGTCCACCAAACTCAGCCAGATTCTAGTAGGTCGTGCCCTCGACGGTCTGCAGGCCCTTGGTCCATTCCGGCTCGGGGCCGCCTTCAACCATGATGCGGGCTTCTTCCATCACCTGACGGCCATCGACCAGCATCTCTTCGTGCAGGGCCTTGAAGTCGTCGTAGAATTGCAGCGTGACCGCTTCGCGGGTCGCCGGGTCCTCGACCCGGTTGAGGAAGAAGCAGGCCAACTTCATCATCGCCATGGTCGAGCAGGCGAACATCGAGCCGATATGCCGGTAGTCCGGGCTTTTGTGCAGGTCGCGCACCAACGGCCACACCAGGCCATGGAACGCCATGAAGCTCATCTTTTCGGCCTTGGCGCGGTCGATCAGCGCCAGGATCGCCTCGCTGAACGCGTCCACCTCGGCCACGAAATCGGCCATGTCGAAGCGCTGAAGGAACTCGCCGGCCTTAAATAAGCGGGAATTGTCCCGAATCGAGGCCAAGATCGCCGCACGATCGAGGACCGGCCCCTTAAGCGCCAGCCCCTCGGGCACCAGTGGAAGGGCGCCTTCGATCAGGGCACCATCCGAGCAATTGAACGCCTTGATCGAGAAGCCCCGCAGCTTCTGCTCGATCATGTCGCGGCTCCAATCCAGGGTGGTGTCGGTTTCCACCTCGCCGCCGAAATTGCCCGGCACCGTGATGGTGGCCTTCGCCTCCTCGACCTTGTGCTTTTCCGCGGTGTAATAGGCGGTGTCCTTGGAATGATGCGTTTTGGCATCGCGCCAGCCGCAATCGAAGCCGAAGAAATACATCTCGCCGAAACCCAGCCGGGCCGCCACCGCGACCGCCGTGTTCGAGACGTTCGGACCCACCGCCGACATGATCGGGATACCCTCGGCCAGACATTTGGTCGAGACCGAGCTGTCGCGGAAGAAGAAATAGGCCTCGTCGAAAAAGGCCATCACCCGGGGATTGACGGTCACCGAGGAGATCAGCTTGATGCCGTCGAACTTGTCGCCGGGGAAAAGGTGCCGGTTCTTTTCCAGGATGTGATCCAGGAAGTCCTTCACCGCGACGACGTTTTCCAACTCGACATGATAATCGGGGATGATGCCGTGCTTCAGACAGATCTGCAGCGACGAGCCGCAGGAAAACACTACGGCATGGTCGCGCCATTCCTTGACGGTGGCGATCGCCTCGTCCACCGACGGGCCCGAGGCGATGATGAAGGCCGGAACGTCGGTGCGGGGGCGGAACGAGCCCTCGACCAGGTAATAATCGCACTTGTGCAGGTTGGTGATGGCGTTGCGGATCATCTTGCGCTCGTCTTCGTAATATCCGCGCGCCATGATGTGGCGGGGAAATTCGTTGACGGTGCGGCGATAGGCTTCGTCCAGCGCCCACAGCGGGTAATGGCGGAAGCAATAGACGCCATCCAGCAAGACGGTTCCGACTTCGGTGATCAGCGCGCCGATCTCGCCCGCCAGACGCCCGGGCTGCTCGGCTACGAACACATGAAGCGTGGTCTTGCGCGCTTCACACAATTGGTGAATTTCCTGCCAGTCGATGGCGTGACACGACATATCAAGAAACTCGCCGACCACTTCGGCGATGACCACATGCTCGACATCGACCGCCTCGATCAGCGACTTGAGGTGATAGCCCAGCCCGATGCCGAAGATCAGCATGAAGCCGGAGCGGACCACCGGCGCCGCCGGGATGACGTCAAGGCTGTGCGTGGCCATGGCGCGACGCAGATTGATATAGGACGCGCGCGACACCAGGCTATCAGAACTGAAGGAATTGGCGTCATAGCCGACTCGGGCGGGCTTTGCCAGGAAGGACTGCACCTGGGTGACCACGATGTCGCGGGCGTCACCGTTATAAAGGCGCTGATCGACGATCTGGATGTCTGTAGGAACGCCATCCGTAAAGATCGGCCGGATCGGCCCGGTGTTGCCGGTCAGCCGGCGGGCGAGATCCGGATAGTTCTCGCCCAGAAAAGCGACATTGGCGGCGTAACGATCACCCACCGGCATTCCTGCCCCCTTTTAGCCGACAGGCTGCTCGGCGAACAGCCCGTCGAGATGGGCCTCGAGACCGCGCACGAAAGCATCGACGTCGAATGGCGCCGAAGCAACGATGGCCGCGGCCCCGATGCGGCGATGGTTGGCCAGACGGTCAAGGTCCGACGCCCAGCGGCCCGCCAGGTCCACATACTGGTTGACGTCGCCGGCCACCATTGTTTCGCCGTGGCCGGTGGCACGCACCGAGGCGGCGAGGCTGGCGGCCCGACCGGTATCCATGGTCACCACAGGAATGCCGGCCCCCAGGGCCTCGCCATAGGTGAAGACCGGAAGCGACGGGAACGGCGCCAGGGCGACGTCGACCTGGCTCCAGAACTCGGCCGAGGTGGAGGAAATGATGTCGATGCGGTGGGCGACGCCGAAATTGCCGAACAACTCGACCAGATTTGCCGTGTGTGTGGGCTGCGAGAAATGTCCATCGTCACGCAACGCCAGAAGCGCGTTGGGGTTGGCCTGCAGCACCAGGCTCCAGGCCAGGGCAACGTCGGGATTGAAGTCCGCCAGCGACACGTCGGCGCCGAAGGTCACAGTGCCATCGTTGGCAGCTGCCGGCAGGCCGGCGGTAATGGCCCGCTCGGCGTTCAACAGATAAGGCCCCATGGGCAGGCTGGAACCGGCCAGCGTCCCGTGCGCACCGGGCAGCATCTCGCCGGTCGGCATGTTCAGCCAAGACAATTGGGCGCGGGCGGCGTTACGAACGTAAAGGCCGTGATGGGCCGGCGCCGCCAAGCCGTCGCAATCGATCAGGATATCGACACCTTCGCCGCGCACCAGCGCCGCCAGGGTCAGCTCATCCAACTGGCTGATTTCGCGCCAGCGCAGGAAGGAATTGCGGAAGGCCAGGTTGGCATTGTCGGCCAAATCGCCGGACCCGAAGCCGATGACGTTGAAGCGAGCACGGTCATGGCGCGCGGCGATCCGCCCGATCATGAAGCGAACCGCTTCGTCGGCGACGTTCGAACACAGATAGCCGACGGTCCGCCGCCCCCCGGCAGCCAATGGCGGCAAGGGCCGCACGACCTTGGGGATCTTGGCCATCACCAACTTGCGCCAGGATTCCAGGCAAGCCTGGTGACGACGGCCTTCGGCGTGGGGATGGTGCTCCCACGCTTCGAGCGCGGCCGCGTGAATGGCGATCGACGACGGCGCCCGCGCCATCGCCAAATCGTTACACGCCAGCGCGGCGTCGCGCTCGCCGGTGGCCATCAGGCTGCGCGCCAGCCGCGACAGCAAGGTCGCCGACTGGCCGCCCAGGGTCTGGACACTGCGCAGCACGCCGATGGCTTCCTCGTGGGCGCCGTCTTCCTCGAGCAGCGCCGACAGGAAATCCAGCGCATCGATGTCGTTGTTGGTGATCGACAGATGCTGTTCGACCAGGTTGCGGGCAGCCGGACGCATTCCGTTGCGCAGCGCCAGCTTGGCGCGGCGCAGCAACGGGCGTTCGCCGATATTGGCGAAGGCGTCGGCGAATTTCGGGAATTCCGGACCGAACAGACGCTCTAGAACGTTGCCGACCTTGCGGGTCGACGCAACCTTGGCATGGAACAGCGCGTCAGTCAGGCGGCCGACCAGGCAATTCAGAACCGCCAGCACTTCGTCGATGTCGCTCGGCACATTCGGCTGCTCGGCGACCCGTTCGAGCAACAGCAGCGACCGGGCCCAATCATCCTGGCGATAGGCGACGGCCGCCATGACGCAAACCGCATCCACCTGATTTTCCTGAATCCGCAGGTTGCGCTCGGCGATGTTGAGCGCTTCTTCGAGATCGGAGCGGTCAAGCGCGGCGGCGGCCTGCGCCAGAATGTCGTGGGCAACCATGAAACTCTCCACTTTCAGGAAAGAACGATCAGGCGCTGAAATCGGCACTTCCCGCCGGGGCGGCAGGCGGGTTCTCGCTTGAAGCGGGCTGATCGGCGGGCGTGGTGAACAAACCGGCGGCGATGTTACGATTGATGGTGATCAGAATCTCGGCCTTGGCCGGCACCGGGTCGGCGATGATATCGACGGTGGTCTTATCGACGAAATTGCACAAGGACAGCATGTTCATGCGCAAGTCCATCGGGACTTCGGTGTTGGGCGAGGTCAGCTCGGCCTGAAAAATGGTCCACAACCGCCAATTCAGACGAATCGCCGCCAGAAAGGCGCCTGGCTCGGCGTCGGGGCGCTGAGAGTCGGCGATCCGGCGCGCCGCTTCGGTCAAAGCCCATGCCTCGGTCAGGCGGGGATTTCCCGGCGCCGGAATATTGGAATAGCGGCCTTGGTTTGGCGGATAGCTCATCATTCCTCCTTGGCGCACGTGCCCTGCGCGTCTCTGGACTCCGTGATACCACCAATGAATTAACGGTTTGTGAAAGCGCAATAGCGCCAGAAAAGGAAAAGGCGGAAGAAGACAACAAGCCTTCTTCCGCCAATCCTAGACCTAACGACTACTTCGGTTAGATTAGCCGAAGAGCCTCAGGATACCTTGGTCCTGCTGACCGGCGAAGGACAGCGCCTGGATGCCGAGCTGCTGACGAGTCTGCAGCGACACCAGGTTGGCACCTTCTTCGTTCAGGTCGGCCAGGGTCAGCTTGTCCGCGCCTTCCTTCAGGGTATTCACATACGCCTTGGTGAAGTCCAGACGGGTCTGGAGCAGGGCGACGTTGGTACCCAGGGTCTTGCCGTTCGAACGCACGGTGGTCACCGCGCTGTCCATCTTTTCGATGATGTTGTCGAACAGCGACACGCTCGCCGAGATCGCCGACCAACCGGAGGTCAGACCGGTCACCGCGGTAGCGATCACCGTGGCACCGGCGGCGGTGAAGCCGACCATCGCCGAGAAGCGGTTGTCGGTACCACCAACGTCCAGGATGGCCGAGGTCTTTTCCGAGAACTGCACCTTCAGGTTGGCGCCGGTCGCGTTGATCAGGTTGAGGCCCTGGAACGAAGCGTCGTTCGACAGCGCGGTCAGCTGGGTCGCCAGGGTATTGAACTGCGAGGCCAGATCGACACGCTCGGCGGCGGTCGAGGACTTCGCGCTGAGCAACACACCCTTCATCTGCACCAGCAGCTTTTCAACCGCTTCGAGACCGCCGATGGCGGACTTGAGGCTGCTGATGCCCTGATCGATACCTTCCTTGCGGGACGTCAAGTCGGCCGCGCGGTCGGAAAGGGACTTGCCCTGGAAGTAGTTGACCGCGTCGTCAACGGCGGACGCAACGCGCAGGCCGGTGGACAGGCGGTTGTTGGTCCTGTTGACCAGATCACCGGTCTTTTGCAGGGTCAACAGATTGGTACGGATGGAGCTGGAGAGTGTAACGTTATCAGCCATGGCACAATCCTTTCTGGATTAGCTATTCGCCTTGAGAGCTCGGGCCCAGCTTTGCCGGGTCACTCGAGCAGAGAACCGCAGCAGCTCTCTGCTCGGTTACTTAAAACTATAACGCATCCCATTCCCGCCCGCAACGGCTTTTCGACTCGGGTTTCAAGCACCCCTCAAGGGCCCGCCAAGGCGCGAAAACCTTAACAATTCATAAACCGCTGCGCGGCGCGGTCGAGCGCAATATTCAAATCAGAACATCGCCCATATGATCGCAAAGATACTGCGCTATAAACAGAACGGTCAAGTCATCGTGGCGGGCGGCATAGTTATATACTATGAACGTGCGGACAAATATCTCGATATGATCTCGCGCTCAACCCGCTCCATCAGTTCAGACCAATCACCGCTTTGCGTTTGGCGGAACAGACGAGCCGACGGATACCAAGGGGAATCACTCCGCTCCTGCATCCACAGAAAGCCGTTACTGGGCTTCGACAGCAGCACCCAGACCGGCTTGGCCATGGCGCCGGCCAGGTGCACGACGCCGGTATCGACCGAAATCACCAGATCCAGCGCGGCGATGGCGGCGGCAGTGTCGGCAAAATCGGCCAAGCGCGGGGAAAGGTCGGTGACGCCGTCTCCCAATTCGGCGGCCTGCCCCGCCTGAGGCCCGACTTGCAGCGAGAACAGGCGGCATTCGGCGATGGCGGCCAACGGCGCCATATCGATGGCGCGGCACGAGCGGACCCGGTTGTCGCGCCGGCTTTCGCCGCCGGCCCAGACGATGCCGACCTTCAGCCCGGCCTGACCGGCGATGTCGGAGAAATCGGCGGAACCGGCCGGGGCCGACAGATAGGGGCCGGCCCGGCCCACCTGATCGATCGAGGGCCCCAGGGCATGGACCAGGCTCATCATCGGAAGATAGTAATCGGTCTCCGGCAGGGGATGGCCCAGGGCCACCACCTCGATCCGGGAATCCAGGGCCGACATCAGACGGGTAAGCCCGGCCCGGCATTCGAACACCACCCGGGCGCCGCGATCGGCCAGAAGGGGCAGGAAGCGGCAGAATTCGATGGCGTCGCCGAAACCTTGCTCGGCATGCACCAGGATCGAGCGGCCGGCCAGATCCTCGCCTTGCCACAACGGGCGGCCAAGATCGCGCACGAACGGCGCGAAGGTCGGCATCTTCCAGCGCCACTCATACTCCCGCCAGCCGTCGGCCCATTGGCCAGCCTGCAACGACACCAGGGCCAGGTTCCAATGCAGGTCGGGCGCGTCGGGGGCGCGGACCTGGTATTCGCGCAAGATCGAAGCGGCTTCGTCCAGGCGCTCAAGATCCTTGTAGGCGCTGGACAGGTTGACGGCAGCGGCGACGAAGCCGGGTTCAAGCTCGAGCACGGTGCGGAAGGCGTCGATCGCCTCGGCCGGCCGGCCGGCCGCCAGCAAGGCGTTGCCAAGATTGTAATATTTTATCGGAGCCGGGCTGAGCTCGATGGCCCGCCGGTAAAGCTTGACCGCCTCGTCCAACTCGCCGGCCGCCATCTGGGCGTTGGCCAGATTGTACCAGGCATCGGAATAGTCGGGCTTGAGGGCGATGGCCTTGAAATAGGCCTCGGCCGCCTCGGACGGGCTGCCCAGCGCGGCCAGGGCGTTACCGAAATTGTTGTGGGCCTCGGCCATGGCGCCGTCGATGACGATGGCGTTGACCGCGGCGTCGGCGGCCTGGTCGGCACGCCCCAGCGCGCACAGGCAGCTGGACAGGTTGCTGTAGGCCTCGGCGCTTTGCGGATGCAGGCTCACGCCCGTCTGGAAACAGGCGGCGGCCTCTTCCAGCCGGCCCTGGGCCTGAAGCGCGTTGCCCAGCCCGACATGGGGCGCGAACCAATCGGGCGCTGCCGCGATGGCCTGGCGGGCCAGGCTTTCGGCAAAGGCCGCCTCGCCGCCCATCAGGGACAGCACCCCCATCAGATGCAGGGCGTCGGCATTGTTGGAATCGGCCTCGAGCACCCGGCGATAGCACCGTGCGGCGTCGCCCAGCCGCCCCTCGGAATGGGCTAAGATCCCGGCCTGCAGTTCCGCTTCCAAATTCATCACCCGCCATCCGTCCTACGGTTATGCCGGTATCGTCGGCAGCAACGCTTCAAGATTGGCCCGCATCGAGGTTTCCGCCTTGAAGCGAGCGAAAAGTTCGTCCGTCCGCGCCCGCCGGGCCGAATCGTCGGCCATCAGCGCAAGGCACGTCGCCGCCAGGTCGCCATAATCGGCGGGAACCACGTAGCGATAAAGGCTGGACAGCAGGCTGACGTCAAAGGTTTCCGCCACCACCAGGGTCCGGCACTGCAAGGCGGCGCAGATGCGCGACGGCGACATGTAGCGCACGACGTCGCCCCGGCGCATGTCCAGCACCATCTTCGATCGCCCCAGCATATTGCGGCGGATGAATTCCGGCATGTCGCCGAAGGTCGCCTGCACCCGGGCACCGGCTTCCAGCAGGGTCTGCACCACCGGCGCCCGCCAGCCGTTCAGCTTGCCGTACAGCATGACGTCGATGCCCTGGTGCAGGACGGGCTCTTGCTCCAGCGACGGGCAATGGCCGAAGGGCAGGAAATAAGCGGGCCGACAATCGGGAAACAGCCGGGCGTAATCATCGACCGGCACGATCGACCAGATGAAGTCGAACACCCCCATGACCCGGCGCATGTTGTCCAGCCGCCGCTGATCACCCTTGTCGCCCATCGAGATGGTGTCGGACAGGTCCTCGGTGCCGATCAGGCCGAGGATCAGGTCCGATCCATACTCGGCTCGGGCCGCCGCCAGTTCGTCGATCAGGCCGGTATCGGGAAAATACTCGAACATCACGTTGACCCACGGCCGGGGCAGCAACTGCGTGTATTCGAACTGCACCTGATGACCGCCCTCGACCAGGCCGGCGGAAATCGGCCCGATGATATCCTCCAGGCTGGCCAGCCCGGTGACGTGGTGATTTTTCAGGTAGAAATTGAACTGCATCCCGGCGCCGCCCCATGGTGACGCGCTCGATTGTGGCGGCCCTTCCTTAACAACTTGTCTACCAATTGCCATCTACCCTTGCCCCCCGGTCAGTCGGGTCCATCGCCTGACCTGGGAGACTTCCGCCGATGCCCACCGACACCTCGCCCCTGTTCGAGTCCGCGCTGGCCGCCTGGAAGGACGGCCGCCCGGCCGAGGCGCGGGCGTTGCTGGCCGAATTGGCCGACGAGAACCCCGATTCGCCCGATGTGTGGCTGGCTCTGGGCCGGGTGTGCCTGCACCTGGGCGACGGCATGGCGGCCTTCGCGGCACTGTCCGAAGCCGCCATTCTTGACCCCGCCCGCCCACAGATCGCGCTGGCCCTGGCCGAGGCGCGCTGGCGGACCGGCGATGCCCCGGGCGCGCTGACCCTCCTGGCCGGCCTGCCCCCCACCGACGAGGTCGCCGCCGCAGCAGCAGCGGTGCTGACCAGCCACGACATCGACATGCCCGAACTGGCCGAGCTGATGCGGCGCGCCGCCGACCTGCTGGCCCGCCGCCAGGATTGGACCAATGCCGCCGCGATCTTTCATCGATTGGCCCTGTCCCGGCCTGACGACCCGGTCATCCAATCCGACCTTTTGGCGGCCGAACTGACCGCGTCAGGCCTGGTTTTCCAGGACGTCGCCGTGATGTCGCCGCCGCAATTGGTCAGGCTGCGCCGCGCCATCGCCGCCTTTCGGGCCAGTTGCCGGCTCGACCCCAAGCGGCCTGCGCTGTGGAACAATATCGGCACCATGCTGGCGCACCTTGAATCGCGCAGCCAGGGCCAGATCGGCGCCAAGGCGGCCGCCGCCCATTGCCTGACCCGCTGGCTGGCGCTGGAACCGGACAACCGCGCCGCCCGGGCGGCGGTGGCCGATATCTTCTATTCCCGGCGCCGCATGGATCAGGCCGCCGCCGTCCATTTCGGCCGCCTGATCCCGTCGGGTCCCGGCTGGGAGGAACAGCCGCTGGAGGATTTCCTGGAAAGGCTCGACGCCACGCTGGCCGACATCGAGCACCATCTGGCGGCGCCCCCCAGCGCCCAGGCGATTTCGGCCATCGGCCACGCCCTGGCCGGACTGGGGTTGTCGAAGGAGGCGTCGGCGATGTTCCATCGCGCCCACCAGGCCCAGCCCCTTGATCCCGGCCACCGCGTCGCCCTGGCCGACATGCTGGTCCGCCACCGCCTGCTCAACGACGCCGCCGCCTTTTATGCCGGCCGGCCGGCGGTGGCCTATCCGCCAGTGGTCGCGTCGGGGCCATAAGCGAAGCCTTAACCATTGTGCGGGAATCCTGATCGGCAGAAAGCGGCGCCAGGCCGCACCCAAGAAAGGGATACCAACGCGCGCCATGACTGAAACCGTCACCCCCTCGCACCGTCACCCCGACGGCGGCAAGGTCCACAACCTGGCCCAGTTGGCGACCGTCGCCGAGCATCTGCGCCGCGACGGCCGTACGGTGGTGTTGTGCCACGGGGTGTTCGACCTGTTGCATCTGGGCCATGTCCGCCACCTGGAAGCTGCCCGGCGCGAGGGCGACGTGCTGATGGTCACCATCACCGCCGATTCCTTCGTCAACAAGGGCCCCGGCCGCCCGGTGTTCGGCGAGCACCAGCGCGCCGAGATGCTGGCGGCGCTGGCCCATGTGGATTATGTCGGCATCAATTACGCCGCCTCGGCCGAGTCCGTGATCCACGCCATCAAACCCGGCGTCTACGTCAAGGGCTCGGACTACAAGGATTCAGAGACCGACGTCACCGGCAAGATCGTGTCGGAACGCCGGGCGGTCGAAGACCATGGCGGCCGTGTCGTCTTCACCAACGAGCTGGTGTTCTCGTCCTCGTCCCTGATCAACAATTACCTGGATGTCTATGACCCGGCGCTCAAGGATTACCTGGCCGGGCTGCGCCAGCGCGACGGCCTGGCCCAGGTCCGTCAGATGCTGGACCGCGCCCAAGGATTGAAGGTCCTGGTGGTCGGCGACGCCATCATCGACGATTACCAGTACGTCAACGCCCTGGGCAAGTCGCCCAAGGAAAACATGATCGCCACCCTTCACCGCGACAGCGAGCAATTCGCCGGCGGCTCGATCGCCGCAGCCAACCATGTCGCCAATTTCTGCGCCGAGGTCGAGGTGGTCACCGTGCTGGGCCGCGCCGACAGCCACGAACAGCTGATCCGCGAGTCGCTTCTGCCCAACGTCACCCTGACCGCCCTTCATCGCGACGGCGCACCGACCACCCGCAAGTGCCGGTTCATCGACAACGGCATGCGCAAGCTGTTCGAGGTCTATTACATGGACGACACCCCGTCGTCCGGGCGCCAGGAAGCCGAACTGGTGCGCGTCATCGCCAACCGCGCGCCCAAATACGACCTGGTCATCGTCACCGATTTCGGCCACGGCATGATCACCGCTCCGGTCATCAAGGCCCTGGTGGACAATGCCCGCTTCCTGGCGGTCAATACCCAGACCAACAGCGCCAATACCGGCTTCAATCTGGTCACCCGCTATCCCAAGGCCGATTATGTCTGCATCGACGCCCCCGAGGCCAAGCTGGCGACCGGCGACCGCTACAGCGATATCGCCACCATCTTGAGCAAACACCTGCCGGCCCGGATCGATTGCAACCGCATCACCGTGACCATGGGCCACGAAGGCGCCGCCACCTGGGCCAAGGGCAAGAAGATCAACCGCGTTCCCGCCTTCACCAAGCGCGCCTTGGACACCGTGGGCGCCGGCGACGCCTTCCTGGCGGTGACCTCGCCGCTGGTGGCGGTGGGCGGGCCGATGGAACTGGTCGGCTTCGTCGGCAACGCCGTCGGCGCCATCAAGGTCGGCATCGTCGGCCACCGCCGCTCGGTCGGCCGCATCGAGCTGATCAAGTTCGTCGAACGCCTGTTGAAGTAAGGAAGCAATCGATGGCCCGTCCGCAACATATCCTGGTCACCGGCGGCGCCGGCTATGTCGGCAGCGCCCTGGTGCCGAAGCTTCTGGCCGCCGGCTACAAGGTCACCGTGCTGGACCTTTACCTGTATCTGCCCGATCTGTTCCAATCCTTGCGCGGCCCCAACCTGATCGAGGTCAAGGGCGACCTGCGCGATTCCAAGGTGGTGGCCCGGGCCGTCGCCGGCTGCGACACCGTCATCCACCTGGCCTGCATCTCGAACGATCCGTCCTATGACCTGGATCCCGATCTGGGCCGGTCCATCAACCACGGTGCCTTCCTGCCGTTGGTCAAGGCGGCCAAGCAGGCCGGCGTCGGGCGCTTCATCTATGCCTCGTCCTCGTCGGTCTACGGCATCAAGGACGAGGCCGAGGTCACCGAGGATCTGCTGCGCGAGCCGCTGACCGATTATTCCAGGTACAAGGCCCTGTGCGAGGATGAATTGCTGGCCGAGCGGGCGCCAGGCTTCCATGTCGGCATCATTCGGCCGGCGACCGTGTGCGGCTATGCGCCGCGCCTGCGCCTCGACCTGACCGTCAACATCCTGACCAACCACGCCTTGAACAAGGGCAAGATCACCGTGTTCGGCGGCGGCCAGAAGCGGCCCAACATCCATGTCGACGACATGGTCGATCTGTACCTGCACATGCTGGCGGTCGAGCCCGAGCGCTGGGACGGCAAGACCTTCAACGCCGGCTGGGAAAACTTCACGGTGCTCGAGATCGCCCACATGGTGCGCGACGCGCTGGGCAAGCCCATCGACATCGAGGTGGTGCCGACCAACGACAACCGGTCCTATCATGTGTCATCGGAAAAGATGAAGACCGAGTTGGGCTTCATCCCCCGCCACACCATTTCCGACGCGGTGCGCGACCTGGCGGCGGCCTTTGCCGCCGGCCGGGTGCCCGACCCCATGGACAATCCGGTCTACTTCAACATCAAGCTGATGCAGCAGACCAAGCTGGCCTAGAAGGAAAGAAGGTGCTGATCGGCCTGGACCTCGACAACACCCTGATCGGCTACGACCAAGCCTTCCTGGCCGTCGCCGCCGAGATGGGGTTGGTCGCGACCGATTTCACCGGGACCAAGGCGGATATCCGCGCCGCCCTGCGGGCCAGGCCCGGCGGCGAGACCGACTGGCAGCGCCTGCAGGGCCAGGTCTATGGCCCGCGCATCGATCTGGCCGAAGCGATGCCAGGGTCTTGCGATTTCATCGTGCGGGCGCGCGCCCTGGGCCACGATCTGGTGATCGTCAGCCACAAGACCCGCACCGGCCATTTCGACCCGACCGGTACCGATCTGCGCCAGGCGGCATTGGGCTGGCTGGAACGGCAGGGCTATTTCTCGCGGCTGGGCTTCGCCCGCGACGACATCCATTTCGAGGATGACCGCGCCGCCAAGCTGGCCCGCATCCGCGCGCTGGCCCCGGCGATCTTCATCGACGACCTGGCCGAACTGCTGGACGATCCCGATTTCCCCGCCGCCACCCGCGCCATCTTGCTAGACGATTGGGCCAAGGTCAGCGCACGGGTGCTGACATGAACGTTACCCAAGCGCGGGAATTGGCGGCTGGCCTGCTGGGCCGGCCGGTGAATGCGGCCCAAGCGGTGGGCCGGGGCGGCAACAACCGCATCTTCGCCATCGATGCCGGGACCGAACGGCTGGCGCTCAAATCCTATCCGCCCCAGGCCGAGGACCCGCGCGATCGCCTGGGCCAGGAATGGCAGGCGCTCTCGTTCCTGGCCGGCCACGGCTTGCCGGTGCCCCAGCCGGTGGCGGCCGACCCGGCCCGGCATGCGGCCCTGTACACCTGGATCGACGGCCGCCCGCTGGAACCGGCCGATGATGGCGTGGCCGCCATGGGCGCCCTGTTCGCCCGCCTGCAGGCCTTGCGCGGCGAGGCGACCGATCTGCGCGAAGGCTCGACCCCGGTCTTCACCGCCGAACAAGCCGAGCGCCAGTTCGCCGAGCGGCTGGCGCCGCTGGCCGACATTCCCCCGCTGGCCGGCCATCTGGCCGACATCCGGGGAAGTGCCGACCGCGCCTTCGCCCGCGCAAGGGCACGGCTGCGCACGGGCTTCACCACACCGTCGACCCGTGTGCTCAGCCCGTCGGATTTCGGCCGGCACAACATGCTGGCAACGCCATCGGGTCTGGTCTTCCTGGACTTCGAATATTTCGGCTGGGACGGCCCGGAAAAGGCCATCGCCGACACCATGCTGCATCCCGGATCGGCCTTTTCGGCGCCCGAGCGCGACCGCCTGAAGGACCTGATGCTGGCGGCCTTGCCCGACGAACCTGGCCTGGCCCTGCGATTAGAGGCGATGATTCCGCTGTTCGGGCTGATCTGGTGCCTGATCCTGTTGAACGAATTCCGCCCCGACCGCCGCGCCCGCCGCGGCCTGGTCGCAGGCTCGGCCGAGGCCCGCGCGGCGGAAACCCGGCAATTGGAAAAGTCCCGTTCCCTGCTGTCCTGGTTGGAAGATGCCCATGACCTCGCCCCCGCTTGACGACCGCTCGCGCCATCTGCGCCGCCTGGCGATCAGCGCCATCAAATCCGCCGGCATCCATTTCGGCGCCACCATGTCGCTGATCGAGATCCTGCGCGTGCTGTATGACGACATCCTGCGCATCGACCCGAAACGTCCCGACGACCCCGACCGCGACCGCTGCATCCTGTCCAAGGGCCACGGCGTGCTGGCCCTGTACGCCATCCTGGCCGACAAGGGGTTCTTCCCGACCTCGGAAATCGCCACCTTCTGCGCCGTCGATTCCCGCCTGCCCGGCCATCCCGAACATGGCCTCCTGCCGGGCATCGAGGCCTCGACCGGGGCGCTGGGGCACGGCCTGTCGATCGGCCTGGGCATGGCGCTGGCGGCCCGCATCCAGAAGCGTCCCAGCCGGGTGTTCGTGGTGATGGGCGACGGCGAGACCAACGAGGGCTCGGTGTGGGAGGCAGCGATGAGTGCCGCCAAGCACGGCCTGGACAATCTGGTCGCCATCATCGACTACAACAAGCTGCAATCCTATGGCCCGGTCGAGCAGGTCCAGCCGCTGGAACCGCTGGCCGACAAATGGCGGGCCTTCGGCTTCGCCGTCGCCCAGGCCGACGGCCACGACCCCGCCGACCTGAAGCGGGTGCTGGGCGCCCTGCCGGTGGCGGCGGGCCAGCCCAGCCTGGTGATCGCCCACACCGTCAAGGGCAAGGGCCTGAGCCTGGCGGAGGGCGTGGCCGACTGGCACCACAAGCGCAAGCTGACCGAGGCCGAGACCGCCGCCATCATCGCCGAGCTGGGAGGAATGTGATGCGCAAGACCTGTCTGGACATGATCCACCGGCTGGCGCTGACCGATTCCCGAGTGGTCTATGTGGGTTCCGACCCGTCGGCCGGCACCTTGAAGCAGATGGCCAAGGACGTGCCCGACCGCTTCATCATCGAAGGCATCGCCGAGGCCAACCTGATCGGCATGGCCGCCGGCATGGCCATGGACGGGCTGATGCCCTTCGTCCACACCATCGCCACCTTCCTGACCCGGCGCTGTTACGAACAGGTCGCCATCGACGTCTGCCTGCACGATCTTCCGGTGCGACTGGTCGGCAATGGCGGCGGGCTGGTCTATGCGCCGCTGGGGCCGACCCACACCGCCATCGACGATCTGGCGCTGTTTTCCGCCCTGCCCGGCATGGCGGTGGTGGCGTGCTCCGATGCCGACGAAATGGTCCGCCTGATGCAGGCCAGCCTGTCGTGGCCCGGCCCCCTTTACATCCGCCTGGGCAAGGGCGGCGATCCGGTGATCTCGAAGGAGGAAAACGGCTTCGCCATCGGTCGCGCCATCCCCATGCGCAAGGGTTCGGATGTGCTTTTGGTCTCGACCGGGGTGATGACCGGGCGCGCCCTGGCGGCGGCCGAAATACTGGAAGCCGACGGCATCGGCTGCGCCGTGCTGCACGCCCACACCGTCAAGCCGTTCGACGGCGAGCAAACGGTGGCGCTGGCCCAAGGAAAACGACTGGTGGTCAGCGTCGAGGAACATTCGCGCATCGGCGGTCTGGGCGCAGCGGTGCTGGATGCACTGGCCGCTTCCGGGCCGGTGCCGCCGACCTTGCGTCTGGCCCTGCCCGATTCCTTCGTCCACCAATACGGCTCGCAGGACGCGTTGCTGGAACGGTTCGGGCTGCAGCCGGAGGGCATCGCCGCCAGCATCACCCAGGCTATTCGAAAAAGATGAAACCCCAATCGCCGCCATAGCCGGCCTGGCCGAACAGCCAGGCCCATGATTGCGGGTCGTGGAACGACCGGCAGGTCAGCTGCCAGTACAAAAGGTTGGCCTTCTCGCGCTCGTCGCGGAAGGATTCGACCATGACGTATTTGGCTGTTCCCGGACAGACCCGCTGCAATTCGCCCACCGCCCGCCACAGATCGGGCAGGTTAAGATTATGCAGGCAGCCCAGCGACACCACCGCGTCGAATTCACCGTCGCCGTAAGGCAGGCTGGCAGCATCGCCGACACTTAAGAACGGCTTGATTTCCGGCTTGGCGTTGTCGATGGCATAGGCACTGATGTCCAGCCCGGCGACCACCAGCCCCGGCACCACCTGGGTGAATTCGTACAACAAAAAGCCCTTGCCGCAGCCGACATCCAACAGCCGCATGCCCGGCTTCAGCTTCAGATGGCGGGCCAGTTCCTCGGCCACCGGGCGCCAGCGTCCGTCATAGCGATAGCCGCCATAGCCGAAGCGGCGCTCGCCGTCCCAGTAATCCTGGCCCCATTGCTGGGCCACCCTCGCGCATTCGGCCTTGTCGGCCTCGACGACGCGGGCGACGTAATCGCGCTTGGTGCTGCTGTGCAGCTTCTGGATGAAGTTGAATTCGGCCATCAGACGAACACCGTGTGCCCCAGGTCCTGCGACATGTAATCGACCAGCGCCAGGTTCTTGCCATGGGCGACGCAATGATGGCGGCAATGGACCGACGGATCGACGGCCTCCAGCGCCCGCTTGTTGTCGTCCGAGAACCAGAAATCCTTGAAGCTCCGATCCTTGATGGACCCCAGCTTGCCCGACTGGGTATAGGCCTTGTCCTGGCACAGATAGACCGTCTGATCGGCGCCGATCACCGTCAGGAAACGGACGAACGGGCAGGAATGATAGGGCTTGTCGAAGCTTTCGGCCATGCGGTGGACATGGTTCAGCACCTGGAAGCGATCGTCGGCCAGGTGCTGCGCTTGGGCGATCTGGCGGGCGGTCTCGGCGGCGAAGCGTTCGTGATAGGCATTGTGTTCGGCGGCGTCGTTGGCGGTGACGGCCCCGGCCAGCTTGACGTGGTCGGCGCCCAATTCCTTGAAGCGGGCCGCCAGTTCGGCGACATGGGTGTGGTTGACCTGATCGATGATCAGGCTGACGCCCAGCACGCATTTGGTCCCCGAGGCCTTGAAGGCCCGCATATTGTCCATCACCCGGTCGAAATCGCCCGGCCGGGCCGAACGGGACGCGGTATAGGATTCGTTGTCCCAGGCATCGATCGACACCCGGACCCAGGTGGCGTGGCGGGCCAGCGCCTCGGCCACGCGACCCTTCAGGTTGACGCCGTTGGTCAGGGTCGCCACCGACACCCCGCCTTGGGCCAGCCGGTCGATGGTCTCGGGCAGGGCCTTGTGCAGCAACGGCTCGCCGCCGCCCGAGAAGGTCACCGCCTTCACCCCCATGGCGACGATGTCGTCGGCGATCTCGAACAGCTTGGGCGTCGGGATGGTGTCTTTCTCATCCATGTCCTCGCCCAGATGCAGGTTCGAATTGCGATAGGCGCAATACCAGCAATCATGGTTGCAGCGATTGATCGGCTTGATACGGACATGAACCGGCGCCGGCACCCGCCCCTCGGCGACGGCGTCCAGGCGGTCGCGAAAGCGCAGGAACTTCAGCTGGGAATAGACTTCCATCACGACTTCTCCGCACCAGACCCATATGGGATCATTCGCCCGGTAAAGAAAGGGTTTGCGCCAGCACCATGCGCACCGCCTCGACCGAGGACGGCGCGGTCCACCCGCCGGTTGCGGCCAGGGTCGCGTGGGCCTGGATGAAGTGGGCCGGCACCCGCGCAGCGGCGGAAGTTTCGCGAACCTGCCCACTGCCGATGCTATCGGCCATCAGCCGGGCCATGTCGGCGTAGGAGATGTCCTGATCGCCCGACAATTGGTGAATCCCGGACAGGCCCCCGACCAGGATGTCGGCGGCCAGGGCGGCCACCTGCTCCAGGGTGACCGGGGCCAGCACCATGTCGGCGAAGGCCTCGACCGTGCCGCCGGCCTGCAAGGTGGCGACGAAATCCTTGACCAGCGGCAGATGGGGCGACAGGACCTTGCCCAGACGCAGCACCGCGCCGCCGGCCGCCAGCGCCACCCTCTCGGCCTCGGCCTTGACGCGGCCATAGGCGTTGGCCGGACAGACCGGGGTGTCGGCGGGATAATGGGGCCGGTCGCCCGCGAATACCTGGGTCGTCGATAGCACCAGCACGAAGGGCACCCGCTGGGCCAGCGCCGCAACCGCCGTGACATTGACGGCGCGGGCCTGGTCCTCGTCGGCCTCGCATGCCGCCAGCGAGCCGATGCCGGCCGCCACCAGGGCCGCACTCGCGTCCGGCACCTCCCAGGTCGCGGGCGACTTCGCCAGGTCCAGCGACGGATGGCGGCCGGCCCGGCGCGAGGTGGCCGCCACCGGGCAGCCGCGCCCGTCCAGTTCGGCCACCACCGCCCGCCCGATGGCGCTGTCGCCGCCGACGATCAGGATGGTCATGACGCGCCCGTGATCAGGCGGGGTTCGGGCAGGCACACCAGGAAGGCGCCGCCCGCTTCCAGATAGGCCTGATTGGCCACCACGATCGGATCGGCGTAGCGCCAGGCGAACACCAATGTCAGGCCGGGGCGCCGCTCGATCAGCGCCGTGGGCGGCAGCACCGCCAAACGATAACCGGGGCCGACCAGTTCCGGGTCCTTGTTGACGTCGTCATCGACCAGGAAGTCGATCTTGCCCGCCAGATCGAACTGGGCCAGCAAGGTGCAGGTGCCGACCGAGACGCCATAGCCGGCCACCCCGCCGCCCATCGCCCGCACCCGGTCGATTTCGGCGTGCAGGGCAGCGGCGGTCGCCTTGATCCGGTGGTTGAAGGCGGCGAAGAAGGCAGGGTTCTTGATGCCGCGCCGCGCTTCGTCGGCCAGCATCGCCGGCACCGAGGATTCCATCCGCCGCGGCCCGCCCTGGCGCTGCACGGTGACCCGGATCGAGCCGCCCTTGGTCCAGATGGCGGCGACGTCGATCACCTCCAGCCCATGGCGGGCGAACAACACCGACAAAGGCGTCAGCGCGAAATAGGATTGGTGCTCGTGATAGACGGTGTCCAGCAGCAGCCGCTCGATCACGTCGGGGCCGTACTGGGTTTCGAACACGAACACCCCGTCCGGGGCCAGGATGGTGGCGATTCCGCGGGCGACGTCGTGCAGGTCGTCGATATTGGCGATGACGTTGTTGGCCAGCAAGATCGCCGCCGGGCCATGGCTGGCCAGCAGCTTGACGGCCAGCGCCTCGCCGAAGAAATCGGCCAGGGTCGGCACGCCGCGCCGGCTGGCGGCTTCGGCGATGGCGCGGGCCGGGTCGATGCCCAGCACCGGGTGGCCCTGTTCGGCGAAGGCGGCCAGCAAGGTGCCGTCGTTCGAGCCGAATTCCATCACCAGCGAGCCGGGGCGCGGGCGGATGCGGTCGATGGTCTCGCGCGCATGGGCACGGAAATGCTCGGGCAGGCCCAGCGAGTTGGTGGTGCGATAGGCGTAGTTGCGGTAGTTGAGATCGGCGCTGACGATGGCCGGCACCTGGACCATGCCGCATTGGCGGCACAAGGCCAGGGCCAGCGGCACCGGCTGCGTGAAGGCCGGATGGGTCTTGTCGGTGCCGGGCAGGCTGAAGGTGGGGGTGGCGGCGGCCATCGGCGCCAAGGGCGCCACGATCACCGGATCGGGGGCGTCGCAGACCCGGCAGCTGGTGCGCAGGCGGTAAAGCTGTTCATCCACGGGCGGCAACCTTTTCTGGGTTCGCGGGTGACACCGGACTTTGTCCGGGGCGGATCAGTCACTATGTCACAGGTGGGATGGCGGATGCAAAGCGGTGAAATTCTTAACCATCGCCTGCTAGATTGATGGTTCCTCAAGAATGGGGCGTCCTTTGAATCAGGAGAAGCCTGAGATGCAGTTGGAAAGCGTTGACCACCCGACGATCGTCCGTATCGAGCTGACCAACCAGTGCAATCTCAGCTGCCCCCATTGCCGGCATCATGCGCTCGAAAAGAAGCAGACCGGCAATTACCACGAATATTATAAATCCGAGATCGAGATGACCCACCAGCAGGTGGATTCCCTGATCGACGAGATCGCCGAATGGCGCCCGTCGGTGACGCTGAACGTCGCCAACGAGCCGCTGGTCGCTACCACCTTCCGCCACGCCGCTGAACGGGTGAAGCAGCGCGGCCTGGCCGGCACCTTCAACACCAACGGCCTGTTGATCGACGAAAGCCTGGCCCACTTCCTGGTCGATATCGGCTTTGATTCGGTCAATATCAGCGTCGATGCCGCCACCCCGGAAACCCTGAAACTGGCGCGCGGCTTCACCCGGCTGGACAAACTGGTGGAAAAGGTCGAGCTGTTGCTGAAGGTCCGGGGCGCCAAGCCGTTGCCGCGCGTCGGCGTCACCTTCGTCGAGACCGACTACAATTACCAGGAAATCCCCGCCTTCCTGGACTTCTGGAAATCCCGCGTCGATCTGATCCGCGTCACCGGCTACATCCAGGACCTGCGCCCCGATATCGAGCGCATCAACCCGACCCTGCATCGCGACATGCTGCCCGAGCGCATCCCCTGCAAGCAATTGTTCAGGGACATCGTCATCCGCGCCAATGGCGACGTCACCCCTTGCGTGGTCACCTCGGAACAGCCCGACATCGTGGTCGGCAACATCTTCAGGGATGGCGGCGTCCGGGCGGTGTGGAATTCACCCCGTTTCCGCGAGCTGCGCGATCTGCACAATGCCGGGCGCTGGGACGAAACCGGCTTTTGCAAGAACTGCGATTATTGGGTGGAAACGCAAGGATACACCGAGGACGTCCGTGACGGCTTCCTGATCCGCACGCCGTCGCCCTTCACCACCTTCTACAACGTGCTGGACAAGCTGGGCAGCTGGAACCGCGACCTGCACGACCGTCAGGGCATGGGCAAGGACTAGGGGGATGGAGTACCGCATCAACGTCTGGGCCACCCGGCTGGGCGAGACGGAGATCGCCAACTTCGCCCAGGCGGTGACCAACCGCCATGTCGGCGAAGGCCCCCTGACCGCCGAATTCGAACGACGCTTCGCTGAGCTGGTCGGAACCCGTCACGCCGTGGCGGTGCCGTCGGGATCGGCGGCACTGATGCTGGCCATGCTGGCCGCCGGCATCGGCCCCGGCTGCGAGGTGATCGTGCCGGCCGCCACCTGGATCGCCACCGCCCACGCTGCCCACCTGCTGGGCGCCAAGGTAGTGCTGGCCGACACCGAGCCGGGCCGCCCGGTGCTGGACCCGCAGGCGGTCGAACGGGTGCTGACCGCCCGGACCCGGGCCATCGTGCCAGTGCATCTGGGCGGGCGCGGCGCCGACATGGATGCGATCTTGCGTCTGGCCCAGCCGCGCGGCATCGCCGTCATCGAGGATGCCTGCCAGGCCCTGCTGTCGCGCCAGGGCGCCAAGGCGCTGGGCGGCTTCGGCACCATGGGCTGCTTCTCGCTGGGGGTGGCCAAGCTGCTGACCACCGGTCAGGGCGGCATGGTGGTCACCGACGACGACGAGGTGCTGGCCCGCCTGAAGCTGGCCAAGCTGCACGGCGTCAAGGCCGATGGCGACTGGGAGACCTATGCCCGGCCGGGAATGAACTTCAAGTTCACCGATCTGGCCGCCGCGGTCGGACTGGCCCAGTTGCAGGTGGCCGACGAACGGGTCGCCCATGTCAGCGCCATCCATCGCCGCTATAGCGAAGGACTGGCCGGCCATCCCGACATCCAGGTTTGCCCGATCCGCCTGGACGAAGGCGAGGTGCCCCTGTGGACCGAGGCCCAGACCGCAAACCCGGTCGCGGTGATCGCCCATCTGGCAAAGGCCGGCATTCAGGCGCGACGCGTCCATCCGCCGCTGAACCGGGCGCCGCACCTGGACTGCCCAGGCCCGGTCCCCCATGCCACCGGCCAGTCCGAGACCATCCTTGTGCTGCCGTCGGGACCGGCCCAGCCGCTGGCTAATGTCGATATCGTGATCGAGCGTCTGTGGGAGTACCGCCGGTGACAGCCCGCGCCATCGAGGATTATCTGGTCGGCCGCATCAGCCCCGGCGAGCGGCTGGAGGATCTGCTGCGCTTCCCGCGCTATTTCGAGATCGAGACGGTCAACGCCTGCAACGCCCGCTGCCCGATGTGTACCATCGAGGACTGGAACCGCCACGCGCCGACCATGAAGGACGATCTGTTCGCCAAGATCGCCGACGAAATCGGCGAGCACAGGGCGACGGTCAGGAAGGTCAGCCTGTACCGCGACGGCGAGCCGCTGCTGGACAAGAAGCTGGCCCCGCGCATCGCCCTGATGAAGGACAAGGGCGTGCGCCAGGTCGAGATCAGCACCAACGCCAGCCTGCTGGACGAGAAACGCGGCCGGGCGATCCTGGAAGCCGGCCTGGATAGCGTGCTGCTGTCCATCGACAGCCTGAACAAGCAGGTCTACGAATCGATCCGCCGAGGCCTGGTGTTCGAGGAGGTCTTGGAAAACGCGCGGGCCTTCATCGCGCTGCGCGACCGTCTTCGGCCATCCACCCGCATCTGGGTGCGCATGGTCCGCCAGCACGGCAATGCCGACGAATGGCCGTCCTTCGAACGGTTCTGGCGCGACCAATTGGCGGCGACCGACCGGGTCAGCTTCCACAATTACCACAATTGGGGCGGCCAGCTTCCAGGCTTCACCCCGATCGCCTCGACCCACGAGCCGCATCTGCCCTGCATCGCCCTATGGTCGTTGATGGCCATCTTCGCCGACGGCAAGGTGTCGCTGTGCAATGTCGATTATAACGGCAAATATCCCAGCGGCGACCTGACCGGCCATTCCATCGCCGAATGCTGGCAATCCGAGGTGATGCAGGCCCGCCGCGCCCTGCATGCCGACGGACGCAAGGCCGAAATGGACATCTGCGCCGATTGCAACGTGTGGGACGCCCCGTCCGACCGCGACGACCTGGCCCGGCTGTCGGCGGCGCTGTCGTCCTGATCAAGCCCGGCGCATTTCCAGCGACCCGATATGCCTTTGATGGAACTCGACCATGTCGCCATAACGCTCGAGGAAGCGTGACCGGCAGGCGTGGAAGAATTCGCGATCGGCCTCGGTGATCGTCTCGATCCGGCGGATGATCGCGGGGTCGAGGTCGCTCAGCTTGGGCGGCCCGCCCGTCGCCGCCCGCTCCCATTTGGGGACGCGGTCGGCTCCTAACAGCGCGGCCAGGATGAACAGCGATTCGTCGAAGAATTCGGTGATGCCCAGGAAATCGATATGGCGGTCGGCGGCCTCCAGCAGGCCGGCCGCACTTTGTGGATCGGCGCGGGGCGGCTCGAGGGCGGTAATCCAATTGCTCAGCGCATCCACCTCGCGATCGGCCAGCCAATCCACCCAGTCGCGCAAGGACATCCCGGCCTCGATCTGGTCCGACACCCATGGCACTCCCTGGCCGCGATGCCGGGCCTGCCAATAATAGTGGCTGACCACCCGCTGGACCGGATCGCGCACCATCGAGACGATGCGGGCCGACGACGAAACCAGCGGACGGATCGGCAGGGGAAGATGCCAGTGGACCAGGGAAATGTCGTGACGTTGGGCATCATCCAAGGCGGCGAACTGGTCGGCCTCGGCCCTGGTGACGCAAGCGCGGTAACGTCCGCCGTTCAGCTTGTCGAGGGCACCGACCAGGCTGGTGCCCCCGGACTCGCTGACATGGTAGACGACGATCTGACGGGCGGCCCGCCAGCCGGTGGCTTCCTCGCCCCGCCCGATCAACAGATCCGAGCGCGGCAGGGCGACGAAATGGTCGGTACCGAACGAGTTGGCGCCGCCGTCGCGCCCCTCGGAGCCCCAGCCTTCGTGCAGTTGGTGCAGCTTGGCGGGAAGACGGGGGTCTTCGGCCAGGTCGGAACGATGGCGACGAAGCTGCTCCATGGCGGCCGCGGCCGTGTCCAACTCGCCGGCCAGGACGTCGATTCCCGCTCGAATGGCCAAGGCCTCGAAACGACGGTCCGGTCCGGCCAAATACCGGTCCACCACCAGTCGGGCGGCATCGGAATCCGACAAGGCCACCAGACGGACCGCCAAGGCAAATGCATGGGCCGGATCATCCAGCCACGGATCGTCCAGCCCGGCGATAAAGCGCAGAATTCCCAAGGCTTCGATCCGGCGCCCCTCGCGCACGAGGTTGTCTGCGACATCCAGCAACGACTTGGCGGCCTGGGGATAGGGATAGGCGGCCAAAATCTCGTCGGCCTTCGGGGTCAAGTCCAAGGCGGCCAATGCCGCCGCATAGGAAAGCACCACCTGGCCGGACAGAGTTTCCAGCCCGTCGAAGGCAAGGGCCAAGCGTTGCGCCGCCTCGCTCGCCCGACCGTGCAACAAGCTGACGATGCCACCCAGAGCGTTGGCGTCGGCATGGTTTGGTACCAAGGCCAGCAGCGGGTCGAGGATGGCGGCGGCCTGGCGATGGTCGCCCGATTTCAGGGCGGATCCAGCCTCGCCCACAAGGTCCATAACCGCGTCCGACATCGCCCCCCTCGCACAAAGCCGTCGGGCCCCACTATATCGAATTCGGGTTCACGACGAAGCCGGCGTTCACGAACACGTCACCATTGATGCGCTAGACTGGCCGACCGGCCGCCGAAATCGGCGGCTGACGTCACGACCCTAGAGCCAGAAAGGCCATAGGCCATGAAGATCGCGTTCATCGACCTGACCCATACCGGGCGCTATGTCCATGCCATCAATTTCTCGCTGGGCATCGGCTATGTGGCGGCGCACGCCATCAGGGAACTGGGCGATGTCGAGGCGGCCTTGTTCAAATATCCGAACGACCTGGCCGCCTATCTTCACCACACCACGCCCGATATTATGGCGTTCTCGAACTATATGTGGAACGAAACGCTGCACCGGGCCTTCTGCCAGCGGGTCAAGGCGGCGCACCCGCAGGTGGTCACCATCTTCGGCGGCCCCAGTTTTTCGTCATCGGCGGCCGAGCAGCGGGCCTTCCTGGCCGAACGCCCCGACATCGACTTCTATATCGAGGGCGAGGGCGAGCTGGCCTTCACCGCCTTGTGCCGGCGCCTGCGCGAGGTGGATTTCGATGCCGAAGCCCTGAAGCGGGCACCAGGCCAGTTGCCCAACGCCCGCTATCTGATCGACGGGGAACTGGTCGCCTGTTCGATGGCACCGCGCATCCTCGATCTCGATTCCACGCTGCCCTCGCCCTATCTGACCGGGCTGTTGGACCCGTTCTTCGACGGCAAGCTGACCCCCATGGTCCAGACCTCGCGCGGCTGCCCCTATTCCTGCACCTACTGCCATGACGGCGTCGCCTACATGAACAAGACCCGGCGATTTTCCCAAAGCCGGATCGAGCAGGAACTGGATTACGTCTTCACCCGGACCAATGTGCCGTCGATCACCCTGGCCGACCTCAATTGGGGGATTTTCCCCGAGGATGTCGAAACCGCCCGCTGGATGGCGGCGAAAAAGGCCAGCCACGGCTGGCCGCGCAATATCGGCTCGGCCACCGCCAAGAACCAGAAGACGCGCATGCTGGAAATGGCCCAGGTGCTGGGCGACAGCCTGGCGGTCGGCGCCTCGGTCCAGTCGACCGACCCCGAGGTGTTGGGCGCCATCAAGCGCGCCAATATCAGCATCGACAGCATCGTCGAGACCGCGCGGGAGGTCCGCCGCACCGGCAGCCGGACCTTCAGCGAAGTCATCTTGTGCCTGCCCGGCGACACCAGGGAAAAGCATCTGGCCTCGATCCGCGACATGATGGATGCCGGCATCCAGGACATCCAGACCTTCCAGTTCATCCTGCTGCCCGGCACCGAGGCCGCCGACCAGGCCAGCCAGGAGAAATACCGCTATGTCACGCGCCACCGCGTGCTGCCCGGCTGCATCGGCCGCTACGATATCCTGGGCGATCAGGTCTTCGTCGCCGAGACCCATCAGGTCTGCGTCGCCAACGCCACCATGAGCCACGACGATTATCTGGAGTGCCGCGACTATCACCTGACCATCGCCATCTTCAATAATGGCGGCCTGTTCGACGAGGTCCTGGGCCTGGCCGAGAGCATCGGCATCAAGCGTTCGGCGATCATGCGGCGTATCCACCGGCAGGCCTCGGCCGTCACCAGCCCGCTGGCCGATCTGTACCGCCAGTACCGCGAAGACGAGGCCCGCAACTTCCATCCCGACCGCCAGACGATCCAGGCCTTCCTGGCCACGCCCGAGGCGGCCGACGGCTATATGAGCGGCCATTACGGCAACAACCAGATCTTCTGGTGCAAGACGGCGGCGGTGTTCGACAAGTTCGACGAGCTTGCCGCCATCTGCTTCGACGCCATCCGCGAGATGGCCGCCGATCATGACGGACTGGTCGCCCAATTCATCGCGGACTTGTGGAACGTGGTCATGGCGCGAAAGTCGAACCTTTTGGATGTCGACCGCGTCTATGAATTCGAGGTGACGTTCGATTTCCAGAAGGCGGCGGCAAGGAACTATCTGTGCCACCCGAAGGACACGCGCCTTGACCGGCCGCGCACCTGCACGATCCGCCATTCCGAGGAAAACCGGCGCATCATCACCAGCTATTATAACCAATATGGGCGAAGCGCCGACGGGCTCAGCTATTTCCTGCATCGCGACCGCATGCACGCTTTGTTTCGCCAGATCGCCGACATCGCGTAAGGCGACCTAATGGGGGGGAAGACATCATGAAATGCGTCATCGTCGCCGGCGGACGCGGCACCCGACTGGGCGGGGAAACCGAATACCGCCCCAAGCCGATGGTCGAGATCGGCGGGCGGCCGATCCTGTGGCACATCATGAAGACCTACAGCCATTACGGCATCGACGATTTCGTCATCTGCCTGGGCTACAAGGGCGAGGTCATCAAGGATTACTTCCTGAACTACCGCCAGCACGAGGCCGATCTGACCATCGACCTTGGCCGCAACGAGGTCCGCGCCCTGGCCGAGACGAACGAGCCCTGGCGGGTATCGCTGCTGGAAACCGGCCTGGACACCCAGACGGCCGGGCGGCTGGCGCGGATCGCCCGGCATCTGGAGGGCGAGACCTTCTGCTTCACCTATGGCGACGGCCTGGCCGACGTGCCCATCGACCAACTGCTGAGCTTCCATCGCCAGCATGGCCGCAAGGCCACGGTGACGGCGGTGCGCCCGCCGGGCCGGTTCGGCCGGCTGGACGTCGATGGCGACCGGGTGCGGGGCATGGCGGAAAAGCCGCCCGGCGACGGCGACTGGATCAATGGCGGCTTCTTCGTGCTCGAGCCGTCGGCCCTGGTGGGCATCGAAGGCGACGAGGTGGCGTGGGAACAAGGCCCCATGCAGGACCTGGCCGCACAAGGCGAGATGATGGCCTTCAAGCACCGGGGCTTCTGGCAGCCGATGGACACCATGCGCGACAAATTGATGCTCGAGGATTTGTGGGCGACCGGCCGGGCCCCTTGGAAGGTCTGGGTTTGAATTCTTACCAACCGTGAACTCTGGATGTCACCCCATGCGCGAAGCCGATCTCAGCCTGTTCACCGAGGAAACTCTGACCCAAGGGTGGAACCGCGCCCGCATCTACGAACAGCAGATGCGCCTGGCAGTCGCCCGCGCCGACGAACGCGTCGCCCAAGGTGAGAAGCCGCAGCCCATCGCCAAGATCGGCTTCCTGGTCCATCGGCGCACCTGCGCCATGCATTTCATGACCACCTGGCAGCACTTGCCCAAGGACAGTTTCGACATCGTCCTGTTCGACGATGGCTACGAACCCGACCTGTTCGAGTTCATCGCCGAGCTTGGCCTGTCGGTCGCCTTCTGCGAGGACCTCGCCAACGGATTGTTCCAGTACGTCTCGGGCATCTCGCACCGCGACCTGCCGGTGTGCAAGCGACAGGGCTATAGCATGGTCGGCGACCTGACCCGGCTGTTGAGCTATGGCTTCTCGAAAAGCCGGGCCTGCCCGTTCAACGACACCGCCGCCCAGTTCATCGTCCAAGGCGACGAACAGGTGGCGCAATATCGGGGCGATTACCCCGACACGCCGCAATTGGTGGCCGGCTATGCCCGGCTTGACGGACTGGCCGCCTGCCAGGCCGACAAGGAAGCCATCAAGGCCAAGTACCGGCTGGACCCGGCAAAGCCGGTGGTGGTGTGGATGCCGACCCATTCCGGCCCGCTGACCGGGGCCATCACCCTTTATTCCCGCGCCCTGGTGGCGATGACGCCGCATATCAACATCCTGCTCAAGCCCCATCCGGAATCCTTCCACGAGCCGCCCGACTGCCATTATCTGCGGGCCCTGGTCGAGGATGGAAACCTGCGGGTCATCCGCGATCCCGACGACGAGGCCGAAATCTTCGCCATCGCCGACATCGTCCTGACCGACCTGGGCGGCACCTTGTTCGGAGCGATCTATGCCGGCAACGACGTGGTGGTCACCGATGTCGGCCGCCCCGACGAGATCTCTCCCTTGGAGCGCGAAATCTGGCCACATACGCCGATCTTGACCACCGACACCATCGGCGAGCTGGTGCGGCTGGCCTCGGATCCCGGCGCCTTCGCCGCCCAGCGCCCAGTCATGGACAGCCTTCGCCAGCGGCTGTTCGCCGCCGGCACCGAGGGCCAGGGCGGCCGACTGATCGCCGAGATGCTGCAAAGGCGCTTCGCCGCCGCCATGGGGCGCTAGGTGCCGCGCCCGGTCCTGCTGTTTGGTGCCGGCGGCAATCTGGGGTCCGCCCTGCATCGACGCCTGACCTCCGAGGCCGCCAGCGTGACCGCCTTGCCCTGGTCGATGCTGAAGGACTCGCCCCCCCTGCCGCTTGCGGGCGTCGAAGCCTGCGACATCGTGTTCGCCAACGGCCTGACCGATGCCGGGGCCTCGCCCGAGGCACTGGACGAGGCCAACCATGCCGGCCCCTGCCGGCTGGTCGAGGCGACCATGGGCAACCCGGCCATCCGTTACCTGACCATCGGGACGGTGATGGAACATGCCGAGCGCATGGAGGCGACCAATGCCTATGTCGCCTCGAAGACGCGGCTGGCACAGCGGCTGCGCGCGATGCTGCCGCCCGAGCGCCACCTGCATGTGCGCCTGCACACGCTGTATGGCGGCCGGCCGGCGCCCCACATGTTCCTGGGCCAGATGATCGCCGCGCTGGCGGCGGGCCAAAGCTTTCGCATGTCGGCGGGCACGCAGTGGCGGGAATATCACCATGTCGATGACATCGCCGCCGCCCTGGCGCATTTGCTGGCGATGGAGTGGAGCTTCCCCGCTGGATTGGACCTCAGCAGCGGCGACGCGATCCGGCTGCGCGAGCTGGCCCAGGCCGCCTTTGCCCGCTTCGCCACCCTGGACCGCCTGCAGATCGGCGCCCTGCCCCACCCCGAGGCCGAGGAGAACCGCGCCAGCTTGCCGCGCTCGCCCGAAGCGCTGCTGGGCGGGTCGCGCAAGGCGCTGGACGGGGTGCTGGACTGGATCGGATCGGTGCTGAAGGCTTCTTGACGGGCGGACCAGGGATGCTATTCCTGGCGAACAGCGAACGGGGACGCGGGACATGCGAAAGGTCATTTTCACGACGGCGGTGTGGGGCAAGGAATACACCTTCCACTTCGTCAACTTCACCCTGCCCTCGTTGATGGCGCCCGGCAACATCCCGGCCATGGCCGGGCTGGCTCCGGTCGAGTTCCACATCTATTCGCCCCGCGCCGACAGCGACCGCATCGAGCGCTCGCCGGCCTATCGGCGCCTGTGCGAGGTGGCAACCCCCAAGATCATCGTCATCGACGACGACAGCATCCGGCAGGCCGCCGACGACCAGAACCTGTCCTACAAGATCATGGTGCAGACCCATCACCATCTGATCGCCCACGCCTGGGAACAAGACGCCGCCATCTGCAGCGTCTATCCCGATACCATCCTGGCCGACGGCTCGTTTCGGACGGTGGCCAAGTTGGCCCAGGCCGGCAAGCGCTCGATCCACAGCGCCGGCATCTCGCTCAACATGCACAGTTTCGTGCCGGCCCTGATCCGCGCCGAAATCGCCGCCGGCCGAGGCCAGGACCTGCTGGCCGGCCGGCTGGACCTGGCGCCTCGGGACACGATCCGCCTGGCCATGGGCCATATCCACGACCATTCCGCCGCCCACATCCTGGGCCAGGACGGCTTCACCCAATGGCCGTCGCAGATGTATTGGCCGCTGGACGGCCATGGCCTGCTGCTGCGCTCGTGGCACCCGACGCCTTATTTCGTCCATCCCCGGCGGGACGGGTCGAACTTCACCTTCGGCATCGACGGCGATTTCGTCCGTCTGGCCGTCGATTACGAGGATTGCGCGGTGGTCGAGGATTCCGACGACTTCCTGATGCTGGAACCGATGCCGTTCAAGCGCCGCCGCAACGACAAGCCCTGCGTCAACCACGCCAAGCCGTTCGACGTCGCCAATTGGGCCATCAACAATGCCGACGACTTCCACCGCCGCTTTGTCCACAGCCCCATCTGGCTGCATGACGGCGCCGTACCCGATGCGGTGCGCGCCCGGGCCTGGACCGAGTCGCAGGAATTCCTGTCCGAGGTTTTCGGGACCATCACCGCCATCGAGCAATTTTCCGCCGATGTCGGGACCGGGTTCAAGGACCTGCTTGGCGCCCCTCTGGCCTGACCTGGGAATTCAGGCGGCGGCGGACCACGAAGTCGTGGATGCGCTGCTCGAACAGATTGTGGGCGTGGAACTTCTCGGCCCGCATGCTGGCCACCAGCCGCACCAGCCGGCGCGGCCGGGTCAGATAGGCCAGTGAATAGAACAGCGACTGCCCGACCAGCCGAACCAGGGCCAGGAACCAGCCGGGGACATGATCGGCGTAGCAGGCGGTCGAGGTCATGTCGAACTGGATCAAAAGATTGTGGAAGAAGGTGTCGTCGATGCGGGCGATGATGCCGCGCCGGCGCAGGTCGTGGAAGATTTCCGAGCCGGGATAGGGGGTGAAGATGGCGATGTTGCAATCATCCGCCCCGATCAAGGCGCAGCGTATGGCATAAAGGAACGTCTTCACCACGTCGGACAAGCGCTCGTCGGGGAAGCCGATCACCAGATTGACCTTCACCGTGTGGCCGATCCTAACCGCCTGGCGGATGCTGTCGGTGACACGCGCCAGGCTGACCTTCTTCTTGATGGTCTTCAGCGTGCGTTCCGAGCCGCTTTCCGGGGCCAGCACCACCAGCCGGCAGCCGGCCTCGAAGATGGCCTGCAGGACCTCGTGGTCCATGGCCTCGGATCGGGTGCCCGACGGCAATTGCCAGGTGAAGCGCATGCCGCGCGCCTTCATCTGCCGGCAGAATTCCAGCACCCAATCCTTCTTGACGATGGCGGTCAGGTCGCAGAAATCGATGCTGGTTGCCTGGTAGGTGTCGATCAGCCACTGGATCTCGTCCAGCACGCCGGCCGGGTCGCGCATCTGATAGCGCGTCGTCCACATGCCGGGATTCGAGCAGAAGGTGCACTGATAGGGGCAGCCCCTGGTGGCCATGATGATCATGTTGCGGCCGGTGGCGATGCCGCCGGTCCAATTGTCGATGAAATAGTTGGTTACCGGCAAAAGGTGCCAGGCCGGATAGGGCAATTGATCGACATTGGCGATGCGCGCGCCCAGGCCGTTATTGACCACGGTGCCGTCGGGCCGGCGAAAGACCAGGCCGGGGATGTCATCCACCGGCTGGCCATCCAGCAGGTTGTGGACCAGGGCCAGCAAGGTGACGTCGCCCTCGCCGGCCACCAGATAGTCGATCTCGGGGCAATCGGTCAGCAGATAGTCCGCCAGGGCGGTGACGTGCTCGCCGCCGGCGACGATGATCAGCTTGGGAAAGGCACGGCGGATGCGGCGGATCAAGTCCCGCTGCTGCAGCCATTCCAGCGAGAACATCAACGACACGCCCAGGATGGCGGTGTCGGGCGCGATGCGGGCCAAGATGGCCTCGGTCGGCAATCCTTGCAGATTGCAGCTGCCGTCGGCCGAAGGCTCGATGCGCAAGATGTCCTCGCCGATGGCGTCGATGATGCCGACCGGATAGCCGGCCCGCTCGACCAGCGCCGCCAGATAGGCAACGCCGATCGGCGGCTGCACCGGCGCGCTGTAGGTGTTCTTGGACAGAACGGCAAAGGGCCGCAGCAATTGGACGCGGCGGGTCTCGCCCGGCGCGGCGGCATGGCGGGCCAGCACGTCGGACAGGGCGCGCTTGTCGGCCTTGACGGGCTGGGGATGGCTGTCCTTGTCCATGGCGCCCTATGATAGGCCGTTGGCCGGCGAACGCCAGCATTGCGGCTTGGCCGCCCGGCAAAGATACTGCGCCCCCAAAGGCAGGCGGGCCAGCAATCCTTCCCACCGGTCCACCATCGGGCCGCGCCAGGGCACGAAGCCGAAATATCGGGTCGAGACCCCGGCCAGCCCGGCCCCGGAAAGCAAGGCCCGGCTTTCGGCGGCCTTCAGCAGGATCGCCCCATCGTCCAGCGGGCAGGAATCGACGATGCGCCGGGTCACCGGGTTAGCCGGATTGTGTTCGACGATCAGCACGAATCCATCGAATGCGGCGACGCGGGCCATCTCGGCGGCCATGGCGGGGCGGGCCGCCACCGGGATATGGTGAAAGACGTTGACCGCGAAGACCAGATCGAAGGTTGCGTCGGGATAAGGAAAGGTGACGCCGTCATAGGCCTGGAAATGGCCGCGCGGGCACGCCTTGGCCGCCTGCTCCAGGCTGGCGGCGCTGATATCGGTTCCGTGCATCTGGGCCACCCGATCGATCAGGCGGCGGCAGATCAGCCCGATACCGCAGCCGACATCCAGCACCCTGGCGCGCGCCAGGCGATCGCCCCCCAGCACCTCGCCGATCAAGGCCGCCTTGCTGTCGGCCAACCGGTCGATGTCGGTGCCGAACCCGCTCAGGCTTTCGTTGACCTCGTGCCGGTAGTCGCCGGCATGACGGTCGAAGTCGGTCCCGGTCATTCGCCGCCGCCCGGCGAAGGCTTGGGCGCTTCGGGGTGGGGCACGATGACCATGGCGTTGCGGAAATCGCTGCCGGCCGGCCGGACCGTCTCGGCATGGGGGTCGATGCAGGTTTCGACGATGCTTAACGGGCGCTTGCGCAATTGCATAAAGATGCGGCCGACATATTCGCCCAGGATGCCGAAGAAGATGGCGTTCATCGCCGTGCTGACCAGGATCATCACCATGATGGTGGCGAAGCCGCTGGGCCATTGGCCGGGACCCGAGGTCAGCTTCAGCAGCAAATAGATTCCGGCCCCCAGGGTCGCCAACACCGAACAGACCGCACCGGCCAGGCTGGCCAGCCGCAGCGGAACGATGGAGTTGGTGACAATGGCATCGACCGCCAGTCCGGTCAGTCGGTTCAGCGGGAACTTGCTTTGCCCGCGTTCGCGCGCGTCGCGGTCATAGGCCACCCCCACCTGCTCGAGCCCGAGCGAGGCGATGAATCCCCGGATATAGGGCGAGTGATCGTCATATTGGCTCAACAGGTCGATGACCACCCGGTCGATCAGGCGGAAATCGCCGGCCTGGACCGGAATGGGATGCTCGGCCAGCCAGTTGAGCAGGCGATAGAACACCTCGCGGGCATAGCGCAGCGAGACAATTTCCTGGCGCTTGCGGCGTATCCCGTACACCACCTTGTAGCCCGCCTTCCACAGACACAGGAAGGTGGGGATCATGTCGGGCGGATCTTGCAGGTCGCAATCGAGCTGGACCGCGGCATCGCCCCGGGCCAGGCGGTAGCCCGACAGGATCGATCGCTGGAAACCGAAATTGCGCGAGAAGCGATAGGCCCGAATGCGGGAGTCCTGGGCCGCCATGTCCGCCAGCCGGGTAAAGGTGCCGTCTTCCGAATGGTTGTCGGTGAAGATCAGCTCGTAATCCCACTCGTTGGCCAGGTCGGCCATCACCCGGGCGACCTCGGCGCACAAGGGACCGACATTGTCGATCTCGTTATAGACCGGCACGATGACCGACAGCAGCTTCCGCCTGGGCGCCGCATCCGAAGGGGTCATGGATTGTCTCCCGTCATATAGGCGTCGATTTGCCGCAAGGTCATGTCGATGGCCGGCCGACCGTCGCGCAACACCGCACCATACCATGCCGCCGTGGCCTCGACCGACCGGGCCAGATTCAGGCGCGGCGAAAATCCGAAGGCTGCCCGCAGCTTGCCGCTGTCCAGGCACAATTGGCCGGCCTCGGCCGGCCCGCCATCGCCCTGCACCGTCAGCGCCGCCCCCGGCCAGCTTTCCTGCAGGCAGCGCGCCAGTTCGAGGACGGTCACATGGCCGTCGGGGTCGGGGCCGACATTCCATGCCGCCGAAGCGAGCCCGTCGCCCACCAGCAGCCGCTGGCCCAGCAGCAGATAGGCCTGCAGCGCGTCCAGCACATGCTGCCAGGGCCGCGTCGCCGTCGGGTTGCGCAACATTGCCGGCTGCCCGGCCAGGAAGGCCTTGACCAGATCGGGAACCAGACGGTCGGCGGCCCAGTCACCGCCGCCGATGACATTGCCGGCGCGAACCACCGCGACGCCGATCCCTTGGGTGCGAAGAAACGAGTCCCGCCACGTCTCGGCCACCATTTCGGTGCAGACCTTGCTGGCGTTATAGGGCGCGCCGTCGCCCAGCGGGTCGGTCTCGGTGAATGGCCGTCCCCGCTCGTCGTTGCGATAGACCTTGTCGGTGGTGGCGACCACCACCCCCTTGAGGCCCGAAACCGAGCGAGCCGCTTCCAGCAGGTTGGCGGTGGCCATCACGTTGACGGCGAAGGTTTCCAACGGCACCGCGTGCGAGCGGCGGACCAGCGATTGCGCGGCGAAATGAAAGATCAGTTCCGGCCTTTCCTCGGCCAGCACCCGTCGGGTGGCGTCGGCATCGCGCAGATCAATGGCATGGGCGCACGCCACCGGCGGCGCGAACAGCGCTTCCTGGGCCAAATCCGAATCGGGGGGCAGGCTGACCCCCACCACCTTGGCGCCCAGCCGCCCCAGCCAGCCGCACAGCCATGCCCCCTTGAAGCCGGTATGGCCGGTGACCAGGACGGTACTGTCCTTGTAGCTTTCGGCCAGGTGGCGCATCGAAGACAAGGCTCCTGCTAGTGTTGTGATTCTGAAATTCGCATGACATTGCGAATTACAGAATCACAACACAATTCAACAAATGAGTGGCCTGCTTATCCCCGGAATTCGCCATGCGAATTTCGGGGGCAGGACACTAGGTCATGGCCACGATGATCGCCAGGCTGACGATAAGCGGAAAGGCAAACAAGGTGGTCCAGACATTGTCGACCAGGCCGTGGGCAATGGAATAAGCCCAGATCTGCGGCAGCGGCATGCAGGCCAGCATCGCCACGGCCATCAGGCCGACCAGCGGCACCATGGCGGCCGGCAAGGTGGCAGCCACGCCGATCACCGCCACCACCAAGGCGGCCAGCACGATCAGATGGCGCGGGGCCGGCATCGCCCATAACGGCTTCAACACCTCGCCCATGACCTGGATGAAGGATCGCGGCTTCAAGATCAGATAAAGCCGCAACAAGGTGTGGCGGTTCTTGCGCATGTATTCCAGGCAGACCTCTTTGATCAGGCGGCCGTAAAGGCCCCAGCGGGCCCCCAGCTGGAACGGACAGAACATCTTGTCGGGCTCTTGCAGGTCGCAGGCGCGGGCGGGATCGGCCTCGACCCAAGCGCGGACGGCGAACACCCCGTTCTCGTCGTTGCGAACCGGGGCCTGGTTGGGCAGCCGGTTGGCGTTCCAGGTTTCCTCGTCCAGGGTGAAGCCCAGATAAGCGCCGTGCCAGCGCATATAGGTATTGGTGGCGTAATCCGAGTAATAGACCCGGTGCATGCGGTCGCGGCGGCGCCATTCGACGGCGATGACCACGGCGATCATCAGGGGAATGGCCCAGCCGCCGCCGTTCCACAGGGCGTCCGGCAAGGGCAGCGGCGACGAGTACAGGCCGGCGGCCCAGACCATCACGGCCGGCAGCACCATCCAATTGCTGGTCGGGCGCGACGACACCGCCAGATGCAGGATCAAGGCCTGGACCACCACCAGACCGATCTGCAGCGGCGTGGCGGCCATGTCGATCATCGAAATGGCCATGCCGTGCAACGAGGGGATCATGGCGAAGGTCGACAGGAAGCGCTGGTTATTCTCGGACACGATTTCCGTGCCGCCCATGATGGTGGTCTTGTCCAGCATCAAGACGAAGCCGACCAAAGCGGTGACCATGACCCACAACACCCAGGGGGTGTCGAAGAAGGCCACGCAGCCGGCGACGACGGCGGCCGAAAAGATCAGGTAATAGCCCAGATACAAGGACAGGATGTTCTTGCCGAACAGCCGAAACGAGAACTTGATGTAGTCGATAATGCCGTTGTCGTGCTGGGTGAAGGAATGACGGCTGACGATGGCCTTTTCGATGGGAAGGGTCGCCGCGACCTTCAGCGCCTGGTCCACCAGCTCGGGCTCGGGATGATAGCCTTCCTTCCATTTCAGGAAGTCGAGCCCCGATTGATAAAGCGAATCGCGCACCTCGGTCAGGGCCACGTAGTTGTTGCCGCCGCGATAGACCATGTCGGACAGCACGATGGCGAAAGCCTCGATGATCCAGCCGACCGCACCGCCATCGAGCAGGCGGTGACGCTTCTGCTGGATGCCGCGCCAGAAGGCGTAGGTCACCAAAATACTTGCGATGACGATGGGAAGCCAAGGGGAGACGGGAAATCGCTCGATCATTACTCGCTCACGATGTGCGGGCGCCGCGAAATGCTTGCAGAAATTCGAGAAATTCTGCATGGCAAATCTTAAGATTTGATTTTTGGCCAGGTCTTGCGGCCCCGCTTGCTTAGCGTTTTCACGCCAAACGTGAACACGCGACTAGCCCGAGCGGCGCCTGAACGGCCCGGCACGGGCCAAACATAAGACCTAGCGCGGCGGCTGGGCGTCCCAATGATCGGCGCGCGGCAAGGCCATGCGGAAATCGGTGCCGAACAGGCTTTGAAGCGCCGCGCCGATGTCCGATGTCTGCAGCAATTCGGTGGTGTGAATCACCGGGAAGGCCGTCTCGAGATTGGCAGGGGTGTAAAGCGAGAATCCCTCGCGGGCGAAATGGACCTCGATCCCCCGGTCCAGGATTTCCCCGAGAAAGGCATAGTCGAAGCCGCCGCCATACAGAAACTGCTGCATCCGAAAGAAGATCAGGCCGTCGATCGGCATCATCTCTTTCAGCTTCAGGCGCAGGAAGGTCTGGTGCACCAGGGTCTCGAGGCTTTCCGTCAGGTAATAGGTCACCCGGCCGCCCTTCTGGGTGGCGGTGGCGCCGATAGCCATGTGCTGCAATTGCTGGGTCACCAGACTGGAGCAGCCAAGATCGAGCGAAGCATAGAAGGCCTTCATGGCACCATCCCTTGCGCGGCGAAAACCCTATTTCTTCGGCCTTTGCCAGTCATAGGCCAGTTCGGTCAGCGGAGACATTTCCAGAATCTTGAAATATTCCGGGTAGCCCTTGGTCCCATAGGGGGCGAAGGTGTTCTTGTAGCGGATGTTGAACGACCAGCGGGTCTGGCCCTCGGTGTTGGTGGGAACGGCGTGCAACAGCCCGGCCCAGAACATCACCGCCGAGCCATAGGGGACCGGAATCGGCTGGAAGCGGTCCCACACGAAGTTCTCGATCCGCTCGGGCGTCTCGGGCGAGGCCTGCAGCAGGTCCATGCCCTCGCGGCTTTGGTTCTTGTCGAGGATGCACATCCCCTTGGTGCCGAAGCAATCCACCAGCGGCACCCACACCACCACCTCGAACGGCGAATTGGGTGGCGCGTCGCGATGGATCGGGGCGTTGTTGCCGTCCTCGGGCAGATGAATGACCAGATTGGCCGATTTCTGCACGACGACGTCGGGGCCGATGATGCAGGTCAAGGGATCGCGGAACGCCTGCCAGATCAGGCGGCCGATATCGGCTTCGTCGTTGATTCGACGGATCAAGGCCAGGCGGAAGGAGTTCATTTCCACCGCCGACAAGCCGCGCCGATGGAAATCGTTCATGAAGGCCACCGGGTCGCCTTCATCGGCCAGACCCAACTCGGCCCGGGCAGCGGCGACCACCGTCACGCGGACTCGATCCAACGATTCCTGGTCGGTGACCGGAACCAACATCATTCCCGTTCGGCGCATTTCTTGCGCGGATGCAGCAGCGTTCACCGCTTACCTCGTAAAGCCAGGGGTTCTTCCTGTCCGGAAACGACTATCCTCCAGCCGCACCGAATCGTCAACGGACACCCGCGCCCACTCACAAATCCTCGATGCCCTCGAACAGGTCGGCATACTTGTTCAGGAAGGATTGCGGCAGGAAGCTGTTGGCCCCGAAACCGCCGTCGGGAATGCCCAGGCGCTCGGGCAGGCTGTTGTAAAGCTGGCGGCGCCGCGCCTCTTCGGGGGTGTCGGGGCGGCCTTTGCCGGCCAGCCGCTCGATCATCTCGGCCACCGCGTCGGCGATGTCCTGGGAATCGTTGTTGACCAGTTCCATGCCCAGGGTGTTGTAGACCTCGGGGCGGAAACACTGGCCGTGTGGCTTTCGCCAGGATTCGGCGAAAGTCATCGGCCGGTCCTGGCCCTGCCATCGCATCAGCTTGGGCAGGAACAGATTGTTGTAGACCGGCCGGGCATAGGGCGGCGTCCAGTTGGTCAGCACGCCCTTGACTCCGAAACAGGGCGGCACATGCGCCAATCCGGACGAGGTGCCGATATAGAACCGGCAGGTGCCGCACAGGAAGACATCCATGAACTGGCTGCGCACCGGGCTTTTGGCGTAATCGACCAGACGATCGACCTGGAAGGGGATCGGCGCCGATTCCGGCGCGCCCATGCGCAGCACCCAGCCGCCCAGCGAGGTGATGTGCTCGATGGCCTGGCGATAGGTGGCGATGTCGGCATTGTTGGTGTTGGTCAGCCCCTTGTTCAACGGGTCAGCGGTTTCGCGCTTGAAACCGTCGTCGCGGACATGCAGGCAGACATACCAGTCACCGGGCTTCGGCCCCAAGGTCTGCAACTGGCGCCAGCCCTCGGCCAGATCCTCGTCGGGCAGCGTCAACAAGGGTTCACGGCCCTCGTCTTCCCAGCGGCGCAGGATCTGCGCGAAGGCGTGGTTGTTCCACACATGCTTGCCGTTGACCCGCATGGTGGCGGTCAGGAAATCCTCGAGCGGCGGCGACAGCGGCGCTAGGCGGGCGATTTCGTCCTTGTCGGTGATGATGTCGATGAAGGGCGCGAAGCGATCCAGCCAATAGCGGTTGACCACCTCGCTCTTGTCCAGCAGCATCACCGCCCGGCCCGGCGGCAGCATGCCCAGCTCGCGGCCCTTGATGTAGATGTCCAGCGTGCCGATGATCCCGATGCTGGTCAGCAGGTTGGGAACGTTGTAGATGCCCGAACTGATCGAACTGTCGCCCATGATGAAGCGCAGGCCGACATTCTCCAGCCCCTCGTCCTTGACCCGCTGGTCGCGGATGTTCTCGCCGATGATGAACATCTCGTGGCCTTCGTCGCTGAGGCCCAGTTCCATCAAGGTGACGCCGGCCAGATAGGCCAGATCCAGCCGCCCGCTTTGGGCCGCCCAGCGCCAGTATCTGGCGCACCGCTCGCGCAGGGCGCCGGCCAGGGGGCTGGCCAGGGCATCGACGTAAAGATGGCGATAGCGCAGGCCCAGCCGATAAAGCCGGTCGGGATCGCTGTCGGGCGCCGGTTCCCCGTCGTCGAACAGGCCGATCCGCGAGCCCGCCTCGATATGCTCCAACGCCTCGTCATAGGCCTGGTTCTGGATCAGGAAATTGATCAGGACCGTTCGCAGATTGGCGTTGGCGGGGACCTGCCCCACCGCTTGGCGCAGCGCCTCGATGGCCGGGGCAAGCCGTCCGGCATTCAGATGGGCCTGGGCCTGGTCGATCAGTTGGGCGACCGGGGCCGGAAAGTTGGTCATTGCTGCACGCTCGCCTTGGCTGTTGCGGGGCGCTGGCTTCAGCGTCCGCTCAGATGGTGGCGAACCAGGCGTTTCAACATGGTTAACCGGGCCGGGCCAGACTGCCGTCGTGACGCAGCACCGTACCGGCCGGCACGTCGTCGAACGCCGCCGCCCCCGACACCACCAAGGCGCCGTCGCCGATCGTCACCCGTTTGTTGACGGCCGCACAGATCCCGACCACCGCACCGTCGCCGACGGTGACGTTGCCGCCCAGATGGGCGCCGTCGGAAATGGCGCAATGGCAGCCGACCCGGCTGTGGTGGGCGACACTGGCGCCGGCCAACACGCTGGTCCCGTCACCGATCTCGGCCAAGGGGCCGATCTTGGCCCCGGCGCCGACGAAGCAGCCCGCCCCCAGGCGAGCCGCCGCCGACACCACCGCCGAGGGATGAACCACGGTGGCCGCCTCGAGCCCCAGGCGGGCCAGTTCGGCCAGTTGCGCCGCCCGCGCGGCGCGGCCGGCGGAGCAGGCAAAGACCTTGCGCAAACCGGCCCGCTTCATCTCGTCCCACTGCCCGACCGTCAGCATCGGCAGGTCGAACAAGGCGCCACCGCCCTGGTCGGGCAGATAGGCGGCGGCGCGCCCCCCGCCACCGGCCTGCAGGGCGTCCCAGGCCAGGGTCGCCAGGTTAGTCTCGCCCCACAGCACGATGTCGTCCGGGCCGAAATCGGGCACTACCCCGGGCGTCAGCGCCGGGCCGTCCAGCGGGTGCAGTCCGCGCTCGCGGATCATTGCCAATACGGTGTCGGAGCCGATGGCGGTGTGGCGGGGAAAATCGGCGTGACTCAGCCCGAAGCGGGCCATCAGGTCGCGGGCCTTGCGCGACACCACGACGTCACCCTCCTCGGCCGATGCGACAGTCAGTTCCGCCGCCTGCCGTGGGTCGGCCGTCGGGAAGACATAGGCCAACGGCTCGCCCACCCGGACGGATTGTCCTGCCTGGACCGCCGGCAAGACGAAGCCTGCGCGGTCGGCGGTGAACTCGACCGCCGCCTTGGTGGTTTCCAACTCGCACAGCAAGGTGCCGGCCTTGATCGGCTGCCACGGCGCCACCGCCCAGCGCACCAGCTTGAGCGTCAGATCGTTGACGTTGACATGCGGGGCCCGCAGAACCTCAAACGGCATCGATCACCTCCATCACCGCGGCCACGCACCGTTCGAGCGAGGGCAATGCCCAGGCCTCGCCTTGGGCAGCGGCGGGAATGACCGCGTCCCTGGCCGCGACGCGCGCCAATCGCAGGCCGCCGCCCAACCGTTCGACCAAGGCGGCTGCGATTTCGGCGCCCCAGCCGCCCCGCCGTGTGCCTTCCTCCAGGGTCACCACCCGCCGGCAGGCGCCCAGGGCATCGACCAGTCCGTCAAGCGGAACCGGAGCCAGCTGCGTCACCACCACCACCCGCAGCCGCAGCTCCTCGGCCTCGAACAGGTGGCGGGCGGCCTGCAACGCCAACGGCACCATGCCGCCATAGGTCAGCAGCACCGCGTCGGCCTCGCCCTCGGTCAGGGCCAGCGCGGTGAGTGGAAGGGATGACGGCACCGACCGGGCCAGGAAGCCGCCGATCCGGCCGTCGATGGCCGGCATCATCGCCGTTCCGTAAAGGGCCTTGTTCTCGACATAGAGCTTGGGGCCGGACAGGTCCAGCATGCGCCGCCACAGGCGGACCTGGTCGTGCAGATTATCGCAGGCCACCAAGGTCAGGCCGGGAATGCCCAGGAACAACTTCTCGAGCGACTGGCTGTGGGTCGGGCCATAACCGCGATAGCCGCCCATCGGCACCCGCACCACCACCGGGCAGGACGGACAGCCGCCATACATGCGATCGAACTTGCCCAGATGGTTCAGCATCTGATCGACGATCAGGCTGGAAAAATCGCCGAACATGATCTCGACCACCGGCTTGAAGCCGCCGGCCGCCATGCCGCCGGCCAGACCGACGATGCCGGCCTCGGAGATCGGCGTCGAGCGGACCCGGCCGGGAAAGCGGGTCGATAGGCCGCGGGTGACCTTGAAGGCGCCGCCGTAAGGGTCCTCGACATCCTCGCCCAGCAGCAGCACGGCCGGGTCGGACTCCAGGAGCGCGCCCAGGGCGTCGCGCAGATGGGCCAAAAAGTTGGACGGGGGGCCGCCGTACCAAGTGGCGTCGTTTCGAGGCGCCGGGTCCTGGTCCTCGTCCACCGGCGGCGCGGCCGGCGGCACGGATTGTTCCAGCAGGGCGAAGGCCTGGTCGACCAGATCGGCGGCCTGGGTCTCGGCCTGGGCGGCGTCGGCTTCGGAAAAAAGCGGTCGGGCCAGGACCAGCGGGTCGCGCCGGCGGGCCTGGGCCAACTCGGCTTCGTCGCGATCGTCGTCGCCCTTGCTGTGCGGCCCCAGCCGGGTGGTGTTGGCCACCAGGCAGGCCGGCCGGCCCGAGGCCCGCACATGGCTGGCCAGACGGTCGGCCATGGTCAGCATCCGGGCCAGATCGTTGCCATCGACACTTTCGGTGGGAATGCCGAAGGCGGCCGGGCGATCCGCGATCCGGCCGGCCAGCGAGCGGGCGATGGGGGTCGATTGGGCCACGCCGTTGGCCTCGATCACGAACAGGACCGGGGCCGGCCACAAGGCGGCCAGATTGAAGGCCTCGTAGACGATGCCCTCGCCCAGCATGCCGTCGCCCAGGAAACAGACGGCGATGGCGTCGCTGCCTTGTGCCCGGGCGGCGGCGGCCAGGCCGATTCCATGGGGGACCATGCCGCCCAACACGCCGCTCGAGCAAAATCCTGATTTCTGAATGTGCTGCGAGCCGCCGATCCCTTGCGAGATTCCATCGGGCCGGCCAGCAATCTCGGCGACCAGACCGGCCAAATCGCCGGTTCGCGCGATGTAATGGCCGTGGCAGCGATGGTTCGACACCACCCGGTCGGCCGGCCGCAAGGCCGCCATCACCCCCACCGCCACCGCTTCCTGGCCCAGGCTGGTATGGGTGGTGCCGCGAAAGCGTGCCTTGGCGAAATCGTCCAACAGCCGCTGCTCGAACCGGCGGATGGTGCAAAGCTGGCGGTAATGGTCCAGCGTCGGGGTGGTCATGACGCCCCCTGGGCAGCCATGAACCGGATGATCCCGTCACACACGAAATCGATGTCTTCGGGGGGCAGGAACTGGTGGATCGGCAGCGACAGGATCCGTGCCGCCTGGCGCTCGCATTCCGGGAAGGCGCCGGGGCCGTAACCCAGGCCGGCCGCCGCCGGCTGCAGATGGATCGGGATGGGATAGTGGATCGCCGTCGCGATGCCCTGCTCGGCCAGAAAGGACCGCAGGCCGTCGCGGTCGTCGGCCTGGATCACGAACAGGTGGAAGGTGTTGAACTCGTGGTCCCGGCATGGCGCGTTGAAGGCGGCCAGATGCCGGCGGTAAAGGGCCGCATTGGCACGCCGCCGCTCGATCACGTCCGCCAGCCGGGTCAGGCGGAACGACAAGATCGCCGCCTGCAGCGCGTCCATGCGCGACACCAATCCCCATTCCGGCGCGCTGTTGCGGTCGGCCAGGCCGTGGCTGCGCAAGCGACGCAGCCGCTCGGCCAGGGCGGCATCGTCGGTGACGGCGAAGCCGGCATCGCCGGCGGCGTTCAGATTCTTCAGCGGATGGGCGGAAAAGCAGCCGACATGGCCGAACGACCCGGCCGGCCGGCCGCGATAGCGGGCGCCGAAGGATTGCGCCGCATCCTCGACCACCGCCAGATTATGGCGCGCCGCGATGGCCGTCACGGCATCCATGTCGGCGACCCTTCCGGTCAGATGGACCGGCATGATGGCGCGGGTGCGGGGCGTGATGGCAGCCGCCACCGCGTCGGGGTCGATGTTCTGGTCGGGCCGGACGTCGGCGAAGACCGGCACCGCGCCGACGGCAATGATGGCCCCGGCGCTGGCGATGAAGGAATTGGGCGCGGTGATCACCTCGTCACCCGGGCCGATGCCCAGCGCCTTCAAACCCAGGATCAGCGCGTCGGTGCCGGAATTGAGCGCCACCGCATGGGCGCGGCCGCAGCGGGCGGCCAGGTCCGTTTCCAGCCGCTCGACCGCCTCGCCGCCGACCCAGGCGCCGGTGGCCAGGCAGGATTCGACCACCGGCATCAGGGCTTCGCGTTCCTCGGCGAACTGTGCCTTCAGATCGACGAAGGGAATGCGGCGCATCAGCCCCTGCCGTAGAACTGGCGAATGGCATCCACGGCAGCATCCTGCATGGCCGGCGTCAGATAGGGGTCGATCGGCAGCGACAACACGCTGGCCGCCTGGGCGTCGGAATGGGGGAAGTCCCCGGCCGCATAACCCAGATGGGCCAGGCCGGGCTGGCGATAAAGCGGCACCGGGTAATGGATCTTGGCCGATATCCCCTGGTCGTTCAGATGGCGGACCAGGGCGTCGCGATCCTCGGCGAAGACCATATACAGGTGATAATTCTGGCGGGTGTCGGCCCGGCGGCGCGGCAGGCGGATCTGGGGGATATCGGCCAGGGCGGCATCATAGCGCGCCGCATTGGCGATGCGCCCGTCGACGCTGGCCGGCACGTCATCGACCATCAACAGGCCGATGGCCGCCTGAATGGTGTCCAGGCGCGAATTGCAGCCCAACGTCACCACTTCGTCGCGATGCGCCAGGCCGTGATTGCGCAACAGCCTGAGGCGCGCCGCCAGATCGTCGTCGTCGGTGACGATCACCCCGCCGTCGCCCCACACGTTCAGATTTTTCAACGGGTGCAGCGAGAAGGTCCCGGCCGCCCCCCAGGTCCCGGCCGGGCGGCCGTTCTGTGCGGCGTGGATGGCCTGGCAGGAATCCTCGACCACCGCCAGGCCGTGGCGCTTGGCGATGTCCATGATGGCGGCCATGTCCACCATGTCGCCGGTCAATTGCACCGGCACGATGGCCTTGGTCCGGGGCGTGACGGCGGCTTCGGTGGCTTTGACGTCCATGACGTAGCGGTCGGATTCGCAATCGACCAGGACGGGGGTCGCGCCCAACTCGGCGATGGCGCCCACCGTGGCGATGAAGGTGTTGGCGGCGGTGATGACCTCGTCACCGGGGCCGATGCCGACCGCCTTCAGGGCCAGCTTGATGGCGTCGGTGCCGGAATTGACGCCGATGGCGTGGCGGCTGCCGATCAGGGCGGCGAAGCGGGTTTCGAACCGGCCCACCGCCTCGCCCAGGGTGAAGTCGCCCCGCTGGACCACCGCCTTGATGGCGTCGAGGAAAGCGGTGGGATCGGCGAATTGTTCCGCCAGATAGGAATACCGCACCTTGGTCGTCAACGAGGCCCCCTGTTCTTGGAGTGATCCGCTACGGGCAGAGTAGCGTCCACCGCCCCCACCGTCCAGGGCCGCACTGCCTTGGGGGCTTGCAATTCCCGTCTTGTGCGCAAAATATGGAGGGGTACGGAGGACTGCTCATGGACCAAGTGGACATCAAGGATCGTGGGGACGATCTGGGCAGGGCGGATCTGGCACATATTCTGTTGTTCGAAAACCTGCCTCCCGAAGCGGTGGCCGATTTCGAGAAAGCCGCCAACTGGCGCCAGTATGGCGAGAACGAGTTGGTGTTCGACCAGGCCAGCGACACGCTGGAAGTCTATTTCGTCGTCGAGGGCTGTGTCCGCATCCTGGGCACTGTCGCCGGCGGAATCGAGATCACCCTGGCCGAGGTCCCGGCCGGCAACTTCTTCGGCGAATTGTCGGCCATCGACGGCAAGGGACGGTCCGCCAAGGTGGTGGCCGCCCGCCCCAGCCGGCTGGCCTCGGTCGACGGCGCGGCCTTCGTGGCGCTGATGCAGCGCCACCCCACGGTGGCCTTGCGGGTGATGGAACGCCTGGCCCGCATCATCCGCGGGCTGGATACCAAGGTGGTCAACCTGTCGTCGCTGAGCCCGGAACAGCGGGTGATGATCGAGCTGATCCGCCTGGCCGAGCCCGACCTGAAACTGCCCGGCTTCTGGTCGATCGCCTGCCTGCCGCCCCATTCGGAACTGTCTGAATGGGCCGGCTCGGACCGCGACGTGGTGGCCAAGACCATCGGCGAACTGGCCCGCGACGGCATCGTCAAGCGCCGTGGGCTGGGGCTGGAAATCGCCCAGTGGGAACGGCTGCAGCAATTGGCCAAGCCGGCGCGCGCCCGCAACTGATACCAGATCCGAATTTACCATTCGGAACTGGTATTCCTGATTTTTGCCCCTCGCCGGGCGCAAACCTCCGGTTTGCTTGGCCGCGCCCGCAATGGGCGCCGCATACCAGATCCGAATTGACCATTCGGAACTGGTATGACGACAGCCAACCGAATTTGAACGTGCATTCGCACGGACGAGCGCCTAACCTGCTCGTATCGTTAGTATTCTCGTGGCTCACGCACCGGCCCGAGACATCCTGGAAAGAGCAGCATGACGGAAGAAAAGCGTCTGCAATGGATCAGGTCCGCCTGCGACTGGTCCGATTTTTCCGAAGCCCCCGAGATCGTCTATTCCAGCCCCGACCGGATCGTCTATATCGAGAACAACGTCTCGGCCGATCAGCATGTCAGCTTCTTCCAAAGCGGCAGCGCCATTTATTTCGGCCGATATTCCAGCATGCTGGGCGGCGGCATGATCTCGCCGATGCTAACGGTCGGCCGCCATTGCTCGATCTCGCAAAATGTCGTGCTGGGCGGCGGGCGCCATCCGATGGAGCATCTCAGCACCGGCCTGCTGCCCGGCCAGAGCACGGAATCGGATTATTACGCCGAGGCCAACCAGCATTTCGCCGATAACGACATCAGCGCCTTCACCCGGATCGGCTGCGACGTGTGGATCGGCGCCAACGCCATGGTGCTGCGCGGCCGCAAGGTCGGCACCGGCGCCGTCATCGGCGGCGGCGCGGTGGTCGCCCATGACGTGCCGCCCTATGCGGTGGTGGTCGGCAACCCGGCCCGTATCATCCGTTACCGTTTCCCGGAAGCGATCATCGAAAGCCTGCTGAAGACCCGGTGGTGGACGCTTCCGGAACACGTCATCGCCACCTTGCCCCACACCAATGTCGAGCTGTGCGCCGAATTGCTGGAAGACATCCGGGCCGAGTGGGACGAGACCGCTCGTCCCGCCTAGCGGATCAGCGCGCCCGCCGACGTGCTTCCTCGATCGCGTGATCGTCGGCGGCCACCAGCCGGGCCGAGGTGCCGTCGGCGTTCAGCTCTTTCAGGACCTTGGCCAGGCGCGGCACCAGATCGGCGTGGCGCCGATGGACATAATGATAAAGCGGCACCACCTGGATCGGCGGATCGAGGGAAATCAGCGGCCGCAGGCCGTGGCGATCGACTTCCAGCCAGACCTGGCGGCCTAGCACCGCCACCTCGCAATGGCCGGCAATGACCATGCGGCCCATGCCCTCGATGGTGCCGACGATCTCGCGGTTCATCCCCTCGGTGTTGATCTCGGCCAATTTGTTGCCGCGCAGCACGCACAGACGATAGGGCCGAAGGCTTTCCCAGCCCTTGACCGGGAAGGTCAGCCCCGCGGTGAAGGCGGTGGATTCGAAGGTCACCACCGGCTCGGGCACCTGGATCAGATTGGGATAGGTGGCGCTCAGGCCCGCGATGCGGATCAGGTCGCCGCTGGTCTGGCCGCTGTCGGCCAGGACGATGGCGCGCTCGTTGGGCACCTGCTCGGTCTCGATGGTGATGCCCAGGCGCCGATAGGCCTCGCGCAGGATCAGCAAGGCGCGCGCCGGCAACGGGTCGTTGATGCCTTGCGACAGCACCAGAGTCTCGCCCCGCACCGGCCAGGCCGCCACCAGCAGGACCAGCAATGCGAGGATTCGGGTCACGTCGTCTCCTTGACCGCGAACAGCAGGTAATTGACGTCCAGCGACCGGGTCTCACTCCAGCTGTCGGTCAGCAGGGAATAATCCAGGCCGTTGAAGCAGCGGGTCTGGACCCCGGCCTTGCGCAGCATGGCGGCGAATTCCGAAGGACGGACGAACTTTTTCCAGTCGTGGGTGCCCTTGGGCAGCCATTGCAGCAGGTACTCGGCGCCGACCTTGGCCAGCGCGAAGGATTTGAGCGTCCGGTTCAAGGTCGCCCCCAGGAAGGCGCCGCCCGGCTTCAGGGCCGCCGCCGCCAGCGCGATGAAACGGTCGGGATCGGGGACGTGCTCGATCACCTCCATGGCCATCACCACGTCGAAGCTGGCCGGCGGGGCGTCCTCGGGGCCACCCAGGCGGTAGGTCACCGGCACGCCCGATTGCTCGGCGTGGATGCTGGCGATGGCGATGTTCCGGTCGCCGGCATCGATGCCGGTGACGTTAAAGCCCATGCGGGCCAGGGGTTCCGACAACAGACCGCCGCCGCAGCCGACATCCAGCAGGGTCAAGCCCTCGAACGGGCGCATCGCCTGGGGATCGCGGCCGAAATGGGCGGCCAACTCGCGGCGCATGAAGGCCAGACGCACCGGGTTGAAGCGGTGCAGCGGCTTGAACTTGCCGTCCGGATCCCACCAGGCTTCGGCCATGGCGGTGAAGCGGGCTACCTCTTCGGGCGAGGCGGTCGTGGTCATGGTAAACTCCAGCATTTCCCAAAGGCCGGGCCGCACTTGCTTCCCGAGTGGCGACAGAGTATGAAGAGGCGCCCTGCGGGCGGCAAACCATAAGTTTTCATTGATCGCGGCCAACGAAGGCGCTCGCGGTCCCTAGAGGGTTCCTCATGGCTCGTATCGTGATGAAATTCGGCGGAACCTCCGTCGGCGACATCGACCGGATCAAGAATGTGGCCAAGCGCGTCAAGCGCGAGGTCGATGCCGGCAACGAGGTGGCGGTGGTGGTCTCGGCCATGTCCGGCGTCACCAATCAATTGGTCGATTGGTGCAAGCAGATGGCACCGTTGCACGACCAGAAGGAATACGACACCGTTGTCGCCACCGGCGAGCAGGTGACTACCGGCCTGTTGGCCATCGGTCTGCAGGAACTGGGCCTGAAGGCGCGGTCGTGGACCGGCTGGCAGGTGCCGATCCGCACCGATTCGACCCACGGCAAGGCCCGTATCGACAGCATCGACACCCCCGAGATGCTGGCCGACATGGCCGACGGCACCGTGGCGGTGGTCGCCGGCTTCCAGGGCATCGCCCCGGGCAACCGCATCGCCACCTTGGGCCGCGGCGGCTCGGATACCTCGGCGGTGGCGCTGGCCGCCGCCTTGAAGGCCGATCGCTGCGACATCTATACCGACGTCGACGGCGTCTACACCACCGACCCGCGCATCGTCACCAAGGCCAAGAAGCTCGACAAGATCACCTACGAGGAGATGCTCGAGCTGGCCTCGGTCGGCGCCAAGGTGCTGCAGACCCGTTCGGTCGAAATGGCCATGAAACACCATGTCAGGGTGCAGGTGCTGTCGTCGTTCGTCGACGCCCCCGGAACTCTGGTTTGCGATGAGGATGAGATCGTGGAAAAGGAACTGGTGAGCGGCATCGCCTATAGCCGCGACGAAGCGAAGATCACCCTGGTCCGCGTGTCGGACCGCCCCGGCGTCGCCGCCGCCATCTTCGGCCCGCTGGCCGAGGCGGCCGTCAACGTCGACATGATCGTGCAGAACGTGTCGGAAGACGGCAAGTCGACCGACCTGACCTTCACCGTCGGCCGCGCCGACCTGGACCGCGCCCGCAAGGTGATCGAGGACCACAAGGCCACCTTGGCCTATGAAGGCCTGATCTGCGACGCCAACGTCGTCAAGGTCTCGGTGGTTGGCGTCGGCATGCGCAGCCATGCCGGCATCGCCCAGAAGATGTTCCAGACCCTGGCGTCGGAAGGCATCAACATCCAGGTGATCTCGACCTCGGAAATCAAGATCAGCGTGCTGATCGAGGAAAAGTACACCGAACTGGCGTTGCGCGCTCTGCACACCGCTTACGGGCTGGACGCGGCCTGACCGGGCGACAGGCGGAGGGACGAGAGTGACGATCACGTCAGCGCGCGAGCGACTGGACGGACTGTGGCGTCGGGGCCTCGAGTTCCTGGGCACGGATGTCGCCATCATGGGCGGCGCCATGTCGTGGATCTCTGAACGCCATCTCGTCTCGGCCATTTCGAACGCGGGCGGCTTCGGCGTGATCGCGGCCGGCTCGATGGACCCCGATCGCCTGGCCACCGAGATCGCCGCAACCCAGGAACTGACCGCCAGGCCGTTCGGCGTCAACCTGATCACCATGCATCCCCAGCTCGATCGCCTGATCGATGTGTGCGGCGAATTGCAGGTCGGCCATATCGTGCTGGCCGGCGGTCTGCCGCCGACCACCGCCATCAAGCGGGCCAAGGATACCGGCGCCAAGGTGATCTGCTTCGCCCCGGCCCTGGTGGCGGCCAAGAAGCTGGTGCGCTCGGGCGCCGACGCCCTGGTCATCGAAGGCACCGAGGCCGGCGGCCATATCGGCCCGGTCGCCACCGGCGTCCTGGCCCAGGAAATCCTGCCCGCGATGGCGGCCCTGGTTCCGGTGTTCGTCGCCGGCGGACTGGGCCGTGGCGAGGCCATCGTCAGCTATCTGGAAATGGGCGCGGTCGGCGCCCAATTGGGCACCCGCTTCGTCTGCGCCACCGAATGCGTGGCCCATCAGAACTTCAAGAAGGCCTTCATCCGCGCCGCCGCCCGCGACGCGGTGCCGACCGTCCAGGTCGATCCGGCCTTTCCGGTGATTCCGGTCCGCGCCCTGGCCAACGAGGGCTCGCGCCGCTTCGTCGAATTCCAGCACGAGGTGATCCGCCGCTTCCGTGCCGGCGAGCTGGAAAACAAGGAAGCCCAGCTCGAGATCGAGCATTTCTGGGCCGGCGCCCTTCGGCGCGCGGTGATCGACGGCGATGTCGAGACCGGATCGGTGATGGCCGGCCAAAGCGTCGGCATGGTCACCCGCGAGCAGCCCTGTGCGGAAATCCTGACCGAACTGGTCGACCAGGCGGTGACGGCTTTGGCCGGCCGCCTGCCGACCCCTGCCCTGCCGGTGTCCTGATGGCCGCGGCGACGCCTTCGGTGTCGCGTCGCCTGCTGGCCCGTCTGCGCGACGTCATGGCCGGCGGCGGCAGCGCCGAGGAACGGCTGGAAAAGGTGGTCCATCTGATCGCCGCCGACATGGTCGCCGAAGTGTGCTCGTGCTACGTCATGCGCGCCGGCGAGGTGCTGGAACTGTTCGCCACCGAGGGCCTTAAGAAGGACGCCGTCCACAAGACCCGCCTGCGCGTCGGCGAAGGTCTGGTCGGCGACGTCGCCGCCCACGCCCGGCCGCTGGCCCTGGCCGACGCCCAAAGCCATCCGCACTTCGCCTATCGCCCGGAAACCGGCGAAGAGATCTTCCATTCGCTGATGGGCGTGCCGATCATCAGGGGCGGCCGCGTCGTCGGCGTCCTGGTGGTGCAGAACCGCACCCAGCGCCATTACAGCGACGAGGAAATCGAGACGCTGGAAACGGTGGCGATGGTGCTGGCCGAACTGGTCGCCTCGGGCGAACTGGTCAGCCGCGACGAGCTGGTCCCGGTCGATGGCAACGCGCTTTTGCCGTTGCGCCTGGAGGGCCTACGCCTCAATGGCGGTGTCGGCATCGGCGTCGCCGTGCTGCACCAGCCGCGCATCACCATCCGCCGCCTGGTCGCCGAAGACCCCGAGATCGAGCTGGAACGCCTGAAGCAGGCGCTGACCAGCATCAAGACCGCCCTGGACGAGTTGTTCTCGCGCCCCGAGATGCGCGACGGCGAGCATCGCGACGTGCTCGAGACCTATCGGATGTTCACCGAGGACAAGGGCTGGCTGAGCCGTATCGGCGAGGCCATCCGCACCGGCCTGACCGCCGATGCCGCCGTCCAGAAGGTGCACGAGGACACCCGGGCGCGCATGAGCCAGGTGACCGATCCCTATCTGCGCGAGCGCCTGCACGATTTCGAGGATCTGGCCAACCGGCTGCTGCAGCACCTGGCCGGCGAAGGCGGCCCGGCCTCGCAGGGCGAACTGCCGGCCGACACCATCCTGATCGCCCGGACCATGGGGCCGATGGAGCTGTTCGACTACGACCCCAAGCGGCTGCGCGCCCTGGTGTTGGAAGAAGGCAGCCCGACCATGCATGTGGCGATCGTCGCCCGCGCCCTGGACATCCCGGTGGTCGGCCGCTGCAAGGAAGTGCTGGACAAGGTCGAGGTGCTGGACCCGGTCATCGTCGATGGTGACAACGCCCAGGTGTTCCTGCGTCCGCCCGACGACATCCGCGACATCTTTTCCGACGCCATCCGCCAGCGCCAGCAGCGCGCCGCCCATTACGCCCGCCTGAGGGACCTGCCGGCGAATACCCGCGACGGCGAAAGCGTGCGGCTGATGATGAATGCCGGCCTGTTGCTGGACATGCAGCACCTGCATGATTCCGGCGCCGACGGCATCGGCCTTTACCGCACCGAGCTGCCGTTCATGGCCCGCTCCAGCCTGCCCGATGTCGAGGCGCAGACCCAGCTGTACCGCAAGATCCTGGACCAGGCCGCCGGCAAGCCGGTGGTGTTCCGCTCGCTCGATGTCGGCGGCGACAAGATCCTGCCCTACTGGAACCCCTATGACGAGGACAACCCGGCCCTGGGTTGGCGCTCGATCCGCATCACGCTGGACCGCCCGGCGGTGATGCGCCACCAGTTGCGCGCCCTGCTGCGGGCCGCCTCGGGGCGCGAATTGCGGATCATGTTCCCGATGATCGCCGAAGTGGCCGAACTGGTGCAGGCCCGTCGCGTGCTCGACCTCGAAATCGAACACGAACGCCAAAGCGGCAACCAATTGCCGGTCGTCATCAAGGTCGGCACCATGCTGGAAGTGCCGGCCCTGGCCTTCCAGTTGGACGCGTTGCTGCCGCTGGTCGATTTCGTCTCGATCGGCTCGAACGACCTGGCGCAGTTCCTGTTCGCCGTCGATCGCGGCAACCCCCGGATTTCCGAGCGCTACGACCCGCTGGCCCCGGCCATGCTGTCCTTCATCAAGTCCGTCGCCGACAAATGCACGGCCGCCGGCGTTCCGCTGTCGGTGTGCGGCGAAATGGCCGGCCGGCCGCTGGAAGCCATGAGCCTGATCGCCTGCGGCGTCCACATCTTGTCGGTATCCTCGCCGTCGATCGGCCCGGTCAAGACGATGATCCGCTCGCTCGAGGTCGGCCCGCTTAGGGCCTATCTCGCCACCTTATTGCGCCTGCCCGACCGCAGCTTGCGCGACAAGCTGAAGGCCTTCGCCATCGACCACGGGGTTATCCTTTAGGCCGCCCGGCCTGTGCGCAAGTCTAAAGGTTGCTTGCATACCCCTGACTTTGCTACATCTTAAGCGTCCACGCGGTGTCAAACACCGCCAATGAGGGGGGTGGATCGAAACGCCGTGGAACAGACACCGCAATCCGACACCGACCAGGCGGTCCGCAGCACGGGCGTTGGCCCGACCCTGAAGGCGGCGCGCGAGAAGACCGGCAAAAGCCTGGCCGAGGTCGCAACCATGTTGCGCATCCGCCAACCTTACCTGCTGGCTCTCGAGGAGGGCCGCCACCGCGACCTTCCCGGCGGCACCTACGCCATCGGCTTTTTGCGGACCTATGGCGACTTCCTGGGACTGGACGGCGAGGAGATGGTTCGCCGTTTCCGCGCCGAGGCGGCCGGCGACCTGCATTCTCGCTCCGAGCTGGTTTTCCCCTCGCCGGTGTCGGAAGGCCGCGTGCCGGGTGGCGCGATCCTGTTCCTGGGCCTGATGTTCGCCGCCATCGCTTATGGCGCCTGGTACTGGCTGTCGGCACGCGACATGAAGGTCGCCGATCTGGTGCCCAACCTACCCGACCGTCTGTCCGGCCTGGTCGGCAACCAGGAAGCGGCCAAGACGCTGCCGCCCGCTCCCAAGCCCGACGAACCGCCGGCCGCGAACCCCGCCGCCCCGGCATCTTCCAAGGATTCCGAAGTCGTGCCGCCGTCGGAATCCGACGACGATGCCAAGACCAAGGCCGATCCCGCTAAGCAGGAACCGGCCAAGGTCGAGCCGGCCAAGCCCGAAAAAGCCAAGACCGAGCCTGCAAAGACTGAAAAGGGCAAACCCGAACCGGCCAAGCCCGAAATCGCCAAGCCCGAGCCCGCCAGGCCCGAACCGGCCAAGGTCGAGCCGGCCAAGCCGGCCGCCGAATCGCCGGCCGAGAGTCCCACCCTGAAGATGACCTCGCAGGATTCGTCGGGCTCGCGCGTCACCCTGACCGCCACCGGCGACGATTGTTGGGTGCAGGTGCGCGAAATGGACGGCCAGTTGCTGATGTCGCGCCTTTTGCGCAAGGGCGACAGCTACTCGGTGCCGAACCGTCCCGGCCTGACCCTGATGGTCGGCAATGCCGGCGCCCTGGACGTCAGCGTCGATGGCAAGAAGGCGCCGTCGCTGGGAAGTTCGGGCATGGTGCGCCGCGATATCCGCCTGGACCCCGACAAGCTGCTGACCGGCGGCTGATCACACCGTCAGTACGACCTTACCGGTGGCCGAACGGCTTTTCAGCATGGCGATGGCGGCGGCTGCCTCGGCCAGCGGCACGGTCTTCGACACATGGGGGAACAGCTTGCCGGCGGCCCACCAATCCAGCGCTTCCTGCATGCTGGCCCGCACCATCGCCGGGTTGAGCTTACGGTAGGCCCCCCAGTAATACCCGATCACCGTGACGTTCTTGACCAGCAAGATGTTGGCCGGAATCTGCGGCACGGTCCCCGAGGCGAAACCGACCACCAGGATGCGGCCGTCCGGGGCGATCGAGCGCAAGGAGGCGTCGAACACCTGGCCGCCGACCGGGTCATAGACCACGTCGGCGCCGCGTCCACCGGTCAGTTCCTTGACCCGGGCGCGAATGTCCTGGTCCTTGTAATCGATGCCGTGATCGGCCCCATGATCCAGCGCCACCTTGACCTTGTCGGGCCCGCCGGCAGTGCCGATCACAGTGGCGCCCAGGGCGCGGCCGACCTCGACTGCCGTCAGTCCGACACCGCCGGCGGCACCATGCACCACCAGGACCTCGCCGGCCTTCAGACCCGCCTTGACCTTGAGCCCAAGATGCGAGGTGCCATAGGCCACCGGAAAGCCGGCGGCGGTGACGAAATCCAGTTGGTCGGGCAAATGATAGACGTCGGTGATGTCGGCCACCGCCTGTTCGGCGAAGGCGCCGCCGGTCACCGTCGCCATCACCCGGTCGCCGACGGCGAAGCCGGTGACGCCGTCACCCAGGGCGGCAATGGTGCCGGCCAGTTCCATGCCGGGCACGAAGGGCGGCTGGACCGGTTCCTGGTACTTGCCGGCGGTAATCAGCGAATCGGCGAAATTAACCCCGGCGGCGGCGACGTCGATCAGCACCTGGCCAGGGCCGGGAACGGGGGTGGTGAAGTCGATGAATTCCAGCGCGGCCCCGAAGGCCGGGCAGACGATGGCGCGCATCACGTTTCCTTGATGGTCAGGCGCGGGCCTTTTGCGGGCGTTCGCGTTGCGCCGCCCAGGCCAGCTTGAGGGTGGTGAACAGCACGATCTCGGTCAATTGGTCGTGGGTCAGGACCTTGGCCACCTCCTGGCGGGCGTAATCGACCAACTCGCGATCGGCCTTGGGCGAGGACAACAGGTTGGTGATCAGTTCCTTGCGCACCAGCGGCGGGTATTTGCACACTTCCTTGCACAAGGACGCCTTGACCATGATCGGCACCTGGCTCGACACGAACAGGCGATCGACACACAGGGCATAGATGCCGAAATCCAGCTTGCCGGCGACGGCGCGGGTGAATTCCAGGAACTCGTCCAGGAACAAGGCCTCGGAAATCTTCTTCTCGGCCAGCAGCTTGACCACTTCCAGGAAGGAACGATAGCGCTGGCGGGCTGGACCGACGGTACCGCCGATCTCGGCGGCCAGTTCCTTGATCTGATTTTCGCGGAAGCGCGAATGGATCATCGCCTCGGCCGACTCGCGCACGCCGGAATCGAAGGCGGTTTCCTCGATCAGGGCGAACAGCCGTTCATAGCGGGCCCGGTCGGCGACACCCAGCTTGCTGGCGGCGATCCCCAGCGGCAACACCGCCGCCTTGGCCACCATGGCGTCGCGCCCGACGATGGCGGCCATCGACAAAGCCGCCAGATCGCCCACCGTGCCGTTCAACAGATCGTCGGTGATGACCAGGCGGGCACCGGGGGCCAAGGTCAGGTTGGTATCCAGCGCGCCGCATTCCATGAAATGCGCCGCCATGTCGCGGGGCGCATTCAGGGGCGTGGATTTAGTGGCGGCACTTGGATTCATGGCCGCTATTTAGCCCTAAGCGGGAGTCGGGGACAAGCAAAAGAAAAAGGGCCGCCGGAAACCGGCGGCCCTTTCGTCCCGATAATCGAAGCGGATTAGCGCTTCGAGAACTGGGTGGAACGGCGAGCCTTGTGCTTGCCGTACTTCTTGCGCTCGACGACGCGGGGGTCGCGGGTCAGGAAGCCGCCGGCCTTCAAAGGCGAGCGCATGCTCGGGTCGAAGAAGGTCAGGGCGCGGCTGATGCCGTGACGCAGCGCGCCGGCCTGGCCCGACAGGCCACCACCGGTCACGGTGCACATGACGTCGAACTGCTCTTCGCAACGGGCGGTCTGGAAGGGCTGATTGATCAGCATCCGCAGAACCGGACGGGCGAAATAGACGGTGACGTCGCGACCGTTGACGATGATCTTGCCCGAACCGGGCTTGACCCACACGCGGGCGACGGCGTTCTTGCGCTTGCCGGTCGCATAGGCGCGGCCCTGGGCGTCGACCTTACGCTCATGGACCGGAGCGGTCTGGACAGGAGCGGCGGCCTTGAGATCGGCCAGGCTGGAGAGATCGGCCATGAGGGACTACCTCTTGTTCTTCGGGTTCAACGCGGCGACATCCAGCACTTCCGGCTGCTGAGCCTCGTGCGGATGGGCAGCGCCGGCATAGACGCGCAGATTCTTCATCTGCTGACGTCCCAGCGGACCACGGGTGATCATGCGCTCGACCGCTTTTTCGATCACGCGCTCGGGGAAACGACCGCCTAGCAGCTGGCCGACGGTACGGCCCTTGATGCCGCCCGGATGACCGGTGTGCCAGTAGAAGGTCTTGTCGGCCAGCTTGTTGCCGGTCAACTTCACCTTTTCGGCGTTGATGACGATGATGTTGTCACCCATGTCGACATGGGGGGTGTAGGTCGTCAGGTGCTTGCCGCGCAGACGCATCGAGATGACGGTCGCGAGGCGGCCCAACACGACGCCGTCCGCGTCGATGATGACCCACTTCTTCTGCACTTCGGACGGTTTGGCGTTATAGGTCTTCATGGCACCCACGGCAAAACCAGTTACGAAAGCCAGGCGAACCCCGGCCTTCCAAGGGCGCGGAGTATGCCACGCCAGCCGCCACAGTCAATAGATTTTAAATCGTTTAAAATCAATGCGTTATTACAACGGTATTATGATACCTCGTTTGCGGCCTGCGGATTTCCGCCGCTTGCAGCCATGCGTCATTGTTCATATCCCAGCCGCCGGCAAGGGCGCATAGTGATGGGGGCCGATGTTCAGGCGAACCCCGGCCCTTCCGGTGAAGGATTTCGCCATGATCGCCCATTCCGTAATGACCTTTCCCATCAGCCGCGGGCTGGAGGGGCTTAACCGCCTGACCACCTATCTGAACGCTTTGCCGCTGGCCGGCGACTGGCATTTCAGCCATGGGACCCGCTTCGACCAGACCGAGGTCGCCATCGATTTCGAGCTGTCCGCCGACCTGGATCTGGTCAGGTCCAGCCCCGGCCTGGCCTGATGGGCGCCGACGCTTGCTGACCGCGCCCCATCCCGCTAGTGTAGCCGACCGCGTTTTCCACGCTTGAGGCACGAGTGAAGTACGTCAGCACCAGGGGTCAAGCCCCAATTCTCGGTTTCGACGATGTCTTGTTGGCCGGTCTGGCCCGCGATGGCGGCCTTTACGTGCCGCAAAGCTGGCCGACTTTCTCCGCCGCCGACATCCGCGCGCTGCGCGGCCTGCCCTATGATCAGTTGGCCGCCCGGGTGATGGCGCCCTTCGTCGCCGGCTCGGTGTGCGAAGCCGCGCTGCCCGGCCTGGTCAAGGACGCTTATGCCGGCTTCACCCATCCGGCCATCGCCCCCCTGAAGCAGATCGGCCATAACCAGTGGGTGTGCGAGCTGTTCCACGGCCCGACGCTGGCCTTCAAGGATTACGCCCTGCAGCTGGTCGGCCGCCTGTTCGACCATGTGCTGACCGCGCGGGGCGAGCGGGTGATGATCGTCGGCGCCACCTCGGGCGACACCGGCTCGGCCGCCATCGAGGCCTGCCGCGACCGCAAGGCGGTCGATATCCTGATCTTGCACCCCAAGGGCCGCACATCCGACGTGCAGCGCCGCCAGATGACCACCATCCTGTCGGACAATGTCCGCAACCTGGCGGTGGAAGGCACGTTCGACGACTGCCAGGACATCGTCAAGGCGCTGTTCAACGATCTGGCCTTCCGCGACGAACTGCGCCTAAGCGCGGTCAATTCCATCAACTGGGCCCGGGTCATGGCCCAGGTGGCCTATTACTTCGCCGCTGCCGTGGCGCTGGGCGCGCCCGACGTGACTGTGTCGTTCTCGGTGCCGACCGGCAATTTCGGCAATGTCTTCGCCGGCTACGTCGCCAAGAAGATGGGGCTGCCCATCGACAAGCTGGTGGTCGGCTCGAACCGTAACGACATCCTGACCCGCTTCTTCGAAGGCGGCGTGATGAAGGCCGACGGCGTGGTGCCGACCCTGTCGCCCAGCATGGACATCCAGGTGTCGTCGAATTTCGAGCGCCTGATGTTCGACAGCCTGGGCGGCGACGGTCCTGCCGTCGAAAAGCTGATGAACGATTTCCGCGCCCACGGCGCGGTGGCCATGCCGCAAGGGGCGTGGGCCATGATGCGGACCCTGTTCGAGGGCCACCGCTTCGACGACGACCAGACCCTGGCCCTGATGAAGAGCCTTTATCATTCCACCGGCGAAATCCTGGACCCCCATTCGGCCATCGGCGCCGGTGCCGGTCTGAAGGCCAAGCTGGCCGCCACCAGCCCGATGGTGGCGCTGGCGACGGCGCATCCGGCCAAGTTCCCCGACGCGGTGACCAAGGCGACCGGCATCCATCCGCCGCTGCCGCCGCATCTGGCCGATTTGTTCGAGCGGCCCGAGCGTTACGAGACCATCGCCGCCGATGTCGGCGCCATCCGCGAGGCCGTGCGCGCCTTCGCCAACCGGAAGACCTCATGACCATTCGCGAAACCCGCCTGCCGTCGGGCCTTCGGGTCGTTTCGGACCCGATGTCGACGGTGGAAAGCGCCTCGCTGGGGGTGTGGGTCGATGCCGGCACCCGCCACGAAGAGCCCGAGGTCAACGGCATCTCGCACCTTCTCGAGCACATGGCCTTCAAGGGCACCGAGCGCCGCTCGGCCCGGGCCATCGCCGAGGAGATGGACGCCGTCGGCGGCCATCTGAACGCCTATACCGCCCGCGACCATACCGCCTATTACGCCAAGGTTCTGAAGGAAGACACCGCGCTGGCCTTGGACATCGTCGCCGACATCTTGCAGCACTCGACCGTCGATGCCGAGGAACTGGCGCGCGAACAGACCGTGGTGGTGCAGGAAATCAGCCAGGCCATCGACACCCCCGACGACATCATCTTCGACCATTTCCAGGCGATCGCCTATCCCGATCAGCCGCTGGGCCGCCCGGTGCTGGGCACCGAGGGTCTGGTGCGCGCCATGACCCGCGACACCGTCCAATCCTATTTGCAGCGTCATTACTCGGCGCCGCGCATGGTGCTGGCCGCCGCCGGGCGCATCGATCACGACCAACTGGTCGAGGCCGCCGACAAGGCCTTTGCCAACCTCGCCACCACGGCCGAGCCCGAACAGGTCGCCGCCCGCTATGTCGGCGGCGATTATCGCGAGGAACGCGACATCGAGCAGGTCAATCTGGTGGTCGGCTTCGACGGCGTGTCCTATGACGACGCGGATTATTACCCCGCCTCGGTGCTGTCGATCCTGCTGGGCGGCGGCATGTCCAGCCGGCTGTTCCAGGAAATCCGCGAAAAGCGCGGCCTGGTCTATTCCATCTATTCCTTCGCCTCGTCCTATGCCGATGGCGGCCTGTTCGGCATCTATGCCGGCACCGGCGAGGACGAAGTGGCCGAGCTGGTGCCGGTCCTGTGCGACGAAGTGGTCAAGATCTGCGCCGGCGTGTCGGGCGACGAATTGCAGCGCGCCCGCGCCCAGTTGAAGGCCTCGATCCTGATGAGCCTGGAAAGTACCTCGTCGCGCTGCGAACAGGTGGCCCGTCAGTTGCTGGTCTATGGCCGCCCGATCCCGACCGCCGAGGTGGTGGAAAAGGTCGAGGCGGTGGAATCGACCGACATCATCCGCGTCGCCAAGCGCCTGTTCGCCACCACGCCGACCATCGCCGCCATCGGACCGCTGGGGCAATTGGAAAGCTACGAGAAGATGGCCCAGAGGCTGAAGCTTTAAGCTGCATAGACCTTGGGCATAGACTCTTATTGGGTTTCGTGAGAGCATTTTTCCCCAATGACGGGTGTCATAATGGGGAGGGGCTCGCATGATCCGCATCGCAAAATCCATCCGCGCCTTGGCGGCGGCGACTTTTCTGTCCACCGCCCTGTCCGGTTGCGCGGCGACATTCAACGGCCAAGGCGGCCTGGCCGACGAAGCGGCCGATTCGGTGTTCCGCGCCGATTCGAAACAAATGCGCGCCCTTCGCGGCACCGTCGCCTTGTCGGTGCTGGGCAATCTGGCCATCCAGCGCCATCACAAGTCCGACGACGAGGTGATGGCCATCTATGCGCAGATCATGGCCGCCGCCCGGCCGCTTGGCGTCGCCTATGCCTATGCCCGCTCGGCCGATTGTCCGCCGCCGGCCACCGGCGGCTGCGTCATCCCCGGCCGTTTCGTCGCCTCGTTCGACCAGGCGATGATCGAAGCGGTCAGCCCGCTGATGAGCCTGGCGGTCACCGGCATGCCCAACATCGACGGCTCGAAGCTGCTGTCTTCGGTGGGCGAGCAGAACTATATCGGCGCCTTGGTGCAATTGTGGAACATCGTGGCCGACCTTTCGCGCTCGGGCCGCCGGCTGGCGGCCGGCTATCGCGACGGGATCGATCTGCAGGCCGCGGTGCTGACCACCGACTTCCAGCCCACCGGGGCACTGCCGACAGACAATCCCTATGACAAGCTGAAGGCGGCCTATTCACCGCTGGGCTCGGACCTTGGCGCCCTGCGCGAGCTGATCGCCGCCATCGGCAACGACACGGTTCTGGGGCCGCAGATGCGGCGCCTGCAACCCAACGCCAAATGGCTGCTGAGCGAATTCTCGCTGCTGCAGGAGAGCTGCCAGCAGCACCATATCGACAGCCGGGTCGCCCATTCCACCATGGCCACCCAATTAAAGATCGATGCCACCAATCTGTGTGCCGGCCCGGAAACGGCCTTCCGCGAGGCGCACGACAAGCTTGCCGCCAAGCTGGGACTGACGCCCCTGCCCTAAGCCCGCCGCGTCACCCAGCCGCCGAAGCACAAGGCGCGAAAATAAGGCTGCGGCGGGGTGAAGCCGGCCTGCTCCAGCAGTTCGGCCAACCTCGCCTCGGTGACCGGGTGGATGTCGCGGTCGACGTGGCGGAAACCCTTTTGGATGGCCTCCTCGTCGATGCCGGCGGCGCGCTGCAGATGGCGCCAGAAGGTGCGCAACTGGGCCTGCCAGTCTTCGTCCCAGGCCGGGCCGAACAGATCGGCCAGGATCAGCGGCGCGCCGGGCTTCAGGTGCTTGGCGATGTCGGTCAGCAGCGCCAGCTTGGCGCCGTCGTCGGCCAGGAAATGCAGAACCAATAACAAGGTCGCGGCGTCGAACGGCTCGAAGGTCGGCAATTCGGCCACCGTCGATGGATACAGGCGGACACGGCCGGCCAGGCCGGCCTCGGCCACCTTGCGCTCGGCCACCGCCAACATTTCCTGGGCCGGGTCCAGCCCGACCAGGGCAAGGCCGGGGCAGGCCATCGCCAGGGCGATGCATTCGACGCCGGTGCCGGCGCCGACCACCAGGGCGCGACCGTGACCGCCGGTCATCTCGGCGAACACCATGCACGACAGCTGATGCAGGGCGTCATAGCCGGGAATGGCCTCACGCACCCGGTGGTCGTAGGCCTGGGCCCTTTCGGCGGCAAACATCCGCTTGGAATCGTCGGTCGTCACAAGCCATCCTTTCCGGGGAAGCCCCCTAATTGGCGAAGCGCCTCGCCCACCGCCAAGGTCGCCGCCAGCGCCACATTCAGCGAGCGCACCTCGGGCCGCATCGGGATGACGAGCGAGACATCGGCCTGGGCCGCCACCTCGTCGGGCACACCGGCACTTTCGCGTCCGACCATGATGACATCGCCCGGGCGGAACGAAAAGCCGTCCAGGCGTTGGTCCCCCCGGGTGGTCAAGAGTATCAGTCGATGATTCTCGCCTGCCTGGACCTGGCGGAAACTGGCCCACGAGGCATGGCGGCGAACCTGGGCATGGGCGACGTAATCCATGCCGGCGCGGCGCATGCGTTTATCATCCCACAGGAAGCCGCACGGCTCGATCACGTCCAGCGGGAAACCCATGCAGGCGGCCAGCCGCAGCAGGGTTCCCGCGTTCTGAGGGATGTCCGGTTGATAAAGAGCAAGCCGCAAAAAAGCCGTCATGAATTAGATTTCGCTTAACTACCATGACTCCCCTGTTGATCGGGGCTCGCCAATGTGGTTAATAGGGCCGCTTCCGCGGGTAAACAAGAGGTTTAAGTCAATGGCTGATACGGCGACGCATGCCCAGCCCTCGTCGGCGGACGGGCAGACCAGGCGGGATTTCCTGCTGTATGCCACCTCCGCTGTCGGCGCTGTCGGCACCGGTCTTGCCCTGTGGCCGTTCGTGCACAGCATGAACCCGGCCGCCGATACCCTGGCATTGTCCACCACCGACGTGGACATCTCCGCCATCCAACCCGGTCAGGCGATCACCGTCGTCTGGCGCGGCAAGCCGGTCTTCGTCCGCCACCGTCAGCCTGAGGAAATCGCCCAGGCCGCCAAGGACGATTCCGCTGCCGATCTGCGCGACAAGGCGACCGACGCCTCGCGTGCGCAGAAGCCGGAATGGCTGGTGCTGATCGGTGTTTGCACCCATCTGGGCTGCGTGCCGCTGGGCCAGAAGCCCGCCGACCCCAAGGGGGATTTCGGCGGCTGGTTCTGCCCGTGCCACGGCTCGCACTACGACACCTCGGGACGTATCCGCAAGGGTCCGGCCCCCGCCAACCTGCCGGTGCCGGACTACAAGTTTACGTCCGACACCACTATCCGCATCGGTTAAGGATCGGCCATGAGCGGTTTTCAGACCAATAATAAGGTGGTGAGCTGGCTGGAGCAGCGGCTTCCCATCTTCTCGATGATGCAGCATTCGGCCGTCGAATATCCGACCCCGAAGAACCTGAACTACTGGTGGAACTTCGGCTCGCTGGCCGGGTTCGTGCTGGTGGTGATGCTGCTGACCGGCATCTTCCTGGTGATGAACTATTCGTCCCACACCTCGCTGGCCTTCGACTCGGTCGAGCGCATCATGCGCGACGTCAATTACGGGTGGCTGATTCGCTACCTGCACATGAACGGCGCCTCGATGTTCTTCATCCTGGTCTACATCCACATTTTCCGGAACCTGTACTACGGATCGTACAAGTCGCCGCGCGAAGTGTTGTGGTGGATCGGCATCCTGATCTATCTGGCGATGATGGCCACCGGCTTCCTGGGCTATGTGCTGCCGTGGGGCCAGATGTCCTTCTGGGGCGCCACCGTCATCACCAACCTGTTCTCGGCCTTCCCGATCGTCGGCGATCCGATCGTCACCCTGCTGTGGGGCGGCTTCTCGGTCGATAATCCGACGCTGAACCGCTTCTTCTCGCTGCACTACCTGCTGCCCTTCGTCATCCTGGGCCTGGTCGTGCTGCATGTGTGGGCTCTGCATACGGTGAAGTCGAACAATCCGCTGGGCGTGGAAATCCAGAGCCCGGCCGACGCCATCCCGTTCCATCCCTACTACACCATCAAGGACCTGTTCGGCATCGGCGTGTTCCTGATGTTCTTCCTGGGCTTCGTTTTCTGGGCGCCGAACTTCTTCGGTGAGCCGGACAACTATATCCCGGCGAACCCGATGGTGACCCCGGCCCACATCGTGCCCGAATGGTACTACCTGCCGTTCTATGCGATCCTGCGCGCCTTCACCATGGACATCTGGGTCATCTCGGCCAAGCTTCAAGGTGTGGTGGCGATGTTCTCGGCCATCATCATCCTGTTCTTCCTGCCGTGGCTCGACACCTCGAAGGTCCGCTCGGCGAAGTTCCGCCCGCTCTACAAGCAGTTCTTCTGGCTGTTCCTGATCAACTGCCTGGTTCTGGGTTATGTCGGCGGCAAGCCGGCCGAGGGGGTGCTGGTCACCATCGGCCAGATCTGCACCGCCTACTACTTCGCCCACTTCCTGATCATCATGCCCCTGCTGGGCAAGATCGAGAAGCCGAAGGCCCTGCCGGCCAGCATCTCGGCGCCCGTGCTGAAGGAGAAGGCATAATGCGCAAGCTCATCCTTTCGGTGCTGACCGCCGCCTCGGTGGCCGGCCTGTCGGGCACCGCCCTGGCCTCGGGCGGCGGCGAGCCGCTGATGAAGCCCGGCTTCTCGTGGGAAGGTCTGTTCGGCAAGTACGAAAAGGCCCAGTTGAAGCGTGGCTTCGAAGTGTTCAACGCGATCTGCTCGAACTGCCATGGCCTGCGTCTGGTGGCCTATCGTAATCTCTCGGCGGTCGGCCTGACCGGGGAAGAGATCAAGGACGTGGCGGCTGCCCGCGAAAAAGCCGACGCGCCCAACGACGAAGGCCTGGTGTCGATGCGCGCCGGCCGGCCGTCGGATAAGTTCATCGATCCGTTCCCCAACGACAAGGCGGCCGCCTCGGCCAACGGTGGGGCGTTGCCGCCCGACCTGTCGCTGATGGCCAAGGCCCGCGTCGGCGGTCCGAACTACATCTACTCGCTGATGTTGGGCTTCAAGGACGAGGCTCCGGCCGATCATCCGATCCCCGAGGGCAAGTACTTCAACACCTACTTCCCCGGCAACGCCATCAGCATGCCGCCGCAGCTGATGGAAGATCTGGTCAGCTATACCGACGGCACCAAGGCGACGCCCGAGCAGTTGGCCAAGGACATCACCGCCTTCCTGAATTGGGCCGCCGAGCCCGAACTGGACGAGCGCAAGTCGTTGGGTCTGAAGGTCATGCTGTTCCTGGCGGTGTTCACCGCCATGCTGTACGCCCTGAAGGTCCAGATCTGGAAGAACCTGCACTAAACTGCAGGGGCCATCCCGACCACGAAGCGGCCGCCATCCTTGCGATGGCGGCCGTTTTGTTTTACCAACGCGGCAATCGTTCATCAGGGGGTTTTTGCCATGACCACACCCGTTCTCGGCATCATCGGCGGTTCCGGCGTCTACGACATCGACGGGCTGACCAACAAGGAATGGCGCCGCATCGACAGCCCGTTCGGCCCGGCGTCCGATGAATTGCTGTTTGGCGAGTTGGACGGCCAGAAGCTGGTGTTCCTGCCCCGCCACGGTCGCGGCCATGTCATCCCGCCGTCGGAACTGAACTATCGCGCCAATATCGACTGCATGAAGCGAGCCGGCGTCACCGAGATCGTCTCGGTCTCGGCGGTGGGATCGTTGAAGGAAGAGTTGTCGCCCGGCACCTTCGTCATCGTCGATCAGTTCGTCGATCGCACCTTCGCCCGGGTCAAAAGCTTCTTCCAGACCGGGCTGGTCGCCCATGTCTCGATGGCGCACCCGGTGTGCGGCCGCCTGGGCGACATCATCGAGAAGGCGGCGACCGACGCCGGCATCATCGCCGTGCGCGGCGGCACCTATCTGGTGATGGAAGGCCCGCAATTTTCCACGCAGGCCGAAAGCAACCTCTATCGCCAGTGGGGCTGCGACGTCATCGGCATGACCAACATGCCCGAGGCCAAGTTGGCCCGCGAGGCCGAGATGTGCTACGCCACCGTCGCCATGGTCACCGACTATGATTGCTGGCACCCCGACCACGACGCGGTGACGGTGGAACAGGTGATCAAGGTTTTGGTGGAAAACGCCGACCGCGCCCGCGCCCTGGTCAAGGCCATCGTCCCCTATGTCGGGGGCCGTTCGGGCGTTTGCGCCAAGGGCTGCCACACCGCGCTGGAACACGCCATCATCACCCATGGCGACAAGCGCGACGCGTCACTGGTGGCCAAGCTGGACGCGGTGGCCGGCCGGGTGCTGAAGGGCTGAAACGCAACAAGGCGGCGGGTGGCCCCGCCGCCTTGTCTGTAAGAAACCGAAAGCCGGCTTAATACATGTGCTGGCCGCCGTTGATCGACAGGGTCGAGCCGGTGATGAAATCGGCGTCGTCGGCGGTCAGGAACTGCACACCGCGGGCGATGTCGTCGGCGCGGCCCAGACGGCCGACCGGAATCTTGGCGATGATCTTCTCCAGCACCGCCGGCGGCACGGCGCGGACCATGTCGGTATCGACATAGCCGGGCGCGATGGCGTTGACGGTGATGTTCTTGGCCGCGCCTTCCTGGGCCAGGGCCTTGGTGAAGCCATGGATGCCCGACTTGGCGGCGGCATAGTTGACCTGGCCGTACTGGCCGGCCTGGCCGTTGATCGAGCCGATATTGACGATACGGCCGAAGCCCTTCTCGCGCATCGAATCGATGGTCAGCCGGGCCATGTTGAAGCAGCTGGTCAGGTTGGTGTGGATCACCTCTTCCCACATCTGATAGGTCATGCGGTGAAGGGTGGCGTCACGGGTGATGCCGGCATTGTTGATCAGGATTTCGATCGGGCCGACTTCGGCGGTGATCTTGGCGACGGCGGCCTCGCACTCGGCATAGCTCGAGACGTCGAAGCGATAGGCCGGAATACCGGTCTCTTCGGTGAACTGCCGGGCGGCATCGACATTGCCGGCATAGCTGGCGACGACGCGACGGCCGGCATTCTTCAGACCTTCCGAGATAGCCCGGCCGATGCCGCGGGTACCGCCGGTGACAACTGCTACACGCCCCATGAGATTCTCCTGTCTTTCTGGTTGGCCGGCCGTTTTTTGTGCCGGCATGCTTCCACCCCTTGAAGAAAAATACGGGAAGCCGCAGGGCGGCCGGCGACTTCCCGGTCCTAAATTCGACTGATTCTATCAGCGCTCGATACACATGGCGATGCCCATGCCACCGCCGATGCACAAGGTGGTCAGGCCCTTCTTGGCGTCGCGCTTGATCATCTCGTGGATCAAGGACACCAGGACGCGACAGCCCGAGGCGCCGATCGGATGGCCGATGGCGATGGCGCCACCGTTGACGTTGACCTTCGAGGTGTCCCAGCCCATGCCCTTGTTGACGGCGATGGCCTGGGCGGCGAAGGCCTCGTTGGCCTCGACCAGATCCAGCTGCTCGTGGGTCCAGCCGGCCTTTTCCAGCGCCTTCTTCGAGGCCGGAACCGGACCGATGCCCATGACCTTGGGATCGACGCCGGCGGTGGCCCAGCTCTTGATGGTGGCCAGCGGCTTGATACCGCGCTTGGCCGCTTCCTCGGCGGTCATCAGCACGACGCAAGCGGCGCCGTCATTGATGCCGGACGCGTTGCCGGCGGTGACGGTGCCGGCCTTGTCGAAGGCCGGACGCAGCTTGGCCAGCGAGTCCAAGGTGGCGCCAAAACGGACGAACTCGTCGGTGTCGAACTGCTTCTCTTCCTTCTTGACCACGATCTTGACCGGGACGATCTCGTCCTTGAAGCGGCCCGACTTGACGGCGGCCTCGGCCTTGTTCTGCGAGGCCACGGCGAACTCGTCCTGCTCTTCGCGGCTGATGCCGTATTCCTTGGCCACGTTCTCGGCGGTGACGCCCATGTGGTAGGAATTGAACACGTCGGTCAGGCCGTCATTGATCATGGTGTCGACGAAGCCCATCGGGCCCATCTTGATGCCGCCACGCAGATAACCGGCATGCTGCGAGTTGCTCATGCTTTCATGGCCGCCGGCCACCACGATCTTGGCGTCGCCGGCCAGGATGGCCTGCATGCCCAGCGCCACGGCGCGCAGGCCCGAGCCGCACACCTGGTTGATGGTCAGCGCGGTCGATTCGATCGGCAGGCCGGCCTTGAGGGCGGCCTGACGGGCGGTGTTCATGCCATTGCCGGCGCTCAGGATGTGACCCATGATCACGTCGGTGACGTCCGAGGCCGCCACACCGGCCCGCTTCAGGACCTCGGCGATGACGGTGGCGCCCAGGTCGGCAGCCTGCAGCCCGGACAGCGAGCCGCTAAACGAACCTACGGCGGTGCGGGTGGCGGCGGCGATAACGATATCGGTCATGGATCACTTCTCCTCGGGTAATTTTGTTGCCCCATAACGCGGCTATTCGAAAGAGAATAAACCGCAACTGTCATAGACCGGAGACGCTGTGCAGCGCAACCGCTCTATTGAACCGAACTTTCCACCAGCCAGCGGGCCAGTGGACGATAAACCTGCGAAACGGCACGGGCCGACAGCAGCATGCCGACGTGCCCGCCCTTGACCATCATCACCTGGGCGCCCGGAATGGCCGCCGCCAGGGGAATCGCCGAATCGGGCGGCACGATGCGATCCTTTTCCGGGATCATCGCCAAGGACGGAACGGTGACCCTCGCCGGATCGACCGGGCGGCCGGCCACCAGCCAGCGCCCCTTGGCCGGAGAATTCTCGCCGTACCACTGAAACAGGCATTCCTGCGCCACCGGGCCGGCCAGCGGCACGCCGTCATTGGCCCAATCTTCCAGGGCGACGAAATCGCGGGTGCGCGCCGCCCGCCGCGGTAATTGGGCGAACAGGGCGAACTTCTTGGCGTTGAGGCCGGGATCGAGCGAGGCGAACATCGCCTGCAGCAGGTCGACCGGCAACTGGCCGGCGGAATCGATCATCATGCCCAATGGCTGCATCAGGGCGCGCACCAGCACGGCCTGGCCGTCGCGGCCGGCATGGAAATCCCACGGCGTCGCCATCAAGACCAGCGAGGCCACCCGCTCGGGCCGGTGCAGGGCCAGGGCCAGGGCCAGGTCGCCACCCATGCAATAGCCGACCAGGGCCGCCTTGCGCCCGGTCTCGCGCACCACCGCCTCGAGGGCGCCAGCCAGCGGCCCGGTGATATAGGCGGTCAGGTCGAAGCCCAGCTCGGCGGGGCCGGGGCTGTCCCAATCCACCAGAAACGGCGCCAGTCCCTTGCCGGCCAGATAGCGCATCAGGCTTTTCCTGGCCGACAGGTCCAGGATATAGGCGCGGTTGACCAGGGACGGGATGACCAGCACCGGTAAGCCGCCGGCCCGGCTGCGGTAATCCAGCAGCGAGGTCGAGCCCTGGCGCCAGATTTCCGGCGGCCGATCAAGGGTGCGGGCGTAAGGGTGGCGGCGATAGGCCTCGATGCCGTCCAGCAGCGCTTGGTGGCGCAGGGCCGCTTCGGCGACCAGCTCCTCGTCAAGCCGGTTCCACGCCTCGGGGCCGGCGGCGTCGAGGCTTTCCTTCAACGCTTGCGCCTTGGTCGCCAAGCTTTCCTTCCAGCGCAGCGAGCCGCTTCTCAAGAGCGGCAACGCGGCGTGCGAGCCGGCGAGCGTCGACAGATGCGTCAGCAGATGCAGCGGCAAAGGCCGGGGCCCCTGGCGCAGGTGAGTCGGAGGAACTGACGTTCGCCGTTGCGGCATCGTTGGAACGGTCCTCGCTCGCGGGACTGGCAGCGCCGGCGGCTGCCGCTTGGACGAAGGCGGCCGGCACCTGGGTCATCAAGGTGATGCCACGGGCGACCGCTTCGGCAAGCGCCGGATCATTGGCCATCGCGGCCACCTGCTCTTGCCAAAGGTCGAGATAGCGGCGCGCGAGCGCCCTGAAATCCGGCGGCGCTTCAGACATGACCGGGAGTATAGAACAGCCCGTTCGTCATGACCAGTGCGACCAGAGGGATTCTGCGTTGCGTTGCGGTGACAAATGCCTTGCGATGCGGCATGATGGAGAAAACAATGATACCCTAAGTTTCAACGAGGCTAAGCCCAAGGAAGCGATACAGGATGTCCGACGCGCACACCGCCCAACAGGCGCCGATCACCATTAAGAAGTACGCCAACCGCCGACTTTACAACACCGCCACCTCCTCCTACGTCACCCTGGACCACCTGGCCCAGATGGTGAAGGCCGGTGCCGACTTCGTCGTTTACGACGCTAAGTCGGGCGAGGATATCACCCGCTCGGTGCTGACCCAGATCATCGTCGAGGAAGAATCCAAGGGCGGCCAGAACCTGCTGCCCATCAGCTTCCTGCGCCAGTTAATCGGCTTTTACGGCGATTCGCTGGGCGGCCTGGTGCCGCGCTACCTGGAAACCTCGATGCAAGCCTTCTCGCGCAACGAGCAGCAGATGCGCCAGGTGATGCAGAACGCCCTGGAAGGCATCTTCCCGTTCAATCCGCTGGAAGAGATGAACAAGCAGAACATGGCCTTCGTCGAGAACGCCATGAAGATGTTCAACCCCTTCATCCCCGGCGGTGGCGTGGACGGCACGGCCGAGGGCGGCGAAAGCCAACTGAACGACCTGAAGGCCCAGGTCGCCATGCTGCAGCGCCAGCTGGAAGAGATCGGCAAGAAGAAGTAAGGCGCCCTTGGGGCCGGGGGCGAAGGCCCCCTTACTTACAGGCCGGGGGGGCGCAAGCCCCCCTTACTTACAGAAAGTCAAGCCCGCCTCGGGGTCCTTGTGGCAGAACACCTTCTTGTCGCCGACGCGGCCGATGGTGTTGCCCTGGCCGTCCTTCATCAAGATGACCTTGTCCTTGCCCATCTTGCCGACGGTGCCGTCGGGGGTCTTTTGCAGCATCACCGGTTCGCCGTCGACGCGGCCGAAGGTGGTGCCATCCTCCTTGTCGGTCAGGATATAGGTGCCGTCGCTCGACTTCTTGGCCGCCTTGTCGGCGGCCACCGCCGGCGACAGCGCCAAGGCGGACAGGACGAAAGCGGCGATCAAATGGCGCATGGCGGGCTCCGGGGCAAAAAGGGCCTAGTGACCTGCCCCAGAAATTCGCGTGCGAATTCCTGGGAAAAGCAGGCCACTAATCTGCTGAATTGTGTGGTAATTCCGAAATCCGCATGATGATGCGAACTTCGGAGTCACCACACTGGCCCCATTCAACCATCGGCCTGGTTAAAAATCCATCCCACCGGCTTTGATCGCCGGCCGCCTGCCTCTATACTCCGGCCCATGTCGCCGCCCGCCCTTCCCCGCATCCTGCTTCCGCGCGCGCCCGCCCTGGTGGCCGGCATCCGCGAGGCGGTGTGGCTGGACCTCGACGGCGAGTTCCACCACCTGCCCCTGGCCGAGGCCGCCGCCCGCGCCCGCGCCGAGCCCGCCCTGGTCTGCCACGCCCCGGCGGTGGCCGGCCGGCTGGGCCTTGATCAGATGGCGGCGATCGACCTGTTGGAATTGTTCGCCTTCGTCCGCCCGGCCCGCTTTTGCCTACCCACCCCCAGGGGATTAGCCGAGGCGCTGAACCTGGCCCCGCCCGGCGATGCCGAGGATGCGGCCGAATTGCTGATCCGCGCCGCCCGCATCTTGCTGGAAGAGTTGGCCGAGCGCACCGGCCAGGACAGTGCCGCCCGGGCCGGCGACACCCGCTCGGCCGCCTGGGCCATGGCCAAGGCCGGCTGGTCGTGGTCCACCTCGGTTCTGGCGGCCCTGGGGGTGTCGGGGGATTCGGGCCGGGGCGGCTCGCTTCGGGTGTGGGAGCGGCTGCCGGAATGGTCGGACCACGCGCCCGAGCCCGCGCCCGGCAACCAGCCGGTCGAACCCGAGGCGGCGCGCAAGCGCCTGGCCGAGTTGCTGGGCGCCAACGCCGAGCACCGCCCGGCCCAGGCCGATTACGCCTCGGCTGCCTCCCAGGCCTTCATCCCGCGCGAGCGGGTGGGTGAACCCCGCCTGGTCCTGGCCGAGGCCGGCACCGGCACCGGCAAGACCCTGGGCTACATCGCCCCGGCCTCGCTGTGGGCCGAGGCCAACGGCGCCCCGGTGTGGCTGTCGACCTATACCCGCAACCTGCAGCGCCAGTTGGACGGCGAGTTGGACCGGCTGTACCGCGATCCCGGCACCAAGGCCCGCAAGGTGGTGGTCAGGAAGGGGCGCGAGAATTATCTGTGCCTGCTGAATTTCGAGGAAATGGTCAGCCGCCACCGCCCGGCCGACGCGGTGGGTGCCGGCCTGATGGCCCGCTGGGCGCTGGCCACCCGCGACGGCGACATGGTCGGCGGCGATTTTCCCGGCTGGCTGCCCGATCTGGTCGGCCGCGCCCGCTCGATCGGTTTGACCGACCGGCGCGGCGAATGCATCTTCTCGGCCTGCCCGCACTTTTCCCGCTGCTTCATCGAACGCGCCATCCGGAAAGCGCGGCGCGCCGATCTGGTCATCGCCAACCATGCCCTGGTGCTGGTCCAGGCGGCCTTGGGCGGATTGGACGACGAAAGCCAGCCGCAACGCCTGGTGTTCGACGAGGGCCATCATCTGTTCGAAGCGGCAGACTCGGCCTTTTCCGCCCACCTGACCGGGTTCGAGGCCGCCGAGGTGCGCCGCTGGCTGCTGGGCCCCGAGGGCGACGGCGCCCGCTCGCGGGCACGCGGTTTGAAGAAACGCGCCGAAGACCTGCTGGGCCTGGCCGAGGAAGCCCCCGAGGCACTGGACGCCGCCCTGTTGGCCGCCCAGTGCCTGCCCGGCCCCGGCTGGCAGGTCCGCATCAGCGAGGGCCAGCCCAACGGCGCCACCGAACGCTTTCTTGGATTGGCCCGCCAGCAGGTGCTGGCCCGCAGCCAGGCGCCCGATTCGCCCTATAGTCTGGAAGCCGAATGCCAGCCGCCCATCGAAGGCCTGCGCGAGGCCGCCTGCGATCTGGCCAACCATCTGGGCCGCCTGGGCCAGCCCCTGACCGTGCTGGCCACCTGCCTGAAAAAGGCCCTGGACGATGAAGCGCGTGAGCTGGACAGCGCCACCCGCTCGCGCATCGAAAGCCTGTCGCGCTCGATCCAGCGCCGGGTGCTGCTGCCGCTGGCCGGCTGGAAGGGCATGCTGGACGATCTGAGTGCCGGACCGCAGGACCGCGTCGTCGATTGGTTCGGCATAGACCGCATCGATGGCCGCGACGTCGATGCCGGCATGCACCGCCACTGGATCGACCCCGGCATTCCGTTCGCCAAGACCGTGCTGGAACCGGCGCACGGCGTGCTGATCACCTCGGCCACCTTAAGGGACGGCACCGCCGAGCAGGGCTGGCTGGCGGCCGAGCGCCGCCTGGGCGCGGTCCATCTGGCCGCCGCACCGTTTCGCGCCGCCATGCCCTCGCCGTTCGATTATGCCGCCCAGACCCGGGTGCTGGTGGTGACCGATGTCCGCAAGGACGACATGGCCCAGGTGGCGGCGGCCTATCGCGAGCTGTTCCTGGCGTCCGGCGGCGGCGCGTTGGGCCTGTTCACCGCCATCTCGCGCCTGAAGGCGGTGCATGGCCGCATCGCCGGGCCGCTGGACCAGGCCGGCCTGACCCTGCTGGCCCAGCACATCGATAATCTGGATACCGCCACCTTGGTGGATATCTTCCGCTCGGAGGAGGAATCCTGCCTGCTGGGCACCGACGCGGTCCGCGACGGCGTTGACGTGCCGGGGCGCTCGCTTAGGCTGATCGTGTTCGACCGGGTGCCGTGGCCACGCCCCGACATCTTGCACCGCCACCGCCGCGCCGAGTTCGGCGGCAAGGCCTATGACGACATGATCGCCCGGCTGCGCCTGAAACAGGCCTTCGGCCGCCTGATCCGCCGGGCCGGCGACCATGGGGTGTTCGTGGCCCTGGACCCGATGATGCCCAGCCGGCTGTATTCCGCCTTCCCCGAGGGCTGCGAGGTCAAGAAAGTGGGGCTGGCCGAAGCGGTCAGAATCACGCGGGAGTTTCTGGGCGGCGCCTGACCGGGACGTCAGCCGCGATCACCACAGCCGATGCCGGCCGGATCGTCGCCACTATCCTCGCACGCCCGTCTGATGGCATCGGTCAAAAGCTCACCGATGGCGGGAGGCAGCATGCCTCGGCCTTGTTTCATGGCGGCCCGCCATGAATCGCCTCGTTCCCACGCCTCGCTCCAGGCGTCGAGCAATTGATGGTGCCGATGGGCCGCCATCGCCTCGACCAACGTCCCCGCCTGGGACAGATCCTTGTCGATCTTGACGATGTCCTCGGGGCGCCGGCGAGTCGCGACGATCAGCTTATGAACCACATAGCGTTCCGGTGCAGGCACATTGACGGCGATGCCGCCATTGTGAAGCAGTACGGCGCGAACCGGCTGCCAGATCAGGAAATCAAGAAAGCGCAAGGGCTGTGCCGAGGCGCCGCCCAGCGCCGGCATTGGCGGCGGCCGGATAGCATAATCGTCGGAACCGCGATTGGGGACCAGAAGCTCCACCCGGTAATCGGCGGCGTTCTTGTAAGCGATCGCCGTGCCGTTATCGGACAAAGGGCCGATCTCGGTGAAGGTCGGATCGACCGACTGCAGCACGCCGATCATGGGCGGCATGCTGTCGGAAACCTCGGTCGAAATGGACAGGAACTGAGCGATGTCGGCATCGCTGGTCATCAGTTGGGCTTCCGGCAGACGGACCCCCAGCAATCCGGAATAGGCCTGGAACGCCAATGATCCGACCAGGCAGGCGCGCAGGCGGAACAGGCCGGCCTTCGCCAAGGCATCGATAATGCTGCCGGTGAACGAATCCAAAGCCGGAAGCCCACCGGCGACCAGCGCGCGGACAGTTCCCCTGCGCTCGCGGAAGCTCGATTTCAGCAGGCCGAACTGGGCGACCCGGCCGCTGACGTCAGGGTCATCGACGGGGCCGACATATTTGGTGGATTTGTGGCCGCCGCGATCGTAGCCGGAATAGTACCAGTAGCGACGGCCTCGTCTTTCCTGCTGATAGAAGCTGCCATTCTCGGGAAAGTCTGCATCGAAGGCCGCATCGAGGCAACGCTGCAGAAGGTCCGCGTACATGGTTTGCAGAGCCAGACCGAGCCGATGCATGTGCCGCCCTCAGCGGTATTGGTAAAATCGTATGTTTACCAATACCGCCCCCTGGTCGTTCCGGCAAGGTCAAATCGCGACGCCCCCCTTACGCCATCTTGACCACGATGTCGTGCAGGGTGTTGGCGCAATGGGCCATGCGGTCGGCGGCGTTGGCGACGTGGCGATAGATCTCGCGGCGCTTGAACATGCTGATGTAATCCTCGCCCTGGAACAGGTCGGCCAGCGCCTTGCGATAGATCTTTTCCACCTTGCGTTCCGACTTGCGGGCCAGATCGGCGTCGTGGGCGGCGGCGGCCGGGTTCGACGCCAGCTTGGAATAGCCGTTGATCAAGGCCCCTACCCCCTCGCGCAATTGCACCGCCATCTCGTGAAGATGGGCGTCGGGCGTCACCCCCAGGGCGGCCATCTCGTTGACCGTGCTTTTGCAGTAATTGACGATCTCGTCCAGATCGGTGATCGAGCGGTAGATGTCCTCGCGGTCGATCGGCGTCGAGAACGCCTCATTCAGGATATGGATGTTCCTGACCTTGATGGTGTCGGCCTGATGCTCGTCGGCGCGTATCTGCTCGCCGACCCGGGGATCGTCGGTTTCCATGAACTCGACCAGCAGGTTGGCGGTGTGGCCGACCTGGACGCATTGTTCCGACAGCAGCGAGAAGAAGTCGGGCGCCTTGGGGAACACCCGGTCGAACAGGCGGCGAATCAGCGAATCAGGCTTGTCGGTCATGATGGCCCTTTCAGCCAAGGCCCAGCAACGCCCGCTGCAGGGCGAAGAAGCTTGCCCCCATCAGCGCCGCGCTGGGAATGGTGATGATCCAGGTGGTGGCGATTTCCTTGGCCTTGTCCCACCGTACCGCCCGGGGATGTTCCGAGGCGCCGATGCCCATGATCGAGGTGGCGACCACATGGGTGGTCGAGACCGGGGCGCCGGCCATCGAGGCGGCGAAGATGACCGCCGCCGAGGTCAGCTGCGAATCCAGCGCATGGATCGGCCGCACCCGGTAGATGGCGAAGCCCAGGGTCCTGACGATGCGCCAGCCGCCCGACAAGATGCCGGCGGTCAGCGCCGTCGAACAGGCCAGCATCACCCAGAACGGCACCTCGAACGAATGGATGAAGCCGCCCAGCATCAAGGCCAGCGTCAGGATGCCCATGCTTTTCTGGGCGTCGTTGGCCCCGTGCGAGAAGGCCAGCCCGGCCGAGGTGATGAATTGCGAGCGGCGCAGGCGGGCGTTGGCCGACGGCTTGGCGGCACGCAGGCAGCCCAGCACGATGCGATGCATGATGAAGCCGACCCCGAAGCCGGCCACCGGCGACAGCACCAGGGCCAGCAGCACCTTGGTCACCCCGGTGAAATGGCCGTGCTGGAACAGTTCCGACAGGCCCCACACCACATGGTCACTGCCGGCCGACACCCAGACGGCGCCGACCAGGCCGCCGACCAGGGCGTGGGACGAACTGGACGGAATCCCCTTCCACCACGTCACGAAATTCCACACGATGGCCCCCAACAGGCCGGCCAGCAGCGTGGTCAGCGCCACCTGGCCGGTCAGGTCGCCCAAGCTGACGAACTTGCCGATGGTGTTGGCGACCGCCGTGCCGCCCAGCAGCGGGCCCAGGAACTCGAAGATGCCGACCACCGCCACCGCCTGGGCCGGACTCATGGCGCGCGACGCGATGACGGTGGCGACGATGTTGGCGGCGTCGTGGAACCCGTTGGTGTAGTCGAACAGCAAGACGATGATGACGGTCAGCACCGTCAGGACAAGCAGCAGGTCCATCCCATCCCTCTCGACCCTGTCATCGGATCATAACAAAGGTCTAGGGTCGAGGATACGCGACCGGCAGGGTAAACAGGAAATTGGCACCGAAATCGGGCTCGGACTCCACCCAGATCCTCCCGCCATGATGCTCGACGATCTTCTTGCAGATGGCCTGGCCGATGCCGGTTCCATCGTGTCCCTCGGATCCGGCCAGGCGCTGGAACACGCCGAACACCCGGCTGTGCGCCTCCGCCGGAATCCCCATCCCGTTATCGCGGACACTGATCAGCCATCCGTCCGCGTCGCGGCTGGCCTTGATCGCCACCTGGGACTTGCGGGCCTCGGAGCGATATTTGACGGCGTTGCCGATCAGGTTCTGGAACAGACGCAGCAATTCCAGCCGCCCGCCGACCACCACCGGCAATGGACCGTCGATCTCCACCTCGGCGCCGACGTCGGCGATGGCTGGGCCCAGATTTTCCAGCGCCTCGGCGACCACCTCTTGCAAGGGCACCTCTGCCATCGCCTCGCCGGACCGCCCGACCCGCGAATAGTCGAGGAGATCCACAATCAAACGGTCCATCCGCTTGGCGCCGTTGACCGCATAGCCCAGATAGGTCTTGGTGTCTTCGCCCAGTTCGCTGCCCAGCTTGCGCTCGATCAAGGCCAGATACGAGCTGACCATGCGCAAGGGCTGGCGCAAGTCATGGCTGGTGGCATAGGCGAATTGCTGCAAATCCTCGTTGGAGCGGGCCAATTCGGCCGCGGCCGTCTCGATGGCGCGGGCGGCGTTCTTCTGTTCGGTGATGTCACGGCTGAAGACCGCCGCCTGAACGACGGTCCCGGTCTCGTTGGAAATGGGATAAACCCGGACCTCGAAGGTGCGTCCTTCCCGTTCGTCGAACAGATGCACCGGCTGGGCGAAATCGAAGGCGATGGAAAATTGCCGCTGGAGATAAAGGGCCTGAGCCTCGGGCAACAACGAGAAATAGGTGTGATCCACCAGTTCCTCGGGGCGGCTCCCATAAGCGTCGGCCAGGGCGGCGTTGCAGGCCAGGATGGTGCCGTCTCGGTCGATCAGGAACGAAGCGTCGGCGGACGCGTTCATCAGGGCGCGGGTACGCTGTTCGCTTTCCCCGAACGCCCGCTGAACGCGACAGCGCTCGATGATCCCGGCCAAGGTGTCGGCGGCCACGGCCAGAAAGCGCTCTCGGTCGTCTTGTCGGTCCTGTCCCGGCGCGATGTAGGTGTTCAACACCCCCAAGACGCCCTCGCCACCGCAGATCGGTACGCAATAATGGCCGTGATCCGACAGGTTCGGGGAAAGTTTGGCGTGTCTGGCATCGATATGGGCGGCGAAGACGGTGGTCGCTTCGGCGGCGGCCCGGCCGCACAGGCAATGGCCAATGGGGATCGAGCGGCACGACAAGCAAACTTCGTCAGGCAAGGAATGCTGGGCGGCCAGAACCAAATGCCCCTGGCTGCGGTTGGTCAGGAAGATGCTGCCGCGTTGTTCCAATCGCAGCCAGGACAGCCCCAGGATTTCCTGCAACGCCTGTTCTAGCACCTGCTCCAGCGGCTGCGGCAAGAGCGATAGAGACAAGATTCGCGCCACGGTGTTGCTGGCGGCCAGATTGCGCTCCATCGCCTCTTCCGCCTGCCGTCTCCGCTCGAGGTTGCGGGCCAGATGTATTCCGGCAACCGCCACCAGACCCGCTATCAAAATCGCGATGGCGACGAATCGCCACCGTCCCGGCCGAGCCACGCTCCAGCCGCCTTCCGGCTCGGCAGCCAGTTGCCACGTCCCGTGCGGGAAGGTGACGTCCATCAACACCGCATCGGCTCGAAACAGTTTCGGATCGCCGAAGAAGGGCTCACCCTCGCCGCCGCGGCCATCCTTGCCCCGCAACGCGATGCGGATCGAGCCGGGGTCGTTCAATCCCGCGTTGAACAGCAACTGCTGCAGGTCCAAGACGACGATGGCCAAACCCCAGAACGATTCCTGCCCCCCCTTGGTCAGAAAGATCGGCTGACGGGCCACCAGACCCTCGCCGCCCTGCCGCAAGGGAAACGGCCCGGCCAGCACCAATCGGCGGCCCGAGATGGTTCTTTGTGTGGCATCCCGGCGTTCCGGGTCGGCCAAAAGGTCGTGACCGACGGACTGGCTATTGCCGGCCAGCGGCCAGACATGGGAAATGACCGCACCCGAGGCCAACTGGACCGCACGGACCCCGGAAATGCCGGAAACCAAGCCGGCCGCATAGGTGGAAAACTGGTCCGGCCTCAGATCCGGCTGGCCGTGCACAAGGGCGGTCAGGCCGCTGATGATATGGAGCCTGGCGTTCAGATGGGCTTCGAGCAAGGCACGCTTGCCGCTGGCCGCCTCGAAGACTGCCAAGCGTTCGGCCTCGGCGAAGCGGGCCTCCTCGGCCCGATCAACGATTGCGGCGGCCGAAAGGAAAAACAGACTGGCCAGCGCCACCCATACCCAAGACCGTCCGATCATAAGACATCCCGCATACAACCCTATCCGGTCTTAACCCGAGATGACAGCCCACCACAACCGGAAACAGATAAGCGATCAAGCGATACGCTTCAGCAAGTGATCGATCCAGGCGCGGAATGCGGCGATGCGGGGATGGCCGGCGCGTTCGGGCAGGCAGACGAACCAATAGCCGATCGGCGCGGAAACACCTTGGGGGAACGGTCGCACCAGGCGGCCGGCCGCCAGATCGGCCGCCGCGACCACCGTGCGCCCCAAGGTGACGCCCTGCCCGTCGATGGCGGCCTGCAGGGCCAGGTGGGTATCCTGAAAGGCCGGACCGTGCGGGGTGATGCCGGGGCACCCTGCCATCGCCAGCCACGGCGCCCATTCGACATCCTGATCGCGGATCAAGGGCACGTTCGCCAAGTCGGCCGGGTGGTTCAAACGGGCAGCGACGGCGGGACTGCAGACTGGGAAGATTTCTTCCCGGAACAGATGCTCGACATGCAGGCCGGGATAATGGCCCGCCCCATGGCGGATGGCGACATCGATGCCGCTTGACCGCAAATCCACCACCTCGGACGAGGTGTGAATGCGCAGCTCGATTTGTGGATAGGCCTCGATGAAGCTGCCCAGCCGGGGCACCAACACTTTGGCGGCGAAGGACGGCATGGTGGTGACCGCCAGAGGCCCGGCCAGATCCTGCCGGCTGACCCGCTCGAGGCATCGGGCAAGCCCCGCCAGGGCATCACCCACCCCCCGCGCCAGTTCCTGTCCGGCATCGGTCAATAACAGGCCACGTCCCGACCGCTTGAACAGCAGCACTCCAGTCTGGTCTTCCAGCAGCTTGACCTGCTGGCTGACCGCGCCTTGGGTGACGCACAATTCCGATGCCGCCCGGGTGAAGGATAGATGGCGGGCGGCGGCTTCGAACACCTTCAGGGCATGCAGCGAGGGCAGACGGCGCATCTTGGCCATGGATTAGTTTTGCTAATCTAAAATCCTAGCAATGCTGGTTTGTCGAAGCAATGAGTTCCATGGATCATGGGGGCAACACAACATCGGACTTCCCCCCATGACCATCAGCAGCACTGATGAACGGACGACCTTTGTCCGCTGGCTGGACCACGGGCTGGACTGGCTGGACCGCGCCCGCGAGCGTCGACTGGCCCAACGCCTGGACGACCGATTGCTGGCCGATATCGGGGTATCGCGCGGCGATTTGGCCGCCCGCTTGACCGAAGCCAAGGAGCCACCCTTCGACCGCGACTAATGTCGCGACCATGAGCAAGATCATGATCTTTGCCGGCATCGCCGTGATGGCCCTGACCGGATTGGCCACCCTGGGCGCCGTCGCCACCGGCACCGTCCAATGGGTCGGCTTGGCCGCACCCCACCCCATGGTTCCGCCGCAAAGCCTGGTGGTCGGCGGATTGTTCCTAGGGATTCCGCTGGTCGCGGTCGGCTGGGGTCTGATCTGGCTGGGCGGCTGGATGAAGAATCACGGCGCCAGATAGCCGCGCCGGACCGCCTCTTCCACCAACTCGGCCGCATATTCGCCCAGGGCCGGAGCGCCGGCGGCGATGCGCTTGACCAACTCGCGCACCTTGTCGGCGGTGACGTGGTTCGAATGCCAGGTGGCGCCCTGGGTGGCGAAATTGTTGATGATCGGCTGCAGCCGGTCCAGCGCGTCGGCATAAAGCGCGGTCGGCGTGGCGCGATCCTCGTACTCCCGCCACAGCGCCGCCAGCACCTCGCCCTGGTCGGGCGGCAGGATTCCGTAAAGGCGCTGGGCCGCTTCCTCCTCTCGCGCTGCCTTGCTAGCATTGCCGGCCTCGTCGTGGATGAAGGTATCGCCGGCATCGATCTCGACCACGTCGTGGATCAGCAGCATGTGGCACGCCTTGGTCGCGTCGGCCCCGGCCGGCGCATATTCGGCCAGCAGCAGCGCCATCACGGCGACGTGCCAGGAATGCTCGGCGTCGTTCTCGGGGCGCGAGGAATCGGCCAGCAGGGTCTGGCGGGTGACGGTCTTCAGGCGGTCGAGTTCCGCCACGAAGGCCAATTGCCGGGTCAGGCGATCGGGGTTCATCCCTCTTGCAAAACATGGCAGGGCGGTGTAGATCAAGCCCCTTCATCGCGGCACCCCTGGAGGCCGCGTTTTTCGCATGATTGGAGATGACCATGACCGAGATTAGCGCCATCGCCGCCGAGCTGCGCGACCGGGCCGGAAAGGGGGCCGCCCGAGCCACTCGCCGCGAAGGGAAAGTGCCCGGAGTGATTTACGGGGCCAAGCAGACCCCCATCTGCATCGCCATCGACCCCCGCGTCATTTGGGCCGAACTGCACAAGCCCGGCTTCAAGACCCGCCTGTTCGACGTCGATCTGGGCGCCGGCGGCAAGCATCGCTGCCTGGCCCGCGACGTGCAGTTCCACCCCGTCAACGACCAGCCGATCCACATCGACCTGATGCGCGTGTCGGCCGACGCCGTCGTGCACGTCAAGGTGCCGGTGCACGTCGCCAACGCCGACAAGTCCCCGGGCGTCAAGCGCGGTGGCGTCGTCACCATCGAGCTGCATGAGGTCGAGGTCACCTGCGCCCCCGACGTCATCCCCGCCGAGATCGTCATCGATCTGGCCGGCCTGGATATCGGCGCCTCGGTCCACGTCAACCAGCTGAACCTGCCGGCCGGCGTCACCCCCTATCATGTGGGTGCGGCCGCGACCGTGGTCACCATCGCGCCGCCGACCGTGCAGCGCGCTGACGCTGGCGAAGCCCCGGCTGCCGGCTGACGATCGTGTCGGCGGTTCTGGTGGTCGGCCTGGGTAACCCCGGGCGCGAATATGCCGGCAACCGCCACAATATCGGGTTCATGGCGGCGGACAGTCTTGTCCGCCGCCATAACTTTTCGCCCTGGCGCGCCAAGTTCCAGGGCGAGCTGGCCGAAGGCAGCATCGACGGCATCAAGGTGCTGGCCCTGAAGCCCCTGACCTATATGAACCTGTCCGGCCAGTCGGTGGCCACTGCCGCCCGCTTCCTGAAGATTCCGGTCGAGCAGGTCTTGGTCATCCATGACGAGCTGGACCTGGCGCCGGGCCGGATCCGCGTCAAACGGGGCGGCGGCGCCGGCGGCCATAACGGGCTGAAATCGATCGACGCCCATCTGGGCCAGAACTACCGCCGGGTCCGTCTGGGCATCGGCCATCCCGGCGACAAGGACCGCGTCGCCGATTACGTGCTGCACGATTTCGCCAAGGCCGACCAGGCCTGGCTGGACCCGCTGATCGACGCCGTCGCCGCCCATCTGGGGCTGCTGCTGGCCGGCGACGAGGCGGGCTTCATGAACAAGGTGACGACGGCAACCAACCCGCCGAAGCCGAAGACCGACAAGCCGAAGACAGCGGCCCCGCCCGCCGCCGCCCCGGCCGTGACAACCACCACCGCCCCCCCGGCCGCAGGCACGCTGGCCGAGGCCTTGAAGGCGGCCTTAAGCGCGAAGAAGGGATAATCCGATGGGTTTCAATTGCGGCATCGTCGGCCTGCCGAATGTGGGCAAGAGCACGCTGTTCAACGCGCTGACCCAGACGGCGGCGGCCCAGGCGGCCAATTATCCGTTCTGCACCATCGAGCCCAATGTCGGCCGCGTCGCCGTGCCCGACCCGCGCCTGGACAAGCTGTGCGCCATCGCCAAAAGCCAGAAGGAAATTCCGACCCAGCTGGAATTCGTCGATATCGCCGGCCTGGTGCGCGGAGCCAGCAAGGGTGAAGGCCTGGGCAACCAGTTCCTGGCCAACATCCGCGAGGTCGATGCCATCGTCCATGTGCTGCGCTGCTTCGAAGACGACGACATCAAGCATGTGGAAGACAGCGTCGATCCCGTCCGCGACGCCGAGATCATCGAGACAGAGCTGATGCTGGCCGACCTGGACAGCCTGGAACGCCGGGTGGTGGCCCTGGAAAAGAAGGCCAAGGGCGGCGACAAGGATGCCAAGGCCCAGGTCGAGGTGATGATGCCGATCCTGGCTGCGCTTCGCGACGGCAAGCCGGCCCGCACCGTCGCCTTCGATTCCGAGGACGAGCGCCGCATCGCCAAGCAATTGGGCCTGCTGACCATCAAGCCGGTGGTCTATGCCTGCAATGTCGAGGAGGCCTCGGCCGCCGACGGCAACGCTTTGTCGGCCAAGGTCGCCGAAATGGCCGCGCGCGAGGGCAATTCCTCGGTGGTCATCTCGGCCGCCATCGAGGCGGAAGTCGCGCAATTGTCGTCCGACGAGGAACGGGCCGAGTTCCTGGAAACCCTGGGCCTGTCGGAAACCGGCCTGACCCGGGTGATCCGCGCCGGCTATGACCTGTTGCACCTGATCACCTTCTTCACCGTCGGCCCCAAGGAAGCCCGCGCCTGGACCGTGCCGAAGGGCGCCAAGGCGCCCCAAGCGGCCGGCGTGATCCATACCGATTTCGAGAAGGGCTTCATCCGCGCCGAGACCATTTCCTATGACGATTTCATCGCCTGCAACGGCGAGGCGGGCGCCAAGGAAACCGGCAAGATGCGGCTGGAGGGCAAGGAATATGTCGTCCAGGACGGCGACATCTTCCATTTCCGCTTCAATGTTTGATCGCGGTTAAGGCGCACGCCGGCGATTAAGGATCACTTCGTTCCCGACCAACGGGAACGGAGTGCCGGGACGTGAGCAAATCGGGCGACATCAAGGTCGATTGGAAGGACGAGCTGGCGGTCGGCGACACGCTGATCGACGCCCAGCATCGCGGCTTCCTGATCGACCTGGACGAGGTGATGGACGCCATCGAAGGCGGTGCCGGGCGCGACGTGGTGCTTCGCTTCTACACCCGGTTCCTGGCCGACCTGACCCGCCATTTCCAGGACGAAGAGGCGCTGCTGGCCCAGGCCGGCTATCCCGGTCTGGCCGAGCACGCCGACGAACACCGCCAATTGCTGTCCAGCGTCAGAGCGGTCGAAAGCCTGCTGGTGGGCGACGCCGGGGCCGCCGACACACATCTGGTGATCCGCTCGCTGCTGGCCGGCCTGGTCGACCACCTGGTCGCCGAGGACAGCCGCTACAAGGCGTGGGTGAAGCGGCAGGATTCCTGACGCCTGGAACGGCGGGCAATTGGGCTGACCCTTGCGGCGGGGCCAGGTGTCCACCAGACCGGTGGCCAGCAGGGGCCTGGGCCGTGTCTTCGCCGGTGGGCAAGTCCAGGCACGGCTTGCACGGATTTTTGGTCTTCTCGGTCGTCACACTCGACGCGCTGAAAGAGCCGGCCTTTATAAAGAATCTTATCGACCGAACATATCATAGTGATATATTCGGCGCCGCCGCGATCATGTATCATGATGATATGTTTGTGAGTGAGGTCACGATGGGTGGTTTCAGCCGACATTGCGGGAACGAGGCAGCCGGAATCGAGCCGCGGTCACCCGCACGGGCAACCGAAACCATCCGCAAATACGCGAGGTCGGAAAGATTTGACATCAGTTACAAGCTTCACGCCAAAGAGCGTATGGAGCAGAGAGGATTGTTCGCCAGTGATGTCCTATAGGTGCTGAAAAATGGCTTTGTACATGCGGAAGCTGAACCGGCCAAACAAGTCGGGCTTTTCCGCTACGCCGTCGAGGGAACGTCGCCGAACTCTGGCGGCCGCACCCTCAGGATCATTGTCATTCCCTCGCCGTGTCGCGCCGAAATCAAGGTCGTGACCGTGATGTGGGCTGATGAGGCCTGAAAAATGAGAAGGAAGAAAGCCATGTCCGCCGAGAAGGCCACTCCTTACCGCTACACCGAAAGTGGACTCGAAACCGTGTTCATCCATGGCATCAAACTTACCATCGACGAGGATGGTGACGAGGTGGTGACCATCCCCAATGTCAATGGCCTGCACAAAGCCATTGCCCTGGCGATAATTGGCCGCCCCGGCCTGATGACTGGCAAGGAACTGCGCTTCCTGCGCACCGAAATGGGAATGACGCAGGCAGAACTGGCCACGTGCATCCACAAGGAGCCCCAAAGCGTGGGGCGGTGGGAGCGTGGCGAGGGGGGGGGAATTGACCCTAATGCTGAAACACTGATCCGCCTGCTGGCACGAGAGAAGCTGGGCCTGGAATTGCACGCCAGCGTTGCCCAACTGACGGGATACAGCGTGGCGACAGCCAAGCTGCCGCCAATCGAGATTGACGGGTCGAACCCTGACGATTACCGACCGATGGCTGCCTAAGGGTCAACGCCCTGCCTGAAACGCCAGGGCGTTGCCTTTCATCCCCAACCCCTTACCCCCATAGGCGTTAACATAGCGCACACACTTGGCGTTTTCGCTTTCTTGGGGTGTCGGCGAGGCGTACAGCGAGGCTGGTCATGTTGACGTTCGGGGCCTCCAGGATGGCGCTGGTCAGCATGCGGGCGCAGACGCGGACCAATGCCCAAAGGGGCTTGGCCAATAGCGATGTTGTAGCAGAGTCCTCAGGGGAAAGATTCGGCGAGACGCCGTGCCGTTTTTTCCGCCAGAAGAGCCAGAATGAGTTTGGCATATATCCAAGTTTTTGCGGTTGCGGCCTTTTTGGCGGGAAGTTCGCCGAGGTCGAGAAGGGACTTAAACCGCTTGAATAAAAGCTCGATCTGCCAGCGGAAGCGATAGAGCGCCAGGATGTCGGCGGGTTGGTGCTCGGGCGGGAGGCTCGTGAGGACCATCACGAAACCGGCTGCCGTCCGGGAGCGTTCGTCGAGTTTCTTTCCGGCCTTGGACGCCCGAGCCTTCACCTTGTCGCGGGCAATGGCCGCCTTGTCTTGAGGAAGGCGACCGACAATCAGGCGCATCGGCAGGTACGGCTGTCCCCGCTCGCGCGTATCG
>NZ_LWQU01000184.1 GCF_001650635.1 Magnetospirillum moscoviense | reverse complement strand
TCCGTTACCGCGCGTCGCCAACAGTCAGGCAGCCTGATCAAAGCTGCCTGCACCTGCGGTTCTCACCGGATGCTTACGTTGCTGACGGCAGCGCTCAAGGTCCCGCGCACCCACGACCTTGATACGTTGGCTACACTGGCGGCCCCGTCCTATCCCGACTTGGCCGCAATGATGGAGGAAATCGCCCCGGCTTCCGTCTGGCTTGCACGGACACACTATCCCGACTTGACCGAGGGCGACGGAACGGCAAAGAGCGAAGTTATCGACATGCTTGCCTCCATCAAGGCATTCCGGCAGGCGGCGGCCCGCGCTCCGGTTCCAAGGACATCCGAATGACACCGGTTTCCCCGTGGGCTCTGCCCACCTGAGGCCCTTTGATCCCCTAAGGAATGGGGTCCAGGGACTAAGTCCCTGGCGGGTGCGAGGCGCAGAGCCCTGCAAAAACGGGGCGCCCAGGTTGCCCCGGACGCCCCTGTCCTTCAGCGCGGCAGGTCGCTGGTCCCCATCAGGAATTCGTCGACCGCGCGGGCGCATTGGCGGCCTTCGCGGATCGCCCACACCACCAGCGACTGACCACGGCGGATGTCGCCGGCGGCGAACACCTTGGGGTTCGAGGTCTGGTACTTGACCGTGTCGGCCTTGACGTTGCCGCGGCCGTCCTTGTCCAGCCCCAGCCCATCGACCAGTCCCTCATGGACCGGATGGACGAAGCCCATGGCCAGCAGGACCAGATCGGCCTCCAGGGTGAATTCGGTCCCCGGCACCGGCTGGAACTTGGCATCGACCTCGACGCATTTCAGATGGGTGACGTGGCCGTCCTTGCCGATGGCCTCCACCGTCGAGACCGACCAGCGGCGCTCGCAGCCCTCGTCGTGGCTGGTGGAACTGCGCAGCTTGTTGGGCCAGTGCGGCCAGGTGGCCAGCTTGTCTTCCTTTTCCGGCGGCCGGGGCATGATCTCGATCTGGGTGACCGAGGCAGCGCCCTGACGGTTCGAGGTGCCCACACAATCGGCACCGGTATCGCCGCCGCCGATCACCACCACCTTCTTGGCCTTAGCCAGGATGTCGGCGCCCTTGACCGGCTCGCCCGAAACGCGGCGGTTTTGCTGGGTCAGGAAATCCATGGCGAAATGGATGCCGCCCAACTGACGGCCGGGCACCGGCAGATCGCGCGGCTTTTCCGAGCCGCCCGACAACACCACGGCGTCATAGCCATGCAGTTCCGAGACCGGCACCGTCACGCCGACATGGGCGTTGGTGCGGAACTCGACCCCTTCGGCCTGCATCTGGGCGACGCGGCGCTCGATGATGGTCTTTTCCAGCTTGAAATCGGGGATGCCATAGCGCAGCAGGCCGCCCGGCTGGGCGTTCTTTTCGTACAGCACAACGCCGTGGCCGGCGCGCGCCAATTGCTGGGCGGCGGCCATGCCGGCCGGGCCGGCGCCGATCACCGCGACATTCTTGCCGGTGCGGGTCTTGGCCGGTTCGGGGACCACCAGACCGTCGGCGAAGGCCCGCTCGATCACCGCATGCTCGATGGTCTTGATGGCCACCGGGCTGTCTTCCAGGTTCAGGGTGCACGACGCCTCGCAGGGCGCGGGGCAGATGCGGCCGGTGAATTCCGGGAAGTTGTTGGTCGAATGCAGGACGGCGATGGCCTCGGCCCAGCGGTCGCGATAGACCAGATCGTTCCAGTCGGGGATGATGTTGTTGACCGGGCAGCCCTGATGGCAGAACGGGATGCCGCAATCCATGCAGCGCGCCCCCTGCTTCGACAGCTCCTCGGCGGCCAGCGGCTTGGTGAACTCGCGGTAATGCTTGACCCGTTCTTCCGGCTTTTCGTAGCCGGGGGTCTGGCGGGCGAATTCCTTGAATCCGGTTGCCTTTCCCATCTTAGCGGCCTCCCCCGACAACCTGCTTGGGCTCGTTGGCCTTCTGCATTTCCATCAGTGCCCGGCGATAATCCACCGGCATCACCTTGACGAACTTGGGCATGTAATATTCCCAGTTGAGCAGGATGTCGTGCGCCCGCTTCGATCCGGTGTGGCGCTGGTGATTGTGCAGCAGCGCCAGGATGCGGGTGGCGTCGTCCTTGGTCATGTCGCCCATCAACTCGACCAGGCCGTGGCTTTCCAGGTCGTTGGTCATGCCTTCGTGCTTGGCCATGGCGTCTTCCTCGGCGACCACCGGTTCCAGATCGACCATGGCCAGGTTGCAGCGGCGCTTGAAGTCGCCGGCCTCGTCCAGGACATAGGCGACGCCGCCCGACATGCCGGCGGCGAAGTTGCGGCCCGTGGGGCCGATCACCAGCACGCAGCCGCCGGTCATGTATTCGCAACCATGGTCGCCCACACCCTCGACCACCGCGATGGCGCCCGAGTTGCGCACGGCGAAACGCTCGCCGCCGACGCCGCGGAAATAGCACTCGCCCTCGATGGCGCCATACAGGACGGTGTTGCCGACGATGATGTTGTCTTCCGCCACCAGCTTGGAATTCTTCGGCGGATAGATGATCAGGCGGCCGCCCGACAGGCCCTTGCCGACATAATCGTTGCCCTCGCCTTCCAGCTCCATGGTCACGCCACGGGCGACGAAGGCGCCGAACGACTGGCCGGCGGTGCCGGTCAGGCGGACATGGATGGAATCGTCGGGAAGACCGGCATGGCCGTGCACCTTGGCCACCGCGCCGGACAGCATGGCGCCGGCCGAACGATCGACGTTCTTGATGGTGCGCACGATGCGGACCGGCTTACGGTCCTTGATGGCGGGCTGGGCCTCGGCGATCAGGGTGCGGTCCAGCACGGCATCGACGTCGTGTTCCTGGTTCTCGCAATGATGGACCGGCTGGCCCTTGGCGTCGACGACGTGGAACAGGCGTCCGAAATCCAGGCCCTTGGCCTTCCAATGATCGACGGCCTTCCTGGAATCCAGCAGATCAGCGCGGCCGATCATCTGTTCCAGCTTCCTGAAGCCCAGCGCGGCCATCAGCTGACGCACTTCCTCGGCGATGAAGAAGAAGTAGTTGATGACATGCTCGGGCTGGCCGTTGAAGCGCTTACGCAGTTCCGGGTCCTGGGTGGCGACGCCGACCGGGCAGGTGTTCAGATGGCACTTGCGCATCATGATGCAGCCCGCCGCGATCAACGGCGCGGTGGCGAAGCCGAATTCGTCGGCGCCCAGCAAAGCGCCGATGACGACGTCGCGGCCGGTGCGCAGCGCGCCGTCGACCTGGACGACGATGCGCTTACGCAGCCCATTCAGCACCAGGGTCTGGTGGGTTTCGGCCAGGCCGATTTCCCAGGGCGAGCCCGCATGCTTGATCGAGGTCAGCGGCGAGGCGCCGGTGCCGCCATCGAAGCCCGAGATGGTGACATGGTCGGCCTTGGCCTTGGACACGCCGGCGGCGACGGTGCCGACGCCGATTTCCGAGACCAGCTTGACCGAGATGCGGGCCTCGGGGTTGACGTTCTTCAGGTCGAAGATCAGCTGGGCCAGATCCTCGATCGAATAGATGTCGTGGTGCGGCGGCGGGCTGATCAGGCCGACGCCGGGCGTCGAGTGACGAACGCGGGCGATGTTCTGATCGACCTTGTGGCCGGGCAACTGGCCGCCCTCGCCGGGCTTGGCGCCCTGGGCCATCTTGATCTGGATATCGTCGGCATTGACCAGATATTCGGCGGTGACGCCGAAGCGGCCCGACGCCACCTGCTTGATGGCCGAGCGCATGGAATCGCCGTTGGCCATGGGCAGGAAGCGTTCGGCTTCCTCGCCGCCCTCGCCGGTATTGGACTTGCCGCCGATGCGGTTCATGGCAATGGCCAGCGTGGTGTGCGCCTCACGCGAGATCGAGCCGAAGCTCATGGCGCCGGTGACGAAGCGCTTGACGATCTCCTTGGCCGGCTCGACCTCGTCCAACGGGATGCCGTTGCCTTGCGGCTTGATCTCGAACAGGCCGCGCAGCGTCAGCAGACGGCGCGACTGGTCGTCGATCAGCGTCGAGAATTCCTTGAACTTGTCGAAGGAATTGGTGCGCACCGCATGCTGCATGGCGGCGATGGATTCCGAGGTCCAGGCATGGTCCTCGCCGCGGTTGCGCCAGGCATATTCACCGCCGACATCCAGCGCGTCGCGATAGACCGGGGCGTCGGAATAGGCCAGCTTGTGGCGGCGCACCGCCCCTTCGGCCACCTCGGCCAGGCCGACGCCGCCGACGCGGCTGCCGGTGCCGGCGAAATACTTGTCGACGAAGTCCTGGGCCAGGCCCAAGGCGTCGAAGATCTGGGCGCCGCAATAGGATTGATAGGTCGAGATGCCCATCTTGGCCATCACCTTCAAGATGGCCTTGTCCATGCCCTTGATGAAGCGCTTCTGCACTTCCTGGGACGACAGGGGCTCGGGCAGGGTCGGGCGCATCGATTCCAGCGTCTCGAACGCCAGATAGGGATTGATCGCCTCGGCGCCGTAACCGGCCAGGCAGCACATATGGTGCACCTCGCGGGCCTCGCCGGTCTCGATGACCAGGCCGACCTGGGTGCGCAGACCCTCGCGGATCAGGTGATGATGCACCGCCGACACCGCCAGCAGCGACGGCACCGGGATGCGGTCGGCACCGACCTTGCGATCCGACAGGACCAGGATGTTGAAGCCCTCGATCACCCGCGACTGCGCCTCGCGGCACAGGGCGTCGATGGCCTTTTCCATGCCGGCCGCGCCGGCGGTGGCCGGCCAGGTGATGTCGAGATCGATCGACTTGAAGCCGGCGCCGTCCACCTGTTCGATGCGGCGGATCTTTTCCAGGTCCTCGTTGGTCAGGATCGGCTGCTTGACCTCCAGGCGCTTGCCCTCGGCGCCGTGATGGACGCCCAAAAGGTTGGGGCGCGGGCCGATCAGGCTGACCAGGCTCATCACCGATTCCTCGCGGATCGAATCGATCGGCGGGTTGGTCACCTGGGCGAAGCATTGCTTGAAGTAGTTGAACAGCGGCTTGGGCCGGTCCGACAGCACCGCCAGCGGCGTGTCGGTGCCCATCGAGCCGATGGCTTCCTGGCCGGTCACCGCCATCGGCTGCATCAGGAACTTCAAATCTTCCTGGGTGTAGCCGAACACCTGCTGACGATCGAGCAAGGTGTCGGCGTCGAAGCCCTTGGGCTCGACGGGGATCGAGAGCTCTTCCAGGATCATCTGCGACTTGTTCAGCCACGCCTGGTACGGCTTGGCCGAGGCCAACTGCTCCTTGATCTCGGAATCGTCGATCAGGCGGCCGGCTTCCAGGTCGATCAGCAGCATCTTGCCCGGCTGCAGGCGCCACTTCTTGACGATCTTGTCCTCGGGGAAGGGCAGCACGCCCATTTCCGAGGCCAACAGGATCTTGTCGTCGTCGGTGATCAGATAACGGGCCGGGCGCAGACCGTTGCGGTCCAGCGTGGCGCCGATCATGCGGCCGTCGGTGAAGCACACGGCGGCCGGGCCGTCCCACGGCTCGAGCAATGCTGCGTGGTATTCGTAGAAGGCGCGGCGGCGGTCATCCATCAGCGGATTGCCCGACCACGCTTCCGGAATCAGCATCATCATGGCGTGCGGCAACGAATAGCCACCCAGCACCAGAAGCTCCAGCGCGTTGTCGAAGCAGGCGGTATCCGACTGGCCCTCGGCGATCAGCGGGAACAGCTTGGCCAGTTCCTCGCCCAGGACTTCGGAATTCATCGCGCCGCGCCGCGCGTTCATCCAGTTGACGTTGCCGCGCAGGGTGTTGATCTCGCCGTTATGGCAGACCATGCGGAACGGATGGGCCAGACGCCAGCTGGGGAAGGTGTTGGTCGAGAAACGCTGGTGCACCAGCGCCATCGCCGACACCATCCGCTTGTCGGACAGGTCCTTGTAATAGGTGCCGACCTGATCGGCCAGCAGCATGCCCTTGTAGACCAGGGTGCGGGTCGACAGCGAGGGGATGTAGAAATCCTTCTCGGCGCCATGCGGCACGCGGTTTTCCGCCTGCTTGCGGATGATGAACAGCCGGCGCTCGAAATCCTGCTGGTCGGTGACGCGCGCGCCCCGGCCGATGAACACCATGCGCACGAAGGGCTCGGTCGGCTTCACCGTCTCGCCCAGGCCGGTATTGTCGGTCGGCACATCGCGCCAGCCCAGCAGCACCTGGCCCTCGGTGACGATCAGGCGTTCGACCATCATCTCACAGGCGCGGCGCAAGGTGGGGTCCTGCGGCAAGAACACCGTGCCGGCGCCATAAAGGCCCAGATCCGGCAGGGTGATGCCGGCCCGCGCCGCTTCCGCGCGCAAGAAGGCGTCGGGCATCTGGATCAGGATGCCGGCGCCGTCGCCGGCCAGCGGATCAGCCCCCACCGCGCCGCGATGGGTCAGATTTTTCAGGATCTCCAGACCCTGCACGACGATATCGTGCGACTTGCGGTTCTTGATGTCGGCGATGAAGCCGACGCCGCAAGCGTCGTGTTCGTATCGCGGGTCGTAAAGTCCTTGGCTGTCGGGCAATCCGCTCATTTGACGCTCGGTTCCTCTCGCTCGCGAAGTCGTATCGCCTCGCTGGCGCTGTCTCATGGGGAATCCGGGCGGACCAGGGGTCAGCCCGGAGCAAAGCTGCTTACATACGGCATTCCGGCCCCGCCGCCAAGTGCGGCGAACACCCGATCGGAAAGGCCGTCCGTCTTAGCGCAAACGGCCCCGCGCGCCTACTCCCCCATAGGGGTAGGGCCGGAGCCACCCATCATTGAATCAGGGTCAGAGGCTGTTTGGAAACTTGTGGATCGAGGTTCTTTGTTCTCGTCATTCCGGGCGAAGCGCAGCGTAGACCCGGAATCCATGGTGGGAAACGGGACCGTGGACCCCGGCTCGCGCTCCGCTTGGCCGGGGTGACGGCACATAATTTCACCAACCAGTATTTTCAAACCGGCTCTCAAGCCTTGAGGTCGCGAGCCACCGTCGTCATCTCGTCGGCGGTGCGAAACACCGTCGCGTTGGTGGAATAGGCCTTCTGGGTCATGATCATCTTGGTGAACTCGTCCTCGATATCGACCGTCGAATTCTCGATCGACGAGGTGGCGAAGCGCGGCTCGCCGACGGCGTCCTCGATCATGCTGACGGTAATGTCGCCGGCTTCCGAGGTGCGTTTGAACAGCGTGCCGGAAATCGCTTCCAGATTGTTTTCCGAAATGAACTGGGCAATCGGAATCTTGAACAGGGACTTGGTTTCACCATTGGTGAAATAGCCCTTGAAGGTGCCGTCCTCGGTAAAGTACGACCGCAGCATGTCGCCGTCGGCATAGCCGTCCTGGGTGACGTTGACGACGTTCAACCCACCGTTCAGCTGGGTCATCTTGGACATGTCAACATTCACCGACGCGGTGGTGGTGGTGCTGTTGCGGGTCCAACTGAGATCGGCAGTCACATCGCCGCCATCGACGACGTTTCCATAGGAATCAAAGGTGATGGTGGCCGCCGTCGGCGTGGTGCCGGTGGTGGCATATTGGCCAGATGATGGGTGGATGTACCACATGCTGGTGGCGGTGCCGGTCGGCGCGGTCAGGAAGGTGGCTTTCTCGTAGCCGAAGATCGCCACCTGGGACATGCCATCCTCGTCGAAAATCTCGACCGAGATCTTCTCGAGGTCGATGCTCGGCTTGGAATCCGACAGATTGACGTTCTCGGTGGAACTGGCGGTGGCCGCACCGTAGGCGGCGTCGTCCCAATCGATGGTGGCGGTCTGGGTCAGGGTGGTCGGACTGGAGATATTGCCCCAGCCGTCCATGGTCACGGTGACTGGCCCCAGGCTGGCGGTACCGACGGCGGCCGGCACACTGGCCGTCACCGTCCAGGTGACGCCGTCGACCCTCTGCCAGTTGACCGACAGGGTCTGCGAGGCACCCAGGGGATCGGTGATGGTCGAGGTGGTGGTGACCGAATTGGCGGTCTGCTGCGCCTCGCTGGGCAGGTTGGCCTGGATGGTGCCGGTGGTGGTGGCCTTGCCCAGCATGGTGGTCTGCGGCATGGAATAGACCGGCTCCAGCTGCCCTTCCTGGATCAGGCCATCGTCGTCGGCCATGTAGCCCAACACGTAATGGCCCGAACCGCTGGTGAAATAGCGTTCGTCGTTGGGGCCGACCTTGAAGCGGAAGGCGCCGTCACGGGTGTAGAGAACACTTTCGGGGTTGTCCACCGACGCCGTCGATGGCGCACTGCCGTCATCGGAGGGCGCGACCATGAAGAAGCCGGTACCGTTGATGGCCATGTCGGTGCCGGTCGAGGACGGAGTCACCACGCCCTGGACACCGATATGGGTGCGGTCGGCGGTCTGCACGCCGAACACGTTCAGACGGCCGGAAAACGCGCTGGGGCTGGCGTGCGATTCCGACATCACCGTCTTGAACAGCGTTTCCTTGCGCTTGTAGCCGTTGGTGTTGACGTTGGCGATGTTCTGGCTGATGGACCCCATGTCCCAGCTCATCGCCATCATCGCCGAACACGAATTATTGAATGCACCCCATAGCATCGCGAGCCTCCTTGCGCCCGGCGGAACAAACTTTTCCGCGAAACGCGCTGCAGGCAGCGTGCCAATTGAATTATGATTGTTTTTCAGTGTGTTGACGGCCCATCACCTGGGCCGAAACTGCCGGGTCGGCAGGGCTGGCCCGGCAATTCCTGCCGGGCCGCCTTGATTTTTAAGCCCGAGCGGCGACTGAGCCCGCCCGGCACGGGCGCGCCCCAGGCAGAATCAGATGAAATAGGCCTTCAGGGGCGCGAAGCCGTTGAAGTTGACCGCCGAATACGAGGTGGTGTAGGCGCCGGTCGACAGGATGCGGACCTTGTCGCCGACCTTCAGGGTCACCGGCATCTTGTAGCCGGCCTTCTCGTACAAAATGTCGGCGGAATCGCAGGTCGGGCCGGCCAGGATGACCGGAGCGGCCTCGTCGCCGTCCTTCTCGGTCTGGATGCGGTACTTGATGGCCTCGTCCATGGTCTCGGCCAGGCCGCCGAACTTGCCGATATCCAGATAGACCCAGCGGACTTCCTCGTCATAGGACTTCTTCGAGATCAGCACCACTTCGGCTTCCAGGATGCCGGCATCGCCGACCAGCGAACGGCCGGGCTCGATGATCATCGCCGGCAGGTCGTTGCCGAAATGGTTGGTCATGGCATGCATCACCGCGTCGGCATAACGCTCGACCGCCGGCACGTCCGATCGGTACTGGGCCGGGAAACCGCCGCCCAGATTGATCATGCGCAGGTCGATGCCGGCCTCGTTCAGCGCGGTGAACAGCATGGCGGCCTTGCCCACCGCGATGTCCCACTGGGAAAGGTCGGTCTGCTGCGAACCCACATGGAACGACACGCCGTAAGGGTCGAGACCCAGCTCGCGGGCACGGACCAGCAGGTCGCGGGCCATGTCGACCTCGCAGCCGAACTTGCGAGACAGCGGCCATTCGGCACCGTCGCAGGTCATCAGGATGCGGCAGAACACCTTCGAGCCCGGGGCCAGTTCGGCCAGCTTCTCGAGCTCGCACTCGGAATCGAACGCATAGAGGCGGACGCCCTTGCCATAGGCATAGGCGATGTCGGAATTCTTCTTGATGGTGTTGCCGAACGAGATCTGTTCGGCCGAAACGCCGTTTTCCAGGCACAGATCGACCTCCCCGCGCGACGCGACATCGAAGCTCGAGCCCAGGCCGGCCAGCATGCGCACGATTTCCGGCGCCGGGTTGGCCTTGACGGCGTAATAGACGGTGGCCAAGGGCAGCCAATGGCGCAGGCCCAGGTAATTGTCGCGGACCACGTCCAGGTCGACGATGACGCAGGGCGAGGCGGGACGGACTTCATCGAGGAAACGGGCAATCTTCGCAGTCATCGCGATATCTTTCCGGTACGGCCGGGCCTATGGCCCGAAAGAAACCTGCGCCGTGGCGCCACATGAAGGCGCCAGGACGTCGAAACCAACGGTATTTTGGGAAACCGTCAGATCCGCCGGATCGGACTTCGAACATCGCTCCACAGCAAGGCCCAGGCCTGCCGCGGACGCTGTCCATACGGGAATGCGGAAAAGGTCACCGACAGCGACTGCCGAGCCACCACGTTCATAGCTACTTCCTCCAAGCACCGGGGGTTTTTCACCCCGCTTGCACCCAGAAGACGCCTTGGACGTCGTTACTTACACCCCACCTTGGGGCCAGAGGCACGTGCGCTGTACGTCTCACCTGAAACCGCTATATACGCGGTTTTCGGCGGATGAAAAGTGAAACTTTGCCCACGCCCGTCATTTTTTTGAAACTTTCAGGCATTGTTGCTTTTATTCAATGCCTTAGCGACAGGGCCGGCCAGCCTCACCCCCCAGGTATGGTACGGTCTTTGGCGAGGTTCGCGCCATTAGAAGGGGGTTCCCGCGGCGGGCCAAAATGGCCTAGCCTGCCGCCATGGACCTGATCGTGACGCTGCACAAAGACGCGCCGGCCAAGCCGGCCCAGGGCCAGCCCTGCAATGGCTGCGGCCTGTGCTGCGCGGTGACCACCTGCCCGCTGGGGCGGTTACGCTTCTGGCGGATGAACGGCCCCTGCCCGGCCCTGACCTGGGACGACAAGGCCACACGCTATGTCTGCCGGCTGGCCACCAACCGGCTGACACGACGCTGGATCGGGGCCGGCATCGGCTGCGATTGTTCGCTGCCGGCCGGTTAGAGCAGCGCGCCTTTTATCTGAGGCGCGCTGCTCCTGCGCCCATTGCGGGCGCGGCCAAGGGCGCGGACGCGCCCGCTAAGGCAGAGGGGCAATCAAAAGTTAGACCATCGTGCCTCATAATTGAGGCTCGATGGTCTAAGCCGTCAGATCAGGCCGGCCAGCGGCGAGCTGGGATCGGCATACATCTTCTTGGGCATGCGGCCCGACAGATAGGCCAATCGGCCGGCTTCCACCGCCAGCTTCATCGCCAGGGCCATGCGGATCGGGTCCTTGGCCGCGGCGATGGCGGTGTTCATCAGCACGCCGTCGCAGCCCAGCTCCATCGCTTCGGCCGCGTCCGACGCCGTGCCGACGCCGGCATCGACCAGCACCGGCACCGACACCGATTCCTTGATCAGGCGGATGTTGATGGGATTCATGATCCCCAGCCCCGACCCGATCAGCGAGCCCAGCGGCATGATCGCCACGCAGCCCATGTCTTCCAGCTTCTTGGCCTGGATCGGATCGTCGGAACAATAGACCATCACCTTGAAGCCGTCCTTGATCAGCGCCTCGGCGGCGGCCAGGGTTTCCGGCATGTTGGGGTAAAGGGTCTTCTGGTCGCCCAGCACTTCCAGCTTCACCAGATCCCAGCCGCCGGCCTCGCGCGCCAGGCGCAGGGTGCGCACCGCGTCGTCGGCGGTGAAGCAGCCGGCGGTGTTGGGCAGATAGGTGTATTTCTTCGGGCTGACGTAATCGACCAGCATCGGCTGGCTGGGGTCGGACAGATTGACCCGACGCACCGCCACCGTGACGATCTCGGCGCCCGAGGCCTCGATGGCCTTGGCGGTTTCCTCGAAATCCTTGTACTTGCCGGTGCCGACCAGCAGGCGCGACGAGAATTTGCGCCCGCCCACCTCGAAGAAATCGTCGTTCGCCACGTCTAACATCCTCCGCCAATGAAATGCACGACTTCCAGCCGGTCGCCGTCGCCGACCGCGACGTCGGCATAGGTCGATTTCGGCACGATTTCCAGGTTGCGCTCGACCGCGACCTTGCGCGGGTCGATGCCCAGGTCGGTCAACAGGGCCTCGACGCTCATGGATTCGGCGAAGGTCTTTTCCTCGCCGTTGATCATCACCTTCATGCTACGCCCCGGGCTGGTCACGCGGAAAGGCGGCAGTATGTCACAGCCGCGAGTCGCGGCAGTATGTCACAGCCGCCCCCCGCGGCAACCCCCCAACGCGAAGGGTTACTTCCCCATGATCCCCTTCAGCGCGCCGCCGGCATCGCCGGGCACCGCGCCCTTCAAGACTTCCCCGACATTGCCGATCCCCATGGACTGGCCGGCCTTCAGCGCCGACTTGGTGATGGCGTCCAGCACCTGTGCAGCGATTTCGGCGCCGGTGGCGCCGCCCGACTTCTTGCCGATGCCGGTCAGCACGATGTCCGCCAGGTTGGCCGAGCCCTTGACCCCGGGCATGGCGGTGGCCAGCGTCACCGTGCCGCCGGTGATGGCCATGCGGTCGATCACCAGCTTCTTTTCCTCACCCTTGGCGGCCGGCTTGTCCTGGGCCTTCTGGGCGCCGCCGCCGGTCTTGGCGGCAACGTTCTTCTGGATGACGTCGATATTGCTGCCGGTGCCGGCCATCTCGTAGGTCACCTGCGGCTTGGCCACCGTCACGTCCTTGATGATGATCGGGTTGCCGGTCACCGAGCCGGTGTCGATGGCGACCGAAATCTGGCCCAGGGCGAAGGCGGTCGGCGCGGTGAAGCCGGGCGGATTGGCCACGGTCAGGCCGGAAATGCTGGCCTTGCCTTCGGACAGCGAAATCTTGACGTCGCCGACCGAGACCTTGACCCCGGCCACCTCGGAGCCCGCACTCTCGATGGCCTTCTTGACCAGGCTGTCGAGGTTCGAGAACAAAAACGTCACCGCGCCGACGACGACGACCACCACCACGGCGACCACCGCACCGCCGACAATCAGTAGGCTCTATTCGTGAATCGTATTGACGGTCACGCCCCCATGGCGGCGGCGAGGCAATATCGCGCGGTCGGGTCCGGA
>NZ_LWQU01000183.1 GCF_001650635.1 Magnetospirillum moscoviense | reverse complement strand
CCGCCACCACCAACGCCAATCAGGCTGGCAGAATCTCAGAGCAAGGGCCGCTCGAACAGGCGGCCGTCACCGGGGGGATACGATTATCGCGACCAGTCGAACCCTTTTGGTCGGGACGCCCGATGATCAAACCCGACATCCCCTGCCACCGCGCGTCGTCCAACACCAGGCCAGATTGGGAATGGTGGCTGTATTGCCATGACGGCAGATTGTTTACGTGAATTATCCGCTCTCTACCCCTAGGCAACCTCCTGCTGCAAGGCTTTAGTCTGCATGGGCAATCCCATGCTTTCATCGGTTCTCGGAGTAGCTGTCGCCTTCAGCAAGCGCAATCCATTGAAGGCCACCAGAAGGGCCGCCCCCATATCCGCCGCGATGGCTCCCCACAGGGTCGCGATGTCCAAAACGGCCAGGACCATGAACACCGCCTTCAGGGTGATGGCGAAACCAATATTCTGGCGGATGACCGTCATCATCCGGCGGGAATGGCCGATCAGCCAGGCCAGCCGGGTCAGATCGTCGGACATCAGCGCCAGATCAGAGGTTTCGATGGCGGTATCGGTTCCGGCGGCCCCCATGGCGATGCCCAGGGACGACCGGGCCATGGCGGGGGCGTCGTTGACGCCGTCGCCCACCATGGCGACGGTCCCGAATTCCCGGGCCAGATCATCCACCGCCTCGCTCTTGTCCTCGGGCAGCAGTTCAGCCAGGACGAGATCAAAGCCCAGGGCGGCGGCCACCCGCTCGCCGGTGGCCGCGTTATCTCCGGTCAGCATGATCAGTTTGCCCACCCCGGCTCGGCGCAGCGCTGCCAGCGCCGTCGCGGCTTCCGGACGAATGGGATCGGACAGGGTGATCAGCCCGCACACCCCGGTGGCATCCCCCACCGCCACCACCGACCGCCCCCCTTCCGCCAAGGCCAGGGCCGCCTCGCGCACGGCAGGCGTCTCGGCGCCCCGCTCCACCGCATAACGATGGGAACCCAGCCACACCGTTTCGCCGTCGATGACTCCGCAAATCCCCTTGCCGGGCAGAGACTGGACGGATTCAGCCGGGGGCGGAGCAATGCCCCCGGCTGCGGCGTGATCGAGGATGGCACGGCCAAGGGGGTGGGTGCTGCGCGCCTCCAGCGCCGCAGCAAGACGCAAGATACGGCCCTCGTCGCCGCCGTCTAACGCCATCACCCGTTCGACACCGGGGCGGCCCGAGGTCACGGTTCCCGTCTTGTCGAAGGCGATGGCGGATAGCCGCGACGCCGTTTCAAGATATTCCCCGCCCTTGACCAGCACTCCGGCCCGCGCCGCCGAAGCCATGGCGGCCACCACCGTCAGCGGCGTCGAGATCACCAGGGCACAGGGGCATGAAATGACCAGCAACACCAAGGAGCGGTAGATCCACTCGGACCAGTCCAGACCGAGTACCAGCGGCGGCAGCACTGCCACCGCCACGGCACCGGCCAGGATGACGGGGGTATAGATCGCGGCGAAGCGATCGACCCAGCGCTCCACCTTGGATCGCTTGCCCTGGGCCTCCTCCACCAGCCGGGCCACCTTGGCCAGGGTGGTTTCACCGGCCGGTTTGAGGTTTTGCACCTCCAAGACGCCGTCGGCATTGATCGTGCCCGCGAAAACCTCCGTGCCAACGCCTTTCAGCACCGGCACGCTTTCCCCGGTGATCGGCGCCTGATCCACCATGCTTTCGCCCACCAGGACGCGGCCGTCCAGGGGAATGCGTTCACCCGGCAGCACAACGAAGACGGCCCCCACGGCTACATCCTCTGGCGCCGCCAGGGATTCGGCTCCGTCGGCTCCCTTTACCCGCGCCATGGGCGGGGTGAGGTCCATCAACGAGGCGATGGCCCGGCGGGCGCGCTCAGCGCTCCAACTTTCCAGCGCCAGGGACAGCGCGAACAGAGCCGAAACGGTGGCCGCCTCCATCCAGTCCCCCAGTGCCATGGCGCCGAAGACCGCCACGCTCATCAACAAATTCATGTCCGGCCGCAGCGAGCGAATGGCATGCAGCGCCTTGGGCAGCACCATCCACAACCCCACCGCCACGGCCACGGCCTCGGCGATCTGGGCGGGGAGCGGCACTTGGACCGCTTGGTCGAGGATCAGCCCCAGCAGCGCGGCGCCGCCACTGAGCCCCGCCAGAACCGCCTGAAGCAACCGGCGCGAGGAATTGGCCTTGTCGCGCTCGGCCACGCTGGTGCATTCCCATGGCTCCGCCCCCATTCCCGTGCGTAAAACGGCGGCGATCACCGCATCGCCGTCAATGTCCGCCGGGACGGTCATCTTGCCATTGAGCAGATCGAAGCTCAGGCGCTCGTCACCCCCGGCCAGCGGGCCGACGGCTGCTTTCAGGGTCCGCACCTCCTCGACGCAGCACATGCCGGTGATGCGGAAGGCCCGGGACTTACCCGGCCGAGGCGGTTGGAGCGCCGCAGTGGGGAGAACGGCGGGGAGGACCGGAAGAAGAACGGGGGGAAGAACCGATGACGCGCCCCCGCCGCAACATTTGCTGGTGCAGCAAGATTTGGCTTCCGACATGACCCGAACTCCTTTGACGCGGCCCGTGATCGCGCTGGACAATCACCTCATTCAAGTGGAGCATGGACCCTGGAGCCACTACAGAGTCAACGGAAAATCATGACGCTTCAGCCCTTCAATATCGGCGGCCTCAGCAGGCAGACCGGCGTCAACATCGAAACCATCCGCTATTACGAGAAGATCGGGCTGCTGCCGCCCCCGGCACGGAGCCAGGGCGGCTTTCGTCAATATGAGGACCGCCATCTTCAACGGCTCCGCTTCATTCGCCGGGGCCGCGATCTGGGATTTTCCATCGATTCCATCCGTGCCCTGCTGACTCTGGCCGAACGGCCCGATTCCCCGTGCGAAGGCGCCGATCAGATGGTTCTCCTCCATCTTGACGAGGTGGAACGCAAAATCGCCGACCTCACCCTTTTGCGAGCCGAATTGCGGAAGATGAAGAATTGCTGCGGACGGGTGGTCGCCCAATGCCAGATCATCGGCTCGCTGGTAGCCCCTCGTGAATGACTGGGTTGGGTCATAAGGAGCCCTTGCTTGCGGCTCGCGGCTACCTGACGGAAAACACATGTTTTCCGTTAGGTCTCCCTGCTCGAGGGTAAATCGTTCTGTGACGCCCTAATTCCGCACGACAAACCATGCCGCAATGATAGACTGCACGGAAACATCCTGTTCGGGGATTTCCGTTCATGCTGGTCGGCTACATGCGCGTTTCCTCCGACAGCGACCGTCAGACACGGGGTTGCAGCGCGATGCGCTGATCGCCGCTGGCGTTGACGCCCGCCACCTGTTCGAGGACAAGGCATCAGGCGCACGCGATGATCGTCCCGGCCTCAAAAGTTGCCTCGATTTTCTGAAATCCGGCGACACCCTGATTGTTTGGAAGCTCGACCGCCTCGGTCGTTCGCTGCCTCATCTGCTCGACATCGTCGCCGGATTGCGTGATGGCGGCATCGCGTTCCGGTCTCTGACGGAGGGGATGGACACCAACACGCCGCATGGGGAGCTTCTGTTCCACTTCTTCTGCGCACTTGCCCAATACGAGCGGGCCTTGACCCGCGAACGAGTTCAGGCCGGACTTGCCGCCGCCCGCCGGCGTGGCCGTCGTGGTGGCCGTCCAGGCTCCACAGCAGCCAATAGGCCCCGGCATGGAGAAACAGGCGGAACTGGTTGGCGGTGGCCTCATGACAGGAGGTGCGGTCGGCGGCCAGATGGGTCTTCCAGGATTTGATGTGGTTCTCGGCCCGGCCGCGCCGGCAGTAGATCCCCTGGTACAGGGAGCGGCCATCGCCGCCCGTCAGGTTGGTGACGATGAAGCGGGTGTCGGTGCCGTCTGGCCCGGCCTCGACGCGGGCGGCGATGCGCTCGACCCGGCTCCAACTGGCGGCGCCGTCGAGGAATTCCTTGAAGGGGCGCACCTTGCCGCCGTCCGGCGCCTGGTCGAACCGCGCCTTCGTGCGGCCTCCAGGGCGAGGATATGGGCGCGCAGGATCGAGGTTGGCGCCACGCCGAGGATGTAATCGACGCCCTCGGCCCGGCACCAATCCAGCACCTCCGGGGTGCAATAATGGCTATCGGCCCGCAGCAGGATGGATGTCTGGGGCAGTTAGCGCGGATGGCGCGGAGCAGACGGCGCAGGAAGGCGCGGATTTCCACGCCCTTGGGCCGTTGGGCCGCTTGGCCGGGCGCAGCACGGCGGTAACGAAACGGCCTTCGCAGTCGAACACCACGATGGGCTGGAAGCCGTATTCGTCATGATGGGCGTTGAACAGCCGAAGCTGCTGGCCGCCATCGACGGCGTCGAAGGTGTCGTCGATGTCGAGCGTGATTCGCTTCGGCACCTGCCGGAACGAGGCGCAGTAAAGGTCGGCCATGGTCCGGCCCATGCGCAGCAGCGCCCGATTGTCCGGCAGGTTCTCCAGCCGCGAGATGGTCGACTGCGAGCACAAGCTGCGGCCCGACGGCGCCTGATCCAGCGCCATCTTGAACACCGGATCGCGCCGCAATCCGGTGGCGTCGTTGCCGTCTTCATACCCGGCGGCGATCATCAGCAGCCGGAACCGGATGATCTCGGCCAGTCCGTGGACCGTTTGCCCCGGCGCCCGCGGATCGTCCAGGCAGGCGGCCAACCGCTCGGCCACGCCAAGGCGGCTCTCGATCTCGCGCAGCGCCAGCACCCCGGCATCCGAGGAAAGCTCGCCGCGGTCGAGCCGGCCCACAACGGCCTTGCCGGAGACGGGTGACAGGCCGGGCAGCGGTAGCGTAGGGTCAACAATGGCGGGTGTGGCCTCCGGGAGCGGCAGGATCAGGCTTCGACAACCAAATCCTAAATCCGTTCAACGGCTTACGTTACACCCGCCAACCGGCGTGCATTTTCCGGGTTAGGAACGATCACCTCATCCGCGCCCATCATGCCACGGGCCTTGCCGCTCGTCTTGGCCTGATACATGCGGGAATCGGCCAGTTCGATTAGTGCGGGCCAGTCTTGGGCGCCGTCGGCGATGCGTTCGGCGACGCCGATGCTGGCCGTAACCGGCTGGCCGTCTGGACGGGTACCCAGCCACTCATTCACGATGCGCTGGATGGCGATCCGCTGGCCTTCGGGAGAGGCGCTGCCCAAGATTACCACGAACTCCTCGCCGCCCCAGCGGATGATGGCGTCCGAGTTGCGTAGCAGACGGGTAAGGTTGGTGACCGCGTTCTTGAGCACCCAGTCCCCAGCCTCATGACCATGGGCATCATTCACACTCTTGAAGTTGTCAAGATCGATGAAGGCCACGGCGAAAGGAGCGTCCTGCTGGCATGACAGTCGGAACTGCGAGTCGATGATCTCGTTGCCGCTGTGGCGGGTGAAGACCTTGGTGAGCGGATCGTGGCTGGCGCGCTGGAGTAGGATGATCATGTAGTGAAGTTGGATCATGCTCTCCAGAAGATAGACTCCCAAGATCATGCCCAGCACCCACATGGTGGACAGCTGACCGACCCAGTCAATCCCGTTGGCCAGCATCGGGCCGAGCGTCGCCGCCACCATCACGGGCAGTGCGTAAGCCAGTCCTTCGGCCACGGTCAGGGGCATCACCCCCAGACCGGCGATGATGATGATTGGCAGGGCGGCATAGAGGCGCGCATCCATTGCGGCGGCACCCTCAAGTGCCAACCCAGCCAGCGAGAATTGCGCTGCCAGAAAAAGTGACAATGGCAACGCCAACAGTACCGTCAGCAAGGATAAGGCCCGCTTCAGCGTCACCCCGCGATGGGCTGCGACGGCAAGGAAGATGAACACGAGCGAAGCAACCAACCTCAACCCGGCCAGCCAGCCCCAGCTTGGCCAAGGCAACACCAGTCGGTCGAGGGCGATCCATGCCAATGTCAGAGCCGAAAAGGCGCCAGCAACCACCCTTATACGTGAGGCAATGGTTTCGGCGCGGTGGCGGGTTAGGTAAGGCAGGTGTCGAGATGAAATGATCAACTGCCCGATATGGGCGAAGCCGATGTTGCGGATTATGGAGGAAAGGCGATGACGGAGATTGATCATACGTACAGCCTACATTGACCTGGGATTATGGTCAAATGGCACGGACGCAGCGCCGGGGCCAACCTGCTGAACCTGACCACACCGGCCCTTGGTGATTGCGTCGCTCCGGTTATTGACAGGTTCCATCTGCGGTGATGATTCGCTCTCCCCTGCCATAGATGACTAGGATATAACTTATAGTGTCATGGCCGACACGCCATCTGGCGTCGCTACGGTTGCCACAGTCAAAGGGGGGCGGTGACGCCATGGGCATTCTGGATCAGAACATCGACTATGATCGGCCGGTCAAGTTGGCTGACGGCATTTTCTGGGTTGGGTTCGCCGATCTGGAAGGCCGCTTGCAGTGCAACCCCTATCTGATCGTCGATGGCGATGAGGCCATTCTGATCGACGGCGGTTCGCGCCCGGATTTCAGCACCGTGATGCGCAAGGTCTTGCAGACCGGGGTGTCACCCAAACAGATCAGCCACCTGATCTATCAGCATTACGACCCCGATCTGTGTGGCTCGATCCCCAATTTGGAAAGTCTCATCGATTCAGCCGACTTGAGGATTATCTCCCATGCCGAGAATAATCCGTTCATCCGGCACTATTCCGTCCGTTCTGAACTCATGTGCATCGATGGCCTGGAGCGGAAACTGACCCTGCGCTCGGGCCGGACGCTGCGGTTCTTCCGCACCCCCTACGCCCATTCGGCAGGAAGCTTCATCACCTATGACGAGACCAGCGGCATCCTGTTCACCAGCGATCTGTTCGGCAGTTCCGGCGCCTTCAGCGACTGGCGGCTGTTCGCTGATTTCGACCACAAATGCTTGGCCTGCGAGGCCGCGTGGCCGGAGCGTCCTGACGAACCCTGCGAGGACATAGGCACCCCCTGCCCATGGAGCGGCATGCATTATTTTCATCGCAAGGTCATGCCGGGCAACCGGCATCTCCGCCATGCCATGGCCGTGATCAAGTCCATCGGCGCGACCATGGTGGCTCCCCAGCACGGTTCCATCCTGTATCGGGTCGAGGACATCGACGCGGCCATCGAACGGCTACAGGGCATGGAAGATATCGGCATCGACGGCATCGCCGATGCGGCCTTGGTTTCGGGCTGAGGAACGGTCATGCCCAAGCTGGACGGAATTGACTTCAAGATCGAGTCTGCCATTGGCCACTCGGTCGGCGCGCTGGTTTCCAAGGTGCTGGAGCAACAGGCACAGCTGGCCGACCAGCGGATTAACCAGACCCTGCTGACCGAGCTGGTGGAGCAGTTCGTGCAGTCGGAACGGGAGTTGGCCGAGGCCCACGCCACGGTTCTGGCCATGTCGCGCACCGACGGCCTGACCGGCATCGCCAACCGCCGCTGGTTCGACGAGTCATTGGCTACGGAACTAGCCCGCGCCATCCGGTCGAAGACCCGGATCGGCCTGTTGCTGATGGACATCGACTGCTTTAAGCTGTTCAACGACAATTACGGCCACTCCGCTGGAGACGACTGTCTGCGGGCGGTAGCCCAAGCGGTGCAGGCCATCGTCAAGCGCCCGCCCGATCTGACCGCCCGCTATGGCGGCGAGGAACTGGTCTGCATCCTGCCCGACACCGATGCCGAGGGGGTGGAGAGGGTGGGCAATGCCATCCTTGATGCCGTTCGTAGCTTGGCCATTCCGCATGCCTTTTCCAAAGCCATCGACATTGTCACGCTGAGTAGCGGCGGCGTTTCAATCATCCCCGAGGAGGGGATGACGCCCAAGCAAGTGATCGAGGCGGCGGATGCCATGCTGTACATCTCCAAGGAGGCAGGCCGCAATCGTCTGACCATTGCCCCTGTACCTCCCCCCCCCCCACCCGTGATTGAGGGCGCGCCATGACAGAGGCGGCGGCGGCAAACGACAAACCGGTTCGTTCTATGGCCTCTCCGATGTCATTGCGTCGCCTCGTCAGTCTGAGGGTGGCCATTGCAACCGCCCTGAGTTGTGCCCTTTTGCTGACCGTCGTTACTCAGGTCATCAAATATCGGCTGTATGGCGATGCCACGGAAAGAGTACGTGCCGCTGCCGTATCAGCCAGCAATCATTTGGATGACGAGATGTATGACCGCTTCCGCGACATGCGAAGCGCCAGCGAACTCCTGTCCGGTCAAACAATAGAGGATAGCGACTGGGACAGGATCATCGATCAACTCCATCGGGCTTATCCCGACTATTCGTGGATTGCCTTGGTTGCTCCGGACGGCAAGGTGCGTAGCGCCAATCACGGCCTGCTGGTGGGCGAGTCGGTGGTAGCCCGCCCGTGGTTCGCACCGGCGTTGAAAGGCCCCTATGTCGGAGATGTCCATGAGGCCGCCCTGCTGAGCAAACTACTGGGGCCGGATGCCGATGGAAAGGCGTTGCGCTTTGTCGACTTCGGTTTTCCCCTCCACAACCGGGCCGGAGAGATAATCGGAGTGCTGGCGGCTCACCTCAACTGGTCGTGGGCCAAGGGTGTGCTGGCCCCCTATGAGGCATCACCCATCCAAGGGGCGTTGCAGGATTTAATGATCCTCGACAAAAAAGGGATCGTTCTGCACGGCCCGGATCACCTCCGTGGTATAAAATACGATGTCCCATTGTCGAGCGATGGTGTCCTCGGCGGCGAGGACTTCGAGGGGCGGGTCTATGCGGTGGCCCCAACCAAAGGACTTCACGACTATCGCGGTCTGGGATGGAGCGTGGTGATCCGCGCTCCCGATATCGCCATCTATGGTTTGGCAAACGCACTTCGGAATTCCATCCTGTGGGCAGGCATCCCGGTTACGTTCATTTTACTGTTCACCGCCTTGCTGATTAGCCGTCGGATTGCATCCCCCATCGAGACATTGACCAAGGCGGTGGTTGCCAATGCGCCAATCCCACCCATTGGAGACTATCGGGAGGCCATGGAACTGGCCATGGCATTCGAGACCCTTTTGGATGGTTTGCGCCATAACCAAGAAAAGATCGAGGCAGAGGTGGCTGCGCGGACAAATGAGTTGGGCGATTTCCTAAGGGTGATGGATGCCCACGCCATCGTCAGCATGGCCGATGGCGACGGTGCCATTACCTATGCCAATGACCACTTCTGCGAGGTCACCGGGTATGACCGCGAGGAATTGCTGGGGCACAATCACCGCATGGTCCAGTCGGGGCGGCACGATAAGGCCTTCTATGACGACATGTGGTCGACCATTCTCCAAGGTGGCGTCTGGCAGGGCACCATCTGCAACCGGACCAAGGACGGAAGCGAATACTGGGTCCGCAGTACCATTGCCCCTACCAGTGATGAAGCGTCTCAGCATCGCTTCATCTCCATCCGCACCGACATCACCGACGTGATCAACGACCGCGAACGGCTGGAAGCTCTATCCCGGGAACTGGGGTTGTTCAGGAAGATCATCGAAAGCACCTCCGAGGCGGTAACCGTTGCCGATCCTGATGAGCGGGTTATTTACTCCAATCCCGCGCGGGAGCTACTGTACGGGCGATCGGCTACTGATATGCTCGGTGACGGAATGCTCGACGCGGTTCCACCTTCAGCCAAACATCTCGTCAACACCATCCGCAAGGGTATTGCCGCCGGCGCCGGGTGGCAGGGACAACTGCCCATTCGGCGCGCCGACGGCACCACCTTCATCTCCGCCAGCAATATTGGCGTGGTGACCGATGCCGAGGGCCACGTCCAGTATGCCTTCAACATCTTCCACGACTTCACCCCCGAACTGGCCCGGCGGATGGAGCTGGACAACGCCCGCCATGCCGCCGAAGCCGCCAACCGGACGAAGTCGGAATTCCTGTCCAGCATGAGCCACGAACTGCGGACACCGCTGAATGCGGTGCTGGGCTTCGCCGAGGTTCTGCTGGCGGCAACCGACAATTCCCTGACCGACAAACAACGGGGCTATGTCGGCTATATCCTGTCCGGCGGCGCTCATCTGCTGGAACTCATCAACGAGGTGCTTGATCTGGCTCGGATCGAGGCCGGCGGCGTGATGCTGGAGGTGACGACGATCCAACTGCGGTCGGTGATTGACGAGTGCCTGTCGCTGTCCAACACCATCTTTGCCAAGTATGATGTCGCACCGGTGGATGAAACCACCGACTGCAATGCCTTGGTGCTGGCCGATCCGTTGCGCGCCAAGCAACTGATCCTCAACCTGCTGTCCAACGCCGCCAAGTACAATCGCCGGGGGGGCACGGTCACCGTCTCCTGCGAGAACGTCGAGAGTGGGTTCCATCGGCTGACCATCGCCGATACCGGCAACGGCATTCCGGATCGTAAACAGGATCAGTTGTTCAAGGCCTTCAGCCGGTTGGGCGCCGAGGCCACCGAGATCGAGGGCACCGGCATCGGACTTGTCCTCACCAAGACCCTGATCGAATCCATGGGCGGCCGTATCGGCTTTTCCAGCGTGGTCGGCGAGGGTAGCCGCTTCTGGCTGGACTTCCCGCTGAGCGCCGACAGCGTACAAGCCCCCACCATTGCTACCGAAGACACCTCGGCACTGCATTACTGCATCGAGGATCGCCTCGTGCTCTACATCGAGGACAATGCCGCCAATATCAGCCTGATGGAAGCTCTCTTCCACCAACTCGCCCCCATGCGGCTGATCACCGCCACCAATGCGGAAGACGGACTGGTTCTGGCGGAAAGCAACCAGCCGGATGTGATCCTGCTCGATATCAATCTCCCCGGCATGAACGGTTTCGACGCGGTCGCGCGTCTCAAGGAGAAAGAGGCAACCCGCCACATCCCCGTGGTGGGCTTCAGCGCCAACGCCAACGGCGAGACCACAAAAAGGGCGCTGGCCAGCGGCTTTGGTGATTACCTCACCAAGCCGATCAAGTTGTCAGCACTTCTTCGCTCCTTGAGCCGCATGATGGAGGCCAAGCATGCCGGTCACGAATGACGATCTTCGCGCTTCCTCCATCCTGATTGTCGATGACGAGCCCGCCAATGTGGCGTTACTGGAAGCCACGCTCGCAAGGGAGGGCTATGCCAATCTGGTTTCCACCGGTGATCCCCGCCAAGTTAAGGAGCTTTGCCGGACACACGATTTCGACATCATCCTACTCGATATCCGTATGCCCCATATGAGCGGCATCGAGGTGATGGAGAGGCTCGCCGCGAAACTGGTGGACGGCGACTGGTTGCCGGTGCTGGTGCTGACCGCCCAGACCGATGACGAGACCCGCATGAAGGCGCTGACCGCCGGGGCGCGGGACTTCGTCAACAAGCCGTTCAAGCGGTGGGAGGTGTTGCTACGTATCCGCAACCTGCTGGAGACGCGCCACTTCTATAAACGCCAGCGGGTCCGGGCCGACGAGTTGGAGAAGATCGTCCGCGAACGCACCAAGGAGGTGCGCGAGACCCAATTGCAGATCATCGAGCGCCTTGGCCGCGCCGGTGAATACCGCGACGAGGAAACCGGCATGCATGTGATGCGTATGAGCCGCGCCTGCCACCAACTGGCCTTGGCCGCCGGCCTCGACTCGGCCACATCGGAACTGATTCTGTACGCCACCCCCATGCACGATGTGGGCAAGATCGGCATTTCCGATCTGATCCTGCTCAAGCCTGGTCGGCTCGATCCCGAGGAACGCAAGATCATCGAGGCCCACCCCATCATCGGTGGTGATATCATCGGCGAGCACGGTTCTGAGCTGCTGACCATGGCCCGCAACGTTGCGCTGTATCATCATGAGAAATGGGACGGCACCGGCTACCCCCATGGCCTCAAGGGCGAGGAGATTCCCATTGAGGCACGCATCGCCAGCATCTGCGATGTGTTCGATGCCCTGACCTCGCCACGGCCCTACAAGGAGGCATGGCCGCTGGAGAAGGCGGTGGCCTTGTTCAAGGGGGAGACGGGCAAGCACTTTGATCCTAAGCTGGTGGAGGCTTTCCTCTCTATCCTGCCCAAGGTGGTCGCGCTGAGGGAACAGTTCAGCGGTTGAGTGAAATTGGATCCCGCCGTCGAGAGCGGCTTGGCCAGAATGCTAACGGAGAACGCACATGAACACCCAGCTAAGGCACGCCGTGATTGTCGAGGACAACGCCCCGATGAGGGAGCTGATCCATATGGTCTTGGAAGCCTGTGGAGTTTCAAACATCGTCATGGCGGCCAATGGCGCCGAGGCCATCGCCGCCCTTCAGTCCACCGGAGCTGACATCGTCTTCATGGACTGGCAGATGGAAGTCATGGATGGACTGGAGTGCACCCGTCTCATCCGGTCGGGCATCGACGGCATAGATCCCAAAACCATCATCATTCTGGTAACCGGAATGATTGGCGAGAAGAACGAGGCGACGGCCTATGCCGCAGGGGTCGATCTCTTTCTGGAGAAGCCGGTCTCCATGAAGAAGTTGCATACCGGAGTGGAAAAAGTTCTGGGACTGCAGAAAGCGTGAGAAAGAGCCACAATCCTCGTCCGATAAGGAGAAGGTGTCGAAGCTGAGCCAAAAGAACCTTTCCGACAACGTGGTCAAGTTCATGGTCGACCGGTCGCTGAAGGATGCCGGCAAGCCCGCGAAATACGTCGCCGACCTCTATCCGGCGACCAAGAAGGAACGGTGGCGCTGACGTCCATGGCATCGCAGGGCTGTTCAACGCTAACGGAGTGATCGCTGGAGCGGCCTGAGGGTGAGCAAAAAAGACGATTGAACGAAACCGCTGGCGCGGTATTGGAGCCTGATGTGACGTCGAAGGCTCCCGTCTGACAGGGTTGGTTTCCC
>NZ_LWQU01000182.1 GCF_001650635.1 Magnetospirillum moscoviense | reverse complement strand
GAAGGATCGATCCGCTTCAATCCGCTGGCCGAAGTCCGCATCGGCACCGGGCACGAAGTGGCCGATGCCCAGAACATCGCCGCGATGATCATCGACCCCGACGGCAAGGGGCTGGCGGATTTCTGGGCCAAGTCGGGCTTCGCCTGGCTGACGGCGGCTATCCTCTACACTCTTTATACCGTGCGCCGCGATCAGGGCCGCATCGCCGGTCTGCCCGATGTCGATGCGGTGCTGACCGCCCCCGGCGAAGGTCTCGACGAGCTGCTGGCCAGCATGGTCGCCTTCGCCGACGGCACCGAGGCGGCCAACCGCCTGGTCAACTCGGCCGCGCAGGAAATGCAGGATCGCGCCGCGCAGGAACGCTCGGGCGTCCAATCCTCGTCGAAGGTCGATCTGTCGCTTTATCGCGACCCGATCATCGCCCGCAACATCGCCACCTCGGATTTCCGCCTCGACGATCTGATGAACGGCGACAAGCCGGCTTCGCTGTACCTGATCGTGCCGCCTTCCGACATCGACCGCCTGCGGCCCCTGCTACGGGTGATCCTGAACCTGTTCATGCGCCGGCTGATGCAAAATGTCGGTGCCGACGGCAAGGCCACCAACCGCCATCGCCTGCTGTTGATGCTCGACGAGTTCACCAGCGTCGGCAAACTGGAAATCTTCGAACGCGCCCTGGCCTTCATGGCCGGCTATGGCATCAAGGCCTTCCTGATCGTCCAGGACCTGGTGCAGTTGCAGGGCACCTATGGCCGCGAGAATTCCATCGTCGGCAACTGCCATATCCGGGTGGCCTATGCCCCCAACGATGTGGCTACCGCCAAGATTCTGTCGGACATGTGCGGCAAGACCACCATCGTCCAGAACAAGCGCAGCCGGAACCGCAAGGCGCTGGCCCTGTTCGGCGCCAACGTCACCGATGCCCAGTCGGAAATCGGCCGGCCGCTGCTGACCCCGGACGAGTGCATGCGGCTGAAGGGTGCCCGGAAGTCCCGCCGCGATCCCACCAGGATCGTGCAAGCCGGCGACATGCTGGTGTTCTCGGCCGGGCAGCCGCCGATCCTCGGCCGGCAGCCGCTCTACTTCTTCGACAAGATTCTGCTGAAGCGTTCGCTGATGGCGTCGGTCGGCTGCGATCCGATCGAACCATCCGACGAACTGGTGCCGGCCTCGATGCCGGAACCGTCACCGATCGCGGCCCGCCTGCGCGAGGCCGCCCGTTCTTAACCGGAGAAAGGAGAGCACATGTTCAACAGCAATATCGCCATGCTTGTCGGTCGCCTCGGCGCCGATGCCGAGATCAAGACGCTGCCCAATGGCAAGGTGGCCACCATGTCGCTGGCGGTCGATCAGAACTTCAAGAACCGCGCCGGAAAGTGGCAGACCACGACCCACTGGTTTCGCGTCGTCACCTATCTGCCGTGGCTGATCGACAACGTGATCGCCAGCGAGGCCACCAAAGGTCGGCCGATGTTCATCCATGGCTCGCTTCGTGCCAGGTCGTGGGAACAGGAAGGCAAGAAGTACAACTCGGTCGAGATCGAGGTCGATCACACGGGCGGCATCGTCCCGGTCGGCGCCGATAGCACGCCGCTTAATCAGGTCATGGTGACCGGTCGGCTCGGCGGTCATGCCGACATCAAGACCTTGCCGGGCCAGGACGGCGGCAAGATGGCGTCCTTCAGCTTGGCCGCAGATCGGTCCTTCAAGGACCGGGCCGGCGAGTGGCAGCACGTCACCGACTGGCTGCGTGTGGTCACCTTCCAGTCTTCGTTGATCGAAAAGGTCTTGGCCAAGCAGGCGACCAAGGGGCGCCTGGTTGTGGTCCAGGGTGTCCTGCGCGCTCGCGAGTGGGGCGACAAGGACGGTGAGGTGCGGACCAGCATCGAAATCGAAGTGGACGGCTCCGGGAGCATTTTCCCGGTGCTGGAGGATAAGGCGGCCTAGGGACGCCGCTGCCGCCTACAGGGCGGCTTGTTACGCAATCCATGTACACGGAACCCGAAACAGCACCGTAGGGAGAGGAAAATGACTGACAAGGATGACCAGATCGTCGCGACGCAGATCAGCGCCTTGGCTACCGCCGGCATGGTGGTGGCCGTCGATCCTGACGACGCCGACAGCATGGGGGCGTTTGCCGACACCGCCTTGACCCCCGAGGACGCGCTGGAAAGCCGCTTCGACGATGTCGTGGAAGGGGGTGAGTGATGGCCGACGGCAAGCCCACTTATCGCGACGAGATCGCCGCCGAGATCATCGCCCGCATCGAGGCCGGCACCGCGCCCTGGCAGAAACCTTGGCAGGCCGGCACCCTGGGGCAGTCGCCCTTCAACCCGGTTTCCGGCAATCCCTATCACGGGATCAATCAGGTGTGGCTGGACATGCAGGGCCGGTCGGACCCGCGCTGGATGACCTACAAGCAGGCCCTGGCTCAGGATGCCCAGGTCCGCAAGGGCGAAAAGGCCGCCACGGTCGAATATTGGAAGTTCACCGAAACGGTCCCCCTGACCGACCCGGACGGCAACCCGGTCCTTGGTGCCGACGGCAAGCCGCGCACTCGGGAGGTGCGGCATGACCGTCCCCGCGTGTTCCTGGCCAAGGTGTTCAACGCCGAACAGATCGACGGCCTGGCGCCGTATGTCCCGCCGCCGGCGCCGACACTGCCGGCGCTGATCGAAGCGGCGGAAGGCATGATCGCCAGCTCGAGCGTGCCGGTCTTTCATGACCAGGTCGATCGCGCATTCTATCGGCCATCGACCGACCAGATCCATTTGCCGCCGCTCGCGTCGTTCCACAACACGCCAGCTTATTACGACACCATCCTGCACGAGCTGGGGCACGCCACCGGCCATCCTTCGCGCCTGGCTCGCGATTTCGGCCCGTTCGGGTCGGAACGCTACGCCCGCGAGGAACTGAGGGCAGAGATCGCCAGCTACATGCTGGCCCGTGACCTGGGCATCTCGTTCGATCCATCCAACCACGCCTCTTATGTCGAATCCTGGCTGAAGGTGCTGCGCGAGGACAAGAACGAGATTTTCCGCGCCGCCCGCGATGCCGAGACCATCAAGACCTGGGTGATGGAACCCGAACGCCGGCCCGAATTGGAACGGGCAACACAAGAGCAAAATGCTGGTCGGCAGCGTGCGTCGGAAGCGCCGGCACAAGACGCTGCGAAAACCGAGAATATCGAAATGGTCGATCGGCTTGAAAATTACTATCGCCCTGGCCGCGTCGTTCCCGGCCCGAACGGCCAAGACGTCGTGAAAAGCTTCGAAAGACTGAAATTCGGATACTGGAATGTCGTCCTTCAGGCGGTGCGCCCTGACGGAGCATTGGAGCCGGAACGCCAGTCGATCGGACGCCCGGATAGTGCCGAACTGACGGCCTGGGAGAAGGACAACCCGGTCCCCCGAAAAGGGCGCCAAGTCGAACAGACCGAGGTGGCCATGCCCGAACCGACCAAGACCCGCCATTTCATCGCCGTTCCCTTTGCCGAGAAGGACAAGGCCAAGGCTGCCGGCGCCAAGTGGGACCGACAGGACAAATCGTGGTACGTCCCCGAAGGCCTGTCCCCCGAGCCGTTCGCCAAGTGGGCGGCCGGCGCCGCCCCGGCGGTGAAGGAAGCCCGCCTGTCGCCGGTCGATGAATTCGCTCAGGTCCTGAAGGCCAACGGCCTGGTGGTCGATGGTGCGCCGGTCATGGACGGCAAATGGCACCGGGTGGCGGTGATCGATGACAAGGGCCAACAGAAAAGCGGATCGTATCGCGGCTTCATGGATGGCCGGCCGTCGGGGCAGATCACCAATTATCGCGGCGGCGACACCATCAAGTGGGTGGCCACCGGCACGGCCCTGACCGACGAGGAACGCGCCCGCATCCAGGCCGAAGCCGCCAACGTCCGCGAAGCCCGCCGGCAGGAACAGCACGAGCTGGCCGAACGGGCCGCCAAGACCGCCTATGGGGTATGGACCAACCTGCCCGGGCCGGCGACGCCCGAAAACTGCGCCTATCTCGCGGCCAAGGGGGTGGGCGGTCACGGCGTCAAGGTCAACGAGGCCGGGCAGATGGTGGTTCCGGCCCGCGATGCCGCCGGCCGGCTGTGGAACATCCAGACGGTGACGCCGGACGGCAAGCTGTACCTGAAGGACAGCCGCAAGGCCGGCACCATGCATGTGCTGGAAGTGACCGGCAAGGGAACGCTGGACAGTCTGGCGCCCCTGAAGCATGGCGCCCTGGTGATCGCCGAAGGCTATGCGACGGCTGCCACCATTCACGAAGCCACCGGGCACGCGGTGATCGTGGCTTTCGATTCGGGGAATCTGAAGGCGGTCGCCGAAGCCGTCCACGCCAAGTATCCCGACCGCCCCATCCTGATCGCGGCCGACAACGACCATGCCAGGACCGGGGGCAATATCGGCATGATCAAGGCGGAAGAGGCCGCCAAGGCCGTCGGCGGCACCTTCGTCGCCCCCCAGTTCACGGCAGAAGAAAAGGGGCTGAAGCTGACCGACTTCAACGACCTGGCGAAGTCACGCGGCAACCAGTGGGTCCGCCGCTGCATCGAAACCGCCCTGTCCCGCGTGCGCGATCACGGACTTGATCGCGGCGTCGCTTGATCTCTCCCACCTCAAGGCCCGCCCGGAATTCCGGCGCGGGCCTTCCTTTTCCAGGATGTGCCGCATGATCATCCATACCCGTTCCGATGATCCGTTCGCCGACGGCTGGGAGGCGTTCGGAATGTTTCCCAGCCCGCCCTGTCCGTACCCGGCCGGCAGCGAAGCCTTCGAATTGTGGCAGGACGGCTTTGACGAAGCGATCCGGGACAGCCTGGCCACCTGGTTTGACGAGGGGCAGCGATGACGACGACGCGCCATCGCATCCTGGTCTCGTTCAGCCAGGAGGAATTCGGCCGGGTCAAATCCCAGGCGGCGCAGTTCAAGCTGTCGATCTCCGAAATGCTGCGCCGTTTCGCGTTGGGCAATACCTTGCCCGATCCCTCCACCTTCGCCGGCGCTGCCGCCATCCGCGAGCTGCTGAAGGTCAACGCCGACCAGGCCCGCCTCGGTAACCTGCTGAAGCTGGCCATCGACGAAAGCGACGGCACCTGGCCGCCGGCGCTGATGGCGCGGATCGACGCGCTCGCCGCCGACATCGAGGCGGTGCAGGCCGAGCTGAAGGCCACGGCCAAGGCCATTCACCACCAGATTCATCCCAGGGCCTCGGCGTGATCGCCAAGCGGATCGACCGCAAGCCCGAGGTGCGCGACGATTTCGCCCATCTCGGCCGCTATGTCGCAGCCGCCCGCGAGAAGGGCGAAAAGCTCGACAAGTTCTGGATCGTCAATTGCGATGCCGGCGACAAGCTGGCCGATCTCGACCTGGCGCTGATCGAGATCGAGGCGACGCGAACGCTGAAGCCTGGCCTCGCCGACAAGACCTATCACCTGGTGGTGTCGTTCCGGCCGGGGGAAGAGGACAAGCTGACCCTGGAGCAATTGCAGGACATCGAGCGGTCCTTTGCCCAGGCGCTGGGCTACGGCGATCACCAGCGCGTCGCCGGCACCCACATCAACACTGATAATTTCCACTTGCACATCGCCGTCAACAAAATCCATCCCGCCACCGGCCGCTGCCACACCCCCCGGCAGGATTTCAAAATCCTGGCCAATGTCGCCCGCGAGATGGAACTGAAACACGGCCTGGCCATCGACAAGGGCATGACCGACGGCACCGAGCGCAACCCGGTGTCGGGCCGGGCGCGAGATTACGAGGCGAAGACCTGGGAGCAAAGCTTCGAGCGCTACATGGTCGAGAACAAGACGCCGATCCTGAAGGCGGTCCACCTCGCCACCAATTGGCGCGAGCTGCATGACGGCCTAGCCAATCACGGACTGATGATCCGAAAGCGCGGCGCCGGCCTGGTCTTCGCCGAAGCCGGCGGCGGCAAGGGCCGCATGAAGGCCAGCCGCCTCGACCGGTCCTGCTCGCTGGCCAAGCTGGAAGATCGCCTCGGCCCCTATCAGCCGCCACCGGAACGCCAGCGGGCGAAACCGCCCAAACGTTCCTACCAGCCGAAGCCAATGACCCGTCACCCTGGCCAGAACCGGCTATGGAAGACCTACCTGCAACAGAAGAAGCCCGGCTTCCTCGGCCGCGTCCTGCATTTCAGGAACTGGAAGGATTACCTGTTGGCCGAAGCCCACAAGGACGCCTTGGCCCTGGTGGTGATCCTGACCTACAAGGAACTCCTGCACATGCTGGACGAGGCCACCACCTTCCAGCGCCGGCCATACCAGGTGCCGAAGGTCGCCAGGGCGGCGATGGAAAGCCTTGGCGGGTCACCGGCGAAGGCGGTGCCGATGCGGGACGGGAAGGGGAACATCTGGGCCGTGCAGGGTAAGGATGGCCGGGGAAAGGATGTCACCCTTGGACATTCTGGACGGGCAGAGCCTGGGAGGCGACCAAAGCGGCCAATGACTGGCGGGATCGTGAGGTGACCATCCAGACTTATGGACGGTCAAGACCTCGGACCGCCAAAGCCGGCGACTCACCACCTCAGCACCATCCTCCCTCCGACGGCCATCATGATGAAAGTGCCGCCGGGACGGTGCCGCCAGCCTGCTGCCGTGGCCTCGGGCCGCGCCGGGCGGGTTTCAGGGGGCGGCCGCAACGATCTTCCTGTGACGAGACAAAGCCGTCGTCGCCCAGCGGGCGACCGATGGTCTCGGCCTGGCGCAGGCGCTTGATCGCCGCCCCATCGGCTGGGGTATCGAGAAAGCCGGCGAAATCGGGAAAACGTGACAGCACAGGCGCCAGGGTGGTGATGCCGTCGTCGGTGGCCGACAGATGGGCGTGGACGCTGGACCATGGCCAGTCCCGGGGCTGGTCGGTCAGTCGGGCGCGCACGGGGTTGAAAGCCACATAGCGCAACGCAGCGGCGAGATGGGCCTCGTCCATGACGACGGCGCCGTAACGGCCCTGCCAGAAATGACCGGTGCGCCGCAGTCGCGCGTGAACATGGCCGGCATAGCGGCGATGCACCGGCGCCAGGGCTCGGCGCAGTCCGTCCTCGTCCGACGGGGCCAGGATCAAATGGACGTGATTGGGCATCAGCACCCACGCCCACACCGCGACCCCGGCGGATCGGCACGATTCGGCCAGCAAGGCTCGGTACAAGGCATAATCCTCGTCGCCGAAGAATACCCGCGCCCGACCGTTGCCGCGCTGGGTGACATGATGCGGGAGACCAGGAACGACGAGGCGGGGCAAGCGGCTCATGGCCCACTGTGGCAGGATGGCTGCCCGGGGTCAATTGAGTGCACTGTCACCGTAACCCCCACCACTGTGGCGCATTGCGACGCCGGGGAGCAGGGGCCGTCCACCCCATCACCGTAACCCTAACTGCGCGCCGCAACAGGATTAGACCAACCAATTACGTTGAAAGCCGACGAGTTGCCCCAACTTCGGCTAACAACCCACTCGCCATTGTCACCCTTATTGAATGTCAGCTCGCGGTTGGCAATTTCGTTTCCGTCTGTGCCCACATTATTTTCAATAAGTGTAATTTTTAACGATCCGTCGGCTAAGGGCTCAACGCTCTTAACAATGGATACGTGAGGGTTATTCCCATTCCCCTGGGAAAGCACAGCGCCAACTTTAGGGGGGATATCGCTTGAGAGGCTGTTGTACTCGAAATGAATTTTCTGACCGTTCAAATACACAGGTCCTTTTGACGCTACTACTGACGCCGACCTATTCCCATTTCCTGTAATATCTGGCTTGTCCATTCCCAACGCGTTCATGTAATCTCTAACAATGTCTGTGCACTGATATGCATCGCTCGACCCAATTGAGCTTGCCAAATACCCGCCGTTTGATTTTGATGATAGAGCTATTGTTGAGTTTCCTATTTTAAATGAAACTGTATCAACAACATCACCAAGAACCGTTCCTGTGACTTTTGTTACGCTTCCGTCTTTATATGCGCCACATGTAGAGCACAGAGCGCTTTGCACGTTGGCTTGCCCATAGAGTCCGTCAAAAATATTTTTCATGTATCCTGTTCCGTATTTGCCTTTCAGTGCGGCCCAAACCGGGCTTCCATTTGGATTGGAGGGGTCAATTTGTTTATTGTATAGAAGGCTTAGTATTGCCCCTTCTGTATCAACCGAATCTTTCACAAAATTTAGCTGCGGGACCAAATTGTTGTATACGTTTTGACGGACGGCGTAGGGGAATGCTGACCATTTGCTGTCACCTATAGCTAGTGCAGATTTATCTACTGCTAACAATAGAGCAGTGTCTAGCTTTGAGCGAACAGTCCAACGGCTATCTTCAAAAATAGTCCACCACCCGCTCCCGGAATTCAATTTTCCACTACCAATTAGTGTCGTCAGTAACGTGGAAATCTGGTCTGGTGTTTTTGAGGACAGGGCATTCATTATGGCGTTAACTTTTGCCCACTTATCGGCTGACAAGCCGTATGTACCGGTCGACTGATTTGCGGATGCAAGCGATTGAGCAAAAGTTGTGGATTGAATTCCTGATGAAATTCCGACCAGAGACCCTATGTAGTCAATTATGCTTATATCTGATTGATCTAAATTAACGTCTGGCGGCAACCTTGTTTTGTTGTCGGCGTTTATTTTGTCTGTTTCATTCGTCTGGTCCGGAGTTAGGGTGGTGGAGGTGGTGGGCTCGGAATAAATCGTGCAGTTGTCGCAGCTCGCCAGCTCGATGCCGGCGCCGGTCGCGTTCTGGAAGCTGAGGTTTCCCGAAACGCGGTAGATTTCTGGGGTGCCGTTTGAAGAGTCGGCGGCAAATGCGCTAATGGTTGGCGCGTTCAGGGTGATATTACCCTTGCTCGCGATGGCGTTGTCGTAAAGAGTGATTGTATTAGTTGCGGTAACGCTAACTGCACCTGTGCCTGTATATAGTGTATTGTATGATGTCTTTGATGATGAATTAGCTAGCGTTACATTTGCGCCGATGAGGGTAATATTTCCATTTTTTGCAAAAATATAAGTGTGCTGTTCTGTATTGTCCCTTCCTATTGTTACATCTCCGACCCCATCACTGTTGTAGTCGGCTTGCAGCTTTACGTCGAATGATCCGGATGTCGTTAGATCGCTTGCGCTTATATAAGCGCCGTTAATCATTGAAATGCTGCCATCAGCGATGACATAGAAGTCCTTTGATGAAGAGGACCCAGATGTACTCATGATGATATCGGATATGACGACATTGCCGGAGGCGAAAATAGTAACGCGCTGGCCACTATTCAGTGCCTCAGCTATGGAGTCCGTTGATACCTGAGCTGCGCCACTATCATTAGTTCCATAAAAATTTCCAGGGTCACTGCAGTCAATTGATGAGCAAGTCGTTGTGACATTTGTTTGAGTGGCGCCGTCGGAAATCGTCAAATCACTCGGATCGAGAAACCAAGTGCCGATGAGACCTTTTGCGGCTGACGTGTCCACCCGGCCTGTGTGGTGCAAATAGACCTTGCCCGAAGTCTCGACGAAGCCGCCGTTGCCGCCGCCCCAGCCCCCCAGGGCGAGGATTTTGCCATAGGAGCGGGTGGTGTGATCGGCCCACAGGATGGCCTTGCCGCCGTCGCCGTTGGTCAGGGCGCTGGCGTTGATCTGGGCGCCCTTGGCCATGTAGGTGACGTCGGCATTGCGGACGGCGCCCTTGCCCAGGTAATCGCCGCCGACCAGGGCGGTGCCGCCTCCGGCATCGCCGGAGACGTCGATGCGGGCGCTGTCGGTCAGGGCGGCGACCTCGCCCAGCACATGGACGATTCCGCCCTTCTGGCCGGCTTCCTTGCCCGAGGCGTCCAGCTTGCCGGCCACCTCGACCACGCCGCCATCATCGCCCTTCAGCACGATCTCGCCGCCCTGCTGTTCGACGGTGCGGGCCTGGACGATGCCGGTCATGTTGATGGCCTTGTCCACCACGCCCTTGGCGGCGTTGGCGGTCAGCAGCACCCGGCCGCCGTCGGCGTAAATCTGGCCCGAATTATCGATCAGGCCGGCGACCGGCTGGCCGTCCGGCCCCTTGACCTGTTGCGCCAGTTTCGAATCGGCCTGGAACAGGATCAGATTGTCGCCATACAGATCGACGGTGACGCCGCTGCCGGCCGAGGCCAGGGCGACGCGACCCAGGCGGGCCGAGATGATGCCGGAATTCCGCAGGCTGGGGGCGACCAGGGCGACCAGGCCGCCGTCCTTGGCCGAGAGGCTGCCCTCGTTGATGATCTGGGCGTCGATCTTGCCGGGAATGTCGAAGTTCAGGCGCCCGGCCATGAATTCGGAATTCTTGATGTCGTGGGTGCTGGCGACCAGCGCCGCCACATCGATCCGGGAATCCTTGCCGAAGAACACGCCGTTGGGGTTGACCAGGATGACGCGGCCATTGGCGGTCAGGGTGCCCAGGATTTGCGACACCTGATCGCCGGTGACGCGGTTCAGCGCGATGGACGAGGCGGAGGGCTGGACGAAGCGGGTGGTTTCACCGGCGCCGATGCTGAAGCTTTGCCAGTTGATCACCGCCTTGTCGCTGGCCTGGTTGACGGTGAGCTGATTGGGGGCGGTGGTGATGGTGGCCTGGCCCTCGACGACCGAACCGCCCTGGGGATTTGCAAGGGCGGGCACGGCGATCATCAAGACGGGCAAGACACCGGCCAGGGCGGTGGTGGTGGTGAGCCAGCGGCGCAGCGGCGAGGCCTTTGATGCATGGCGGAGGGGGGCATGGCGGGATCGGGTCGTCATGGCCTTAGTACCTTGCGGAAATGCTGAAGAAGAAGCGGGGCTCCTCGCCCTTGCCGGTGGGGGTGTTGGCGTTGACCGGGCGGGTCAGCGGTTTGTCGATCTCGAACGAGCCGTTGAGGTGATCGGTCAGCCCGAAGCGCAGGCCGATGCCGGCGGAGGAACCCATGCGGGTGCCGCGCTGGTTGGAGGGGGCGCGGTCCTGGGTGATGCCGTAATCGTAGAAGACGAAGGGCTGGATGTATTTGAAGCCCAAATCCTCGATCCGGTCGGTGAACTGAAGCTCCAGCTTGCCGGCGATGCCGTTGTCGCCGGTGATTTCCGACGAATCATAGGCGCGGCCATACTGGCTGCCGCCATAGCCGAATTCCTCGGACGACAGCAACTGGGTGGCCGACCATTGGCCGGTGATGCCGCCGACCAGGGCGAAGCCGGCATCCAGTTGCTGGGTGCGCGACAGGTCCACCGTCAGCTTGGTGAAGTCGCTGCGGCCCCGGTCGCGGGTCTTGTTGGCGTAGTCGAGGTCGGTGGCGTTGAGGATGTTGAGGCCCTGGTGCAGGTCGACGACCACCTGGTTCACGCCCTGCCAGGCATCGGAATAATCATAGGCGGCGCCGATCTTGGCGACGCGGACGCGGTCCTCGTTCAGGCGGGAGCCAAGCTGGTCGGTCTGCGAGGTGCGGGCGGTGAAACTGCCCGCCAGCGACAGGTTCTCCTGGCGCGAACGGAGCAAGGGGTGGCTCAGCGCCGCCGAAAAGGTGATGTTGCGGCTGCGCATGTCCAACTCGCGCAGATTATGGCCCGGCTGGCCTCGGCTGCGGTTGCCGCTGAGCGTCAGCTTGGTGCCCTCGGTGGTGACGATCTCGTCATGCTGGACGGCCAGATACCGCAACTCCTCGCGATCGACCGTGTTGACCCAGGTGACCTGGGTCTTCTCGTACAGGCCGAGAATGGAATTGATGCCGGCCCCCAGGGTGTATTGGCCGGGGCCGCTGGTCTTGGTGCCGCGATTGTCGATGGTCAGCGAGCCGTCGATGTATTTGTGCTCGATGACGAACACCACGTCGGATGCGCCCTGGACGGTCTGGGACGGGCGCAGGACGGCGCGGGCCTTGACGCCGGGAAGATCGTTGGCCAGCAGCGAGTAGCGTTCCAGCACGCTGTTGTGCAGCGGCTTCGACGCCTTGATCTGCTCGCCCCAGCGGCGGAACAAATCGGCGCGGCCATTGGCCTCGCCCTCGATGATCACGTCGTTGACGTGGCCTTCCACCACCCGGATGCGGATGATGCCGCCGTTGATGCGCTGCGGCGGCACGATGGCGCGCGACAGGATGTAGCCCTTGTTGCGGTAATAGGCGGTGATCTCGTCGACCAGGGCGTACATGTCGGCCAGCGACACTTCCTTGCCCAGGCGGTCGGCCCACAGCGCGCCGATTTCTGCCTCGGGGAAGATCGTGGCGCCGTCCAGGGTGACGGCGGTCAGGGTGAAGCGGATCTTCTCGGCTTCCTCGGGCGGAAGCTGTTCCTCGCCCTCGGGCACCGCCGGCTCGATGACGGATTGCGGAATGCGCGGCTGCTCGAACCGCTTCTCGATGCGGCCGGGATCGACGGCGCCGGGGACGGTCTGCGCATTGGCTGACCAGCCTAGAACACAGGCTCCTGCGGCAGCCATCACAGCCCCTGCGGCCGCACCTTTGAAGGTGTCGCGCATGATCCCCGGTCACCTCTCCAAATGGTCTGTGCCGTCGGCTTTCGCGGCAGACCTCATTCTTAATGCTTCATTAACACAACCGAAAGGGTATGGCAAATGTCGGTTAGTACCTATCGGAAATATTGCCATCACCGATCAAATGGCGCGGCGTCCCGGAAAAAAGGATTCCTGCTCACTGGCCGGCGTTGAGCACCCTCCGGGTGCGAATAAGCCATTCCGCCCGTCAGGGCGGTGCGCGGTGATATCACCACGCCTATCCTGCCACTTCACGACAGGTGAAATTCCGGGAAAAACAGGGAAAGTCGGGGAAAGAAGGGGAAAAACGGGGAAACATCGACAAACGCCAGAAAGGCACCCGGCCACGCCCTCTTTCGTTGCATACAGGCAAGGCAACGGGCATAACCGTTCGCCATGAAGCGCACACCCCCACCGAAGCACGCCGCAATCTACGCCCGTTATTCCAGC
>NZ_LWQU01000181.1 GCF_001650635.1 Magnetospirillum moscoviense | reverse complement strand
CAAGTCATGAAAAACGCTATTCTGATGCCGCACGGTGTTGCTCCAATTCGTGTCCAGGAGACGCGCCAAACGTCTGAACACGAGTAGAATCAACGCCGTGCACTCAGTCCACTAAATTAAACCGGACAGCAGTGGGTCAAGCCCGGCCATGACGGTTGTGGGAAGCGACCTCGGATCAAGGCTTTCCCGGCTAGCTTTTGAAAGCTTCTTGCCCAGCGCGATGAAAAAAGCCTTGCATCTAAATCGGTATTGTCGTACCTAAATACCGTTACTGCTTTGTCTCCCTGAGATGGCGGGATCGGTTCTCCGGTCCCGCCACTTTTTTTCTCAGGAATCCAGCAGCTTCGGCGCCGGCGGAGCCACTTCGGCGGCGGGGCCGTCGGCATCCTCGCCCAATTGCACCGTCTCGATGCGGTCGGCCCGCTTGGCCACCTTTTCGGTGGAAATGCGAATCTGGCGGATATCTTCCGACGCCTGGCCGAAATGCTTGTCCAAGGCGGCGACGCGGTCGTCCAGGCGGCCGATATCGTCCAGCAGCATCCGCACTTCTTTCTGGATCAGGCCGGCCTGCTCGCGCATGCGGGCGTCCTTCAAGACCGCGCGCACGGTATTCAGCGTCGCCATCAAGGTGGTGGGCGAGACGATCCACACCTTGGCGCGGAAGCTTTTTTCCACCACGTCGGGGAAGTTGGCGTGCAATTCGGCGTAGATCGCTTCCGACGGCAGGAACATCAGCGCCGATTCGGCGGTCTGGCCGGGGACGATGTACTTCTCGGCGATGTCCCTGACATGCTTCAAGATGGCGGTGGCAAAGGCGCGGCCGGCCAGGGTGCGTTCGGCGTCGTCCTTGGCGTTGCGCAACAGGTGGAAGCTTTCCAGCGGGAACTTGGCGTCGATCGCGATCGAGCCGGGGGGATTGGGCAGGTCGAGCAGGCAATCGACGCGCCGGCCGTCGCCCAGGGCCGCCTGGAAGCGATAGGCCGACGGCGGCAGCATGGCGGTGACGATGTCGTTCAGCTGAATCTCGCCAAAGGCGCCGCGCGCCTGCTTGTTGGACAAGATGTCCTGCAGGCTGACCACCTGGGCCGACAATTCGGTGATGTTCTTCTGGGCGGCGTCGATGACGGCCAGGCGCTCGCGCAGCTCGTGCAGCGAGGTCGCCTGGCGGTGCGACGCCTGCTGGACGCCGTCATCCAGGCGCTTGGCCATTTCGGCCAGGCGTTCCTCGACGGTCTTGGCCAGGCTGCGTTCCTGGCCCTGCAGCCGGTCGGCCAGTTGGCTTTGGGCGGCGGCCTGGCTTTCGGCCAGTTGCGCCAGCCGGCCGGTCAGCTGGGCCTGGGCCGCCGCCATGGCTTCAATGGCGGCCCCGGTGGTGTCGCCTCGGCCGCGCAGCAGCGCCAGCACCGCCACCACCAGGGCGGCCAGACCAAGGCCCGCCGCCACCATCCATGCCATCTCCACCATCGGCCCCCGTTTTTGCCATCGTCTCGCCGCTTTCATAGCATAGGAATGGACGAAACCGGAGTTGCCCATGCGTCGAATCCTCGCCCTGCTGATGACCACCGCCTTGCTGCCGCCGCTGGCGGCGGCCGACACCATCATCACCCAAGCCGACCGTGCCGCCTTGTCCCTGACCATCACCCAAGCCGGTCAGGCCCTGGTGCGCGATCGCCGCACCGTCACCCTGGACAAGGGCAGCCAGGTGTTGGTGTTCGAGGGCACCAGCCCCCAGGCGCAGGACGGCACCGCCTGGTTGTCGGGGGCGGGTGTGCAGACGCGCGAGCAGGCTTTCGCCGTGGGCGGCATTGACGCGGGGCGCCTGCTGGCCGGCGCCATCGGGTCCGAGGTCACCGTGGTATGGCGAGAGGGGCGCGAAGAGCGCGCCAACGTGCTGGCCGCCGACGGCGTCCCGGTGTTTCGCATCAACGGCCGGGTGGTCGCAGGCCAGCCCGAGCGGGTGCTGTACGATGCCCTGCCGGAATCCCTGCGCGTCGCTCCGTCCTTCGTGGCGACGGTCAGTTCCGACAGTGCCGGCAAGCGCGAGGTCGAGCTGGATTACCTGGCCGGCGGCCTGGACTGGACCGCCGATTACACCGCCGAACTGGCGCCCGCCGGCGACCGGCTGACGCTGACCAGTTGGGCCACCATCGGCAATCATGGCGGCACCGAATTCACCAACGCCCACCTGCAATTGGTCGCGGGGGAATTGTCGCGCCAGGGGGCGCCTTCGCTGCCGATGCGGGCGGCCAAGACCCTGATGGCGACGGCCGAGGCCATGCCCGCGCGGGAGGAACTGGGGCCGCACCACCTTTACACCATCGCCCAGCCGGTCACCCTGGCCGCCGGCGAGCGCCGCCAGGTCGCCCTGATGGCTCCGGCCAGCCTGGCGGTCGAGCGCAGACTGCTGCTGGACGGTGCCCCCCACCACGCCTGGCGCGGCCGCTGGTCCGATCGCGGGGTGCTGCACCCGCAGGCGCACATCTCGCTGCGTAATACGACCGGCCAGCCCTTGCCGGCCGGCACTCTTCGGGTCTACCAACGCGGCCGCGACGGTCAGGCCAATCTGGTGGGCGAGGATCGGCTGGGGCCGGTCCCGGCCGGGGCAGCCGCCCAGGTCAGCCTGGGCCGCGCCTTCGACGTCACCGCCAGGCGGGTGCAGACCGATTTCCAGAAGGTTTCCGCCGAAATCAGCGAATCGGCCATCGAGGTGCGCCTGGCCAATGGCGGCGAGCGCCCGGCCCGCGTCATCGTGCGCGAATCCTTCGGGCCGGAATGGCTGGTTCTGTCGGAAAGTGCCCCTCACACCAAGGACGATGCCTTCACCGCCAGTTGGGTCATCGAGGTGCCGGCCAAGGGCGAAGCCAAGCTTGCGATCCGCGCGCGGGTCAAAGGATAGCTTGACCGATGCTTTCGGCTTCCATATCTCACCAGGGCAGAATTCTCGTGCGTTGAAAGCGTCCCATGGCCCTTTTGGAAATCCTGACCGCCCCCGATCCCCGCCTGATCAAGAAATCCGCCCCGGTCGAGCGGATCGACGACAAGACGCTCCGGCTGATGGACGACATGCTGGACACCATGTACGAAGCCCCGGGCATCGGCTTGGCGGCGCCGCAGGTCGGCGTACTGTCGCGCATCATCGTCGTCGATATCGCCAAGGACGAGGCCGACCGCGCGCCGCTTCGCATGGCCAACCCGGAAATCGTCTGGGTGTCCGACGACGACAATACCTACGAGGAAGGCTGCCTGTCGGTGCCGGCCCATTACGGCAACGTCACCCGCCCGCGCGCCGTCAAGGTGCGCTATCTGGGCACCGACAACCAAAGCCACGAGATCGAGGCCGACGGCCTGCTGGCCACGGTGCTGCAGCACGAGATGGACCATCTGGACGGCATCTTGTTCATCGACCACATGTCGGCCCTGAAGCGCAACATGATCCTGCGCAAGCTGCTGAAGACAAAAAAGGACGCCCGGTGAGCCCGATGCGCCTGGCCTTCATGGGCACGCCCGATTTCTCGGTGCCGATCCTGGCCGCGCTGATCGATGCCGGCCATCAGGTGGCGGCGGTCTATTCCCAGCCGCCGCGCCCGGCCGGTCGCGGCCACAAGGAACAACCGACCCCGGTGCACGCCTTCGCCCAGCGCCACGGCATCATGGTGCGCACGCCGAAAAGCCTGAAGTCCGAAGAAGAGCAGCAGGCCTTTCGCGACCTTGATCTGGATGTGGCGGTGGTGGCGGCCTATGGCCTGATCCTGCCGCTGTCCATCCTGGCCGCGCCGAAGCGCGGCTGTCTGAACGTCCATGCCTCGCTGCTGCCGCGCTGGCGCGGTGCGGCGCCGATCCAGCGGGCCATCGAGGCCGGCGACAGCGAAACCGGCGTGACCATCATGCAGATGGATCAGGGGCTGGATACCGGCGCCATGCTGCTGGTGGACCGGCTGCCGATCACCGCCGCCACCGGGGCGCAAGGCCTGCACGACCAATTGTCGGCCATGGGGGCGCGGCTGATGGTCGATGCCCTGGCCCGGCTGGATCAGTTGGTTCCGGTGCCGCAGCCCGAGGACGGGGTAACCTATGCCCGCAAGCTGGCCAAGGACGAAGGGAAGCTGGACTGGGCCCGCCCGGCGGCCGAGCTGGACCGCTTGGTCCGCGCCTTCACGCCGTGGCCCGGCGTGTGGTGCGAGGCGGCCGGCGAGCGCCTGAAGGTGCTGGAAGCCTGCCTGGCCGATGCATCCGGCCCACCCGGCACGGTGTTGGACGACCAGCTGACGGTGGCCTGCGGCCAGGGGGGCTTGCGCATCCTCAAGGCCCAGCGGCCGGGCAAGGGGCCGATGGCGACGGCCGATCTGCTGCGCGGCTTCGCGCTGCCGGCCGGCACCCGGCTGGCCTGACCATGCCCCGCTACCGCCTGCTGGTCGAATATGACGGAACGCCCTTCGTCGGCTGGCAGCGGCAACCGAACGGCGACAGCGTGCAGGGCGTGCTGGAACAGGCCTTGGCCAAATTGTGCGGCCAGCCGGTGATGGTGCAATGTGCCGGCCGCACCGATGCCGGCGTCCATGCCTGCGGTCAGGTCGCCCATGTCGATCTGCCGCGCGAATATTCGGCCGACGCCGTGCGCGACGCCGCCAACTTCCACGCCAAGCCCCATCCGGTGGCGGTGCTGCGGGCCGAATTGGTGTCCGACGATTTCCACGCCCGCTTCTCGGCGGTGGGCCGGGCCTATGTCTACCGCATCCTCAATCGCCGGGCGCCGTCGGTGCTGGACAAGAACCGGGTGTGGTGGGTGGCGGTCGGGCTGGATGTCGAGCGGATGCAGGAAGGCGCCAACCATCTGCTGGGCTGCCACGATTTCACCAGCTTTCGCGCAGCCGCCTGCCAGGCCGCCAGCCCGGTCAAGCATCTGGATGTGCTGGACGTGCGCCGCTGCGGCGAAATGATCGAGATTCACGCAGGCGCCCGTTCGTTCCTGCACCATCAGGTCCGCAACATGGTCGGCACCTTGAAGCTGGTGGGCGAGGGCAAATGGTCGCCCGACGATGTCCGTGTGGCCCTTAAGGCCTGCTCACGCGCCGCCGCCGGCCCGACCGCGCCGCCCGAGGGGCTGTATCTGACGTCGGTCAGGTATTGAGGGCGTGCGAAGCCCGAGCGGCGTCTGAGCCGCCCGGGATCGGGCGTGCCAAAGGCAAGAGCTGATTTGCCCTGAGGGGCAAATCAGTGCGCGAATTCGGCGAAGAAGTCGTTGCCCTTGTCATCGACGACGATGAAGGCCGGGAAATCGACCACTTCGATGCGCCAGATGGCTTCCATGCCCAGTTCGGGGTACTCGATGACCTCGACCTTCTTGATGCAATCCTGGGCCAGACGGGCGGCGGCGCCGCCGATGGACCCCAGATAGAAGCCGCCATGCTTCTTGCAGGCCTCGGTCACCGCCTTCGAGCGGTTGCCCTTGGCGATCATCAGCATCGAGCCGCCGGCGGCCTGGAACTGCTCGACATACGAATCCATGCGCCCGGCGGTGGTCGGGCCGAACGAGCCCGATGGCATGCCTTCCGGGGTCTTGGCCGGGCCGGCGTAATAGACGCCCAGCTGCTTGAAGTAATCCGGCAGGCCCTCGCCCTTGTCCAGGCGTTCCTTCAGCTTGGCGTGGGCGATGTCGCGGGCGACGATCATCGGACCCGACAGCGACACCCGGGTCTTCACGGGATATTGCGACAAGGTCTTGCGGATCTCGTCCATCGGCCGGTTCAGGTCGATCTTGACCACCTCGCCCGACAGCTTGGCCGGGTCGATGTCGGGCAGGTACTTGGCCGGATCCTTCTCCAGCGCCTCGACATAAACGCCGTCCTTGGTGATCTTGCCGAGAATCTGCCGGTCGGCCGAGCACGACACGCCAATCGCCACCGGGCACGAGGCGCCGTGGCGGGGCAGGCGGATGACGCGGACGTCGTGGCAGAAATACTTGCCGCCGAACTGGGCGCCGATGCCCATGTCCTGGGTCATCTTCAGGACCACCTGTTCCAGCTCGCGGTCGCGGAAGGCCTGGCCGGCCTTGTTGCCCTTCTCGGGCAGGCTGTCGAGATAGCGGGCACTGGCCAGCTTGACGGTCTTCAACGTCATTTCCGCCGACAGGCCGCCGATGACGATGGCCAGGTGATAGGGCGGGCAGGCCGAGGTGCCCAGCGTGCGGATCTGCTCGTCCAGGAACTTCAACAGGCTGGTCGGGTTCAGCAACGCCTTGGTCTGCTGGTACAGGAAGGTCTTGTTGGCCGAGCCGCCGCCCTTGGCCATGAACATGAACTTGTAGGCATCGCCCTCGGTGGCGAACAGGTCGATCTGGGCCGGCAGGTTGGTGCCGGTATTGACCTCTTCGTACATGTCCAACGGAGCGCTTTGCGAATAGCGCAGGTTCAGGTCGGTATAGGCCTTCTGCACGCCTTCCGAGATGGCGGCTTCGTCATTGCCGGTGGAAAAGACCTGCTGGCCCTTCTTGCCCATGACGATGGCGGTGCCGGTATCTTGGCACATCGGCAGCTTGCCGCCGGCGGCGATGCAGGCGTTCTTCAAAAGGTCATAGGCGACGAACCGGTCGTTGGCGCTGGCATCCTTGTCTTCCAGGATGTTCTTCAGCTGCTGCAGGTGACCGGGGCGCAACAGGTGCGAGGTGTCGTGGAACGCCTCGTAGGTCAGGCGGGTGATGGCCTCGGGGGCGACGGTGACGATGGTCTTGCCGTTCAGGGAAGCCGTGCCGACGCCGTCAGCGGTGATCTTGCGATACGGCGTGTCGTCGTGCTGAAGCGGGAACAGCTCGTGATGGACGAAATCGGACATGGGCTTCGCGTCCTTGGGCCAGAGAGGTCAGGGCAGGTTCAGCCCACCCGCGACGGGTAGGCGTCCGGCGAAGGTCAAACACCTTTTTCGGCGACCCGTCAAGGGGACAGGCGCACCGGTTACTTCTTGCGGAAGGCGTCCAGCGCGATGACCTTGCCGTCGCCGTTGCCGGGATTGTCCTCGGTCTTGGCGGGATCTTGGGGCTTGACGGGGGCGGGCTCGGCCGGGGTGGCGGCCTCCAACTCGGCATCGACCTGGAATTGCAGGCCGAACTTGGCCGACGGGTCGGCGAAGCCGGTCACCGCCGCCAACGGCACGCGTAGCCGTTCCGATACGCCCGAGAAGGACAGCGTCACCTCGAACTGGTCTTGCGCGACGTCCAGGCCCCAGAATTGGTGCTGCAGGACGATGGTCATCTCGTCGGGGTGGCGGGCCATCAGGGCCGGGCTGATCTGCACCCCGGGGAATCGGGTGCGGAAGGTGATGTAGAAATGGTGGTCGCCGAACAGGCCGTCGCGGGCCGTTACCGACAGGGCGTCGCGTACGACGCCGCGCAGGGCGTCCTCGACCATCTTGTCGTATCGCAGGAAATCATCCGACATATCCAAATCACGTCCCCTTGAAATGGCCGCCGGGTCTGCCGGCGAAGTGGGGGGGCTTCTGTTGCCCGGTGCCCCCCCGAACCGCGCTTACGGGCTAGGCCGCAGCGGCAAGAGCAACGTTGTCGTTGGCACTTGTGAGGATTGACCCGATAACGGTGGTATCATGCCGAGCACAAACCATGTCTTTACTGCCCGCGTCGATCCTGTTTCGCCCCCATGCGCCGGCCGGAACCGGTTGATGGTGGAGGCGCCGGGTACCGCCCCCGGGTCCGCAAAGCCTATTCCACATAGCGTTTAGCGCCATAGCCGGGCGAACCCGGCAAACCCAATATAGAGCAGGAAGGCCGAACATGCCAGCCTTCCTGCCTCTGTCTTTCCTACTCGAAGCTGATCTTCGGTCCCTTCTTGGCCCCGCCCTGGATCAGTTGGACCTTGTCCCAGATCGCCTTGGCGATGTCGCGATAGGCCTTGGCGTGCGGCGAAGACGGCTTCGACACCACGATCGGCTCGCCGCGGTCGGCGGTCTCGCGGATGGCGATGTCCAGCGGCACCTCGCCCAGGAAGTCGCACGACAGCCGGGCCGCTTCCGCCCGGGCGCCGCCATGGCCGAAGATGTGGGCCTCGTCGCCGCATTTGGGGCAGACGTAATAGGACATGTTCTCGATCACGCCCAGCACCGGCACATCGACCTTGCGGAACATGTTGAGCCCCTTGCGGGCGTCCAGCAGGGCGATGTCCTGCGGCGTCGAGACGATCACCGCGCCGGTCAGCGGCAGGGTCTGGCTGATGGTCAGCTGGGTGTCGCCGGTGCCCGGCGGCATGTCGATGACCATGACGTCCAGTTCGCCCCAGCGCACGTCGCGCAGCAACTGCTGCAGCGCGCCCATCACCATCGGGCCGCGCCAGATGATCGGGCTGTCTTCCGGCACCAGGAAGCCGATCGACATGCACTTGACGCCGTAATTTTCCATCGGCAGCAGGGTCTGGCCGTCGGGGCTGACCGGGTCGCCGGAAATGCCCAGCATGCGCGGCATCGAGGGGCCGTAGATATCGGCGTCGAACAGGCCGACCTTCAGGCCCAGTTGCGCCAGCGCCATGGCCAGGTTGGTCGAGGTGGTGGACTTGCCGACGCCACCCTTGCCCGAGGCGATGGCGATGATCGACTTGACGCCCGGCAGCAGCGGCGCCTCGGCGCCCGGCTGGCCGTGACCATGCGCATGGCCATGCCCGCCCTTGGGGCCGCCCATGACGTTGCGCTCGGCGGTCAGCACCGCCGACACCGTCAGCACGCCGGCCAGGCCGTGCACCGCCTTCTCGGCGTCCTTGCGCATCGGCTCCAGCTTGGCGCCGCGCTCGGGTTCGACCTCGATGGCGAAGGCGACATGGCCGTTCTTCACCGTCACTCCGGACACCATCCCCAGGCTGACGATGTCGGCCTTCTTGTCGGGGTCGACGATGGTCTTCAATGCATCAACGACCTGTTGCTCGGTGACTTCGGCCATGAACGTCCTCATTTTTTGCCAGGGGATAAGCGAAATTGCAGCGAACTCTCATATAAGGGGGACCCGGCGGTTTGGGAAGTCCGCTTGAAAAGGCTTCGGATTTCTCCATATGGGCTTCAACCTGGGGCGTGCGTTGCGCCCGTCCCTGGGGTAGCCTATAAGGCCTGGTAGGGCCAAACAGCGAATGCGAGGAAAAGTATGCCTTGGAATCAAGGGGGTGGCCCCTGGGGCGGTGGCGGTAACAATGGCGGCGGCAATGGCGGCGGCGGCGGCGGTCCGTGGGGACGCGGTCCCGGCGGCGGCCGGCCCGGTCCCGATTTCGAGGAAATGATCCGCAAGGGCCAGGAACGCCTGAAAAAGGCGGTGCCGCCCGGCCGTTTCTCGGGTGGGACCGGCCTGATGGTCGTGGCCGCCCTGGGCGTGGCGGCGTGGATGGCCACCGGCATCTATCGCGTCAACCCCGACGAACAAGGCGTGGTGTTGCGCTTCGGCAAGTGGGTCGATACCACCGAGCCCGGCCTGCGCTACCACCTGCCCTATCCGATCGAGACGGTGATGCTGCCCAAGGTCACCAAGATCAACCAGCTGCAATTGGGCTTCCGCTCGGCGGTCGATACCCGCTTCGAGCAGCGCCAGGGTGCGACCCGCGACGTCCCTGAGGAAAGCCGCATGCTGACCGGCGACGAAAACATCGTCGAGGCCGACTTCACCGTGTTCTGGCAGATCAAGGACGCCGGCAAGTTCCTATTCAACGTCAGGGATGCCGAAGGCACCGTGAAGGTCGCGGCCGAAAGCTCGATGCGCGACGTCATCGGCCGCAGCCCGATCCAGGCCGCCCTGTCCGACAAGCGCCAGCCCATCGCCGACGCCGCCAAGATCGAGTTGCAGCGCCTGCTGGATTCCTATGACGCCGGCATCCTGGTCACCCAGGTCCAGTTGCAGAAGGTCGAGCCGCCGGCCGCGGTCATCGACGCCTTCAACGATGTCCAGCGCGCCCGCGCCGACCAGGAACGCGCCCGCAACGAGGCCGAAGCCTATCGCAACGACATCATCCCGCGCGCCCGCGGCGAGGTCGAGAAGCTGGTCCAGGAGGCCGAGGCCTACAAGGAACAGGTGGTCAATCAGGCCGAAGGCGAGGTCAAACGCTTCCTGGCGCTGTACAACGCCTGGAAGCAGGCCTCGGACGTCACCGAGCGCCGCCTGTACCTGGAAACCATGGAAGAGATCATGAAGGGTGCCCCCAAGGTGATCATCGATCCGTCGGCCAAGGGGGCGCAAGGCGTGGTCCCCTATATGGCCCTGCCTGAATTGAAGAAATCCCAAGCCGGTGCCGGAGGTGCCCGATGAACCGCACCCTGCCCGCCATCCTGGTCGCCATCGGCGCGCTGGCCGTCCTGGCCGGATCGTCGCTGTTCGTCGTCACCCAGGCCGAACAGGCGCTGGTGCTGCGCCTGGGCGCACACCGCGCCACCATCAAGGAGCCCGGCCTGCACTTCAAGCTGCCGTTCATCGAGGATGTCGTCCGCTACGACCTGCGCCTGCTGGCGCTGGAGCCGCCGGCGGAAGAGATCACCTTGAACGACCAGAAGCGCATCGTCGTCGATACCTTCACCCGCTACCGCATCGCCGACCCGCTGAAGTACTATCAGGCCCTGCGCAACGAGACCACCGCCCGGGGCCAGATGTCCCAGGTCGTGACCTCGGCGCTGCGCCGCGTGCTGGGTCAGGTGATGCTGCCCAGCCTGTTGTCCGACGAGCGCGCCAAGATCATGGAGGATATCCAGAAGGAAGTGGCCGAACGGGCCGCCCCCTACGGCATCACCATCGTCGATGTGCGCATCCGCCGCGCCGACCTGCCCGACGAAATCAGCCAGTCGATCTATGACCGCATGAAGTCGGAACGCGAACGCCAGGCCAAGGAATTGCGGGCGCAAGGGTACGAATGGGGCCAGCAGATCCGCTCACGCGCCGACCGCGAGCGCACGGTGATCCTGGCCGAGGCGGCACGTCAGGCCAACTTCCTGCGGGCCCAGGGCGACACCGAATCCTCGCGCATCTATAACGATGCCTATGGCCGTGACGCCCGGTTCTACGACTTCTACCGCTCGCTCGAGGCCTATCGCAAGGCGCTGGGCGAGGGCACGACCATGGTGTTGTCACCCGACAGCCAGTTCTTCCGTCACTTCCAGGGACCAAGCCATCGGTGACCGACTTCCTGACCGCGTTGTGTCTGGTGATGGTGATCGAGGGCGTGGTCTACGCCCTCTTTCCCGCCGGCATGCAGCGCCTGATGGGGCAGACCCAGTCGCTGCCGCCCACCTTCCTGCGGGTGTTCGGCCTGGTGGCGGCCACCGCCGGGGTGGCCGGCGCCTGGCTGATCCGTTCTTCCGCCTTGATTGTGCCTTAGTTTCGGACAAAGCTTCCGGGTGATCTCGAGTAAGGGTTAATACGAGCATGTCCCATCGGTCCCGTGTGAAAGCCCAATCCGTCGATATCCGCCCGCTGGCCTGGTTGGCCGGTCTGGCGGTGGCGACCGCGCTGCTGCTGCAGGTTTCCGTCGCCCATGGCCGCGAGGCTCCGGCCGGCTTCGCCGATCTGGCGGAAAAGCTGCTGCCGGCGGTGGTCAACATTTCGACCACCCAGACCATCAAGAATCCCGAGCGCGTCCCCGAGATGCCGCAATTCCCGCCCGGCTCGCCGTTCGAGGATTTCTTCAAGGAATTCTTCGAGCGCCAGATGCGCCCCGACAGTTCGCCCAAGCGGGCGACCTCGCTGGGGTCGGGCTTCATCATCGATGCGAGCGGCTTCGTGGTGACCAACGCCCACGTCATCGCCGACGCCGACGAGATCACCGTCACCCTGCATGACGACACCGCCTACAAGGCCACCCTGGTCGGCCGCGACAGCAAGACCGACCTGGCGGTCTTGAAGTTCGACCCCGGCAAGAAGGCGCTGACCGCCGTGCCGTTCGGCAATTCCGATGTCGCCCGCGTCGGCGACTGGGTGGTGGCGATCGGCAATCCGTTCGGCCTGGGCGGCACCGTCACCGCCGGCATCGTCTCGGCGCGTGCGCGCGACATCAATGCCGGCCCCTACGACGATTTCCTGCAGACCGACGCCTCGATCAATCGCGGCAATTCGGGTGGGCCGATGTTCAATCTGGCCGGCGAGGTGATCGGCATCAACACCGCCATCTTCTCGCCGTCGGGCGGCTCGATCGGCATCGGTTTCGCCATCCCGTCCAGCCTGGCCAAGCCGGTGGTCGAGGATCTGAAGAAGCATGGCAAGACCCGGCGCGGCTGGCTGGGCGTGCGCATCCAGTCGCTGGATCAGGAACTGGCCGAATCGCTGGGCCTGCCCGATTCCAAGGGGGCCTTGGTGTCCAGCCTCAATGCCGGCGGTCCGGCCTCGAAATCGACCATCAAGCCGCAAGACGTCATCTTGAAGTTCGACGGCCGCGAGGTCACCGAGATGCGCAAGCTGCCGCGCATCGTCGCCGAGACGCCGATCGGCAAGAAGGTGACGGTCGAGGTGTGGCGCGACGGCAAGCGGACCACCGCCGAAGTGGTGGTGGGCGAACTGCCCGAGGAACCCGAGGAAGTGGCCAAGGGGCCGGAAAAGGGCCAGGCCCCGGCCGCGGGTCAAAGTGTGGCCGGCACCGGCCTAGTGGTGGCGGCGGTGACGCCGCAACTGCGCGAGCGCTTCGGCCTGGACGAGGACGTCAAGGGCGTGGTGGTCACCGAGGTCAAGGACGGCCCGGCGATGGAAAAGGGCATGAAGCCCGGCGACGTCATCATCGAGGCGGCCAACAAGCCGGTCCGCACGCCGGGCGACCTGGCCAAGGCGGTCGAGGCTGCCAAGGCCGCCAGCCAGAAGTTCCTGCTGCTTCGGGTCGAGAACCCGCAGGCCCTGCGCTATGTCGCGTTGCCCCTTGCCGAAGGCAAGAAAAAGTAGGGGGCGAAGGCAAGAATACCGGCCAACCTTTGATGTGACTCGTTGGCCGGTATCGTGGCGCCATTGCGGCGGCGGCCAAGCCCGCGGATGCG
>NZ_LWQU01000180.1 GCF_001650635.1 Magnetospirillum moscoviense | reverse complement strand
GCCGAAGGTCCGCTTGCAAGCCCGGCAAAGGTAGCGCTGCATCCCCCGGGCCTTGCCGTTGGCCACTGCCCCGGGAGACCGAAGCCCTGCGCTCGGCGGTCGAAGGCCTGTCCGAGATCGTCCACCAGATCCGCCTGCTGCTGGAAGCCCGCACCCTGTGCCCCTATGGAGACCGGCGCGATGCCTGATCCGGCTCTCAGCCAGGCGCTGAAGGAGGCGTTTGCATCAGCCCCCAGCGGCACGGTGATCCTGGATACATTGGAAATCTGGCACCCCAGTTTCACCACGCCGATCCGGGTGGTGCGCGACCATGCCGATCTCACCGCCCGGCTGGAGGCCGGTGCGCCCCGCGACGGCGGCAAGCAGGTGACCTTCGCCGCACTCGCCTTCGAGTTCTCGCCGCCGCCGGTGGATACCGCTCCGGTGCCGGAAATCACCGTCACCCTCGACAATGTCGGCAGCGACATCACCGATGCCCTTGAGGGCGCCGCCATCAGCCAGCAGGTGATTGAGATCACCTGGCGGCCCTATCTCTCCACCGATCTCAACGGCCCCCATATGGACCCGCCCATCACCATGACCCTGACCGATGTCGAAGCCGACACCATGAGGGTTACGGGGCGCGCCCGCATGCTGGATGCGGGGAACAAATCCTTCCCGTCCATCACCTACACCGCCCGGCGCTTTCCCGGTCTGGCGCGTTAGGCGACGGCAAGGCTTTGCGACAGGGCGCGTTGCACACTGGCCCGGTCATGCGGAGTCAGTGTTCCCGCCTTCTTCAGGACCATGTCGCGATCCAAGGTGAACAGTTTGAACCGGACACGGCAGGGCACGGTCAGACCTGCCGCCGTCCATTCTTCCAATGGGACGTCGCTGGTCCAGTCGCTCTGGCGGGCGGAGGTGATCATGGCCAGGATCACCTGGTCATGGTTCCCGTTGAAGGCTGCCGACGACACCACCAGGGCCGGGCGCCGTTTCGCACCCACCTTGTCGGTGAACGGGAACGGCACCACGACGACGTCGAACGGTTCAAAGTCCACGCCAAGCCTCCTCGTCCTCGGGGCTGTTCCATTCTCCCAGCGTTCCCTGGACGGCTCGCAGGTATTCATCGCCACCGGGAACGACCTTGCGGATCGACACCCGGTCATCCTCGACGACGAAGGTGACCACGTCACCCGCCGTTAGATGAGCTGCTTCGCGGACCTTCTTGGGGATCGTCATCTGCCCTTTCGCGGTGATGCGGGCGAGTTCCATTAAGAACCTCCAATCCAAATTCCTTACCGGTAAGAATATCGGAATTTCGCCATGAACAGCAACTCATCTCAGGGGGCTTCCCGCCATTGGGCTATCGCCCTCATCGGCCTGCCGTGGTCCGTCCACGGCGGCGAGGCCGCCAATGAACGAATTGCCGTTTCCGGCGGCAGCGGGCCGGACTCGTTCAATTGCTGGGAATTCGTCCGCATGGTGCAGGCCCGCCACTTCGGCCGCCTGCTGCCCGAGATCGGCAATCCCGAAGACATGCTGGTCATGGGCCGCACCTTCCGCGACCACCCCGAGCGGCAGCGTTGGGCCAAGGTGCCCGATCCCATGGAGGGCGATTGCGTGCTGCTGCGCCGGTCGCGCCATCCCATCCATGTGGGCATCTGGCTCGATGTGGATGGTGGCGGCGTGCTGCACTGCGCCCAAGACGCGGGTGTGGTGTTCCAGCGCCCTGACGCGCTCAGCCTCAACGGCTGGGCGATCGAGGGCTTCTATCGGTTTTCGCCATGACCGCCTCCATCGTCATCGTCACCAATCCGTTCGAACCGGTGGCCACCCGCTCGGAATGTCGGTGTCTGGGTCAACAACAAGACCAACAAGAACCTCGCCCTGTTCATGGAGAACCAGTACGCGGGCGTGGCGCCGCGGGCAATCGCGCCAGGCCGCCTGACCGGCACCGAGGGTTGGCATCTGGCCTGGACCAACACCAAGTTCTACGCCCAGAACAATTTCGGGACGTACAACAAGTACGGGATGATCGGCTACAACGAGAAAACCGGCACGTTGGTCATCAATGAGAACAAGAACGGCGGCACCTCCATGCGGCTGCACGTCTATTCCAACGTCCCACCGTTCGACATTTCCGCCAGCAACCGCCGCGCCTGGTTCAACAATCTCGATGAGACCAAGCACATCTTCTACGACTGGACGGCCAATTCGGCGGGGTATGCCGAGAGCCTCTATCGCGGCATCGTCATTCCCTGCGACGACGGCAAGATCATCATCGTGCGGATGGAACCCAGCAATTACTGCATGCTGGACCGGTTCACACCGAACGGTTCCGGGGGCTACACCAAGGAAGCCACCCACACCCTGAGCACGACCACGACCTACGGCATGGAATCCGCCGACCGCAACGGCATCCGCTTCCAGATCGCCGCCATCATCGCCGTGGTGATCGTGGTGGCGATCCTCGCCTGGGCATGGTCGCGGCGGCGGGAGCAACCGGATTCCTCCGGTGTCCCGGTCGAAGCTTTCGCCCATGTGGTCGAGGAGCAGGCCCGCCAGACCGAGGCACTGCGCTCGGCAGTCGAAGGCTTGTCCGAGATCGTCCACCAGATCCGCCTGCTGCTGGAAGCCCGCACCCTGTGCCCCTATGGAGACCGGCGCGGTGCCTGATCCGGCTCTCAGCCAGGCGCTGAAGGAGGCGTTTGCATCAGCCCCGGCCGGAACGGTGATTCTCGATACGTTGGAGATCTGGCATCCAACCTTTGACGAGCCGATCCGGGTGGTCCGTGATCACGCCGACCTCACCGCCCGGCTGGAGGCCGGCGCGCCCCGCGATGGCGGCAAACGGGTGACCTTCGCCGCGCTGGCCTTCGAGTTCTCCCCGCCGCCGGTGGATACCGCTCCGGTGCCAGAAATCACCGTCACCCTCGACAATGTCGGCAGCGATATCACCGATGCCCTTGAGGGAGCCGCCATCAGCCAGCAGGTGATCGAGATCACCTGGCGGCCCTATCTCTCCACCGATCTCAACGGCCCCCATATGGACCCACCCATCACCATGACCCTGACCGAGGTCGAAGCCGACACCATGAGGGTCACGGGGCGCGCCCGCATGCTGGATGCGGGGAACAAGTCCTTCCCGTCCATCACCTATACCGCCCGGCGCTTTCCCGGTCTGGCGCGGTGATGACGGCTATGCCTCCCAGGGATTGAGGATATCGACGCCGGCCGCCGCGAAATCGGCGACGTTGCGGGTCACCACGGTAAGACGATGCTTCAGGGCGGTGGCGGCGATCAGGCTGTCGATAGCCGGTAGCGGCTGTTTGATCCGCGCGGTCAGGCGGCCCCATTCGTCGGCGACAGCGGCATCGACCGGCAGCACGCGGCTTTCGAACCAGTCGGGCAGTTCGATCTCCAGCCAGGCGATGATCCGGCCGTGCCGCCGCCCGTCCGCCAGCTTCTCGGCGCCCCGGCGGATTTCGCCCAGGGTCAGGGCGCTGATGAACAAGGCTTCCTGCGGCGCCGTCTCGAACCACTCCACCACCTGCGGCGCCGGGACGGGCCGGATCAGCTCGGACAGGGCGCAGGTATCGACCAGATAGCTCACAACTCGATGTCCCGCGACGGCGAGCGGTCGCGCTCGATATCGAGGTCCACGCCGGACAGCGGCGAAGCCCGCAGGAATTCCACCAGCGACGGCTTGCGCCCCTTCAGCCGTTCGTACTCGTCCTGGGACATCACCACCGCCGTGGTGCGGCCCCGAACGGTGATCGCCTGCGGACCTTCGGCTGCGGCGCTGCGCAGCAACTCGCTGAACCGGGCCTTGGCGTCCTGAACCTGCCACGCGTGCATGGGCGTCTCCTGACCATTCTGACCAGATGAGGATAGCGACAATGACCCGCGAATGCCAGTCGCCGGTTGGTGTCCCCCATTGGGCCATCGCCTTGATCGGTTTGCCGTGGTCCGTCCACGGCGGCGAGGCCGCCAATGAACGAATTGCCGTTTCCGGCGGCATCGGGCCGGACTCGTTCAATTGCTGGGAATTCGTCCGCATGGTACAGGCTCGCCATTTCGACCGCTTGCTGCCGGAGATCAGCAATCCCGAAGACATGCTGATCATGGGCCGCACCTTCCGCGACCACCCCGAGCGTCGGCGCTGGGCCAAGGTGCCCGATCCCATGGAAGGCGATTGCGTGCTGCTGCGCCGGTCGCGCCATCCCATCCATGTCGGCATCTGGCTCGATGTGGATGGCGGCGGCGTCCTGCATTGCGCCGAGGGCGCTGGAGTGGTGTTCCAGCGTTCGGACGCGCTCGCGCTCAACGGTTGGGCCATCGAAGGTTTCTACCGGTTCATCGGAAACCCGGCATGACAGCCTCCGTCGTCATCGTCACCAATCCGTTCGAGCCGGTGGCCAGCCGCTCGGTGCATGCGGTGGAAGCCGGGATCACGCTGGGCTGCCTGTTGCAGGCTTGCGGCATCGCCGAGGAAAGCTGGTCCGACGGGCCGGAAATCCTGATCGGCGGCATGACGGTGCCGGTCGGCATCTATGCTGTCCGGGCCATCGGCGACGGCGAGGTCGTCACCGTCATTCGCTGGCCCCAGGGTGGCGGCGGAGGAGGTGGGGGCGGCAAGAACCCCATGCGGATCGTGCTGACCATCGCGGTGATGGTGGCCGCCATCTATCTGGGCCCCATGGCGGCGGTGGCCATGGGCTATACCGCCGCCGGCAGTGCCGCCGCCATGGCCACCGCCGGTATCGCCCTGGCCGGCTCGATGCTGATCAATACGGTGATCCCGGCCCCCAAGCCCTCCATGCCGTCACTCAACTGGGGCGGCAGCGGTAGCCCCCCGGCCCCCAGCCCAACCTATTCAATCCAGGCTCAGGGCAACCAGGGCCGATTGGGCCAGCCGATTCCGGTGATCTATGGTCGCCACCTGATCTATCCCGACCTCGCCTCCGAGCCCTACCAGGATTACGTCGGCGGCGAGCAGTACCTCTACCAGCTCCACGTCGTCGGCCAGGGGGAATATGCGGTCGAGCAAATCCGCATTGAGGACACCCCCATTTCCTCCTTCGAGGAGGTCCAGACCGAGATCGTGCCGCCCGGTTCCCCGGTGACGCTGTTCGAACCGGACGTGGTCACCGCCGCCGAGATTGCTGGCCAGGAGCTGATGGCTCCCAATCTGGTGGCCTCCGGCGACGATGGCTTCGTCGGCCCGTTCACCGCCAACCCGGTGGACACCTCGGCGGGGGCGCTGGGCATCGACGTGATCATGCCGCGCGGCCTCTACTATGCTAACGATTCCGGCAGCCTCGATAGCCGCAGCGTCCAGTGGCAGGTCGAGGCGCGCGCCATCGATGCCGACGGCGAGGCCCTTGCCGGCTGGTCGATGCTGGCGACCGAATCCCACTCCGCCGCCAGCAATACCGCCATCCGCCTGTCCTTCCGCTATGCGGTGAATCCGGGCCGCTATGAGGTCCGCCTCAAGCGTCTCGACACCAAGGACACCGCCGAACGTGCCGGCCATGAAATCCGCTGGGGCGCTCTGCGTGCCTATTTGACCGGCCAGCCCGACTTCGGCGCCGTCACCCTGCTGGCGGTGAAGATGCGCGCCACCGACAACCTCTCGCAGCGCTCCTCGCGCATGATCAACGTCATCGCCACCCGCAAGCTGCCGGTGTGGTCGGCGGCGGACGGTTGGTCGGCTCCGCAGCCGACCCGTTCCATCGCCTGGGCCTTCGCCGATGCCTGCAAGGCGGAATACGGCGCGAAGCTGGCCGACAGCCGCATCGACCTCAAGACGCTGGCCACCCTGGATGCCGTTTGGGCTGCCCGTGGCGATTCCTTCGACGCGGTGTTCGACAGCAGCATGACGGTGTGGGAGGCGTTGACCCGCATCGCCCGCTGCGGCAGGGCCGTGCCCATCCAGCAGGGCGGCATCGTCCGCATCATCCGTGATGCGCCCCAGACCATGCCGGTGGCCATGTTCGGGCCGCGCAATATCGTCAAGGGCTCCTTCAAGATCAAATACGTCATGCCCGGCGATGACACCGCCGATGCGGTGACGGTGGAGTATTTCTCGTCGCGCACCTGGAAGCCCGATGAGACCACCGCCAAGCTGGCGGACAGTGCGGGCGATAACCCCGCCAAGGTCAACCTGTTCGGCTGCACCGCCAAGGACCATGCCCAGCGGGAAGGTCTCTACATCGCCGCCAACAACCGCTATCGCCGCCGCATGGTCACCTTCCGCACCGAGTTGGAGGGCATGATCCCCACCTATGGCGATCTGGTCGCCATCACCCACGACATGCCCCGCTGGGGGCATCCTCGCCATCCGTCCCCGCGCCGAGCAGGTGGAAATCACAGCCGTCGCCGAGGATGCGCGGGTGCATGTGAATTAGCCGCTTCCGTCATCACCGTTCCCACCAGCCGCCTTCGGGCGGCATTTTCATTGGAGGTTCCCCATGACCAAGGACGCTGTCGTGCCGCGTGGCATTCGCCTCAATAATCCCGGCAATATCAAGGAATCCCCCGGCGACAAGACCCAGTGGCAGGGCGAGCGCGCCACCGATGACGATCCGGTGTTCGAGGAGTTCGTCAGCCCCGAGGCCGGCATCCGTGCCCTGGCCCGCATCCTAGTCGGATATCAGCGCCGCCATGGCCTCAACACCGTGACGGGGATCATCACCCGCTGGGCGCCGGGCTGCGAGAACGACACCGGCTCCTACATCACCCATGTCGCCTCCCGCCTGGGCGTAGCGCCCGATCAGGCCATCGACCTGACCAAGGCCGAGACCATGGCCGGACTGGTCGAAGCCATCATCCGCCATGAAAACGGCCAGCAGCCCTATGCCCGCGAGGTGATCATGGCCGGAGTTGGCATGGGGCTGGGGAGCGCCTGACCATGAACCTGCTCGATCTCCTCGGCGATGCCGCAGCCATCGCCGCCAATCCCATCGCGGGGCTGGCCAAGGTGGCGCTGGACGTGGCGCCGGACATCGCCAGCCTGTTCGGCGACGATGCCGAGAAGGCCGTCGGCAAGCTGGCAGACAGCGTCCGCGCCATCACCGGCACCGACGATCCGGACAAGGCCCGCGAGATTCTGGCCGACCCCAATCTGGTGTTCCAACTTCGTACCCAAGCCCAGGCCTTCGCCCATGCCGAACGCATGCAGCAGATGACCGGGGCCATCACCACGCTGACCGCTACCCTGGCCGACCGCCAGAACGCCCGTGCCAGGGACAGCGAGTTCATCAAGGCCGGACGCAGCAATACTCGCGCCAACGTCCTGCTGGTCACGGCGGGAGCAGGCATCGTCGGCGGCATCGGCTTCATGGTGTTCGGCCACGTTGACGGCAACACCGCCGTCGGCGGCTGCATCATCTCGGTGGTGACGTTGCTGGCCGGCAAATTCGCCACCGCTTTCGATTTCGAGTTCGGTGGATCGGCCGATTCGGAGCAGACCCGCACCCTGCTGGCGCAAGCACGACCCATTGGCAAGTAGCACAATACATACTTCGCACGACGCGGCCGACCAGGGGAGAGTCCCCGGTCGGCCGCTTTTCGTGTTTATGGCCTGCTATGAGGCAGGCCAGTGGTGGGCTCCAAATGGGATCGCCATCATCCCCACCGCCACGCTTGATCCGTCCATCGCGACGGCGTCTCCTGTGGTCCCCGCGCTTCAAGGGTCCGGGTCCCCATGCCCAGAAAAGCTATATTTCGGCCGCGCTGGGGGCCTCTTCGCTCATGGTATCGACCACCCTCCGCAATTCGACCGCCAAATCGCCGTGGTGCTTGTCCAGATGTGCCGCAATTTCGGGATTGGCCAGCAGTTTGCCCATAAACCCCTTTGCCACCACCAGGGTCAGCATGGTTTCACCGTAATTATCTTGGCATGGGGGAACAGGCCCGGCAGCCAGTCACGGGGACAGGCCGCCAGCCGGTGGCGGATTTCATCCAGATCGAACTCGCCCTCATTGCCCGACGACGGGAACCAGTGCCCCAGGATGGCACCGGGTGGTGGCGGCAGGCAGGTATTGAGGTCGAACATGATGGGCCTACGACTCAGGAAGCTGCGAGAAGATCGCTGCCGGTTAAACGAAACGTCGGTTGATTGCGGCTATCGCCGGAGCGACGGGAAATGTCCCGAACCTGTCGCCGCAGCACCGTAAGCGGAATGCGGGTTGCCCGTTTGACGATGGAGAGCAGGTGGTACTGATGGATCGGGCCAAGCCGCGCCTGGACAAGCCACTCCAGGTATTCTTCAGCTCCGGGGGCCAGATTGCGGGCGGCATTCTCCAGGGCATCGAAAATGGCGGGATCGTGGCTGTACCCGGAGTCCGAACTGTTCCCTTGGCATTCCAGAATGCCGTCACGAATCATATCCGCGATCACCTGCTCAATCGCATTCGTCGTCAGACCTGTCAGGTGGCTGATCCGCAGCATGGGAAGACGATGGAATTGGCGGTCGGGCAGGTGGCTGCGCACGGCCCACCATGCCAGTCGCCGCCAGAGATCGCTGGGTTTGGCGGAGCAAGTGCATTGGTTCGTCGGAGCGGTATCGGCAATCGAGCGGGTGGTCTGCATGGTGCGGGTCTCCTAAAATAGCCAAGCCGCGCTCGGCTCGGGTGATGGCGGTATAAAGCCAGCGGCGGCGGTCCTGCTCGGTGCGGCCCAGACCGTCGTCCCAGACCACGACGTTCTCCCACTGTGATCCTTGGGCCTTGTGGCAGGTGATGGCCCAGCCGAAGGTGGCCTCGGCCAGCTTCTTTTTGCCCCGCCAATCGCGGTCATGGCGGTGGGGGTCAAGGGCGATATGATCCTCGAAATGCCCTTTATAGAGCATCAGCCGACCCGGCTTGCCGTCCTTGGCGGGCGGGCCGATGGGCGTTCCTTCCTCGTCGGTGGCGACGGCGGAGAAGTAGACGCTGCCCTCGTCGACAATGTCAGTCAGGGTCAGGAACATGCCGTTGATCAGGCCAAGATCCTTCTGGTTCTTGAGGCAGATCACCTTTTCGTTGGAGCCGGTGGGCAGAACCGATCCGCCGAAGCCTGCAGCACGGCGGAGCGCATTGTTCAATTGGAATCGGGTGGCGTTGCGGCCGCAGATTACCTGACCACCGCGCAAGCACTGCCCCGGCGTGACCTCGGCCATGCGCATCTTCCAGGCATGGTCGTCGTACTGGCCGAAGCCGATGGGGCGGCCTTCCCGCGCCAGGGTGGCCAGTCGAATGAAGGCGCTTTCGGCGGCCTGACGGTGAATCTCGGTCAACATGATGTCGGGCGCGGCCTGGGTGAAGGCGCCTTCGCCCTTGATCGGCGGCAACTGACCGGGATCGCCCAGCACCAGGATGGGGCGCTCGAAGCTCATCAGGTCGCGGGCCATCTCGTCGCCGACCATGGAAACCTCGTCCAGGACGATCAGTTTGGCACTGGCGGCCGGGCTGTCGGGATTAAGGGCGAAGCGCGGCTTCTTCATCTCGCGCAATGTCTGGCGCATGGCTTCAATGGCGGCTTCGGCGGCGGTGCGGTCGAAGTCGATCAGGGATCGGGCATCGATTTCGGCCTGGGCAATGCGCTTCTGAGCCTCCTCGATCTCATCTTCGGTGGCTTCGATCACGCTGTAGATCAGGCTGTGGATGGTGCGGGCCGGAGTGCCTTTGCGCCGCAACACCAGGGCGGCCTTGCCGGTGAAGGTGGCGGTGACCACGCCGGGCACGTCTTCGCTGTGGGGCGAAAGGCCGAGATCATCCAGGGCGAATCTCAGCACCGTGGACTTGCCGGTCCCGGCATAGCCGAACAGCAGGAACACCTGCTGCTCGTCCGTGCGGTTCTGGAACCAGTCGCGGATGGCGGCGATGGCCTGGGCTTGGGTGTCGGAGGGGGTGATGTCGGTCATTGGGCTGCCCCTCTTGAATTCTTGCTATCTCGTATCCACTTGGATACAAGTGGTGCATGAACACGATGCAGCGTACGGCCAGTTTCGATGCGTGGCTTTCCGCCCTTGCCGACAACAAGGGGAAGGCTCGCATCCTGGCGCGACTGACCGCCGCCGAGATGGGGAATTTCGGCGACTGCGAATCGGTTGGCGAAGGGGTGAGCGAGATGCGCATCCACTTCGGGCCGGGATATCGGGTGTATTTCACCCGGCGCGGCAAGGTGGTTTATCTGCTGCTTCTGGGTGGCGACAAGTCGACCCAGGCGCGGGACATCAAGCGGGCCAAGGAACTGGCCAAAATGATCGAGGAGGTTTGAGCCATGACAGAACCGGTCGCAGCCTTTGATGTCTCTGCCTATCTCGACAATAGCGAGGTGATGGCCGAATACCTGACGGCGGCCCTGGAAGACCCCGATCCGTCGATCTTCCTGGCGGCGCTGGGCCACGTCGCCAAGGCGCGGGGCATGAGCCAGGTGGCCGAGAAGGCCAAGCTGGGACGGGAAAGCCTGTACAAGGCCGTCGCCCCCGGTGCCCATCCCCGATATGAAACCATCCGCTCGGTGGTCGATGCGCTGGGGCTGAAGCTGACCATTTCCGCGTAAGGCTAGGGGGATCATCGGCACGTCCCCCAGCACCGATCCTGCCAGGAACAAGGTGAATGCCAGCCACCAGCCGTTTTGCCGCCACGGCAGACCACCGAGGTCCGTTCGGCGGCGGCACGGGGCAGCAGTTCCTGGGCGATGCTGGCCTGCACCACCTGGACGGCGCGGTCGCTCATCCGTTGGGCCAGAGGTGCATCGAACGGCACCAATTCGCAGTGAATTTCCCAGGTGTCGCGGTTCATGGCGGTGAACAGCGCCGGGGCGGGCAGATCCATGTAGGCCTGATAGAGGGCGATCTGGGCGGCATAGACTGGCTTGGACAACACCACGCCACGCTTGACCACGTCTTTCCACGACGACACGCCGAGTGCCTTGTTCTCCCACAGGGCGGGTAGTCCATGGCCACCGGCCCGCCGACCAGGCAGCCGTCGATGTGGCCCTTGAAGCGGCCGTTCAGCACCGTGAAACCGAACTGCTTTCCATCGCGGCGCTCGGTGCGCAGATCGAATCCGGCTGACCTCAGCCAGGCCGCCACCACGTCCTCGCCGCGATGCCCGGCTTCGAAGATGCGCAGGGTGGCGGGCTCGAAATCGCGGCCCTCGTCCTTGGGCGCGGCGAGATAGTCCTACTGGATCTGGCGCAGGCATTCGCGCCCCAATCCAGAGGTGCTGACGTATTGCCGCGCCACCTGTGCCCTGTTGCGGGACACAAGCGCCGCATCGATGGCGGCGTTCCCAACCATCTTGAAGGCCGAAAGCCACATGGCGCTCTATGCCCCCAATCCGGCCATTCTGGTGGAAATCCTGGTGACCGAGGGGCAAAGCGTCCAGGCACGGCGCCGTGCTGGCCCGTCTGGACAACCCCGAACTGCACTTACGCCGCCAGCAGGTCGAGCGCCGCATCGGCGTGCTGAAATACGAGCTGTCCGCCATCGGCTTCGAGGACAGCTTCCGCAACCGCACCCAGTCCATCACCCAGGAACTGGCCGGGGCCATGGCGGAAAAGGTCGCCGTCCAGGCCGAAACCGACCGACTGACCCTGGTGGCTCCCATGGCAGCCACCATCATCGACATCTCGCCCAATTTGCAGTCCGGCCAGTGGATCAATGGCCGCGAACCCATCCTGGGCTTACGCGCGGGCACAGTGCTGGAAGCCTATGTCGCCGAATCAGACCTGCCCCGCATCGCAAAAAAAATAACACGGCCCGCTTCATCCCTGAAGGCGGCGGCACGGCACTTGACGCCACCATCGCCGCCATCGACCGGGTGGCAGTCAAGGCGCTCACCGAACCATCCCTGGCCGCCCCATATGGCGGCACCATCCCCGCCCGTTTCGCCGACAAGGCCCTGGTGCCGGACGGTGCCCTTTATCGCGTCCGGCTGACCACCGATACCCCGACCGCTTTTGCCGCCCCCTTGCGCGGCCAGGTCCATATGGACGGACAGCGCCAATCCCTTATGGGCAGCGCCCTGCGATCCGCCGCTGCCGTGTTGGTCCGGGAATGGGGATTCTGATTTGAGGAGAGGAGATCGTCATGAAAAGACTGCCCTTGGCCCTGGCCATCTTGACCCTGCTGTCGCCGCTGACCGCCTTTTCTGCGGATAAGCTCGGATCAAAGCCGGACGAGGTCTATGTGTCAAACCGTGCGGCAGACCAGGAGGTGATGCGCCTGCGCCTGGGAACCAATCCATCCCCAGGTGCCACGGCCACACTGATCGAGGCAGAGGACCTGCTGCGCCGCTTCAGGCAAGCTCCCGCCAAGGAAAAACCCGGTTTGCGGTCACAGTTCAACGCCGCCGTAGCCAGGATGGAAATGGACGCTGCCACCATGAGGCAGAAGGAAGGAAAGCTGCCGGTGGATTGAAGCCAGCACGATTATATCAGGAAAGGAACTGGCCCAATCAATCAGATTACTGTGAATGCACAACGGCAGTCATATCTCCACGGTCAAACATAATGTCTCGACCATCCAACGCTGGCGGCGCAACGGGCATACAGGCGGAATTCTGTGGCTGACCGGCCTTTCTGCCTCAGGGAAGTCGACTTTGGCGATGGCGCTGGAACTGGATTTGTTCGACCGCAACTGGCAATGCGTGGTTGTCGACGGTGACAATCTGCGCCAAGGTCTTTGCGCAGATCTCGGTTTCAGTCCAGACGACCGAGCCGAGAACGTCCGTCGTGCCGGGGAGATGGCGCGGATGCTGGCCGAGAGTGGCATCATTGTCATCGTCGCTCTGGTATGCCCAGCGCCACTTGGTCGAGTGCTGCTTCAGCAAACTCAAGCAATTCCGACGCGTCGCAACCCGATATGAGAAGACGGCAGCCAACTACAGCGCCGTCGTCACTATCGCCGCCATCATCCTGTGGATGCGCTAAGTGTCCACAGCTCCTAGCTGGCGCACCACAGATCGACCATCACCCCCATCAGCCGCAGGACCTCGCGCAAGGACGGGGCATTTTCCCAGCG
>NZ_LWQU01000179.1 GCF_001650635.1 Magnetospirillum moscoviense | reverse complement strand
TCTATGGTCTGTTTCAACAACGACCACTTTGGCGCATTGCGACGCCGGTGAGCAGGGGCCGTCCACCCCATCATTGCAGGGCGAAATTCTGGTCCTGGATGCCCAGATTGGCCGGCACCGGCCCGGCCTTGCCGTCGGGGGCCTTGTCGGCGGCCAGGAAGCCCAGCGCGCCCAGGCGGTAATTCAGCGTCACCACCACCGCGGTGCCGGTCTCGGCCAGCGAGGCGCCGTTATAAAGCGGCTCCGAGCCCGAGCCGATGACGAAGGCGCCGCCATGGATGAACACCATCACCGGCAGCGCCTGGCCGTTGGTCACCGCCGGCGATGGGGTCCACACGTTCAGATACAGGCAATCCTCGGAACTGCCCGGCCTGGGCGGGCTGCCCTGGGCGCACACCGGCCCGGCATTGATGGCCTGCAGCACGCCTTGCCAGGATGACGCGGCGGTCGGCGGCTGCCAGCGCAGCCCGTTGCCCGGAATCGGCGGTTTGGCGTAGGGCACTCCCATATAGGTGAACAGACTGCCCTGCTGGGGGCCACAAACCTGGCCGGCGGCGGTGGTGACCGTCGAGCCGGCGGCACAGCTCTGTTGGGCCTGCGCGTCCTGGCTACCGGCCCCCAGGGACAGCGCGGCGACGGCGACGGCCCATCCGAATAGACGTTTCATTCTCCCCTCATGCGATTGTTTTCGCGTTACAGAACCCCATAAGTCGCACTGTGTCCGGCGAACGACAAGTTAAGCGCGTATAAGTGTCGCAAAAAGACGACCTTAGGAGTAGTGTGACGGCAGTTGCGCGGTGCCCCGGGAAAGGTGCACACTGGGAATGTCAGCATTCCAGAAGGGAGGGCGGGCATGGCAACGATCGGCAAGGTGACCACGGGGTCGCCATTGGTTCGGCCAGTCCAGTCGGCAGAAGCCGGGAAAGTAGCGGGACAGATGCGCCTGGCGGCGGAAGAAGCCGACAAGGTGATGGGGCGTGTCCGCCAAGCGATGGACGAAGGGCGCCGTATCGCCGACGGGCTGCGTCAAAGCATGTCGTCAGAGCGCAAGGCCCGCGCGCGCGAGACCGTCGAGCGGCTGAAACAGCAACTTCTCCAACTGGCGCCGGTCCTGGCGCTCAATCCCAAGGCGGCGGCCAGTGTGCTGCGCCAGATGACGCGGCAATTGGCCGACGCCGTCTCGGATTACGCCCGGGATGGGGCCCCTCGGACCAACGCGGCTCCGGCCCCTGCCGCGGCAGCGTCATCGTCCGGTGCGGCCTTGTCCGATCCGGCGGCTTCCGAAACTACCCCGTCCGCCACGGCCGCTGCCGATCCGGCTGCACAGCCGGTGGCGGCCAAGGCCGAGCCGGCCGCCCGGGTGACCATGACCCCCGGCGAGGCCTCGGACGTTGCCGCCGCCGCCCGTGCCGCCGAGCGCGAGAAGGCGCGAACTGCCTATCAAGCGGCCGCCGGCGCCCAGGAAATCCACGCACCCGACGAAAAATTCCTTCGTGAAGCTCGCCAGGTCTTCGAACGGTTGAAAGTGATGGTGCGGGGAATGCTGGCGCTGCTCGAAGACGAGCATCAGCGCAAGAAGGAAGCCCGCGCCTTCGACGAAAACGCCGAGATCATCGAAAAGGGATTGGCCGAGATCGAGGGCTGGAGCAAAGAACCGGCGCCGATCGCGCCGCCGGTCTCGCCGACGGCGCCGGTGTCGGTGGCGGTATAAGACCGTCGGCCGGCTAGTGTGGTGATTCCGAAGTTCGCATCAAAATGCGGACATCGGAATCACCACACAATTCAACAGATTAGTGGCCTGCTCATCCCAGAAATTCACTTGCGAATTTCTGGGGCAGGACACTAGAGGCCGGCCAGGCGCTTTGCTAAACTCGGCCCATGACGACCGAAATCTATTCCTGCAAGGACGGCCAGCCCCTGAAAGAGGGGCGGCTGGACACTTCCGACAGCATCACCACCCGCGAGGACGCCGAGCCCGACGCCAAGCGCCGCTGCCAGAAGGACCCGACCATCAAGAAGGTGGCCTATTACAAGGTCGATGCCTCGGGCGACTTCAAGGTGTTCTTCTCGTATACCAATCCCAACTGCAAACCGGTGGGCGCCAAGCCGGCGGCCGCCGCCAAACCGCCGGCCAAGAAGCCGGTTCCACCCAAGAAGAAACCCGGCCTGATCGCCCGCATCGTCAAGGCGCTGGCGGGGTGACCTTCAAAAACACGAACTTGGCCGCGCCATAGGTGCGCCGCTCGAGCTCAGAAAATCCTGCCGGCGGGGTGAAATCCTCGTCGGCGGCGACTTCCACCACGCACAGCGCGTCTGGCGCCAGCCAGCCCGTGGCCGCCAGTGACGCCAGGCAGGGCGCGGCCAGGTTCAGGTGGTAGGGCGGGTCCAACAGGGCCAGCGTGCAAGATTGCGGGGCCGGCGGCAGGCGGCAGGCATTGGCCTTGACGATGGTGGCGCGCTGGCCCTCCCGCAGCGTCTCGACATTGGCCTTCAGTGCCGTCAGGGCCGCATGGGCCTGCTCGACCAGGGTGACGTGGGCGGCGCCGCGCGACAGTGCCTCAAGCCCCAATCCGCCGCTGCCGGCGAAGCAATCGACCACGCGGGCGCCGTCCAGCTCGACATGGGCCGAGTGGGCCAGGATGTTGAACAAGGCCTCGCGGGCGCGGTCGGCGGTCGGGCGGGTGTCGCGGCCCGAGGGGGCCGCCAGCCGGCGCCCCTTATGAACGCCGCCGACGATCCGCATGGGGGCCGGCCTTGCCGGTGGGCTTATCGGTGGGTCGCTCGGGGCGGGCCGGCTTCTTCTTGGGGGCCGGCGGGCGGGCGCGCTCGGTGGTGTCGGCCTTGGCCCAGCCGGATTCGCGGTCGCCCAATTGTTCCTTGACCACCTTGGCCGGCACTTCCTCGACCGCGCCTTCCTCCAGGCTGCCCAGTTGGAACGGGCCATAGGCGACGCGGATCAGTCGGCTGACCGGCCAGCCCAGATGGTCCATGACGCGGCGGACCTCGCGGTTCTTGCCTTCCTTCAAGGACAGGGTCAGCCAGGCGTTCGAGCCCTGCTGGCGGTCCAGCTGGGCCTTGATCGGGCCGTACTTGACGCCCTCGATGGTGATGCCCTTTTCGAGTCCGACCAGGGTCTCGGGCGGCACCTCGCCATGGACGCGCACGCGGTAGCGCCGCACCCAGCCGGCGGCCGGCAGTTCCAGCTTGCGGGCCAGTTCGCCGTCATTGGTCAGCAGCAGCAGGCCTTCCGACGACAGATCCAGGCGGCCGACCGACATGACGCGCGGCAGGCCGTCGGGCAGCTTCTCGAACACCGTCGGGCGGCCCTGGGGGTCGCGGTGGGTGGTGACCAGCCCGGCCGGCTTGTGATAGCGCCACACCCGGGTCCGTTCCGGCTCGCCGACCAATTGGCCATCGACGACGATGCGGTCGGCATCGGTGACCAGCACCGCCGGGGTGTCCAGCACCTTGCCGTTCAGGGTGACCTTGCCCAGTTGGATCAGCCGCTCGGCGTCGCGGCGCGAGCAGATGCCGGCCCGCGCGATGCGCTTGGCGATGCGTTCGCCCTTGGATTCGTCTTCGACGTCTTCGGTCATGTGCAGGCCTCGATGAAGGCGCGGGCCAGGGCCCGGTCGGCTTCGGAAATGTTGAATTCGGGATGCCATTGCACCCCGATGCAGAAACGCTTGTCCGGGGCCTCGATGCCCTCGATCACCCCGTCGGGGGCGGTGGCATCGACGATGCAGCCGGGCGCCACATTCTTGACCGCCTGATGGTGGGCGGAATTGACCGCCACGGTGCCGGCCCCGGTGATGGCCGCCAGCCGGGTGCCTTCGGCGATGGCGACGGTGTGGCCGGGCTCGTTCCTGGGATTGGGCTGCTCGTGGGCCAGGCAGTCCGCGACCTCGTCGGGGATGTGCTGGATCAAGGTGCCGCCCAATGCCACGTTCAGAAGCTGCTGGCCGCCGCATATGCCGAGAATCGGCATATTGCGTTCCAGCGCGCCCTGGACGATGGCCAGCTCGAAGGCGGTGCGGCGGCTTTTCAGGGTCACCGTGGCGTGGCGGCTGTCTGCCCCGAACAGGGCCGGATCGACATCGAAGGCGCCGCCGGTCACCAAAAGGCCGTCGATGCGGTCGAGATAGTGGGCGGCCAGTTCGGGTTCATGCGGTAGAGCGATCGGCAGGCCGCCGGCCTCGGCGATCCAGCCGGCGTAATTCTGGCGAAGCGCGTACCACGGGAACTTCGAATAGCCGCCGGGCTCTTCGCTGTCCAGGGTGATACCAATGACGGGTGTGCGGGTCATCCCTGCTGTATAGAGCCCTGCGCCCTTGGCTTCAATGTGATAGATGATGGACATGATCGACTTCATGGCCATCGCACTGGATCAGGCCCGTCTTGCCGCGTCTCGCGGCGAGGTGCCGGTGGGCGCGGTGGTGGTGCAAGACGGGCGGGTTGTCGCCCAGGCCGGCAACCGGGTCGAGGAACTGGCCGACCCCACCGCCCATGCCGAGATGCTGGCGATCCGTCAGGCGGCCGAAGCCATCGGCAATGTCCGCCTGGATGGCTGTGACCTTTATGTCAGCTTGGAACCTTGTCCGATGTGCGCGGCGGCGATTTCGCTGGCCCGCCTGCGCCGGCTGGTGTTCGGCGCCTATGATCCGAAAAGCGGCGGCACCGAGCACGGCGCCCGGGTATTCGACCATGCCACCTGCCACCACCGCCCCGAGGTGGTGGGCGGCGTGCGCGAGGCAGAGGGGGCGGCCCTGCTGAAAAGCTTCTTTCAGGACAGACGAGGAGAAAACCGATGAGCACCAAGGACTGGCCGCAGATGGCCAAGGAATTGTCGGGCCTGCTGGGTCAGGTGCGCGGCACCATCCCCGAGGTGATGAAGGGCTTTTCCGCCATGGCCAAGGCGGCCTCGGCGCCCGGCGTGCTGGACGCCAAGACCAAGGAACTGATCGCCCTGGGCATGGGGGTGGCGGCCCGTTGCGACGGCTGCATCGCCTTCCACACCCGTACCGCCCTGGAACTGGGCACAACCCGCGAGGAACTGATGGAGGTGCTGGGCATGGCCATCTATATGGGCGGCGGCCCCAGCCTGATGTACGCAGCATTGGCGGTCGAAGCCTATGACCAGCACGCGGCGGCGAAGGCGGGCTGAACGAAAAACCCCCTTCCGGCAGGACCGCAAGGGGGTTTTGTTCCAAAGCCTGAGCGGCGACTGAGCCGCCCGGCACGGGCGCGCCAAAGGCAAGGCCGCTGATTGGTCTCGCCTTCGGCGGGACCGATCAGCGGGTCGGAACCGGCTTCTCGCCCGCATAGTCATAGAAGCCGCGGCCGGTCTTGCGGCCCAGCCAGCCGGCTTCGACGTACTTCACCAGCAGCGGGCAGGGGCGGTACTTGGAATCGGCCAGGCCGTCATACAGCACCTGCATGATCGACAGGCAGGTGTCCAGGCCGATGAAGTCGCCCAGTTCCAGCGGACCCATCGGGTGGTTGGCACCCAGCTTCAAGGCGGTGTCGATGGCTTCTACCGAGCCGACACCCTCGTACAGGGTATAGACGGCTTCGTTGATCATCGGCAGCAGGATGCGATTGACGATGAAGGCCGGGAAGTCTTCGGCCGAGACCGGCTGCTTCTTCAGCTTCAGCACCATGTCGCGGACCAGGCTGAAGGTCTCTTCCGAGGTGGCGATGCCGCGGATCAGCTCGACCAGCTGCATCACCGGCACCGGGTTCATGAAGTGCATGCCCATGAACTTGCCCGGACGGTCGGTGGCGGCACCCAGGCGGGTGATCGAGATCGACGAGGTGTTCGAGGCGATATGGGCCTCGGGCTTCAGCACCGGGCACAGCAGGGTGAAGATCTTGCGCTTGATCTGCTCGTCTTCGGTGGCGGCCTCGATGACCAGATCGCTGTCGCCGAAGTCGGCGTACTGGGTGGTGGTCTTGATGCGTGACAGGGTGCCGGCCTTGTCTTCCTCGGACAGCTTGCCCTTGGCGACCTGACGGCCCAGATTCTTGTCGATGACGCCAAGGCCCTTCTTCAGGGCCTCGTCCGTCACGTCCAGCAAGATCACCTCAAAGCCCGAAGCGGCACACACATGGGCGATACCGCTGCCCATCTGTCCGGCGCCAATGACACCAATCTTCCGAATTTCGCTCATGCGATAACTCCCGCCTGATAGGGTGTTCTGGCTCGGACGTCCGGGCCGGGGATTATTTCTTGTCCAATTCCTGAGCCAGCTCCGGCAGCGCCTTGAAGAGGTCGGCGACCAAACCGTAATCGGCGACCTGGAAGATCGGGGCCTCTTCGTCCTTGTTGATGGCGACGATGACCTTGGAATCCTTCATGCCGGCCAGGTGCTGGATGGCACCCGAGATGCCGACCGCGACATAAAGGTCGGGGGCGACGATCTTGCCGGTCTGGCCGACCTGGAAGTCGTTGGGGACGAAACCGGCATCGACGGCGGCGCGCGAGGCACCGACGGCGGCACTTAAGCGGTCGGCGACGGCCTCGATCAGGGCGAAATTCTCGCCCGAACCCATGCCGCGACCGCCCGAGACGATGATGCGGGCACTGGTCAGCTCGGGCCGTTCCGACTTCGACAGCTGCTGGCCGACGAACGACGACAGGCCGGGATCGGCGGCCGGGGCCACCGCCTCGACCGTCGCCGAACCACCCGAGGCGGCGGCGGCCTCGAAGCCGGTGCCGCGCACGGTGATGATCTTGATGGCATCCTTCGACTGCACGGTGGCCAGCGCGTTGCCGGCATAGATCGGGCGGACGAAGGTGTCGGCCGAGACCACCGCGGTGATGTCGGACAACTGGGCCACGTCCAGAAGTGCTGCGACTCGGGGCGCGACGTTCTTGCCGGTGGTGGTGGCCGGGGCCAGGATGTGGGTGTAGCCAGGGGCCAGGGCCACGATCAGCGCGGCCAGGGGCTCGGCCAGATGGTGTTCCAGGGCCGGCGCCTCGGCGGTCAGCACCTTGGCGATTCCGGCGATCTTGGCGGCCTCGGCGGCGATGGCGGCGACACCTGCGCCGGCCACCAGCACATGGATGTCGCCCCCGATCTTGGCGGCGGCGGTGACGGTGTTCAAGGTGGCGGACTTCAGCGCGCCGCCTTCGTGTTCAGCGATGACAAGGATGGTCATTTTCAGATCACCTTCGCTTCATTCTTCAGCTTGTCGACCAGGGCGGCGACGTCGGCGACCTTGACGCCGGACTTGCGCTTGGCCGGCTCTTCGACCTTCAGCGTGACCAGACGCGGGCTGGTATCGACGCCCAGATCGGCCGGGGTCACCGTGTCGATCGGCTTCTTCTTGGCCTTCATGATGTTGGGCAGCGAGGCATAGCGCGGCTCGTTCAGGCGCAGGTCGGTGGTGACCACCGCCGGCAGCTTCAGCGCCACGGTCTCGAGACCGCCATCGACCTCGCGGGTGACGGTGGCCTTGTCGCCCAGTTCCACCTTCGAGGCGAAGGTGCCCTGCGACCAGCCCAGCAGCGCCGCCAGCATCTGGCCGGTCTGGTTGCTGTCGTCGTCGATCGCCTGCTTGCCCAGGATCACCAGGCCCGGCTGTTCCTTATCGACCAGTGCCTTCAACGCCTTGGCCACCGCCAGCGGCTGCACCTCGTCATCGGTCTGGACCAGCACGCCGCGGTCGGCGCCCATGGCCAGCGCGGTGCGGATGGTTTCCTGCGCGGCCACCGGACCCAGCGACACCACCACGATCTCGGTGGCCTTGCCAGCTTCCTTCAGACGCACGGCTTCCTCGACGGCGATTTCGTCGAACGGGTTCATGCTGAACTTGACGTTCGCGGTCTCAACCCCGGAATTATCCGATTTGACGCGGATCTTGACGTTGTAGTCGATGACCCGCTTTACGGCGACCAGTACCTTCATGGTCCTCCTGATCCCTTCGGCAAGGGCCTTGTGCCGTAAATCGGCATTGCAAGGCGGATTTGGCTATTGCATTGCACCATATGCTCGCGCTTTCGCGTTGTCAACGCCAGCCCGCGCAGGGTTTTACAGGCGGTTACCGGTTGGCGCCGGGAACCCACAAAACGTCGCCGGCCGCCTGTTTGTTCAACCAGCGGGCCAGCACGAACAGATGGTCGGACAGCCGGTTGGCATAGGCGATGGCCTGGGGATTGACCGCTTCGGTCTCGGCCAGTTGGGTCATCAGCCGTTCGGCGCGGCGCACCACGGTGCGGCCCAGATGCAGTTGGGCGGCGGCTTCGGTGCCGCCCGGCAGCACGAACGAGGCCAGCGGCGCCAGCTCGGCGTTCATCGCGTCGATCTCGGCTTCCAGGCGGGTCACCTGATCGGCGACGATGCGCAGCGCCTGGCCGGGCTGTTCGTCCTGCTTGAGGGGGGTGCACAGATCGGCGCCCAGGTCGAACAGATCGTTCTGGATGCGGGCCAGCATGGAATCGGCCTGGGGGTGGGCGCGGGTGGCCAGGCGGGTCATGCCGATCACCGCGTTGGCCTCGTCCACCGTGCCGTAGGCTTCGACCCTGAGTGCGTGCTTGGGCACGCGGGCGCCGTCGCCCAGCGAGGTTTGGCCCTTGTCGCCGCCCCTGGTATAGATGCGTGTCAACGTGACCATGGTGCGCCACCGGGCTGGTTGGATCGGGCAGCCTTTATGCCATGTTCCGGGGGCGGCTGGCGAGAGCGGGCTTTCCTTGCCCGACTTTGCCCCTATAATCGGCCGGATTTTTTTCGGGATGCCCCATGCGCCTGTCGCTGACCCTCAGTACCTATATCGGCCGCCAGTTTGTGCTGGCGTTCGCGGCGGCGCTGTTGGTGATCGCCGGGGTGATCTTGCTGTTCGACGTGATCGAGCTGATCCGTCGCGCCGCCGGCCGTGGCGAATTGGGCCTTGCCACCTTGATGACCATGGCGCTCCTGAAGCTGCCGCAGATGGTGCACATGATCTTGCCCTTCGCGGTGATGATCGGGGCGATGCTGTCGTTCTGGCGCCTGACCCGGACCCACGAACTGGTGGTGGCCCGCGCCGCCGGCATTTCGGCGTGGGAGTTCCTGGCGCCGGTGGTGGTGGTCTCGGTGCTGGTCGGCATCTTCGAGGTGACGGCGGTCAATCCGCTGGGGGCGGCGATGTATGCCCGCTTCCAGCGCATGCAGGACGAGCTTCTGCTCAATAAATCCGGCGCCTTCGACCTGTCCGAGATCGGGTTGTGGCTGCGCGAGGGCGACGAAAGCCGCCAGGTGGTGGTCCACGCCGAGGATGTCCGCCAAGAGGGCCTGGCCCTGCACCTGAAAGAGGTTCACATCTTTCTGTTCGACGGCCCCGACCGGTTTGCCCGGCGGTTGTCGGCGGTGAGCGGGACCCTGGAGAACGGCACCTTCGCCCTGAACGATGTCTGGCAGATGGAAGGCGGCAAGCCCAGCCAGCATCTCGACAAGGTAAGTCTGCCGACCGAATTGACCCTGGAACGGGTGCAGGACAATTTCGCCGCCCCCGAGGCGATGAGCTTCTGGCAATTGCCGGCCTTCATCTCGTTCTTCGAGAAGGCCGGCTTCGCCGCCACCAAGCACCGCATGCATTTCCAGGCCTTGCTGGCGTCGCCGTTGTTGTATGCCTCGATGGTGCTGATCGCCGCCTTGTTCTCGCTCAGGCCCAACATGCGGGCCGGCGGGTTGCTGATCCGGGTCGGCGGCGGTGTCGGGGCCGGTTTCGCCATTTATCTGTTTTCCAAGGTGATCTTCGCCTTCGGCCTGTCCTCGACCCTGCCGCAGATCCTGGCCGCCTGGAGTCCGGCGCTGGTAGCCTTGCTGATCGGGGTCAGCGGCCTGTTCTATCTGGAAGACGGCTGAGGATTGCCAAATTCCAAGGGCGGTGGTAATCCCCGGCCATGCACAGTGACACCCCCTTCTCGCGGCCGGTCCGGCTGGCGGCCCTGACGGTCGCCGGGGTGATCCTCTGGCGCTTGGCGATCCTGGCTTTTGCCTCGCCCAACCTGTCGTTCGACGAGGCCCAGTACTGGGCCTGGGCGCAGACGTTCCAACTGGGCTATTACTCGAAGCCGCCGATGGTGGCCTGGGCCATCGCCGGCACCACCGCTTTGTGCGGCGACGGCGAAGGCTGCGTCAAGCTGTCCTCGGTGCTGGCCCATCTGGTGACCGCCGGCCTGTTGTTCCTGCTCGGCCGCGATTTGTGGAACGCCCGGGTGGGCGCCTGGGCCATGGTGGCCTGGGTGACGCTGCCGGCGGTGTCGCTGTCGTCGATGCTGATTTCCACCGACCCCTTCCTGCTGGCCTGCTGGGCCGGGGCGCTGTGGTGCCTGGTGCGCGGGCGGGCCCAGCCCGAGAAGATCAGCCGGTGGTGGCTGGGCTTCGGTCTGTTCCTGGGCCTGGGATTGCTGTCGAAATACGCCATGGCCTTCTTCCTGGCCTCGTTGGCTGTGTGGCTGATCTGGGACCGCGAGGCCCGGCCCTTGTGGAAAAGCCGGGGCCTGTGGGCCGGCATCGGCTTGGGGCTGGCGGTCTATGCCCCCAATCTGGTGTGGAACGCGCTGAACGGCTTCGTGTCCTACGAGCACACCAAGGACAACGCCAATCTGGGCGGCACCTTGTTCCACCCGGACAAGATGGCCGAGTTCGTTGGCGGCCAGTTCGCGGTGTTCGGCCCGATCTTGATGGTGGCGCTGGTGATGGCGCTGGTGGCCGGTTTCCGGTCGCGGCCCGGTTCCGCCCCGCGCCTGCTGGTGTCGTTCGCGGCGCCTGTCTTCCTGGTGATGACACTCGAAAGCCTGCTGTCGCGCGCCAACGCCAATTGGACCGCGCCGGCCTTCGTCGCCGGATTGCTGTTGGCGGTGGCGTGGCTGGCGGAGCGTCGCACCGCGTGGCTGTGGGCGTCGTTGGCCCTGCATCTGGCGGCCATGGGCGGGCTTTATCATTTCGAGACGGTTCGTCCGCTCCTGGGCGAGCGGGCGGCCAAGCTTGATCCCATGCGGCGCGTGCGCGGCTGGGAGATGGTCGGCGAGCGGCTGTCGGCGATCCTGGCCGCCCATCCCGGCGCCCGGCTGCTGGGCGACGAACGCAAGATCCTGGCCTCGTTGGTCTATTACGTGCGGCCACATCCGTTCGATTTCGCCAAGTGGAACCCGGAAGGCCGGGTGCGCGACCATTATGACCAGACCTCCAGCCTGGCCGTCGGCGAGCCCCTGATGATCTACGCCACCCAGAACCCCGAACCCCCGCAGGATGTGATCCGCCGGTTCGATCGGGCCGAGCATATCGACACCATCCGCGACCACATCGACCTGGGCGCGCGTGGGCGGCCGCTGCTGGTGTGGCGGCTGACCGGCTTCAAGGGATATTAGGCGATGCGGTGGCTGAACGCCTGGTGGGGCTCGATGGAGCGCCACCCCTGGATGTGGACCTTGGCGGCGCTGGCGCCGCTGGTGCTGTTTCCGCAGATCGACCTGACGGTGGCGTCGTGGTTCTATGTGCCTGCGCGAGATATTTTTCCTGCGCGCAGCGCGCCGTTTCCCGAATGGATCAGGAAGTCGATGCCGGTGCTGCTGTTCGCGGTAGCGGGCATCGTCGCGGTCGCCTGGCTGGCCGGTGAGGCGATGCGGCGGACCTTCCTGGGGGTTAGCCGCCGGGTGGCGGCCTTTCTGTTGCTGTCGCTGGCCCTGGGGCCGGGGCTGGTGGTTAACGTGATCCTCAAAGACAATTGGGGGCGTCCCAGGCCATCGACGCTGATCGAATTCGGCGGCCAATCCACCTATGTCCGGCCGCTGATGATCAGCGACCAGTGCGATGACAATTGCTCGTTCACCTCGGGCCATGGCGCCCTGGGCTTCTGGCCGCTGGCCTTCGCCCTGCTGGCGCCGCCGGCCTGGCGGCCCATTGCCATTGCGGCAAGCGTGGCGTTCGGGGCGGTGGTGGGGCTGGTCCGCATCGCCCAGGGCGGCCACTTTCTGTCGGACGTGGCCTTCTCGGCGGTCATCACCATCGGGCTGATTCTGTGGTTGTACCGACGGTTGTTGGGCGATTCATCGAAGAATCATCGGCAATAACCGAGGGATAGGGTTTAAACCCCTAGGCGCGTAGCCGATTCTCGGGTAATGATATAGGTTCAGACTGAGCTGCGCCTGTAGGCAAGGACCGGGATGCCCCACGCATGTGCGTGGGTTTTTGTATTTTCTATCGACGAGAATGACACATGGCTTGGAACCGAGATAATCATGGTAGCCGCTCCCGCGATCGCGGCCGGCGGGACGACTTTGGCAGCGACATGGGCGGCTACGAGCCCCCGCGTAGTACGCCGCGCATGCCCAGCAGCTTCGACCGCCAGGCGGTCAGCCAGGCGAACGTGACCGCCACCGTGAAGTGGTTCAACGCCTCGAAGGGCTTTGGCTTCGTCGCTCCGTCCGACGGTTCGCCGGATGCCTTCCTGCACATCTCGGCTCTCGAGCGCGCTGGTCTGACCCAGGTCGCCGAAGGCACCACTCTCGTCTGCGATCTTGGCCAGGGCAACCGCGGCCCGCAGGTCGTCGCCGTGCACGAGGTTGACGCCTCGACCGCTACCGCCGCTCCGCGCGCTCCGCGCACCGATCGCGGCCCGAGCGAGACCGTCGAAGGCGTGGTCAAGTTCTTCTCGGCCGAGAAGGGCTTTGGCTTCGTCCAGACCGACGAAGGCGGCAAGGACGTGTTCGTCCATATCAAGGCTCTCGAGCGTTCGGGCCTGAAGAACCTGGAAAGCGGTCAGCGGGTGCGTATCACCACCACGCTGGGCCAGAAGGGTCCCCAGGCTGACACCGTCGCTCTGATCTGACGGTCGTCTTATTCGGACAGCCCCCGCGCACGCCGCGCGGGGGCCTGTTCCGATTGTTGCGGTGCCCTTCCGTGGTGAAGGCCGCCACGCCCGCGCGTGTCGCCGGCAAACCGATCCCATTGCTGTCTTGTTGATTGGGCCGAAAGCCCGGCGCCATCCGATGCAAGAACACGGATGGTCCGCAGTCTGGTCAATCACCCGATTTTAGAAGGTGACTCCCGACCTGCCAACGGGCTTGGCGGCCCATCCATGCCCCCTTAGAGGGGGGGGCGCATGGATAGGCCACAGGGCAGCGGGGCTATCTTCCCTGTAATGGATATTGTCTGAACCCCTGAGGTTGGCGCGGACCAGACGGGCAAAGGCAAGCGGGCTTTGGACCAATTTCTGGGCCGTCTGGGCCAGGCGCAGC
>NZ_LWQU01000178.1 GCF_001650635.1 Magnetospirillum moscoviense | reverse complement strand
ACCCGCTGGATCACTTTCCACTGCCGGGGGATCACCTCCAGCGTCTCGGTGACATCCTCGCCCAGCTTGCGCAGCCGATCGCTGCCGCAGCAGGTGCAGGTGGTCGGTGCCGGCTCGACCACCCGCTCGCGCGGCAGATGCTCGGGGAAGGGCTTGCGCGCCGGCCGGATCCGGGTGAAGGCCACCACATTGGTGGTCTTGGCCACGGCCTGTTCGGCGGCGATCTCATCCTCGGTGGCGGTTGCTGCCAGGTCCTCGAACCGCAGTTCCATCTGGTCGATCAGCCGCGCCGTGCGTTCGGCGCGGGGGCCGTAAAGCGCGCGGTTCCTCGCCCCGATGACCGGCCTCGAAAATACGGAGCGTCTTTGGCTCGAAATCCCGGCCTTCATCCTTGGGCACGGCGAGATAGTCGTACTGGATCTGGCGCAGGCATTCGCGGCCGATGCCGGACGTGCTGACATACTGGCGAGCAACCTGCGCCTGGTTGCGCATCACCAGGGCGGTATCGATGACGGCATTGACCGCCACGGTAATGCCGGGATCGCGGTCGGGCTTTTGGTACTGGCAGCCGGATCCATGATTCAGGTCGAGCATGATCTGCCCCTAAAATGGGATTTCGTCGTCGAACGGGGTGCCTGACCATCGCCCTCCATCCCGACCACATGACCGCAGCCGAGCGCCTCGACGAAATCGCCGAGATTCTGGCGGCCGGGGCCATGCGCCTGATGGCGCGGAAGTCCACTCGTTTATCTGCTGACGCCGGAGACTGTTCCGTCGACTTCACCGCCAACCAGAGCGTCCATGGGTCTGACCGCAATTGCAGGAGACCCCGTAAATGACAACCGCGATCCTCACCCAGGTGGCCGAATTGCCCACCCTGCCGACGCCCAAGTTGAAGGCGATGTGGCGGGAGCTGACCGGCACCGAGCCGCTGCCCTACAACCGCACCTTCCTGGTCAAGCGACTGGCCTACCGGATTCAGGAACTGGCCTTTGGCGGGTTGTCGGTGCAGGCCGAACGTCGCCTCGACGATCTGGTCGACGCGTTGGACGGCAAGAAGAAACCGAAACCCAAGGACATGACAGCCCCCATCGTCGGCACCAAGCTGATCCGGGAATGGCAAGGGGTGATGCAAGAAGTGACGGCGCTGGCCGATGGCTTCGAATGGCAAGGGCGCCGCTACCAGAGCCTGTCGGCGGTGGCCCGCGCCATTACCGGCACCCGGTGGAATGGGCCGCTGTTCTTCGGGTTGCGCAAGCATGGCAAGCTGGAGGCCGTCCGATGATCCCGCCCAAGCCCATGCGGAAGACCCGCTGCGCCATCTATACCCGCAAGTCCTCGGAAGAGGGCCTGGAGATGGAATTCAACAGCCTCGACGCCCAGCGGGAATCCTGCGAGGCCTATATCGCCAGCCAGAAGGCCGAAGGCTGGGTGCCGGTGCCCGACCAATACGATGATGGCGGCTTCTCCGGCGGCAATCTGGACCGCCCGGCCCTGAAACGCCTGCTGGCCGACATCGAATCCGGGCTGATCGACGTGGTGGTGGTCTACAAGATCGACCGCCTGTCGCGCTCGCTGATGGATTTTTCCAAGCTGGTCGAGGTGTTCGACCGCAACGCCGTCACCTTCGTCTTGCGGTTCCGTCATTGGTCTGGTTGGCACCTTGAACCCATATCCCCTGGTTGAGCGAAGGATTCGCCATGACCGGACGGACGGTTTCGTGAAGAAACCGTCCGTCCGGTCATGGCGTCAGGCCCCATCCAACAGCACATTGCCGGAGGGCACAAAGGTGGGGCACAATGGGGGCGGAAGGCCAGTTTCGCCAGAGAGTGAAACGGCGGAACTCCTTGATTTTCAAGGAGTGGCGGAGAGGGTGGGATTCGATTATCGCGCCCCACAACCCGCAGAAATCCTAGGCTTCCGGCAACCCGAAACTGCCCTTGGTGTAACAGTCCGGGGTAAGGATGGCAAGCCTACAGGATGGTGGCGAACTTGCGCAATTCGCTCACCGTCTTGGGCAGGCGCTGGGCTTCCAGCGTGTCCAGATAGTCTTGGACGGTCTTGGGCGGGTTCTTCAGCCGCGCCCGGCAAGTCCGCACCGATTCCAGCACCCGGGCGAGATCGAGGTCGAACTGGTAGCGGACGAAGTCATCGGGGTGGATCACCTCTAGCCCATAAGGCTCCAGGGCGGCGGCGGGGAAGTCCTTCAGGTTGAAGGTGACGATGGCGTCCGCCCGGCAGTGATAGGCGGCGGCGATAACGTGGCGGTCGTTGGCGTCCGGGCAGTTCTCGATGACGTCGATCATAGGTTCGTGCCCGCTAACGAGGCTATCGCGGGCATGAAGGTTCATCAGGTCGCGGACCCGTTCCAGATCCTCCCGTTTCAGCTCCGGGCGCTTCTCGATCAGGTTGTTCATCCACTCCGCATGGATTTGCTCGCTCCAGCGGGCGCGGAAGAGGTCGGACAGGGTCAGCTGCATCAACAAGTCGCGCAGTGGTGCCGGATACAGCACACAGGCATCCAGCACCACTGTGAAGCGACCAGCCATCAATAGCCCATCCCCAATTCCTGCGAGGCACGGGCCAATTCGTCCAACGCATTAGAGCGGTCGGCGAACAGCCGGTCCTTGTAGGCCTTGACGTCCTGGAAGCGGACGCGGCGATGGGTGCCGACCTTGTGGAAGGGCATTTCCTGCTTCTCCAGCAGGCTGATGAGATGCGGACGCGAGACGTTCAGGAAGTCGGCGGCCTCCTGGGTCGTCATCTCGGCATGAATCGGGATCATGGTGACGGCGTTGCCTTCCGCCATCTCGGTCAAGATGTGGGTCAGCAGACGGGCGACGGATTGGGGCAGGACGAGGGTCTGACCGTCCTGCAATTGCACCCGCAGCTCCTCGCGGGCGTGGCCCGCAAGAATACGTCCGGATTCCTCGGCGATCCGGGCCTCGGCTTCCGTAGGCACGACCGGGTCGTAGGCCTTCAGGTCCGACATTGGTTTCTCCCACCCTTTGGTCATTGGTTGGCGCGGGTTTTCCTCCACGCCCCTTCCATATGGCACTCAACCGCAATAAACGCAACATCCGAAGCAAGCGCAACAGATCGCGACGGCGATAAGCGCCTTCATCAGGCCGCGTTCGTCAGGGTCAGGGAATCCAGTGTCATGGAATCTTGGCCCGCCGACATGTTCACCTCGGCGAGAAACTGAAGGACGTCCTCGCGGCCAAACTCGCCGTCCGCATCGGGATCGACCGAGGCGGCGACGCTTCCGGCCACTCGGGCAAGCGTGTCCCGCAATCCCAATTGAGTAATGGCAACTTCCTTGATCCGGAAATCCTCGGCACCACGACCGAGACGTCCGAATTCAACCGCCACGCCTTCCGCGATCAGGGGCTTCAAATTGGCGATGGTGTTTTCCAGCCACCGTTCCTTGGCGGCCTTCAATTCCTGAAGATAGGCGCTGCGGTCGTACTGATACATCAGGAAGCTGGGGCGCAAGTCCTTGCCGCCGACATAAATATTCCTGTCGCCTTCCTCGCCAAGCCTGACCGAGATGGCCTCGTCCAGTTCCTCGTTGAACGCAGCGAGGTCAAGGCCGGATTCCACCTCGTCAAACGACAGCTTCGTTCTGGCAAGGTCCGGACCTGCGGCTTCTTCCAAGCTGAGCAGGATTTCCACAAGGTTGGCAAAGGTCGAGACGAAGATGTTGATCTCGGTTCGCCCGATCATGGGGCGATATGCCATTGGAGAATTGGCACACTGGAGCGCCGTGCTTCAGCGGGCGGAAATCCGACTTTCGGACTATCGCGAGACGCTGACCAGCGTCTTCGACCAGCGGCGGCAGGCATTTTTTTTCGTGGATTCCCCTTACAGGAAGGCGCGGAAAGGCGCCGCATCCGCCGCTGAACGCTACTACGGCAAGTCGTTCGACGTGGACGAACTCGGTCGCCAGTGCCAGCGCATCTCCTTCTCGGATCAGCCAGACGCCAAGGTGTTCAAATGCTTCATCCTCGGCTTGGCAGCCAAGGTCGATCTGATATGAGAGATGCGTCAGTTCGACGCTGGCGGTTTGGCACCACCAAACGCCGATCTGTCCTTCGCCTGCTGACGCCATTCGGCTTCGGTCAAACCCATCTCGAAATCGCCCAAGACCGATAGCAAAGCCTGCTGGTTCTTGCCCGTTGGCGACGCCTCATCCGCCGATGCTGGACGTTCGGAAATGGTTCCCTCCAGGACGGCGACGGGAACGTTCATCGCCTCACCGTCACCATCGATGCCCAGGCAAGCAGATCCCATCTGGTAGGTGATGGACAGACCGTCCCGTCCGTCCTTCATCTTTCTGACGAACAACTCCATCCCTAGGCTGGTCTTGCCTGCTCGCAGAACGAAGTCGCAAGCCCCTTCCAAAACACTGCTACCACGCAACTCGTCGGCTTCTTTCGGCGTATGGTGAACGACCAGAACGGTGCATCCAAGGGCACGACGGACCAGTTCGACCGCTTCGACGAACCTGGCCATGTCGCCTTGGCGATTCTCGTCGCCGTCACCAAAACAGCGGGACAGCGTATCGAAAACCACCAACTCGATCCGTTGCCCGTCGAAATGGTGATGAATATCCTGAATCAGGTGCTCGACCGCATCGGCGTCCATCATGTTGCAAGCATGTGGCAAAATGCGAACGTTGCCACATTCCGCAACCGGCAGTCCGTGATGCTGGTGCCACGCCTTGGTGCGATTCTGCAATCCTCGTCCGCCTTCACCAGAAACGATAACGGCATTGCCTTTGACCGTCTTGCGACCGAAACAGGTCAGCCCATGGGCGATTGACAGGACGACCGACAAGGCGAAGAAGGTTTTTCCGGCTCCAGGCTTGCCATACAGAACACCGATGGCATCGGCGGGCACCAATGACTTAACCACCCAATCGGCGGGGGGCAGGGCCATGATTTGCTCGACGGTCAGCAGGCGGTTGCGAGGGTGGAAACCTTCGTCCAAAGCGGATTGCAAGGAAATTTGGTCGGGAGCCTTAAAGGCTTTACGGTCTTGGTACATGGTTCATGCTCCGAGTTGTTCGCCAAGCGGAATGCGTTGGCGGACAGGACGTGTTGTCGTCGGAGTGAATCGCTTAAGCATGACGGGCTTGCGGTTCCGTCATTGGTCTGGTTGGCACCTTGAACCCATATCCCCTGGTTGAGCGAAGGATTCGCCATGACCGGACGGACGGTTTCGTGAAGAAACCGTCCGTCCGGTCATGGCGTCAGGCCCCATCCAACAGCACATTGCCGGAGGGCACAAAGGTGGGGCACAATGGGGGCGGAAGGCCAGTTTCGCCAGAGAGTGAAACGGCGGAACTCCTTGATTTTCAAGGAGTGGCGGAGAGGGTGGGATTCGAACCCACGGTGAGCTTGCACCCACACCGGTTTTCGAGACCGGCCCATTCGACCGCTCTGGCACCTCTCCGCATGAAAGATGGACCCCGGTCGTTGGGGAGGCGCGGAACTTAGCGCAAGTGCGCGCGCTCCGCAACCCCCGACTCGCCAGGTTTTGACGGAAATCTCGACGATTATTTCGCCGAGATCACCATCACCATCTGACGGCCTTCCATCTTCGGGATCTGTTCGATCTTGCCGATGTCTTCCAGGTCGTCGCGCACTCGCTCCAGCACCTTCATACCCAGGTCCTGGTGGGCCAGTTCGCGGCCACGGAAGCGCAACGTCACCTTGACCTTGTCGCCTTCCTCGAGGAACTTGCGCATGGCCCTGACCTTGACGCCGTAATCGTTGTCGTCGATGGCGGGGCGCAGCTTGACTTCCTTGACCTCGATGACCTTCTGCTTCTTCTTCGCCTCGTTCTTCTTCTTCTGGGCTTCGTACTTGAACTTTCCGAAATCCAGAATCTTGCAAACGGGCGGGTCAGCGTTCGGTGACACCTCGACAAGGTCCAGTCCGGCTTCCTCGGCCATCAGTAGGCCTTCGCGCAAGGACACGACTCCGATCATTTCCCCTTCGGCGCCGACCAAACGAATGGTGCGGACATCGATCTCTCGGTTGACGCGCGGCCCGTCGTTCTTGGGCGGCGTCTGCATTGGCGGCCTGGCTATGTAACCATCTCCATCGGTTCGAACTCAGATACAAGGGGTGGTCTGCCGTGTCACCCCCACGGCCAACCCCTCAAACTTCAAGGGAAAGCGCGCCCCAGGTCTCAGCCCGGAAGCGCGGCATCCGACACGAGTGTAGCAACTGCTTGGTCCAACGCAATGATTTCTTGGGCTTGGGAGCCCAGGCGACGGATCGCCACCGTGCGTTCCTCGGCCTCGCGGCGGCCAACAACCAACAACACCGGCACCTTCTGGCCGGAATGTTCGGCCACCTTCTTGTTGATCTTTTCGTTACGCAGGTCGATCTCGGCGCGGATTCCCTGGGCTCGCAGGGCATCGACCACCTGATGGGCGTAATCGTCGGCATCCGACACGATGGTCGCCACCACCACCTGGACCGGGGCCAGCCACATCGGGAAGCGGCCGGCATAATTCTCGATCAGGATGCCGAGGAAGCGCTCGAACGAGCCCAGGATGGCCCGGTGCAGCATGACCGGGCGCTTCTTCGAGCCGTCCTCGGCGGTGTAATGGGCGTCCAGACGCTCGGGCAGGACGAAGTCCACCTGCAGCGTGCCGCACTGCCAGTCGCGGCCGATGGCGTCGCGCAGCACGAATTCCAGCTTGGGGCCGTAGAAGGCGCCCTCGCCGGGATTCAGCGTGGTTTCCAGCCCGGCCGCCTTGGAAGCCTCCAGCAGCGCCCCTTCGGCCTTGTCCCAGATGGCATCCTCGCCGGCCCGCTTTTCCGGCCGGTCCGAGAATTTGACCCGGACCTCGGTGAAGCCGAAATCCTTGTAGACCGACTTCAAGAGCTCGCAGAAGGCGATGGTTTCCGAGGTGATCTGATCCTCGGTGCAAAAGATGTGGGCGTCGTCCTGGGTGAAGGCGCGCACCCGCATGATGCCGTGCAGCGCGCCCGACGGTTCGTAGCGGTGGCACGAGCCGAACTCGGCCATGCGCAAGGGCAGGTCGCGATAGCTCTTGATGCCGTGACGATAGATCTGGACGTGGCACGGGCAGTTCATCGGCTTGATGGCCAGCTCCAGCTCTTCCTCGCCCGAGGTGGCGACGAACATCGAGGCGCGGAACTTCTCCCAGTGGCCCGAGGCTTCCCACAGCTTGCGATCGACCAGTTGCGGCGTCTTGACCTCGACATAGCCGGTGGCTTCCAGGCGGCGGCGCATATAGGTTTCCACCGTCCGCCACAGCGCCCAGCCCTTGGGGTGCCAGAACACCGAACCGACCGCTTCCTCTTGCAGGTGGAACAGGTCCATTTCGCGGCCCAGGCGGCGGTGGTCGCGCTTTTCCGCCTCTTCCAGCATGTGCAGGTAGGCGTCCAGGTCCTTCTTGTCGAACCAGGCGGTGCCGTAGACGCGCTGCAGCATCTCGTTCCTGGAATCGCCCCGCCAATAGGCGCCGGCCAGCTTCATCAGCTTGAAGGCCTTGCCCAGCTTGCCGGTCGATGGCAGATGCGGGCCGCGGCACAGATCGATGAAGGCGCCCTGGCGGTAAAGGCCGATGGGCTGGTCGGCCGGGATGGCGGCGATCAGCTCGGCCTTGTAATGCTCGCCCAGGCTTTGAAAGAAGGCGACCGCCTTGTCGCGCTCCCATTCCTCGCGGGTGATGGCCTCGTCGCGCTCGACGATCTCCTTCATCTTGGCCTCGATCTTCTCCAGATCCTCGGGCGTGAAGGGGGTAGCGCGGGCGAAGTCGTAATAGAAGCCGTTCTCGATCGACGGGCCGATGGTAACCTGGGTCTCGGGATAGAGTTCCTTGACCGCCTCGGCCATGACGTGGGCGGCGTCGTGACGCAGCAATTCCAGCGCGTCCGGGTCCTTGGCCGTCACGATGGCCAGCTGGCAATCGGTGGTCAGTGTGGTCGCCAGATCCTTCATCACGCCATCGACGCGGATGGCCAGGGCGGCCTTGGCCAGGCCGGCGCCGATGCTTTGCGCGACCTCCAGCCCGGTCACCGGACCGGGGAACTGGCGGACATTGCCGTCGGGAAGGGTAATGGCGACCATGGAAGATGCTCTCTTTGTGACCGGGTCAAACGAAACAGGTGACAGTAAGGCGTTTGGATTTCAAGTCAAGGCCGCCGCAGACGGATCAGCGTCGCCTCGGGCGGACAATTGAAACGCGCCGGAGCAATTCCCGCCCCCACGCCGCGCGAGGTGTAGCCCTGCAAATCGCCCAATTGCCAGGCGCCGCTGGCCAGATCGGTATGGCGGCGCAGGGCATGGACCAGCAATCGTCCCCCTGGCAGGCAGATCTGGCCGCCATGGGTATGGCCGCACAAATAAAGCCGGTAGCCCAGTTCGGCGGCCAACCCGGCGATCTCGGGCGTATGGACCAGGGCGATGCGGAAGCCGTCGCGATAGGCCGCCAGCGCGTGCTCGGCCGCCGGGGTGAAAAACGAGTGGATGTCGTCCAGCCCGACCAGATGGATCACCTGCCCATCCCGGTGCACCGCCATCCCTTCGTTCAACAGCACCCTGACGCCGGAACGCTCCAGCGGCTCGACCAGGTCGGCCTGGTCGTGATTGCCCAGGACCGTGACGATGCCATCCGTCGCCGTGATCGCCGCCAAAACCCGGGCAAGCAAATCGACCGCCGCGGCGCCGGCGGGGCGGCCAAAGGACTGGATGTCGCCGGTGATCACCGCCAGGTCGGGACGCAGGGGGCGGATCAGATCGGCCAACCGGGCCTCGCCCTTGGGCACCGATCCGACATGCACGTCGGACAGATGCAAGATGGTGTAGCCGTCAAAAGCCTCGGGCAGATCGGCGAAGGTCAGGACCTGCTGTTCGACGCGAACCGCCTGAGCATTGAACAAGGCCCGTTTTTTCAATCCCATCGCCGCCAACGCGACGTTGAACAGGCGCCGGACGGAATCCTTCGCGGCAACCAGCGAGCGCCGCTCGCCGTCCTGAGCGGTCTGGATGCCATCTTCGCGCAACCGCAATTCCAACTCGACCCGCCGCCGGCGCCAGACCTGACGAAGAGGATCGTGTCCGTCGCTCACCACAGCAATTCCGTCACTTTGCGCGCGACATCGTCCACCGCAAGCCCGGCCAGATCAGGTGCCCGCACCACCCGAACCCGCCCGCGCGGCGCGCACAGATCGGGATCGCTGTCCGGGCCGAACAGCACCAGGCCCGAGCAGCCGGCGGCGGCGACCAGATGCATCGGGCCGGTATCGTTGCCGACCGCAAGCCGGGCCTGGCGAGCCAAGCCCAGGATGTCCTGGAAACTGGTCCGCCCGGTCAGGGCCACCGCCTGCGGACAGGCGGCGACGACAGCATCGATTTCGGCCTGTTCGTCGGTGGTGCCCAGCAGGACCGGCGTGATGCCGCGCGCGGCCAGCCAGGCCGCCAGTTGGCCGAAATGCGCCGCCGGCCAGCGCTTGCCCGGCCGATGCCGCGCGCCCCCCGCGCATAACAGGGCGAACGGATGCGGCAGACCGAAACGGGCGATGTCGGCGTCGGCCCAGGCCAGATCGGGGGCAACCATCGGGGCCAGGCCGGCCATGGCCAATTGTTCGGCCTGACGGTCCAGGGTGTGCATGAAATCGCGGCGGGGATTGGCGTGGGGCAGCGCGCAGCCCTTGGCGATGCCCGACCATTCGACCCGCCCGCCCATCAGCCGGAAATACCAGCCCGAGCGATCCGAGGTCTGCAGATCATAGACCCGGTCGAAGCGGCCCTGGCGCAGCCTGTCCTTCAGCGCCGCCACCTTGCCCCATTGCCACCATTTGGGCTTGTCGTCGATCCACACATGGTCGAACCACGGGCTGGCGGCGGCCAGCTCGGCATAAGCGCGGGTGGTCAGCAGGGTGATCTCGGCATCGGGGTGGACAGCGCGGATGGTGGCGAACGGACCGAAGGCCTGGACGAAATCGCCCAGGGCGGCGAGCTTGACGACCAGAACCCGCCGGATCACGTCATCTCCAGGGGAATCAGCTCCTCCTGGCGGGCGACCGGGGCCTCGCCGGACAGGACCTCGCGATAGACCGCCAACGTGCGGGCGCACATCGCTTCCTTGGTGAAGTTGGCGCGCACGAAACGCTGGCCCAGATCGGCGATGGTGCCGCGCTCGGCCTCGGTCAGGGCCAGGAAGCGCCCCACCGCCTGGGCCAGGGCCGAAGCGTCGCCGGGTGCGGCCAGCCAGCCGGTGCGGCCATGGGCGACGATCTCGCGCGGCGCGCCGTGATCGGTGGCGATCACCGGCCGGCCCATGGCCTGCGCCTCGATCACCACCCGGCCGAACGCTTCCGGGTCGGTCGAGGCCGACACCACCACGTCGGTCAGCATATAGGCGGCCGGCATGTCGTTGCATTCGTCGACGATGTGGACGACATCGGTCAGATCGCGCTTCTTGACCAGATCGACCAGTTCCTGGCGATAGCTGGCCCGGCCCTGATCGGAGCCCACCAGCAGGCAGCGGATATCGTGGCGGCCCAGTTCGGCCAGCGCCTCGATCAGCACCGCCTGGCCCTTCCAGCGGGTCAGCCGGCCGGGCAGCATGATCACCGGATAGCCATCGGGCAGACGCCAGCGATTGGCCAGTTGGATGATACGCTCCTGGCTGACGCGGGTGGGGTCGAACTTGGCCAGATCGACGCCGCGATGGATGACGCGGATGCGCTCGGGCTCGAGCCCATAGACCCGGCGAGTATGCTCGGCGATGAATTCCGAGATGGCGATCACCCGCTCGCCCTTGGTCATCACCGCATTGTACTTCTGCTTCAGGCCGAACCAGCCCAGATTATAGGTACCGTGGAAGGTGGTGACGAAATGGGCGTTGGTCCGCTGGGCGGCACCATAGGCGCTCCAGGCCGGCGCGCGCGAGCGGGCATGCACCAGATCGACGCCCTTGTCCTCGATCAGGTGGATCAGGCGCTCGGTGTTCTTGCGGATCACCAGCGGGTTCTTGGACGCCAGCGGCAATTCGATATGTTCGGCGCCGGCGCGGATCAGTTCGCGCACCATCGGCCCGCCGGTCGAGGCGACGATGGAACGCCAGCCGGCCTGGGCCAGGGCGGCGGCGACATCGACGGTGCCGCGTTCGACGCCGCCGGTCACCAGAGCCGGCAGGACCTGCAGCACGGTGGGTTGACGTTCGCCGCCCACGGGGGCATCGATGGAGGAAGAATTCTCGATGGTCATGAAAGGCAAGCACAATGGCTGACAAGGACAAGGACGGGGTCCCCCCCATCGCGGCCGGGATATTAGCACGCGATTCCGGCGCGTCCATCGCCTACAAGCGTTTATCGGGAAAAGGCCCAGGAATCGTCTTCCTGCACGGTTTTCATTCCGACATGGAAGGCACCAAGGCCCTGGCCCTGGAAGCGATGTGCCGGGCCCAGGGCCGCGCCTTCGTCCGCTTCGACCTGTTCGGCCATGGCACCAGTTCCGGCAAGGTGGAAGACGGCTGCATCAGCCGCTGGGCCGAGGATGCGGTGGCGGTGCTGGATCAGTTGACCGAGGGGCCGCAGGTGCTGGTGGGCTCCAGCCTGGGCGGCTGGCTGGCCCTGCTGGCGGCGCTGCGTCGCCGCGACCGGGTTGTCGGCCTGGTGGGAATCGCCGCCGCCCCCGACTTCACCGAGGATCTGATGTGGGCCGACTTCACCGACCAGCAGCGCCGCGACCTGCTGGAGCAAGGCTTCGTTACCATGGAGAATTGCTATGAGCCCGAGAACCCCTGGCGCATCCCCCGCCTGCTGATCGAGGATGGCCGCAACAACCTGCTGCTGGTGGATAACATCAACCTGTCGTGCCCGGTGCGGCTGATCCAGGGGCAGAAGGACGCCGACGTGCCGTGGCAGACGGCCTTGAAGATCGCCGACCGGCTGGAAAGCCCCGATGTCGAGGTGATCCTGGTGAAAGACGGCGACCATCGCCTGAGCCGCGATCATGACCTGGAACGGCTGGTGGCGGTGGTGGAGCGGCTGGTGACGGCGATTTAACGGCACGCGCATTTTCAATTGAACAACCAATAGTCTTAGGATAGTCAAAGATCGACAACCTGAAACCGACATCCCTGTGCGCCGGAGAGTTGCCGATGTTCGACAGCACGAAAACCAGCCTTCATGATCTGCTGACGCAAGCGGCCCGCGGCCACATCAAGCTTCCCGACTTCCAACGCGGCTGGGTCTGGGACGATTACGCCATTCGCAGCCTGATCGCCTCGGTTTCGCAGTCGTTTCCTGTCGGCGCGATCATGATGCTCCGGGCGGGCGGAGAGTTGACGTTCGGCACCCGTCAGTTGGAAGGCACACCGAAGACAGCCAAGGACAGCGAGACCTTGCTCTATCTTCTGGACGGACAGCAGCGCTTGACGTCGCTTTATCAAGCCCTGGTCAGCGACGAGGTCATCGCCACCAAGAACGCCCAGAAGCAGGAGATCAAACGCTGGTATTACATCGACATGGCGGCGGCGCTGGCTGGGGGCGACCGGGAAGAAGCCATCATCGGCGTGCCGGAAGACCGCATCTCCCGATCGGCCTTTGGCCGCGACATTCTGCGCGACCTGTCCGGCGACGCGAAAGAGTACGCGGCCTGCATGTTCCCGCTGAACAAGGTTTTCAACGCCGACCAGTGGATGATGGGATTCTTCCGGCATTGGGGCCACGCCCCGGACAAGAGCGAGTTCTGGTTCGCCTTCGCCAACACCGTCTTGGCGGCCTTCAAAAGCTATCACATGCCGGTCATTACCCTTGACGCCACCTCGTCTCGCGGTGCGATTTGCACCGTTTTCGAGAAGGTCAATTCCGGCGGCAAGAAGCTGGATTCGTTTGAATTGCTGACCGCCATCTACGCCGGCAGCGGGTTCAATCTACGCAGCGACTGGCTGGGCGGGCGCGACAAGGACGACACGACCGGAGCCGACGTGATCAAGGAGGGACGCCAGGCCCGGCTGGCGGATTTTGACGTGCTGTCCGACTTAGGCAACACGAATTTCCTGCAAGCGATCTCGCTGCTGCACACCCGAAATCGCCGTCTGAACGACCTGCAAAGCGGCAAGAGCGAAACCGACGCGGCTTCGGTGTCATGCCAGGGCCGCGCGATCCTGGCATTGCCGCTGGATGCCTATCGGACGTGGGCCGACCGAGTCGAGACGGGCTTCAAGCTGGCGGCCCGGTTCTTGCGGCGGCGCCATATCTATTGGGTGAAGGACGTTCCCTATCACACGCAATTGGTCCCTTTGGCATCGATTCTGGCGCTGCTTGGCGAGCGATGGGAACAAGACGCCGTCCAGCGCAAGCTGGCCCAATGGTTCTGGTGCGGCGTTTTCGGCGAGTTCTACGGCTCGGCGGTGGAATCGCGATTTGCCAAGGACGTCATCGAGGTTCCGGCATGGATCGAGGGCGGACCGGAACCCAGCGCGGTGCGGGACTTCCAATGCAGGATCGACCGATTGGAAAGCCTACGGTCCCGATTGTCGGCCGCCTACAAGGGTGTCCATGCCCTGTTGATGCAGCAATCCAGCACCGGCGCCAGGACCGCGCGGATGGCGTCGGCTGTGATCGCTGGCAACACCGCGCTGATCGTCGCGCCGG
>NZ_LWQU01000177.1 GCF_001650635.1 Magnetospirillum moscoviense | reverse complement strand
GCCACCAACGAGACGCTGCGCACCATCGCCGCCGATCCCAAGCATCTCGGCGCCGAGCTCGGTTTCGTCGCCGTGCTGCACACCTGGGGGCAGGCGCTACAGCACCATCCCCATCTCCACTGCGTGGTGCCGGCAGGCGGCCTGTCAGCGCAGCCGAGCAGATGCTGCGCGGCTTGGAGCCACGCTCCGTAAATGCTCTCGTTCTCAATGGGCTTCATTCGCGGCTACTCCGCCTATCGAACCGATCCACAACAACCGTTTTTCCAGATAGCTGATGGAAAGCCAGGCGTGTCCATTCAGTCCCCAGCCGGCACCCCAGCTATTCCTCACGAGAACATGCAGATCGCCCTCCGGGGAATACGCGGTCCCGACCCCGACCACCGCATGCCGGTGAGGTGTATCGGAATCGCCCGCGTGGATCCGCAGACGGCCTGCCGTGTCGTAAGCCGATACCAAGATCGTCCGCGCACCGAAGACGGAGAGTGCCCGGACGGCCGCATCGGGCCGCAACTGCGTCTCGTGGGACGACACTGAGTGGAAGAACACCGGCGCAGGTGCAGCTTTGCTACCCGCTTCGAACGTTGCTGGCCGGGGGAGGAGGTGTGGGCGCGGGGGCGCTATGCTGGAGATTCGCTTCTTTAGAAGCTCGATGGCGGGATGGTTCGGGTCTCCGTTCCATCCAATAAGGTCAACTCGCTGACGCCCGCCAAATCCGAGTGGAGGATCAACGTCCTCAATTAGAACCGGAACCAATGGCACTTTTCGCTTCCTGGCGAACTCGGCCTCGTCAATAACGTCTTCGTCCGAACGAGACACGCGGCACCAGACTGGGATGATGCACTTCGCCTGCGCAAGTTGCCGTTCGATTTCACCACGGTAATCGCCCTCAGTGATCTTGTCGTCCCACCATACGGACCATTGAGGCGATAGGATCTCATCAAGAGCCTCAACGATCTTTCGACGTGGCGAGGCATAGATAATGCAGAGGTCGGCCATTCCGAGGTGCCCGCAACCGGTAATCATAGGCAAGAGTATGTCATCTAATGGTACTTGCGCCAAGGTTGATTGGCTTGCCGAGTTGCGACGCAGCCTCAAGACCGCTTTTTTTCGCGCAAGGCACCACTGCACGCCGAGGCACGCCTAATTGTTGATCTCTGTTCCGCGATGACAGAGACTGGCATTGCCGTTTTGCCATACTGCGCGGACATGATTTTCTAATCTGAGCTGCAGACGGAAAGCACAGGGGCGACTGAATTTCGGCGTGGAGGTCGCAAGGTGTCACTGACCGATTGTTTCAAAGGCTTGATGGATGATGCTCTTGAAGAGGTCATGACATCATCCCCAAAGCGTTCCATCTGTTCGAGGGTCAAAAGAGTCACCGGACCGGTGCCAATGGGGAGATCCTCCAGCTTCCAGTCCGGCCGAATCGTGGCGGGAATCATCACCTCCCCGTCGTCGGGCAAAGGCATCTCCGCGAAGATGAGCTCCCACCTCTTCAGCAAATTCTCCTCGATCATCGCTCCGTTCAGGTCCATATCGCTCATGGCATCCTCCAAACAGGAATTGCAGTTCATTCGTTCCCGGCATTCCCATCGCGCTGCCCAGACTCGAGAACGCCGCCTCAGCTCACGCCGCTGTTTTCATAGTACGCACTCTCAAAAGTATGCACAAAACAACATTTATCTTCTAGCACGTCAGTGACTCATAGTCTGTAGACCGATAGGCAACATCTGCGGTTGCCTGATTGGGTGGATATTCGAAAGCAGATTGGACTGAACATTCAGCGCATAAGGCGCGAAAAGGGCTGGTCTCAGGAGCAGCTCGCCTTCGAGGCTGGCCTGCACCGGACCTACGTGAGCGGCGTCGAGAGAGGCGTGCGAAACCCGACGGTGCTGATTGTTCAGCAGCTGGCGGATGCTCTCGCCGTGCCGCCTGATCGGCTACTGAGAGCCAAGATCTCTGCCAATGAGTAGCTTCCAGCTATACACCGTTATTGTCTACGATCTGCCATTTCATAAGGCAGAATGCTTTGGCCCCGTCAGGTCGCAAACCCCGCAGGAAGCACTGATCGGCGCGTTACAATTTCTTGATCCACTAATTATCGGCGATATTCAGCCGGTTATCGCGCTGCAGATCAAAGAGACAGAGGTTCATTTGTGCCAAGATATTCCGCAGCAAAGCGAGATGCCGTCGCCAGCACAAGCACAACAATTCACGGTAATTGGATACAATATCAAAAGAGAGGAGACAGTTGTTCACTATATAGAAGCAACACATTGGTGGGTTGCCGGCATTTACTGGCGCCGCGACATCTTCCAGAACAACAATGACTTTCATTTTGTTGCCGCCATCCAAGGACTTGTTCCAGTGACAATGGATTGTACATGGCAAGGCCTAACCATCGGACCGAGATCTAGTGATGGTGTAGATATTGGCCGACATTTTCGTTTCGCCATGCGATTGAAGGCACGTTACCCCGATGCGGTGGAAACCATTAACAAAGATGGCAGCGCCTATCTCGCGACTTCAACTGGGCGGCTGGGACCGCGAATTCGAAAAGGGAAAGGCTGGGTGAACCCGCGGACGAAGCAATGATATTCAGCGCCTGGAAGTCACCGATCTTGTGCCGCTGGATGATGGCAGTTACGCATGGCAATCTCGGGCCGGAGCTATCTACTTTAACGTCTCCTCGACGACCTTGGGGTTGCGCTCCAACATCGCCAGCAGCACGCGGGCAGGCCCTTCTGGAGTACGGCGGCCCTGTTCCCAATTGCGCAAGGTTGCCGGCGACACGCCGATGCGGCGCGAGAAGGCAGCCTGGGACAGGCCGGTCCGGCGGCGGATGGCCGATACGTTCACCTGGGCAGGAATGTGAAGCGCCAGGTCAGGAACTATCTCGCCCTTGGCGTGAGCGAGAGCCTCGCTTAGGCCCTGCATGATCCGGTCGGCTGCGTTGTCCATCATTCTTGTCCTTTCCGCCAGTACTGGCCGATGGCCGTGGTTAGCGCCTTGAAACCAGTGATCTCGGCAGCCGTGAAGTTGGCCCGATCACCCTTGCTCAACAGCGCCAGCAGATAGACCGGCGCGTGCGGGGTGATATAGGCCAGCATCACCCGGTAGCCGCCACTCTTGCCCTTGCCTCGACCAGCCACCCTGATCTTGCGCACTCCGCCTGACCCGCGAATCTCGACGCCCTGTCGGGGATCGCCTGCGACCGAATCGACGATGGCCTTACGCTCATCCTCGGTCAGGCCAGCGGCAGCGCAATCCTTGAGGTATTGGGGCGTCTCTGCGACGGCATGAAGCGGTGTGCTCATGATTATTTTATACGCCATTGGCGTAATTGCGTCAATGGCGTACAGCAGTAGACTTTGATGGCCGCCATCATCCCAGCCGCCCTCCAAGCCGATCCGCCCTCAAATGCGTATACCGTGTCAGCATCTCCGGCCGCAGGTGACCGCTGATGGCCATGATCTCGTTGTCGCGGAGATCAGTCCGCTCGAACAGACGGCTGACCGCTTCGTGGCGCAAATCGTGCCAGCGCAAGTCAGGGAAGCCTTCCTCTTTGACCACGTCTCGCCAAGCGTGCCCGAAGGCTCTGGGGGTCTCGACCGGAAACACCGCGCGCTTGCCTAGCACCGTCACGTTCTTTGGCAGGAGATCACGGAATTGGTAGGGGCCGCGCTGGTCGATCGTCGCCATTTCCGCCTCCGGAATCACAGATGGGGCGGACACAATGGACCACCCTTGGACCACATAGCTTGGTCCAATCTGGTCCAAAAATTCAAGGGTGATTCACGGTTGCGAGGCCGAAAGCCGCAGAATGCTTGGAGCGGGTGAAGGGACGCACGAAACTAACCATCCGCCGAATCGTGACCAAGTGATCACGATGCGGGGATATTGTGGCTGCAACACGTTGGGGTCAAGCATTACGTGAGGTTCGAGCCCACGGACCCGAGATCATAAGGCGACTGGAAGTTGGCGAATCCCTTCGTCAAATCTGGATTGACCTTCATGGCAGCGGACAAGTCACAGTAGTTCTGAGCAAGTTCTACAAACAGGTTAACGAAACCTTACTTGCCAAGATCGTAAAGCCAACGCCGGCAGGTCGCGACCTTGCCGCCGCTGCCCACCGCCTCATGCCCGTGATTGCTTCGGCCAAACGCGAATGCGCGGAGCTGTCGGCTGCCCCTGTGGTGGCCGGCCCAACTGCGCAGTTCGTCCACAGCAACCGTCCCGACGAGGACAACTGGTAAGTGGGAGCATCATCATGAACGTTGAATTCATCCTTCAGGGCAAGGGCGGGGTCGGCAAATCGCTGATCGCCTCTTTGCTGGCGCAGCATTTCACCAGGCAGGGCTCGACGCCTTTGTGCATCGATACCGACCCGGTCAACGCCACCTTCTCGGGCTACAAGGCGTTCCAGGTCGAGACCCTTCACATCATGGAAGGGGACGACATCAATCCCCGCACCTTCGACCAGCTGATCGAGCGGATCATGACCGCCGATCAGGGGCGGATGGTCATCGACAACGGCGCCTCGACCTTCGTTCCCTTGTGTTCCTACCTGCTGCAGAACGACGTGGTCGGCCTGCTGACCGAGGCCGGCCATTCGATCCGCCTGCACACGGTGATCACCGGTGGCCAGGCCTTGCCCGATACCGTCGAAGGCTTCTCGTCGCTGGCCCGGAACATCGCCGGCGCCCCGATCGTCTGCTGGATCAACGAATATTTCGGCAAGCCCGTTCGGGACGGCAAGAGCTTTGAGGACAGCAAGGTCTACGACAAGAACAAGGGCCGGGTCGAAGCCCTGGTGACGATCCCGGCGGTCAAGCCGGAAACCTTCGGTCACGACATGAACAAGATGCTGACCCGGCGCGAGACCTTCGCCGAGGTCGAGGTCAGCACCGACTATTCCGTCATGGAACGCCAGCGCCTGCGGATGATGGCCCGCACGCTGTTCGGCAACCTGGCCAAGGCCAACCTGTGATGGGCGAGCCGATCTTCGACCCGGACACCGGGGAGATCATCGAGACCGGCGGCGGCAAGCCCCCGGCGCCGATGGCCATGAGCCTGGACGAAGCCCGCGCCCTGCTGGTGCGCGAGCATGGCGTCGCCATTTCCTCCAACGATCCGATCCTGATGCTGGTCACCCTGCACCAGGGGATGGTGCGCGACTACGAGGTGATGCTGCGCCGGCACGACGACGCCATCCGGGGCTTCCTGGGTGCGACCGGCGAGGCCTGCGCCGAAGCGGTCGAGAACATCCTGGCCAGCCTCAAGGACAAGACCGTCAAGGCGTCCCTCGACCAGGCGTTCGCCCTGGTCGAACGCCAGGCACAGGCGATGGACCGGATGGACCGCACCCTGCGCCGGCACCGCCTGATCCATTCCCTTCTGACCCTTCTGTCGCTGGTCGGCTGCGGCCTGGCCATCGCCATCCTGTTCACCATCGTTCGATAGGACATCCATCATGAGCAACAACCGCGTCACCTTTTCCGCTGCCCTGGCGCTGTGCGCCTTGGTGGCGTTGCCGGCCATCGCCGCCGACGCCGACTGGGTCCAGCCCGTCAACGAAGGCGTCAAATCCCTGACCGCGTCGCTGGTGGCCATCGCCGGCGGCGTCATCGGCATCTGCATCGTCGGCTACGCCATCTGGGGGGCGGTCAAGCAGCGCCTCGAAATGCAGCAGTTCGTCACCCTGTTCATCTGCGGCCTGCTGGTCGGTGTCGGCCCTGCCGCGATCACCTGGTGGATCGGCCTGTTCGGGAAGGGCTAAGGCGATGAAGGCGCGGTCGGTCGTGTTCACCCATACCCAGCATCCGGTGGCCATCTTCGGCATGCCGCCGATCCTGGCCATCCTCAGCGTGGCGGCGGGCGCCGTCGCATTCCTGGTCACGATCCTGGTTGGGGCGGTCCCGATCTCGATGATCGTCCTGGTGCTGGTGACGGGTCCCTTGCTGGTGAAGGCCCATAGCAAGGGGCAGGCCGACCGCCATATCGAAACCGTCTTCCTGACAGCGTTGGCCTTTTGGGGTCTTTCTTCCCGCCGATGGCTGCTGACCGGGGCGTTCCCCAAACGCTCCCACGGGGGCCGCTCATGAGCCTGTGGCCGCTCGCGATCGGCATGGGAAGCGCCGCCGTGGCCGCCGGTACCTTGATGGTGCCGGCGGCCCGGCGGTTCGCCTTCGGCTCGGTGGAATTGGACTGGCTGGGCAACGAGCTGGAACTGGACCGCATCGAGCCGGACGGCTTCACCGTCAAGACCAAGTCGGGCTCGGTGATGCGGGGCTGGCGCATCGGCGGCATGGCCTATGACACCAAGCCGGAACTGGAACAGGCGGCGCTGCACCAGGGCCGCTCCGACTTCATCCATTACTGCGCCGCGCGCTCGGTGGTGCCCCGGTTCTTCGGGGTCAAGCGCCGGCAGGAATCGGTCTATCCCGCCACCTGGCCGTCGCCGGCCCTGGCCGAGATTGGTGAGGCCGAAGCCGAACGCTACCGCAATGCCTGGGCGCTGCGCTGGTTCATGACGCTGAAGGCGTCGTCGCTTCACCAGTTGGAGGAAGCCGACGAAAAGGTGGGCGCCATCCTGGGCCGCTATCAGCCGGTGCGCCTGACCCGGCCGGCCGACCCGTTGGCGGACTGTCCGCTGACCGGCTTCCTGAACTTCCTGGTCTGCGGCGATCTGCGTGACGATCTGCGCGCCGTGTCCTCCAACATCTCGGCCAACCTGCAGGCGGCAAGCCCGGTGTTCGACAAGGAAACCGGCCTGTTCACCGTCCATCTGCCGGCGCCATGGCTGCACCGGACCATTGCCATCCACGAATGGCCCGATCTGGTCTCCGGTCACCTGCTGCACGAGCTGATGGCGGTGGAAGGCGAGATCGAGGTGTCGCAGGTCTGCGTGCCGCTCGGTCAGAAAATCGAAGCCCTGCTGCTGACGCGGGGCGCCAACAATCCGTTCGCGTCGGAACAGGCGATCGTCGAATGCCGTGCCGCCGGCGATCTGCTGGCCGAAGGCAAGACCTCGCGGCTGGCCACCCAGGCGGCGATCACTATGCGGGCGCGCAGCCTGGACGAGATCGAGAAGCTGACCGCCACCATCGCCCGCATCCTGGGCAACCGCCGCGTCACCTATTCGGTCCAGACCAAGGAAACCCCGGTGATGTGGTTCAACCGGCTGCCCGACCGGGAAAAGCTGGCTCGGCCGCTGAAGCTGTTCGCCGAGAACGTGGCGGCGATCTGGCCGTTCGAAAGTGCACCCGTAGGTCTGACCGAATCGCAATACGGCAAGGGGCCGGTGCGCAGCTTCACCACCGGCAGCGGTCAGCCCTATGCCTTCCAGTTCCAGTGCCGGGTTGCCGAGAAGGCGCTGGGCAACTTCCTGGTGGCGGCACCCGCTGGCGTCGGCAAGACCAGTCTGATGATGCACCTGCTGGGCGGCCTGGCGAAGTTCGAGCGGGTGCGGTCCTTCATCTTCGATTCCAAGGAGGGGGCGCGCTACATCTGCGAGGCCCTGGGCGGCCTTTACCAGCCGTTCGACAAGCTGGCGCTGAACCCGCTGGACACCGAGGACACCCCGATCAACCGGCAGCGGTTGACCCTGCTGATCCGCTCGATGCTGGGCGATGCCGGCCAGGCCGACGGAATCGAGACGATCCTGAGCCACGTCGTGGAAACCGCTTTCCAATTGCCGGTCGAGGCTAGGACGTTCAACGAAATCTATCCCCTGACCTTCCCCAGGCTGTCGGAGGCCAGAACCACCTTCGCCCGCTGGGTGACCGACGACAGGGAACGGGCCGGGCTTTACGCCAACACCTTCAACGCCGCTCGCGACAGTCTGTCCGGCCTGCTGGACCAGTCCTTCATGACCGGCATCAACATGAACGAGGCCCTGGACGATCCGGTCCTGGGGCCGCCGGTGGTGGCCCATATCGCCAGCGCCATCGAACGCCTGGCCCGCGAAGGCCGGACCAAGGGCTTCGCCATCTTCATCGACGAGGCGGCCAAGCTGCTGCGCAATCCGGCCTTCTGCGACCTGGCCGCCGAAATGTACCGCGAATACCGCAAATTCGGCGGCGCCGTCGGCATGGCCTTCCAGGACCCCGGCGCCCTGCACAAGTCGGGGATCGCCGACGCGGTGATCGAAAACACCGCCTCGTTCTTTTTCTTCCCGAACCCCCAGGGCAATCCCGAGGCCTACGAGCCGTTCAACCTCAACGACGAACAGAAGGCCTTCATCTTCGGCGCGACCGAGGGCCGCAAGGTCCTGCTGGTCAAGCGCGAAGCCGCCGTCGGTTTCGAGGAATCGGTGATCCTGGACGTGGACCTGGCGCCGCTGGGCAAACCCTTGCGCTTCTACCGATCCGGCCCCGACGCCGTCCGCGATCTGTTGGCCATCCAAGCGAAGTGGGGGGACCAATGGCCCGCAAATATCTAACCAGAACAACATGGGCCTATGCCAAGGCCGTTCTGTTGGTGGCCAGCGACTGGGCCTTCGGGTCGGCGCTGGGATATCTCGCCCTGACGCTGTTCTGGAGCGGCCATCTCGGCCGGGGCGAAACCGGGGCACTGGGCGTGGCGGCGGCGATCTACACGCTGAGCCGCATCACGGCGTTGGCGATGGTCATCTCTGGGCGGACAGCCGCAGCGGCGCCCTCGTCGTGCGGGTGCAACCTTCCGCCTGAGCCCGTGCCGTCGAGTCCTGTTGAAGCTGCGTCAGAACCGTCAGCGCCGTCCGCCCCAGGGCCGGATACCACCACAAGCCAAGAAGCAGGCCGGCCATGAGCAGCAACAGCGACCGCCCGGCTTTTCCGATCGGCGCCGGTACGAAGGCGACACCGGCAATCAAGCCGAACGGCACGCCGGCTATGCCGACCACGATCATCGCCCCCGCCGCCACCGTGTTGCTCCACCACATCATGCCGAGCAAGGCGGTGATCACGGACGTCAAGGCCGTGGCGAAACTCAGCATCATGAAGACGATCAGGAACGTAGTTCCGGCGGTCGATGGGTTGGTGTTCGCGCTCTCCGGGGTCATCCTCGTCTTCTCCACGGTCATCTTCGGTGGTGTCTGGGCCTGCTTAATCGCTCTTTCAGTGGAATACCAGTCCTGGGCCGCCCTTAACCTTGCCGTCGTGCCGGCCATGCTGGCGACCGGCTTCGGCCTGGCGGTTCCCGCCCGTCTGCTTTGGGAGGGCGGCCGATGATCCGTCGCGGCCCCCGTCTGAAGCACATCCTTCTTGCCGTCGTCGGCCTGGTCGTCGCCGTGCCGGTGGCCAACGCCACCTATGCGGTGCTGGACAGCGCGGCAGTGGCCAAGCTGGTCGAGCAGATCAAGGAGATGAAGGCGCAATACGCCGCTGAGTTGGAGCAACTGGGGGAACTCAAGCAGTCGGTCTCGTTCCTCAACGACATCAGCGGCATGACCAAAGAGGTCCAGGACGCGATGGGCAAGGTGGGGTCGATGACGCTGCCGATCCCCAACCTGCAGAAGCTGTCGGCGCAGACCAAAAGCGACCTGCGCTGCCTGATGCCGGAAAGCGGCCTGAAGTGGGGCATCAAGACCGAGGACCTGAACCTCGGCTCGATCTGCGAGACCTCGGCCAAGTATCGCCAGGCGTTGTTCTTCGACGGGCAAGCCGCCAAGGGGATGACCTTCTTCGAACAGGATAAGGTCAGGAAGGAAACCAGCCAGCGCCGAACCGCCCTGCTGGAGGACACCGCCGCCCGCTCGTTGGCTCAGGCCGACATCCAGTTGAAGCAGGCCGACGAGTTGAACAACGCCGCCGACCAACTGCAGACCGATCTGAACTCGGCCCAGACGATGCAGGACCGGGCGCACGTCCAGGCACAGATCGGCATTGCCCAGACCCGCGCCATGGCTCGCCAGACCCAATTGCTGGCGCAACTGCTGAAGCTGCAGACGGCGACGGCCATCAAGGCCGGTCTGCCGGCCGACAAGATCAAGGAAATCATGGAAGGAGAGGAAGGGAAATGACCGCCTTAGCCCAGCAGCTTGTCCCGAATGTACCTGGCGCCATGCCGGGCCAGCGGGTCTTCGTAGTGCTTGTCCAGGATCATCGCCTCGGCCGCGTGGGAGCCACCGATCGGGCCGCTGGATTTAGCTTCTGGCCGGTGTCTGTTCTGCCGACGGGGCGGGCTGTCGCCGCCTGCTCGGCTTCTTGCCAGCCTAGCAATGATCGCGGTTCCTATGCCAGCCACCAATGCATAGACGACAAAGTAACTGACGATAGCCCAGCCGAACCCAAGCGCTTTGTATGTATTCGCGACGAACGCCACTCCAAACACGAAAAAACCAAGTGGGGTGGTCGCGAACCAAACAAGGGCGACAATTCCAGCAATGAAAGACAGCGCCTCGATGCCGAATTTCTTTGCCATCGCAATGGATTGATCCATGTAGCCGGGCGCAGAGCTGGCCTCTCCCGCCAATGCCGGCGCGACGGTCAGAAGGATCAACAGCATGGCTAGCGGCAAGGACCTGGCCACGACGTGCTGGACCTGCGCGCCGCTGGAAAAATATGTCGGTCTGACCAAGGATTTCGCCGATCGCCTGGGCGAATCGCTCCAAGAACCGATGCTCATACTCTTCGCCTCTTTGGGTGGATTATGGGTTGTCGTGACCGCAATCCGTTTCTCCCTAAAGATGACGGACTGGCCGGGGATTATCAAGGATTTCGCCTTCATCACCATCACCGGCGTCCTGCTTGGCGCCAAGTCCACTGGCCTGATTTCCTACATCTATTCCACCGCCATTTCGCTGATGGCCGGAACCTCGGCGTCGATCTTCGCGCTCGCTGGCGATGTCCCGGCCAGTACGGGGTATAGCGGCATGACCGCCCTGGCCGCCAACGGTGAAAAGGCGATCGCCAAGGTGATCCAGGCGGTTGGGGCGATCTGGGCGGCAGGTTCCGCCTTCGAGATCGCCAATTACGCCTACGGGGCCATCCTTGGCCTGCCCTACTTCCTTCTGATCGTCGCCTATGCCAGCCAGGTGGTGGTGGCGATCTTCCGAGCCACCATGATTGGGGTGTTCGGCCCCTTCCTGTTCATGGCCTTCGCCTTCAATTGGGGCCGGGGCATGGCGCAAAGCGGGGCCAAGACCTTGCTGGCATCGGTGCTGGTGCTGTTCGCCAGTACCGCCTCGCTGTCGCTGACGATCTTCGGGGTCAATTCGCTGACCCTGAACCCAGCCCAACTGACCGGCGGCAACCTCAACGACTTCGCCTCGATCACCAACCCGGAATTCCTGGTGATCATGTTTCTCGGCTGGACCGGAACGGCGCTGCTGGCAGAAGGCACCTCGATCGCCAACTCCATCGCCGGCACGGCGCTGACCAATATGGCGGCTGGCATCCTGACGGCAGGTGCGTCGGGGAGCGCGCTTTTTGGTCTCAAGAAGGCCGGTAGCGCAGTGGGAGCAATGAACCCATTAAGTGCCGGCGGCAAAATCCAGGATGTTGCGGACTGGGCAGGTCACCAAGCGAGCGGTTGGCAAACCGCCGCCAACCTCGTGGACAAATTCAAGAACATCAACAAGCCGGGCGGCGGGAAGTGACCCCGCCGTCTTGGGCTGTCTTACGACAGGAGAGAGGGATGAAAACACTGATGCATGGGTTTTGGGTGGCCCTGTTTGTCGCGGTAGTGGTCTGCGGCTTTTACGGCCAGGGCATTTACTGGTTCTGGCGAACCCGCCCTGAAGAAGCCTTCCCGGCACTGGCGTTCCTGTTCGCAATGACCTGGTGGTTCGCGATTGCCGTCAGTCTGATCGGGCAGGCTGGTTTCGATCTCGGCGGCCTCGTCGATCGGCTGCGGTTCAAGTTTGGCCGGAAGCCGGGTTTCGACGCTGCTGGCGCAGTCGCCCGAGATAGGGAAATCCATCAAGCCGGTCTTCAATCCTTGAAAGAACTGCGTCGTGAGCAGTCTGGCAAAGTGTCCGGTGAGCCGACCGTGGGAGGTTTTCAATGAACGCCTCGTTGGCCAAAATGATTTCAGCCACCTGGGGCTTCGCCAAGGCGTCGGTCTTGGTCAACTGCACCAGCAACTCGCCGAACATGAAGGCAAGCGCCTTCGCGGCGTCCAGCGCCCCATCGTCTGCATCCACTTCGCCCTCCATCAGTCTTGGAACCCGGACGATAGCACATCGTCATTTACCCGCCGTCACCACCTCAGCGCGTCTTTCCATAATCGCCGGCCTTCTGGTGCTGACCCTATCGGCCTGCGGCAGCAACCGGGAAATTCAGCGGGACGGGACCGGCACGGATGAGCTGCTGAAAAGCCCGTGCGTGTGCCTGCCGCTGCCGTACAGCCCGCCGACGTTCAAGTGGGGCGTCGGCTGATGAAGCGCCTTCTTTCCGTCGTCAAACGGTTCCTGACCGGCCGGCGCCGGCGCCGCAAGGTCCGGCCGGTCGAGCCAGGTCCGGCCATCGTCGATCACAGCGCGACGCGGGCGGCCGATCCTTATGCCTTCGAAGCGGCGCACCGCCGCCTGGCCTGGATGCTGCGGCTGGTGTCGATGATCTGCGTCGGTGAGTTCGTGGCGATCATGGTGCTGGTCTCGGCGATCTCCGAGCTGGTGCCGCTGCAGAAGGTGCAGATGGGCCTGGTCCGCATCGAAGAGCGCGACAGCCGCTCCGTGCCGGTCGATCCGGCCTCGCTGGTCCGGGTGCTGCCGATCACCAGGGAAACGCCCGGCTTCGACCTGATGATGGAAGCCTTCGTGCGTCGTTATGCCCGCGTGCTGTTGGAGATCGACGGCGTCAGCCAGGGCGAGCGGATGCGCGAAGCCAACATCCATTCCGATTCCGACTGGTGGAAGCGCTTCACCACCGAACGCAAGGCGGAGATCGACAAGGCGATCGACAGCGGCTTGACCCGATCCATCGTGGTCGAGAGCGCCGATCGCATTTCGATGCGGGACAACATCGGCAAGTACGCCGTCGATTTCGTCCAGATCGACAAACGCGGCGGCAAGGAGGTCGAGACCCGCAAGGTCCGCGCCTACCTGGCTGTCACCTCGCGCCCGCATACCGTCCGTGAATCCGAGAAATTCGAGAACCCCTTGGGGCTGCGCGTCCTTGATGTCGCCCTCAAGGAAAGGGGGAATTCATGATCGCCGTCGTCGCTGCCGTTGCCGCCCTGCTCGGCACTTTCGCCATGTCCGCCGAAGCCCAGACGCCGTTCACCGGCAAAGGGCAGGTGCCGACCACCCCACCGCCGAAGGCCAGCACGCCGATCCCGCCGGCAGGGCCGACGCAGGTTGCGCCGGCACAACCAGGACCGGCACAGCAGCCGAGGCCCGATCAGGCCAGGCCGGAACCGCCGAAGCCGATGCCGGCGCCGCCCATGAAGGTGTCGGCCGACATGAAGCAGCAGGCGGAATTTCAGGCCGAAGGGGTGTTTCCCGAACTGGTGCGGCCGGCCGGCGGCGGCCAGGTCCAGGACGCCTGGAACGATTCGAAGCCCAATCAGGGCGTCCATGTCCAGCGGATGTGCGAGGACTGCGTCTACAAGGTCCGCACCCGCGAATTCATGACCACCACCGTGATCCTGCCCGAAGATGCGGTGATCAACAGCGCCGATCCCGGCGACAATGTGGGGTTCCAGGTCGCGCTGAAGGCCAAGAACAAGCTGGCCATCCGCCCGACCGGCTGGGGCATGGACACCAACATCAACGTCTATACCAAGTCCGGCGCGATCTATCCCATCTATGTCCGATCGGAAACGGTCAACTCGATGAACGTGCCCGACCTGGTCGTCAAGATCGTCGGCCGCGAG
>NZ_LWQU01000176.1 GCF_001650635.1 Magnetospirillum moscoviense | reverse complement strand
TCGCCGACAGCGACAGGGTCAAAAGCCTCTGCTATCAGCCCTGGGTCCAGCAGGTCATTTCGTAGGTTCGCCGGTATCAGACGGAGGCCTTCGCCGTCACATCAGGCTCCAATACCGCGCCAGCGGTTTCGTTCAATCCTAAATTGTCACTACAGCCTAGAGCGGTTTCACGCCAAGCGTGAACACGCGACGAGCCCGAGCGGCGCCTGAGCGGCCCGGCACGGGCCAAACATAAGATTCTAGACCGGGTTCCGCTCCGGCTGAAAACGGTCGCGCCTGACCGCCGCTATTGGGCGCCCCCGCCCTGCCCAGTCTTGCATTCCAGTTCGGCGCTCATCGCCACCTGTCCCTGATGGTCAAGCGCCCACAACAGAGCGCCGCCCGGGCGCGGCGCCCCGCAGACGGTCAGCGGATGGACATCGAACAGCGGCTTCAACGCGCGGAAGCGAAAGCCGCTGACGACCGCGCCGGGATTTTCACGCAAGAACAGATCGACCAGCAAGGTCGCGGTCAGCGGCCCATGGACCACCAGGCCGGGATAGTTTTCGACCTCACGGCAATAATCGCGATCGTAATGGATGCGGTGGCCATTGAAGGTCAGCGCCGAATAGCGAAACAGCAACACGATGTCGGGAACCACACGGCGCTGCCATTGCGCCACCGTCGGTGCGGCGGCCGGGGCCGGCGGCTCCTCGCCTTTCCTGGGGGCCTCGCGGTAGACGATGTCGTGGTGCTCCACCAGAGCCAGTCCCTGCGGGCTCGACACCTCGTGACGAACGGTCACGAACACCATCTGACCGCTGCGGCCCTGCTTTGGCACCACCGACTCGATGGTCGAGCGGCGGCTGATGGGTTCGCCGACCCGGATGGGATGGTGGAAGGTGAATCTGCCTCCGGCCCACATCCGGCGCGGCAGCTCGACCGGCGGCAGGAAGCCGCCCTTATGCGGGTGGCCGTCATGGGCGATGTCTCGCTGGAGCGCACGGGGCAGGAAATAAAGCCAGTGACCCAGCGGCGGGACCTGTCCGGCCGGCCACGGGGGTGTCTCGCGGTCCAGCGTGGCGGCCAGGCCATGCAACGGGGCGATCGTCGCCAAATCGGTAACAATCTCGGTTCGCCCAACCCAAGCAGCAAGATGCAACGGATCCATGCCCGCCACCTTACCCCGGAATCAGCTCCTGGATATAGCGCGGCAGCGCAAAGGCCGCCCGATGCAGATCGGGGGTGTAATAGCGGGTCGCGACCGGCGCGGCAACAAAGCGGGCGTGAATTTGGTCCAGACCCTCGGTGCGCGGCCGGGTGGAGTGCGAGGCCCAGCCCAGGGCCATGAAACCGCCGACATAGGTCGGCACGGCGGCGACATAGAAGCCGACATCGGCGAAATGCGGACGACGGCGGCGCCAGGTGTCGGTGATTTCCTCGCCCTGCAGGAAGGGCACGCCGTTCTGGTTGACGACGATCCCTTCCGCCGTCAGGCGGCGGGCGCAATCCTTGTAGAATGCTTCGGTGAACAGCACGCCGCCGGGACCGATCGGGTCGGTCGAATCGATGACGATCAGATCGAACTTGCGGTCGGTCTCGGCCATGAATTTCAGCCCGTCGGCGATGACGATCTCGCAGCGGGGGTCGTCGAAGGCGCCGGCCGACACCGTCGGCATGTGGCTTCGGCAGAATTCCACCACGGCGGCATCGATTTCCACCAGCACCGCGTGTTCGACCGAGCGATGCTTCAAAACCTCGCGCAGCATGCCGCCATCGCCGCCGCCGACCACGCACACCGAGCGCACCGCGCCATGGGCATAGATCGGCACATGGGCCAGCATCTCGTGATAGATGAATTCGTCACCGGTGGTGACCTGGATGATTCCGTCCAGAGTCAGCACCCGGCCGAAGCCGGGCGTCTCGAACAGGGCGATGTCCTGCATGCCGCCCTGCGAGCGGTACAGTTCGCGGCTGATCAGGAAACTTTGGCTCCAATGGTCGTACAGGCTCTCGCGGAACCAGTCGCTCACGGGACCAGACCCCGCTTGTTCTCGGCCAAGGTCACGGTCGCCGGCGAAAAGGCCTCTTTCAGAATCGGGATGGCCTTGTAGGGATCGCAGTCGCCGCACATGAAGATATCCAGCGCCGCATAGCCGCGCTCGGGCCAGGAATGGATCGAGATATGGCTTTCCGCCAGGACCAGAACCCCGGAAATGCCGCCGTTGGGCTGGAAGTGGTGCAGATGGCAATGCAAGATGGTCGCACCGCCTTCGATGGCCGAGCGGCGCAGCGCCTCTTCCACCAATTCGATATCATCCAGGCGCGACGCCCCCCACAGATCGATCAGCAGGTGGGTGCCGGCGTACTTCACGCCGTTGCGCGAGACGTAATAATCCTTGCCATTGTCAGCCTCGGGCCAGACCGGGCGGTCTTCGTTGGCGACTTGCGTGGTGCCTTGGGTATTCCTCGGATCCAGGCCCGAGTTCATCCCCAGTTGGGCAAGAGCCTGAGCCATTGCTCCCCTCCAAACCAGTAGATGGACCAGAAGGGGCGGGTTATCCCCCAAACCGACCGCCGATGCAAGGGAAAATAACCCCAAAGCAATCCGGGGCTAATTCACCGAAGACAATCCTTGGCTTTGAACCCGGTTCTTCCAGTCGGCCATGAAGCCGTGGAAGCTCTCCACCTGCTTGATTTTATCGCCGACACGGCGGTAATCGATGATGCCGCGCTCAGCTTCGCTGGTCAGCAGATCGAAGGCCTCGCGGTATTCGGTTTTGGCCATCTTGGTGCCGAAATCGCGCCGAAGCCGCTGCAGGCCGCGCTCGTCGCGGGCCAAGGTCAGGGCGGTGGCCAGATCCATCAGCCGCTTGGCGGTCTGCGGCGGAATGGCCATGGCGCCTTCGGGCTTCTCGATCAGGGTTTCCAGCGCCTTGGCGACTTCGGGCCAGTTCTTGAGGTCCCAATAGATCTCGGCCCGCAGCTGGTTGGCCTTTTCCGAATGGTCGTTGACGATCAGGGCCAGGGCTTCCGCCACCCGGCCCAGATCGGCCAAGGCGCGAACCCGCAGATAGCGCCGCTGATTGTAAAGCTCGGGCGGTTGGCCTTCGACCTCGCTCTGCTCCAGACTGTCGAGCGCCAGGCCGGGCCGGCGGTCGGACAGGTCCAGGAAGGCCAGACGGGCACCGATGCGGGCCTTTTCCACCCCTTGCGTGCGGAACTGGACCTGATGGCGCAGCAGCTCGGCCGAACGTTCCAGCAGATCGACGGCGGCCAGCCGGTCGGCCAGCTTGCGGATCATCTCGTCGCCCTTGGTGCCCGACGGCGTCAGCTCCTGGAACTCGTCGTAAAGGCCGATGGCGGCGATGGGCGGCATGCCGTCGGCGGCGCCGCCCAGAAACAACTTATCGAAGCTGTCCGACATCATCTTCTGGATGGTGGCGATGTCGGGGTGGTCGGAATAGGTCTCGGACAGCGAACGGGCCAGACGCAAACCGTCGGCCCAACGGTTGTCGGCCAGGATCAGCTCGGTCAGGCGCTTCAGCAGGTAATATTCGTAATCACCCTCGCGCCAGGCAAACCGCAGCTTCTCGAGCTGACGGGCGGCGTCGGACGCATTGATCATGCCCCGGCGCAATTGCAGTTCGATGCGGGCGCGGCCGGCATAGGCACGCGCGGGGCGCGATTCGCTTTCCTCGGCCTCGCGATAGCGCGAGATGGCCTGGTCATAGCTTTTCGCAGCCTCGGCGGCCATACCTTGCAGATAGCTGATCTCGCCGGCGTCACGGCGCGACAGGCCGGGGCCGTTGATGGCCTCGAGGATACGGTTGGCGGCCTTGGGGTCGCCGCCTTGCGCCGCGGCAGTGGCGGCGATCTGGCCCAGCGCCATGCGCAGGCGCGGGCTTAGGCCCTTGATGTCCTCGTGGGCCAGACGCAGGATCAGGGCCTGCTTGCCCGGCTCGCCGCTGGTCCGCGCCCTGACGGCGGCCAGCCACATCTGGGACGGCGGGTCCTTGGCCAGGGACGGATGCGATAGATCCTCCAGCGCTTCGGCGTCGCGGCGCATCAGGAACTGGGCGACGCCGCGCGGGGCGCGGAAGTTGGGATTGTCCAGCATCGCCGGATCGGCCGCCGCGACGATCTTCAACTCGCCCAGGGTTTCCGCCGCCATGCCGTTGGCCAGGAAGTGCCGCGCGATTTCCAGACGCTGGGCATTCTTGTCCTCGGGCTTGACCAGGGCGAAGCGCTGCAGCAGCTTTTGATGTTCCGGCACGAACTTGTCGTGACCGCCGCGCATCCAGCGCGGCAGGTCCAGCGGGCCGCCGGCCGAGACCATGGCCTCGCCGGTGCCGACCGGTGAACCGGCCGTCCCGCCGCCACCAGCGGCCGGCAGGTCACGCGACAGATAAAGGCCGCCCGGCATCGACACCTCGACCGCCGCCCGCGCGCTGTCGAGCCGGACGCCATCGGCCTGGGGTACCAGGGCCACGCCCTGGGCGGTCGCCAGCAATTCGGCGCCGGGAACCACGGTCTCCACCGGAATGCCGGCGCCGATATTGGTCACCGCCATCACCTGGATCAGGTCGCCGACTTCCGGGTCGCGGACTACCAACGCCTGACCGGGGGACTCGCCGATGGGGATCAGCAGCCGGCCGCGTTCCTCGAAATCGAACTGCCGTTCGACCGTCAAGGGCATGCGCGGCGCCAACGGCTGTTCCGACAGGTCGAACACCCACAATTGGCCTTCCTTGCGGATCGACGGATTGTATCCCGGCCGGGTGATCAGTCGGATGGCGGTGCCATTCTTGATGTTGGGAACCTGTTCGACGAACTGCACCACCTCGCCGCCGGTGCGGCGCAGCAGCTTGGTGTCGATTTCCGCCTTGCGGTCGAACACCAGCCACAGCCAACCGGCGCGGCGGAACACGGCGGCCCCGGTGGGCTGGTCGAAGCCGACGCCCAGGCTGACCGACATTCCCGCCGGCTTGGGCGGCTCGACCGCCACCGGCGGCGCGGGCGGTGCCGGTGGCGATGACGGCCCCGGAGCCGGTGCGGCCGCCGGTTGGGCGGCCGGCGCGGCTGGCGCGGGGGCCGGTGGCGGAGCCGGCTGGTCGGCGGCCCCCGGGGCCGGGGCCAGCGGCGGCGGGGCCACGCCGTTGGTGCGCGGCGGCGGCGGACTGCCGACGGCGCGGACCAGATCGATCGCCACCTTGGGGCCGCTGGTGAAATGGCGCACCCGCATACCCGGCGGCAAGGTCAGGACGATGGCAGTGCCCTTGCCCTGCGGGCGGGCCTCGGCGAACTTGACGTCGGCCGGCAACGACGCTTCCAGGGCGTTGGTATTGACGTTGGCCGGGCGTTCAAAGGCGATGACCGCCTGTCCCTCGGTGGCGTTGACCGCATAGCCGACCGGCTTGGGCCAGTCGAACACCAGACGGTTGAAACCGGTATGTTCGCCACCACGCACCATCAGGTCGGTCACCGGCTCGGCCTTGGCGGCCTCGGGCTTGGCCGGTTCGGGCTTGGCCGGTTGGGGCGCGGGCGCCGCAGCTTCGGCCTTGACCTCTTGCAGATCGATCACCGCGGAATTGCCCGAGGTGAAGGTCTTCAGCTGAATCGCCCGGGTCAGGGTGAAGGTGGCCATGCGGCGATCGGCCGACAGGCTGACGCCCTTCAGATATTTGTCCAAGGACTTCAACAGCACCTTGGGATCGCCGGCGATCGGCTTTTCGAACCGGACCACCAGCTGGCCGTTGGTCAGGTCGGCGGTCCAGCGCACCGGCTGGTCCCAATCGAACACCATGCGGCCGAAGCCGTCATGCTCGGCGCCGCGCGGACTGGTCTGCGCCAAGGCCGGCACCGAAAAGAGGATGGCGAAAATCAGGAAAAGCGCGCGGCACGATGCCGACACGAAGACGGTCAGCGGTGTGCGGCGGCGTGGGTTGCCGTGCACCGCCATTCGACTCAATCGAAGCTCGCCAGCAGCCTGTCGATCTCCGCCTGATCGGCGGCGCCAGCCGGAAGCTGCGGGCCGTTCAACAGATCCTCGTCGGTGATGACGTTGGGATCCTTGGCCTTTTTCGAGGGGGCATCGGCCACCTCGCCCCCGAAGGCCTTGACCAAGCTATCGACCCGGCCTTCGATTTCTTTCAGCATCCGCACCACCTTGGTGATGCGCTGTCCGGTGATGTCCTGGAAGGTGCAGGCTTCGAAGATGCGGGTGGTGATCTCGGTCAACCTGGCCGCCACCTGCTCGTCCATCATCGGCGACAAGGTCTCCAACTGCTCGGCGGCATCCATGATCTCGTTGGTCGCCGCCTCGGTGGCGCCGACAATGGCATCCAGCTCGTCGGTCGCCGAGGCGATGAACTCATCCTTGATCTCGCCGGGGCGAAGGGCGGCGATCTCGGCCTTGGCGGCGTGAATGTACGACGCCAAGGATTCGACTTCCTGAAACAGCTTCAGGTCCTTGCCGTCGATGTCACCGGTCATGGTTTCCAGAAGGGCGCGGACCACCGCGCCGATTTCTTCGACGCGGACGGTGTCGCCGTGCTGCTGGCGGATGGCTTCAAGCCGCAAGGCCAAGTCCCGATCCACGCCTTTCCCAACCATGATACGGCCCCCCCCGTAAAGGACGTTTACGCGAAGTCGCCGATCACGCTGACCATCTTGGTCTTCAACGTTTCGGCGTTGAAGGGCTTGACGATGTAGTTGGAAACGCCGGCTTCCTTGGCGGCGATGACGTTCTCCGACTTCGACTCGGCGGTCACCATGATGAAGGGAATGGCCTTCAGCTTGGGATCGGCGCGCACTTCGCGCAGCAACTGCAGGCCGGTCATCGGCTCCATGTTCCAGTCCGAGATGATCAGACCGTAATTACCGACGCGCAACATCTGCAGCGCCATCGAGCCGTCGGTGGCTTCATCGACGTTGTTGAAACCCAACTGCTTCAACAGGTTGCGGATGATTCGCAGCATCGTCTTGTAGTCATCGACGATGAGCACGTTCATATTCTTGTCGACAGCCATCCGTTACGCTCCTCCGAAACACTCGCGGTCCACTCTGAAAAAACGATCCCCCCACCGCGAGTTTTCCTAGTTAAGATAGGGGGCATACCCTGTGCAAGGCATTTTTCTCGGATTTCCCTAGCATTTGGTAAATCAGCCGCCCTGCATCGGTCTTGGCAGCGGCATCTGCCGACGCTGCGCCAATTCCAATGTGAGGGTCCGGGCCTTGCCAGGATCCATTTCAGCCAGGATTGGAGCCACTTTGGCTTCCTTCATCCGCTCGACGACTTCCAGCATCACGGCCATATCCAGCTGCTCGAAAATCTTTGCGGCTTCCTTCGGCTTCATGTTCTCGTAGATTTTGACCAGGGACCGCATTTTTTGGTCTTCCTGATCGTTATATTGCCGCAGAAGGCTTTCGATGGTGTTCTGCAGCGTTTTCATTTCGGAAATTTTGCGTTCGATCTGGTTCTCGGCGGCCTTCTGCAACGCCTCGCGCCGTTCGATATCCTTCTCGCGCACATCCAGGGTGCCGCGCCGCTCCTGCAGCTTCTGCAGCACGTCCATCTCGGTCTGGCTCAGGCTGGCGGTCTCGCCCAGCGAGGCCGGCCGGGCCGGTGCCGCGGGGGCCGGGGCCTGGGCCGGAGCCTGGGCCGCCGGCTGCGGCTCGGGGGCCGGGGCGGCCGGCTTCGGCGGCTCCGGTTGCTGGGCCTGCAGCTCGCCTGCGACGCGCACCGAGGCGACGTCCAGGAAACCCTTGCGGATGTCGTTGACGCGCACCGACAGCATCAGCGCCGCCACGGCGATCAACACCGGCAACAGGCGGACGAAGGGGGTGCGTTGCGTCTTCTTCGGCTTAGGTTTGCTGGCCATGGCTCAATTACCTCATGGATTGCAGCGCGCGCAACAGCTCGCGTTCCGCTTCCGAGCGGTCGTCAAATTCCATCTCGGCGCTGGCCGCCGCCGCCACGGTGGCCGCCCGCGCCCCTTGCGGAGCCGGCGCCGCCATCGGCGGGGGCGCCATGCCGCCGCCCGGGCGCACCTGCGCCGTCACCTGCGGGCGGACGTCGGTCCTGGCCGTCTTGACGGCGTTTTCCAGCCGGTTGGCCATGGTGTCGGCCCGCTCGATCATGAAGGCCAGGTCGTCGCGCAGGGACTGGGCCTTTTCGACCCGTTCCTGCAGTGCCGCCCCCGAATCCTCGGCCGCCTTCTTGAGCTTGGGAATCGAGGATTCGGCCCTGACCGTCGCTTCGTTGAACGACACGATGATCTTGGCCATGTCGTCGCGGTTCTTGCGCAACTGGGTCAGACGCTGGTTCAGCATCACCGCATAGCCGATGGTGGCGATCAGCAGAACCGAGACGAGAAGGTCGAGGACGATTTTCCAGTCCATGCCGGTCTACCCTTTGAACTTGCTGGTTTTGTCATCGACGCGGATGGCGATGTGCGGTCCCTTGCGCCCCATGCGCCCCTTGAACATCGCGAAGTCGCCGCAGCGCAGCTCGATGGGGGAATTGGGCGTGGCGTTCAGCATGATCTTCGAGCCGGGCTTCCAGGCCAGCACCTCGCGCAGGTTCATCACCTGCTCGTCCAGCACGGCTTCCAGCTCGACCTCGGTCAGCCACAATTCTTCCGCCAAGTGGGTTTCCCAGATCGAGTCGCGACCGAACTTTTCACCCATGAACATCTGCAGCAGCAGCTCGCGGACGGGTTCCAGGGTGGCATAGGGCAGCAGCAATTCCAGGCGGCCGCCGCGATCTTCCATGTCGATACGCAGCTTGGCGACGATGGCGGCGTTGCTGGGGCGCGAGATGGTGGCGAAGCGCGGGTTGGTTTCCAAACGGTCGAAGCGGAAGGTGACCGGGCTCAAGGGGTCGAAGGCCGCCGACAGGTCGGACAGCACGACATGGACCATGCGCTCGACCAGATTGCGTTCGATGGTGGTGTAGGGACGGCCTTCGATACGCATCGCCGCCGTACCGCGACGGCCACCCAGCAGCACGTCGACGATGGAATAGATCAGCGACGAATCGACGGTCAGCAGGCCGTAATTGTCCCATTCCTCGGCCTTGAACACCGCCAGCATGGCCGGCAGCGGGATCGAGTTCAGGTAGTCGCCGAAACGCAGGGACAGGATGTTGTCCAGCGACACTTCGACGTTGTCCGAGGTGAAGTTACGCATCGAGGTCGACATCATGCGCACCAGGCGGTCGAACACCACCTCGAGCATCGGCAGGCGTTCATAGGACACCAGCGCCGAATTCAGGATCGCCTGGATACCCGACTTGTCGTCGCCGTGACCTTGGTCGTCGTCGAAGCCCAACAGCGAGTCGATTTCGTCCTGGTTAAGGACGCGGGTGGTGTCCTTGGGGGCGTCGCCGCCGCCACCGCCGCCGGCATCGTCGTCACCGCCGCCCAGCATGGCTTCCCATTCGGCGGCCATGGCATCGCCGCCGTCGTCACCACCGCCACCATCACCGGCATCGTTGCCGGCCATGGCGGCCCATTCCTTCATCAGGGCCTCTTCGTCCTCACCGGACCGACCTGCCCCGCCTTCCTCGTCCATCGCCATGTCGATTGAGCCTATTGGACCAGCATTTCTTTGAACAACACGTCATTGACCTTGACCGGCTTGACCACCGCCTGAATGCGGGTCAGCAATTCCTCGCGCAGCAGATGCATGCCGGCGGCACCTTGCAGATCCTCGGGCCGCAGCTCGCGCAGATAGACCTGGAAGGTGTCGATCAGGCGCACCTGCACCGCCTCGACCTTGGGCTGATCCAGAACCGATTCAAGCTCGATCGCCACCTTGATCTTCAAGAAAGCCTGCTTGCGCCCCTGGGTCTGCAAATTGACCAGCATCTCGGGCAGATCCATGAACACCGCCGGACCGACCACCTTGGGGGCATCCTTCGGCGCCTCGGACTTCTCGGCCGCCGGCTCGCCCTTGCCCAGAAGCTTGTCGATGATGCCGGTGAAATAAAGACCCGCGCCGATGCCGACCAGCAACAGGATCGGCAGGACGATGATCAGAATCTTCTTAATGGGAAGCTTGCGTTTCGGCGAATCGGAAGAATCGTCAGAGCCTTCGCCTTCGTCGAAATCTTCTTCCAGATCTTCAGCCATGATCCCCCGCGCGCAAAAATTGGGGCTGGCGCGCGCGAGACATCAGGGCGCGGCCACACCTGCTCAATGTCCAAGGGTACAGGGCCGCGGTTAACAGAACGTTGAGCCGGAAGGCGCGGCGCGACCGGGCGGCAAATCCTGCCCGGCAGACCCTGCCCGAACCGACCGCCCCATTTCAAGAAACGGCTGAATTCCGCTATTTCTTCCGGCAAGAAAATGTTGGCACGGCACATGCATGGTTGTTGGCGTCGAATTTGTCACGCTAGGCACCGATCGATGGAAAACACATCTTACATCGCCCTGTCCCGCCAGAACGCTCTGTGGCGCCAGTTGGATGTCATCGCCAACAACATGGCGAACGCCAACACGCCCGGCTTCAAGGCCGAGCAGATGATGTTCCGCGAGTTCCTGGTCGATACCAAGTCCAGCGACCGCACTACCGGCACCAAGCTGGCCTATGTGCAAGACAGCGGAACGCTGCGCGACACCCGCGAAGGCCCGCTGACCAAGACCGACAACCCGCTGGACATCGCCATTCACGGCGACGGCTACTTCCAGATCGAGACCGAGGCCGGCATGCGCTATAGCCGCAACGGCCATTTCCGTCTGGACGAGGCCGGCATGCTGGTCAACAGCCAGGGCTTCGCGGCGATGGACAAGGGCGACCGCCCGATCATCTTCGCACCCAACGAAACCAGGATCTCGATTGCGCCGGACGGCACCGTCTCGACCGAGAACGGAATCGTCGCCACCTTGAAGGTGGTCCGCTTCGAGAACGAGCAGGAACTGCGCAAGGCCGGCGACTCGCTGTTCGAGACCGGCCAGACCCCGACCACCGTCGAGCGCCCCAACATTGTCCAGGGGATGATGGAGGAATCCAACGTCCAGCCGGTGGTGGAAATCACCCGGATGACCGAGGTGCTGCGCCAGTACCAGGCGGTCCAGAACATGATCGAGAAGGAACACGAGCGGCAGATGAAGGCCATCGAAACCTTCGTTTCCCGTATGTAAGCCCGAGGAAGGAACCTAAGCCATGCGTTCGCTGAATATCGCCGCCACGGGCATGCTGGCCCAACAGACCAACGTCGAGGTCATCTCGAACAACATCGCGAACATGAACACCACCGCCTACACCCGGCGGCGGCCCGAGTTCAGCGATCTTCTGTACCAGAACCTGCGCCGCGTCGGCGCCGCCTCGTCGGATGCCGGCACCATCGTGCCGACCGGCGTGCAGCTGGGCCTGGGCGTCAAGACCACCGCCGTCTACCGCATCACCGAGCAAGGGTCGGTCCAGAACACCGACAACCCGCTGGATCTGGCCATCCAGGGCAAGGGCTACTTTCAGGTCAAGCTGCCCTCGGGCGAGACCGCCTACACCCGCGACGGCTCGTTCCAGCTCTCGGACAAGGGCGAGATCGTCACCCACGAAGGCTATCAGGTGATGCCCGGCATCTCCGTGCCCAAGGATGCCGTCGGCGTCTCGGTCAACGCCTCGGGCCAGGTCCTGTTCAAGAAGGACGGCTCCATCGAAAGCCAGGAAGCCGGCACCTTCAAGATGGCGATCTTCCCGAACGAAGCCGGTCTGGAAGCCCGCGGCGACAATCTGTTCATGGAGACCCCGGCGTCGGGTGCCGCCACCGAAGGCAATGCCGGTTCCACCGGCTTCGGCACGCTGCTGCAGGGCTTCCTGGAAACCTCGAACGTCAACGTGGTGGCCGAGGTGACCAACCTGATCAGCGCCCAGCGCGCCTATGAAATGAACTCGAAGGTCATCTCGACCTCGGACGAGATGATGTCGACCATCAATCAGATGAAGTGATGAGGCCATCATGAAGCGCTTCCTCGCCATCCTGACCATCGCCCTGGCCGCCGCCGCCCCGGCTCTGGCCGAGCGCCTGCCGGTGACCCTGAAGCAGTCGGCCATGATCGAAGGCGACATGGTCAAGCTGGGCGACCTGTGGGAAAATCTGGGCACCAAGGGCGACACCCTGCTGGCGCCCGCGCCGCAGCCCGGCAAACGCATCGTCGCCGACGCCCGCTGGCTGGTCGCCGTCGCCCAGTCCTATGCCGTCGATTGGCAGCCCGCTTCCAATTTCGACCGCATCGTCATCGAACGCTCGGGCCAGATGATCGATCCGCGCCTGATCGAGACCGAACTGCGCGAAGCCCTGGCCATGGAAGGCGTGAGTGGCAATTTCAGCCTGGAAGTGGCCAATCGCCAGGCCCTGGCGGTAATGGTGCCGGCCGGCCAATCGACCGAGGTCGGCATCCGCGACCTGGTGTGGGACGCCCGTAACAGCCGCTTCGCCGCCACCGTCGAGGTCCCGGCCGGATCGCCGACCGCCATCCGCCAGCGCGTCAGCGGCCGCATCTTCACCGTCACCCGCATTCCGGTCCTGACCCACGCCATGACCCGCGGCGACGTCATCACCGAAAAGGACGTCCAGTGGGCCGAGGTCCGCGAGGAAATCGCCCATCGCTCGGTCGCCACCGATCCCCGCGATTTGATCGGCCAGGAGCCCCGCTTCCAGGTCCGCGCCGGCCAGCCGGTCCGCCTGGCCGACCTGCAGCGCCCGATCCTGGTGACCAAGAATTCCCTGGTGACCATTTCGCTCAAGACCCCGTTCATGACGCTGACCTCGCAAGGGCGGGCAGTGGAAGACGGCGGCAAGGGCGATGTCATCCGCATCACCAACCTGCAGACCAAGCGGACCATCGAAGCCGTCGTCGATGGCCCCGGCATGGTCGCCGTCACCCCCGGCGGCACCCGCCAGCTGTCCCATTGATCAGTCACCCGAGGAGCCAGCCATGACCTCGCGCACCCTCTCCACCGCCCTTCGCGCCGCCACCATCCTGGTCGCCGTCGGCACCCTGTCGGCCTGCAACGCCTTGTCGCGCATGTCCGAGATCGGCTCGGGGCCGCAATTGTCGAAGATCGAGAACCCGACCCAGAAGCACGGCTATCAGTCGGTCAGCCTGCCGATGCCGCAGGCCTCGCCGCCGCCCCAGAACGCCAACTCGCTGTGGCGGCCGGGCTCGCGGGCGTTCTTCAAGGACCAACGCGCCAAGGAAATCGGCGATATCCTGACCGTCGCGGTGTCCATCGACGAAAGCGCTTCTCTCAACGCCACTCTGACCCGGTCGCGCAACGCGGCGGAGACCGATGGCATCACCAGCATGCTGGGCTTCGAGAACAGCCTGAAGAAGATCCTGCCGGACTCGGTGGTGCCATCGACCTTGGTCGGCGCCACCGGGGTCAGCAGCAACACCAATTCCGGCACCACGGCACGGACCGAGACCATGACCGCCAACCTGGCGGCGGTGATCACCCAGGTCCTGCCCAACGGCAACCTGGTCATTTCGGGCAAGCAGGAAATCCGGGTGAACTACGAACTGCGCGAGTTGTCGATCCAGGGCATTATCCGGCCGGAAGACATTTCCTCGTCCAACTCGGTGACCTACGACAAGATCGCCGAGGCCCGCATCTCGCTGGGCGGCCGCGGCATCAATTCCGACCTGACCCAACCCCGCTACGGCCAGCAGATCCTGGACGTAATCCTGCCCTTCTAGCCCGTCTTAGAGCCCGTCCGGAAGGTTCTTGAGTCCGATGAATCAGTTGTGATTGAACGAAACCGCTGGCGCGGTATTGGAGCCTGATGTGACGTCGAAGGCTCCCGTCTGACAGGGTTGGTTTCCC
>NZ_LWQU01000175.1 GCF_001650635.1 Magnetospirillum moscoviense | reverse complement strand
CGACCAGAAGGCGGCGGGCGCGATGGAGCATGAGAACGGCCTGGGTGTCCTCGCTCTTGACCGGAACGAATCGCATGCGCGCGTGCTTCTGACGACCTTCTCGAAGTCGCTGGCGAATGCCTTGAAGGTCAAAATCGCGCGATTAACGGATGAACAGACGGCTGCCCGGATCGAGGTTCGTGCGGTCACCAACCTCGGTTATGACCTCTTCAGCAAGTGGTTCGGGCAGCCGAACATTGCTTCGTCCAGCACTATCCAATCCCTGCTGACGCAGGCAGCGAAATTGTTGGCGGCCGGTCAGTTCTCCCCCAGGTTCCTCCTTGGGGAATGGTCAGATGTGGTGGACGCTTGGCAACTTCAGACCTGGGAAGATTATCGCGATGTCGCGCGCCTGGGCCGGAAGACCCGCATTGGGGGCAAGCAACGTGAAGTCCTATGGTCGATTTTTGCCCAGGTGCGTGCGGGCTTGTCAGAACGAAAGATGGTGACCTGGGCCGAGGTGTTCCGGCGGGTCACCGAACGGCTGGCTTCGGTGCCAAAGCCATTTGACTTTGCTGTGGTGGATGAAGCCCAGGATGTCTCGGTGGCTGAAATGCGCTTCCTGGCTGCCTTGGCAGGCGGGCGTACTGACGGACTGTTCCTGGCAGGAGATTTGGGACAGCGAATCTTTCAGCAGCCGTTTTCATGGAAATCCCTGGGCGTGGACGTGCGCGGCCGCTCACACACTTTGCGGGTTTGCTATCGCACCAGCCATCAGATTCGGTTCCAGGCAGACCGCCTGCTTCCGGACGCCGTTACCGACGTGGATGGCAACGCCGAGTCGCGGAAGGGAACGGTTTCGGTGTTTGATGGGCCGGTTCCCAGAGTGGCTGTTTGCGACGATGAAGATGCCGAAATCCGCGAGGTTTCATCCTGGCTGATGGACTTGATCGAAGACGGTGTGGTGCCTGACGAGATTGGTGTTTTCGTGCGATCTGATCGCGAGCTTCGGCGTGCCAGGGCAGCACTCAAAGCATCGGGCATTCCCGCCGTCGAGCTTGACGATACAGTGGAGGTGCCGACCGGCCACGTCGCCATCAGCACCATGCACTTGGCGAAGGGTCTGGAATTCCGCGCTGTCGCTGTCATGGCATGCGACGACGAGGTGCTGCCGGAGCAAGATCGCATCGTCGTCAACCCAAAACCATCTTTGCAGATGCTCTTGCGAATCAAATTGGTCTCGCGAAAGATTCTGGCTTCGTGTGCCAACGGGTTCGTGCTGTGAAGGGGGAGGGCGGCACTTATTCGCGGAAGCTCGTTTCGAAGCCTCCCCGCCCGTGGTGGTTCGAGCATGATGGCCAGTTCTATCTGCAACTTCGGTACGGCCGAATCATTGTCGAACTTCAGCCCAATCGCCCGACCATCTGCTGTGGCCCCGGGATGGACGGTGTTGTATCCGCCCTCGAAAAGGTCGCCAAAGCTGTACGCGAGGATGATCCGAAATTGGTGTCACTGATCAACAGTGCGCGCCAGCGAGCTTCCCGCGTAAAGGTCGGTTGATCGTCCGAATATCGGCGGGGCCGGCGGCCCCGCCGATAATACTGTTAGGCGACCTCCTTCATGATTTGGGCGAGCAACGTTCTGGTACGATCAATCAGCGTCAGGCCCAAGCTCTCAGCCAGGTCGTGGCTCAGGATCAGCAATTCTGATCCCGTTTTGTTCTCGCCAGTGCCGTAAGCCCAGGAAGTCGCGATCATCGGGAAACCTTGGTAAAGGCGGCGGACCTCTTCGTCGTTGTTGTAGGACAGTAGCCAGCGTCCAGTTCGGCCCCGTAGCACCGCCGCCAATCGGTGATGGTCAAATTGTCGGTGCAGGTCGCCGCGCACACCATACAACGTGGCCTTCTCCGGCGGGAAAAGGTACGGCGGGTCGGCGTAAACGAAGGCATCAGGATGTTGGCCGAGGCTGTCCTCGAAGTCTGCCTGGTTAATGGTGACGTTGGAGATCGTCACTAACCGCAATTTGGTAATAGCTGATGCCGTGAAGCGATTGTCCGACCCCGAATACCCTCCACAGAACGTTAATCCGCCGAAGCTGGCACGATTGATGGCGAAAAAAGCCCCGGCCTGGAGAACAGGGTCCGCTATGGACCAATAGGACTCTCGCAACTGGTAGAAGCGGTCTTTGGTCATAGGGAAGAACTGCGTTGCTGCGTCCGCGACCGCATGAGGATCATGTTTGATTTGCTGCCAGCAATTTACCAAAGGCGCGAACTTGTCGGAGCCGAATACCTGCACCCCTTTTTTCGCTAGGGACAGTTCGATGGCACCCCCGCCCAGGAATGGCGAGCAGATCGACTGGATATCCTTGGGTATCAAGTTCAGTATGGCTTTCCGACCTCGGTATTTTCCGCCAATGTATCGAAGAAAGAGCATGTGGTGTCCTTGTCATGCATGGTTGGTGTTTGCATGACAATCTCACCCGGTGATTTCTTGGTTCAATTTATAAAAATGCCTTGGCGGCAACTTGATTTATTGACTGGTGGTTTGTTCGTTCTGGTTGTGTAGGCGCTATGCTTGTGTAGATACTATTTGGGCGAGAGTATCCGGTAAACGCTGGCCCGGCCGATGCCCAATCGGGCTGCGATCTCAGTGGGGCCAATCCCCTCGGCCCTGAGTCGATTCACATCTTCGGCTTTCGCCCTGGCGGTCGGCTTCCTGCCCTTGTACTTCCCTTCCAGCTTGGCCTTCGCAACCCCCTCACGCTGGCGCTCCAACATGACCTCCCTTTCCCATTCGCTGATGCCGCCGAGAATCGTCAACATGAGCTTGCCGGTCGGGGTACCCGTATCGATGCCCATGTTGAGGATACGTAGCTGCGTGCCCTTCGCCGCGAGCCTGTCTAGGGTCGATAGAAGGTGCGAAACGGAGCGCGCGAGTCTGGAAAGGTCGGTTATCACGACCGTATCTCCGTCACGAGCGTAGTCCAGCAGCATAGAAAGTTGCTGCCGAGCAGCCATGTCTACGGACGATACCTGTTCGGCAAAGACCTTCTCGCAACCGGCCGCTTGGAGATCGCGGATTTGTGCTTCAATGCCTGCTACCTGTTCGATGCTGCTCGAACGCGCGTAACCGATCAGCATGGCAACTCCATCTCAATAGACGCTAAACATCCTAATGGGAAATGTCCCAAAAGTCAATTTTTGGTCTATTGAGACGTGTGTTAACCGGCCCTGCTGCTGCTCCAATAGGGCTTGGTCTATTGGAGCGCCTCTAGCACCTCTTGGAGAGGCTTGTTCGCGAGATCGGGCCAGATATCGCGCGGTTCACGGCCGGTGATTTCGCGAATCTTACGAGCGCGAACCCCGAGAACGGCAAGCTTGCGCATATTGTCATCTTCAAGGTCGGCAATGGCGTTCAGCGTGGAAAGCGAGATTTCCATCATCGCGCCGAGGCCGAGTCGTTTGGTTCGCCAGTACCCGTTACCGATGAGCCAGTGGATCGACCACATCGTTTCCTCCTGGCTCCAGCAATTGGGGTTTTCCTCGCCGTCGATGGCATCGGCCAGGAGTTGGAAGTCATCGGGCGTGAGACCGAAAGCCTTTTCATGGTCCATGGTCACGCCTCCACCGCGAAGCGGATGCCGTCACGCGCGAGGACGGGATAGGCCCACTGCACTTTGCTGCCGACCTCTTCGACGCTGAGCGTGCAGTCTAGGTGCGTGTAAAGGTCACAACTGACGATTACCATTCTCCCGCTGAAAAGGATGTCATTGTAGACAAAGTGTCGCTCTTCCAGTGGGGGGAGAACGTCGGCATTCGTGTAAGCCACGTGGTCGTTCACAGGCACACGCAGTTGTACCAACTGGCAGCCAATGACCTTGGACAGCCCGGCATCGGTCGGCAAAACAACCTGTTCGGAAATCCGCTCTGAGCGTGGGTCGATGATGATGGCCCTAACAGGTTTCTCGGGCATATTTGTTCTGGTGCGCATATTCATGGGTTCCTTTGTCTGGTTTCCGTCTTCAAGGCAGCCGACACCGTTCGATACCGAAGGGGTTTCCTTCGATGTCGTTGATCCAATGACGTGCTAACCCGATGCGGGGTTCACGGGCCTGAGATTGGGTGCCAATCACCAGGCATCAATCATCATCCTGCTGCACTATGATTCGTTCAATGGGTAATAACGTCCGTTAACCATTTACAATTCAGGGCAGTAAACCCCTTCTTGGTTCCTGCAATGAAATGGGTGGCATGACGTTATGCTTTATTCATGTGGAGCGAGTCTGTGCCGCCATGGCGCGTAGGCGCTCGCGTCTTTCCCGTTCTTGTCGTCGTGCGCGGGTGGTCGTGGCGTGGTTGTAAGTTTTATCCAGCATGTTGATGCTGGTGCCGGCCCAGGTGGCGATCACGCCAACACTGAGGTCCGTCGTTTCGATCTCATCTGTGATCGTGGTGTGCCTGATGCTGGTCAGGTCGTAGTCGTGCCCATATACGTCGTGGGTCATCTTCGCGTGCTTGAGCAAAGAGTCGAAGCTGCCCTCGAACGTGCGGATGGCGGAGCCATCCGAATGCATCCAGAGGGGATCAGTGGAGGCCGGCCATCGGCCATACTGTTCCTGATAGAACGCGGGAAGTCGTTTCATGAGGAGGTTGGTGATCTCCGCCCGCATGGAGTCAATCGGTTCCACCGACCGGGGGTGAACCTTCGATTTAACCGCGTTCACCTGTAACTTCACGTACATGTCTTCGGTGCCTGGAATGACATCGTGGAGCAGGGAGCGGAACTTCAATTGGTAACCCTCAGCGACCCGCAGGCCGTATGCCCGCAGAACCAGGCAAAACCACCAGCAAAGCTGCCGAATGCGTCTGTTGTCGCCCGGTAGCTTCGCCGGGTTCAGCCAAATGGTGGTCGATTCTGTCAGGTGCTTCCAGTCCTGCGCCGTGAAATACGGCGTTACCCTTGACGGTGACGACGGGGTTTCGGGCGTGGTTGGGACGTGATCCGGGATCGTGGAAAGGTGTCTTTCACTGCGGGCGAATTTGAACACGGCCTTGAGGTAACCCCATTCCTTGGACTTGCTCGTGGCCGTAGGGATGGTCTTTTCCTTCGGTGAGATTTTTCGCACGAACGGCTTGCCGCCCCGAACCGACTCAATGGCGTCGATGCTGGCGCCAGGGCCGGTAAGCCAATAGGTGTCGCGCCATCGTTGCCATTCGGTCAGGTCTACAAAGTCGATCTCGTCAATCGGTCGCTTGGTAAACGGCTCGTATGACGCAACATACCGAGCAAGGAAGCACCGGTGATGCTCGTACTTGGTCCAACTGACCCGCCCGAGGTCATGTAGTGCCAGGAGATCGTCAAGGTAGGCCTTCGCTGCTTCGGAGACAGTTGGGGTGCGGCGAGGATTGAGGCGCTTACCCTTCCCGACCTGCTCGCGGTACTTGTAGAGGATACGCTTGCCGAATTCGACAATCTCTTCTGGTGGCCCATTGCGGCGCACCGACTCAAAATCGAATTGTCGTCCGGCGCTCGCAAGGTGGAGCGGGCTGTACTGGAATTCGGCAGCAACCAAGCCCTCTTTACGGGCCTGCCCCGCGATTTGAAGCCGGTAATAGAACCTCCCGCGCTCGTGGACGGAAGGCCGTTGGAAAAGGGTCAGTTGGCGCGTATCGTCGTGCCACTCGTTGACGTAGGTCGGCATGAGTCGTAACCAGGGTATGGGCAAGGATTGATTCGCTTGCCCCAAACTTGCCCCAAAATGATAATCGCAGTCTTGGTTTCGTGCAACTGGCGGATTTCATGGAAACATTAGGTGAATACTGCTCTAGGTGGTATGGGGCAAGATGAAGTATTTCAACAGTCAAAGTATTCGCACCGTCTGCTGAAAATCGCAGTGTCGCTGGTTCGATTCCGGCCCTGGGCACCATTATAAACCCCTGAAAGGTAACGCCTTTCGGGGGTTTTCCATTTCTGGGCTGGGGGCAGCCGGACGAGGCCGGGTATCACCGGGGTATCACCAGAGCAAAAGTCGCATCCCGGCCCTCGATCGAGGAAGACCTGCCGGGCGCTGGGGGCGATACCAAGTTGCTCCGAGGTGCCCGCGACAGGGGGGGCTGCATGGGGTCTGTTTCGCACGGTTCGATTTCGGGGGCGCGATGACGAAGTCCAAGCCTGATCGCCTTCCTTTCCGAAGCATCGACGATCTTCCCGAATTGGCCACCCCGGAAGACGAAGCGGGGGTGCCGCGTCAGCCATTCCCGAACCTTCGGCGCCTTGTGGGTGGCGTGTTTGTCGAGGATGACGTGGATCACCTTGCCCGCCGGATGATAACGCTGCGGAAACACGGTGATCGCAGAAAGGTGCTCGGCCTTGGGCAGGGAAACCATTCGCGCCCACACAGACTTCCATCGGTGGCCGCAGCCCTTCAGGCCGAACTGATTAACCGGATTCCGTATCACACCCTCACCCAGGCGATATGCACCTTCAAGCAGGGCCGGATCGCCGATCGCGGTGTTGATGCCCAGCAATACCGGGCCTCGGGGCTGAACCTGCTCATCGCGGGAATCGTCTACTGGAACTCGACCTACCTGGCCGACGCGGTCGCGCACCTCCGCGCGACCGGCGAACGCTTCACAGACGAATTGTTGGCCAACACCTCGCCGGTGAGCTGGGAGCACATCGGTCTATCGGGGGACTTCCTGTGGAATCGCGCCGCCGCCGTGCCCATCGCCAGGCGCCCGCTCAACCTGGATCATCATCGTCTGGTCGCCTGACAGCCACGTTCTTGATTGGTTCGACCTTAGCGTTGTTTAGCTAACAAACAACGCGCTGCCCTCATGTGCTGCGGAACAGCCGCGGCGTCCTCCGTGCTCTACGCAGTTGCGGCGGGTGGCAGCAACGCCTCATCGGCCTTAGCCGGCCGCGTCCACTCAATGGTGGCGACACCGGCGCAGGACGGGCAACACGCCGCCCACGCCTCCACCACGCGACCACAAGCACCACAGACCCAAGCAGGAGAGAGCGGAGCCTCATGCTCCCGCCGCCGCCAGATCTCGGCCGACCGCGCAGACCCTCCAGGCTCCCTTTCCTCGATTTCGGCCATCAACCGACATCCCAGCGCATCGGGAGCGATCTTCAACGCCGCCATGATGTGGCGGCGCGCCACCCCCCATTTCTGAACGGCAAAGGCAGCCTCTCCTGCGGCCAAGTGCCCATCGGGATGATGGGGGGCGATTTCCGCCAGGGCCTCCAGCCTCTTCAGGCAAGCATCCCGATCCTCGCCGCGCCACAATGGAGCACAAGCATCAAGCAGCACTCGAGCAGGAACATGCCGCCAAACGGACGCCAGCAGGGTCTCGGCCTCCGCCTTGCGTCCCTCGGAAACCTCGGCCCGGATCACGTGCAACGCAGAAGGCAGAAAAGTCTGGTCCGCCGCCATGGCCTCGCGCGCCAGATGCAAGGAACGAGCGGGATCGCCGGGGGATGCATCCAAAGCTTGCCCCTCAAGCGCCACCGATCGCCACCGCACCGCCACCAAGGGCGTCAGCCGACCGGCCAGAACTGCCTCACCAATCCAGGCCTGGGCTGCCTGCCATTCCCCAGCCCGGATCTTGGCGGAAAAGGCCTCTAAATCCTCTCGGCTCGGCTCGGCGGGAGCGACGGGAGCGGCGGCGGGCTTCTCAACGACGACAGGCTGAGGAGCCTTGACGATGGGCTGTATCTTATCCACCACCGGAGTCGGCGGTGGTGGCGAGGCCGGCTTTCGCGCGAACAGACGCCCCTTCGCGGCCTCCAACCGGGCCGGCGCCACCGGCTTTGCGGGTGGGCGCGGCAAAAGCCGGTCCAGGCGGGCGGCGAGTCCGGGATTATTCAACAGCCGCGCCGCCTCGGCCGCGAAACGGCGGCCTTCGCCGACATCCCCACTCTCTGCCGCGTCCAGGGCCGCCAGCAAGGCACTCATGCCTCTTTCCAGCCCCCGTGCCTGCCGGGATTTCCCCAGCTTGGAGGGGACGTCGGCCACCAATGCCGAGAGACGCGACAGGGCGGAAAAAATCAGAAACACCACCAGGATCACGGCCAGAAGAACCGGCATGTTGCTTTCCACGTGCCAGCCAAGCCATTCCACCTGCACCGATCCAGCATTGTCTGAGAACCACAGGGTGGCCAAAACAACCGGGGACATGAAAATTGACAGGACGATCAGACGTAATAGCATGGATCACTCGTCTCGAGACGCGGCGGCGGTCATGGCCATCGCCGACAATTCAGACAACGCAGCATCCGCGGACAGACGCAACTCCGCCGCCTCCAGCCAGGGTTGGATGGCCGCGAGGGACGGCCCCTCCACGTGGCGGAGCAAGGCGGCAGCCCCTGCCAAATCGCCCCCGGCCAGCAACCGGGACGCGCTGTTCAAGATACCATCCAGCCCCTCCTCGCCCCCCTCGGTGCGTCGGATCAATACCGCACCTCCCAGCCACCGCCGGATATTTGCTAGCACCCAACCGGAATCCGCGGGGACATCAAGCTTGCGTGCCGCGGCGGTCGTCACCTGAAAACTTTCGGCCAAACCCACACGGGTGACGATTCCCGTCGCCGAGCCCATCACCAGCGGTGCCAGCTTATCGGCGGCGCCCTTCTCCGCCAGTATCATGGCCGCTTTCATCTGCGCAGGGTAAGGACTGCCCCGGTCAACCGCTTCCCGCAATTGCCCGAGCGCGGCCAGGAACAAGGGCGCGCGATCCCGCCGCTCGGCGATACGTCGGAAAGCCGCCTCCGCCTTCTCCACCGCACCGGAGAGCTTGGTTGCGCCCCCTTCATCCGGCGCCAACTTGCGAACAATCTCCAAATCCCCTTTAAGCGCTGCTATCTCCGCCGCCATCCGAGACATCTGCGCCGGATCGGGGGAAACACCAGCCGCCTCGTTACGAGGGGCGTCCCCCGCCGTGCGGGCATTAGCCTCTAGCATGGCTAGGCGCCGGTCGGCATCCGCGATCCGCATAGCCAGGGGAGCCAGGGCGGCTTCCACCATATCCATCCGTTCATCCAGGGTCGCGGGACGCGGAGCGCCAACAGATCCGCCGTCACCTATCCGGGACAGCAATGAGCCAGGAATATCCCCAAGGCGCGTTGCCAGCCAAGGCCATGCCAGCACGGCTACGGCCACGGCGATGGCCAGATACAGAACCAGGACCTGGCCACCACCATCCCGGCGTCGATCCGGACGGCGACCACTCGGTGCCTGTGCCTTTTCGTTGATGTCCATTGGCTCCGCTTCCGCTAGCTGCGCGGCATGCAACCGGGCACAACCGCCCCGCAACGGCGATTTTCGCGATCACCGATCCCTTTGGCAAGGCATTATAATTATCGAGGGAACGGCCTTGAAACAGCTGATGCCCGGCGGTGCCGGGCATCAGACGCAAATCACCCGAGGCCGAACCTCATATCCGGTCGGCCACCCAGCTGACCACGGGCAGTTTCCATGCCCGCTGGAACACCACGGAGACCAAGCCCAGAAGGGAGAATACCAGGACCCCCATGGATGAAAACCCGAAAATCCACTTCCCCAGAACGGGAACATGCAGCGCGAACAGCGCCAGCACGCCCCATATCCAGATCACCAAACCCTGCTTGGCATGGAAGTAGACAAACTCGTCGTCCCGATCCACCAGCAGCGGAACAAAGCACAGGACGCTGAGATAAGACAGCGCCGCCATGATGGTCGTGCGCGCGCCAAGAGTGCTCCGAAGGATTGCTTCAACCATGATCCACCCCCTTCAGGACAGCGCGTCGCGCAGTTCGACTTCTTCATCGCTCTGTGCCGCTTCGATATCACGGCTCTTCATATAGGCGTAGACCGCCCCGGCCCCGACGACACCGAGGATGAGCGGCCCCCAAGCCCCAAGGCCCATACCGAGGCCCAGAGCAAGCCCCTTACCGGACCAGATGGTGCCGCCGACAGTCTTGGCGCCGACACCGACCTTCCCAACACCAACCGCAGCGGCCTTGGCCCCAGCGCCCTGCGCCGCGACAACCTTGGTTCCAGCCCCCTGCGCCGCGACAGCCTGAGTCTGCGCAGCGGCGGGCGCGGCTCCGGCCTTGGCAGCGCCAACCTTGCCCGCGCCAACCTTGGCAGTCGCGCCTTCGCGTTCCATTTCACCCAGGGCGGCGGCCTTGGTTCCGACCGGAACCCCAGGGGGGCAAACCATTCCGTTGGCGATCTGAGCAGGCACAAGAGTTCTCCTTAGCAATCAAGTAGCACGGGACTGAAAAATATCAGCCTCACCAGACATGACAATCCAATACCATGAGGTTGCCTAATAAGACAACACGTTACGGAGCTAAAGACACGACCACGCCGCAGTTGCGAGCGACTATTATTTGCATCACACCCACCTGCTGCAAGTTATTCGCATTTGCCTTTGCGCGGGTTTTGGCAGCAGCCCCCGCTGCACCCGGCCCCGCTGTCGCGGTTCTTGTGGACATAGCGAAGCACCGCAGCTCCCACCAAAACCACAAGCCCGATAATTGCCGACAAATCCCAAAGAGTAAGCACGGGATGATCCCTTAACGCCAATGACCACCACCACCTTAACCCCCCCCACAGAAATCTGCCACAGTGAGCAAAGCACCCCTTTTGGCAGGCATGGCACGCCGCGATGACCAGGAAGGGAATCGACTGATGAAGCCCAGTCAGCCCCACCTAAACACCCACGACAGCATAAGGAATAACTCTATTTTTGCACACCCCCGTCGCCTGAAACCACCCCGACAGAAATTGAGATTTATTCTCAATAAGTTTTCACTTTGCTTACCATCTGCTTTCCATTACATTTGCCGCGTCAGTTTCAAGGGGCTGAGGGGGAATCATGCATACTCTGGTCGGAGATCAGATGATCAAGGGCATCGCGGGAGTTGGCGGAACCGCACTTGGCGTCGGCGGCGGAATTGCCGCCCATCCGGTTTCTGCCGCTGCTGTCGGCAACACCTTGCTGGCCGGCAAGGGGGTGTGCCTGGGGCTGGGGCTTGGCCTCGGGGCCTGGGGTCCCGTTCTTTTCGGCGTTGCCGGATTGGCTTGCGCCGCCTCCCTATATGATTATCTGATGAATCGCAAAGCGCTGGCTGAGGCCTCCGCCGAGCCTGCTTAAGAGAGGACAAAGCAATGGCCGAGACTATTTTGATCGAAACTGAAACCGCTGGCGGCAACTGCCGTTCATATCTGATGGCGGGCGCTAGCTATCTGGGCATCCTCTGCTTCGTTCCGCTGCTTATGAGCCGCGATGACGAATATGTGTACTTTCATGCCAAGCAGGGGCTGGTGCTGTGGATGTGGAGCGTCCTGGCCATGTTCGCGCTGCATCTGCCGGGCATCGGCAAGTGGCTCTTCGGCTTCTCGTCCATGGGCGTCCTGGTGCTGTCCGTGGTCGGCTTGGCCTCGGTGGCGCTGCGCCGCACCTGGCGTCTGCCCCTGATCAGCCATGTCGTCGCCCTGATCTGACGGCGAGTGATCTAACGGACCCGGACAGCAGCGCAAGCACGCGGCCGATGTCCTTTGCTTTGGAGTCCCAAGCGGCTCCTACCATGTAGGCGCAGTTTCGTCTCAGGAAAGGCCAATACCATGCAGGACCTTCTTCTCGCCAAGGTCGAAAGCGCCATGCAGGCGTCCCAGGTCGGGGCACTTGCCGGTCAGACGGCGACGGTCTCGTCAGTCTCGGCCACGACCAATCTGACCACCATCACCCCAACCGTCGCGGGGCAGGCCCCTATCATCGTCAAACTGGACGCGGCACGGCAGGTGACGGAGTTGCAGGCCCTGGTGGGAAAGACCGTTCTGGTCGGAAAGACCCCGACCACCATCGGCGGCATCGGAAACTGGATTGCCTTGACCCCGGCGGCGGGAGCCAAGACCGGCGCTGCCGTGGCCGGAACCGGTCAGCTGGTCATGATGAAGGTCGAGGGCACCGGCGCGGCCATCAAGCTTCCCGCCCTGGCGGGTAAGAGCTTCATCGTCGCCCAGCCCCCCGTAGCCGCCGGAACCAAAGCGGCGGGCATGCTCTATCTGAATCCGGTTGGCGGTGGTGATATGGTGGCCATCAACATTCAGAACGCCATGACCCAGACCGGCGGCTTGGTCGGCAAGACCTTCACCGTCGCCCCCAGCCCCGTCATTGGCGGCACCACCGGTAAATTCCTGGTCCTGAAGCCCATGGCGACCGGGGTCGGCAAGGCGGTGGGCAGCGGCGCCGTCGCCGCCAAGTTCGTACCCGCCGCCGTCACCGGCACGGGCGGAGCGGCGGCTATCGGGGCCGGATCCGCCACCGCCCTGATGGCAACGGGCGCCAGTACGATCACCCCCGTCACTGCCGCCACCGCTGGCAGCGCCATGCTGACCGCCAAAGGTGTTGGCCTCGGGCTTGGCCTGGGCCTCGGCGCCTGGGGGCCGTTCGCCCTGGGGGCCATCGGCCTAGCGGGTGCTGCAGCGCTTTATACCTGGGCGCGCCGCCGCCATGGCGCTCCCGATGTTTCCGATGACGCTCTTCTGGCGGCTGTCGGCGAGGAATAAGCCTGACCCTTGAATTAAGGACCACAGCGATGAGCTTTCAACTTGCGCCGTATTTGGCGAAATCCGTCCCTGGAATCGGCATTCTCGGCGGCATTGTCGGTGGCGCCGCCGCCCTTGCCAAGAATGCCCGCCTTTTGAAGGACAAGCAGATAACCGGCACAGAAGCGGCCATCGACACCGGCAAGGAAGCAGCCGGCGCTGGGCTTGCCACCGCTTTCTCCGCTGTCGCCGCCACCGCCGTCGGCGGTGGGTTGGCGGTCTCGTTGGGAACCGCCCTGATCGCCGGCGTCGCCGCCAAATACGCCTGGGACCTGGGTGTCGATTTCATCGAGAAGGAATTGCGTCACGGCAAGTCCGCTGAGGCGACAGCGTCCGACGAAGACATTCTGAGGGAAGAACTGGCCTGAAATATCGAGCTGGTTCACGGCATTCAGACACCGGCGGGTACCCCTACTCACCGGTGTTTGTGCTTTCCATTTCGGCAGATCTTACCTGCGTGCCCCATGACGCAAAACGGGCGATGGCGAGCAAGCGCAGCATAACCCCGCAGGATACAATTGCATTCTGGGCAGTATATGAGCTTAACCGAAGTTTCGGAACGGACAGCCCCTGCAATGCCCTTTGCCCGGCCCCCGCCATGAGCATTGATCTCGCGCAATTCCGCAAGAATCAACTGCGCAAGCGCCCGCTCTTGTTGTGCGTCCCCAGCATTACCGTAACCCCAGGCTTGGGCAATCTTGTCGGCAAGCGAGGCCAAATCGTCGTCACGCATTGCGCGGCGGAGGGAAACGTTTTGCCCTAACCCTCAAGATCGCTGACAGGCTGGTCAAGCGTCCCAGCAAACCTGCGGCAGAAATAGACACTGCCCAATGCGGCGACAGCCAGGACCGACAAGACACCCCAACCGACAGTCGCGGTAACACCGATCGCGACGGTCTTGCCAACCATTGGCGCCATTGCAACCGCCTTCCCTCCTCCAACATTCGACAACAGCATCTCGCCCCCCGATCAATCGCGCATCAACCCTGAACGTCACAATTTATTACACGCTTAGGGGGGGGGGGAGTAAAGAAAATAGTCTACAATATCGAATATATACAAGGTATGTACATTAAGATCATACCAATACCATTTACATTTCATTTTATCTTTTTTACATGCCAGTCATATTCACCTTCGATGTATCTAACCCGTCCTATTCACCAGGGCGCTCAGAATTGTATGCCCCCGTAGTCGCCTGACGTTTGGCACGTCTGACCACGACGGCCTTTCGGTCGTCTGGGTGATGTGATGGGCAGGCGGACGGGGTCTGGAGTTGTCGGGCGGGATTGATCGGGGCAATGACGGCCCCGTCGGTCACGGTCCGGCGGGCATCAGCGCCGAGGCGAGGTGGCGGATCGGGGCTGGCTGCGGCGAAGGCGAGACGGATGCGCGAGGCGGTCTCGATGACGCGGGCGCCCAATTTCAGCAGCCGGAGCCGGATGGTGGTGAACTCCGCGTTGGCCAGGGCATGAGTCTTGGGGATGGCGTCACGGAGGGTGAGCATCAGCGCGCGCAATAGAAGGTGTCGTAGATGAATTCGGCCGAGCCGGTGGCCAGGCTGGTGACGACAACGCGGATGTCGAGGCCCAGCGTGGTC